>NC_006461.1:1233161-1849742 GCF_000091545.1 Thermus thermophilus HB8
CCCCCCCACTGGTGGAGGAGGAGGGCCTCCTCGGAGGCAAGCCCCGTGAAGCCCATGGCCTGGGCGAAGAACCGCCCCAAGAGGAGGACGAGGAGGACCGCGGCCAGGGTGGCCCCCAAGGCGGCGGTGGTCTTGCGGCCGAGGCCGTGGACGAAGTAGACGCTGAGGACGAGGACCCCGAGGCTTCCGAGGAAGGCGTGGAGCAAGGGATCCCCCCCGGCGGCGATCCGGGGGACGACGACGTAGACCAGGAGGAGCAAGCCGAAGAGGGTCCCCAAAAGCCCCCTAAGCCCCTTGCCCCGGCCGAGCCCCACCGCCCCCAGGGCGAAGAGAAGGGCCAAGGCGGCGAGCCAGGGCATCCGGTCGGGCTCGGTGACGTAGGCCCGCTCCCCCTCCAGGTAGACCACCACCCGGTCCCCCACCCCAAACCCCTCCCCGCCCACCGGCAGGAGGGCCTCCAGGGTCCTGCCCTCCACCCTCACCTGCGCAAGGCCCGCCCCCGGGTCCAGGGCAAGGATCCTGCCCAAGGCGTAGCGGCCTTCCTGGGCCAAGGCGGGCAGGCCCAAAAGGAAAAGGAACAAGAGAAGCCGCACGCCCTCACTCTACAGGCAGGAGATGAAAACGCGTTATCGCCTGGGGTAGGCTGAAGGCATGGAGCGGTCCACCCGCCAGCGCCGCGCCATCCGGAGGGTCCTCCTGGAGACCCGGCGCCCCCTCTCCCCTCGGGAGATCCTGGAGCTCGCCCGCAAGCAGGTCCCCTCCCTGGGCCTGGCCACGGTCTACCGCAACCTGCGGGCCCTGGTGGAGGAGGGCGCCGTGGTGCCCGTGGCCCTGCCGGGGGAGCCCCTGCGGTACGAGGCGGCAGGCGCCGGGCACCACCACCACTTCCTCTGCCGGGGGTGCGGCCGGGCCTTTGAGCTCCCAGGCTGCCGCCTCGAGGCCCACCTGGACCTTCCCCCCGGGTTTTCGGCCGAGGACCACGAGGTGGTGGTCTACGGGCGCTGCCCCGACTGCGCCTGAGCGCCCCAAAGCCAACGCTTAGTCCCAGGGAGGGTAGAGGTGCTTGGGCCCGGTCCAGCGCACCTCTTCCAGGGCCCCGTCAAAGCGCAGGAGAGCGGCGAGCCGGGCCCGGGAGTAGACCCGGTAGGGCTCCCGGGGGATGAAGGCCGTGACGATGTCCACGTGCCGCGGGGTGCTGTACTCCAGGACCACGTGCAGGGGCAGCCGCAACCGGGGAGGAAAGACCATGTACCCCAGAACGAGCATCCGCTCGTCCTCGGGGTAGATGGCGAGCTCCCGCCCCCAGAGGAGGGCGGAGAGGATGTCCTGCTCCCGGAACCCCTCCTGGAGCATGTGCTTGGCGGCGTGGGGGCCCAGGCGGTAGCGCCCCTCCCGGATGTGGGGCAGAAGGTCCTCCAAGCGGCGGAGCCTGGGCATAAGACCTCCCCGGGGCCAGTCTACCGCCACCGGCCCCGGGGCGAAGGTGGCCTGGAGCTCAGGCGGGCTCTATAAGGCCGTAGTTGCCGTCCTTCCTCCGGTAGATGACGTTGATCTCGTCGGTCTTGGCGTTGCGGAAGACGAAGAAGCTGTGGCCCAGGGCCTCCATCTGGAAGGCGGCCTCCTCGGGGTCCATGGGCTTCATCTCAAAGCGCTTGACGCGGACGATCCTGGGGCCTTCCTCTTCCTCGGGCTTGCGCAGGGCCTCGAGGTCCCGCACCTCGGGAGGCGGGGGGCCCTGGTAGGAGTGGCGCTTGCCCACGTAGCGCCGCTCCCTGAAGCGCTTCACCTGGGTTTCCAGGCGGTCCACCGCCCGGTCTATGGCGGCGTAGAGGTCGGCGTCCTCCTCCTCCACGCGCACGAGGCCGCCCGGGAGGTCCACCTGGATCTCCGCCCGGGCCTTCTTCTCCACGTGGGGGCTTCCCGCCAGGGAAAGGACCACCTTGGCCATGAGCTCCCCGTCCTGGTAGCGGTCCAGGCGGGCGAGCTTCTTCTCCACGTAGTCCCGGATGGCGTCCGTGATCTCCAGGTTGCGCCCGATGAGCTTGTAGATGTTCATCCTTCCTCCTTTCCGCCCCGGGGAGGGCCTTCCCGTACCCTTATGCTACCACCCTCCGCGGGACGCTCGTCCCGCACCACCTGGCCGGCCTTCAAGACCACGACCCGGGCGGGGTAGGCCTCCAGAAGCTCCCGGCTGTGGGTGGCCACCACCACCGTGGCCCCCCGCTGGTGGGCCTGCTTCAGGATCTCCAGCACGGCGAGGGCGTTGGCCGGGTCCAGGTTGCCCGTGGGCTCGTCGGCGAGGACCACGGGCGGGTCCAGGAGGAGGGCCCGGGCGATGGCCACCCGCTGGGCCTCCCCCACGGAAAGCTCCTCGGGAAAGGCCCGCTTCTTGTGGGAGAGCCCCACCCGGCGGAGGGCGGTGGTGATCCTCTCCGGCCACTCCCTGCGGGGGACCCCCTGGACCTGGAGGACGAAGGCCAGGTTCTCCTCCACGGTCATGTCGGAAAGGAGGCGGTGGTCCTGGAAGACCATGCCGATCCTGCGGCGGTGGTAGGCCACCTGGTCGCCCCGGAGGTGCTTCAGGTTCTGGCCGGCGAAGTACACGGCCCCCTGGGTGGCCACGAGCCGCCTCAGAATCAGGGCGAGGAGGGTGGACTTGCCCGCCCCCGAGTGGCCCACCACGTAGACGAACTCGCCCTTCTTGATCTCCAGGTTCACGTTGTAGAGGGCCTTGGTCTTGGTGCGGGGGTACTCCAGGCCCACCCGGTGGAAGGCGATCATGCCCCCACTATACGCACCTTCCTCTCAGGAAAAGGCGCTATAGTGGGGCTCAGGTGAGGGAGAAGATGAAGCGACGCGCGTGGTTCATGGTAGGGCTCGGGGCGCTCCTCGCCCTGGTGTACGCCCAGCTTCCCCGGCCTCAGGCGGAGACCTTCCTGCAGAACCCCAACGGCCAGGCCCTCCTGGAGGTCTACCAGAGGATCCAACAGGACTACCTGGAGCCCCTCTCCAAGGAGAAGCTGGACAAGCTCCTGGAAGGGGCCATCGGCGGGATGGTCCAGGCCCTCGAGGACCCCTTCACCAGCTACTCCCCGCCCCAGCGCTCCACCCTGCGCCAAGAGGACCTAAGGGGCGAGTTCTTCGGCATCGGGGCCACCCTCTCGGCCGCGAACCCCGACGGCACGGGAGCGCGGATTGAGGGGGTCATGAAGGGGCTTCCCGCCCAGCGGGCGGGCCTCAGGGCCGGGGACGTGATTTTGGAGGTGGACGGGGAGGACGTGACCAAGCTCCCCCTCCTGGACATCGTGGCGAAGATCCGGGGGCGGGAGGGAACCAAGGTCACCCTGAAGGTGCGGCGGGAAGGCGTGCCCGCCCCCCTGGTCTTTGAGCTCGTGCGCGAGCGGGTGGAGATCATCTCCGTGTCCACCGCCAAGGTGGGGGACGTGGGCTACGTGGCCCTGGAAACCTTCGCCAACTTCAAGGTGGAGGACCAGCTGAAGCGGGCCATAGAAGAGCTCAAGGCCCAGGGCGTGAAGAAGCTGATCTTTGACCTGAGGGACAACGGCGGAGGGCTCCTGGACCAGGGGTGCGCCGTGGCCAGCGCCTTCCTCAAGGAGGGCCCCATCGTCTACACCCGCACCAAGAACCTCACCCGCGTCTGGTGCGAGGCCACGGGCCAAACCCTCTGGGACGGGCCCATGGTGGTCCTGGTGAACGGCAACTCCGCTTCGGCGAGCGAGATCGTGGCCGGGGCCCTCCAGGACTACGGCCGGGCCAAGGTCATCGGGGAGAAGACCTTCGGCAAGGGCGTGGGCCAGACCCCCTACACCCTGGCGAACGGCGGGGAGCTCACCCTGGTCACCTTTGAGTGGCTCACCCCCAAGCGCCGCTCCATCAACAAGGAGGGGATCACCCCGGACATCGTGGTGAAGGACACCCGCTTCCCCACGCCCTTCTCCCTGCAAGGGGCGGGGGCGCCGCCGGGGGCGGAGATCGCCGTGACCCTGAACGGCAAGACCGTCAAGGTGAAGGCGGACGCGGAAGGCAAGTTCTCCTACGCCGAGCCGCAGCGGCAGAGGCCTCTTCCCGAGGACCGGGGCCAGGCGGTTCTGGACCTGGAGAACGACGCCATCCTCAAGCGGGCCCTGGAGGAGCTAAACCGCTAGGCGCCACACGATCCTGGGGGGCCTAAACCCGAGGGCCCCCCAGGTTCTCTTCCAGGAAACGGAGAAGGGCGATGCAGTAGGTGGTGAAAAAGTTCTTCTCGGCAAGGTCTTTTCTTTTCAGGCGGCATTCCCGGTAGTCCCTCCACTTCCGCCAGACGTTCTCCAACGCCCCCCAAGGAACCTCTACCCGCTTCTCCCCGCTCTGAAGCGCCAACCCCTTCGCCTTGTCCACCTCAAGCACGACAAACTCCCGCCTCTTCAGGCGACCGGGGTTTTTCTCCGCAGCCTTGGACCAGTTCGGCACCCGCACGCCAGGGCGAAGGAGGGCTATGAGTTCCCGCTTGACCTCCGCAAAGGTTTCCCCCATGCAACCATTATGGGGGCTTCGGCAGAGGCCGCAACAGCCCTCTTAGGCCCAGGGAGCCCCTTGAGAACCCTTTGCCGGGGCCCCCATGCCGGCTTGCCCCGGCGTGGGGCGGTATTACTTCACCACCGCCCCGGGCGGCACCTCCCCCTCCACCGTCACCAGGGCCAAGGCCTCCCCCTCCTGGGCGGCGAGGATCATCCCCTGGCTCTCAATGCCCCGGAGCTTGGCGGGCTTGAGGTTCGCCACCAGGACCACCTTCTTGCCCACGAGCTCCTCGGGCCGGTACCACTTGGCGATCCCCGAGACCACGGTGCGCTCCTCGTTCCCCAGGGAGAGCCTGAGGACCAAAAGCCGGTCGGCGTTCGGGTGCTTCTCCGCCGCCAAAACCTCCGCCACCCTGAGCTCCACCTTGGCGAAGTCCTCTATGCCGATCCAGGCCTCTTCCTTGGGCTTGGCCTCCACCTTGGCCTCCTTTTTGGGGAAAAGGACGGGGGCTTCCTCGGGGATGGGGCGGGGCTCGGCCAGGCCCCAGCGCTCGGCCTCCTCGAGGCGCACCTCCTCCTTAAGCCCCAGGGCCCGCCTGAGCTCCGCCATCTTGTCGGGCATAGCCGGGGTGAGGAGGATGGAGGCGATCCTCAGGCCCTCCACCACCCGGTAGAGCACGGCCCGGGCCTCCTCCGGCTCCTTCTTGAAAAGCTCCCAGGGCTTCTTCTCGTTGATGTAGCGGTTCAAGGCCTTGACGTAGGCCATGGCCTCCTCGAGGGCCACGTGGAACTTGAGCTCCCGCACCAAAGGCCTGAGCCTCCCGGCAAGCCCCGTCCCCTCGGCGAGCTCCTCCCCCGCCACGGGTTCGGGGATGCGGCCCTCGGCGAAACGGAAGAGCATGGCCCGGGTCCTTTGCACCAGGTTGCCCAGGTCGTCGGCGAGGTCGGCCTCGTACCGGGTCCTTAGGGCCTCCTCGCTCACCGGGGTGTCCTGGCCGTAGGGGATCTCCCTAAGGAGGTAATAGCGCAGGGCGTCCCGGCCGTACTTTTCCAGAAGGGCGAAGGGGTCCACCACGTTCCCCAGGGTCTTGGACATCTTGCGCCCGTCCGGCCCCAGCAAAAACCCTCCCACGTTCAGGTGGCGGTACATGGGGATCCCCGCCGCCTTCAGCATGGTGGGCCAGAAGACGGCGTGGGGCTTAAGGATGTCCTTGCCGATGAGGTGCCAGGCGTGGGGCCAGAAGGTCCGGTAGGCCTCCCCCTCGGGGTAGTCCAGGGCGGAGACGTAGTTCAGGAGGGCGTCAAACCAGACGTAGGTCACGTGGTTCTCGTCCCAGGGGAGGGGGATGCCCCAGGGGACGCGGGATTTTGGCCTGGAGATGGAGAGGTCCCCGATGGGCTCGGCGAGCATGGCCAGGACCTCGTTCCGGTAGCCCTCGGGGCGGATGAGGTCGGGATTTTCCTGGATGTACTCCTGGAGCCAGGGGCGGTACTTCTCCATGCGGAAGAAGTAGTTCCCCTCCTTCCGCCTTTCCACGGGCCTTCCGTGGATGGGGCAAAGCCCCTCCACGAGCTCCTTCTCCGTGTAAAAGCGCTCGCAGGAGACGCAGTAGAGGCCCTCGTACTCCCCGTAGTAGATGTCCCCGGCCTCGTAGACCTTCTTTAGGACGAGCTGCACCACCTTCTTGTGCCTTTCCTCCGTGGTGCGGATGAAGTCGTCGTAGGCGATGCCGAGGAGGTCCCAGGCCCTTTTGAAGCGCCCGGAGACCCGGTCCACGAAGGCCTTGGGGTCCTCTCCCGCCGCCTGGGCCGCCCGGTAGACCGTCTCCCCGTGCTCGTCGGTACCGGTGAGGAAGAAGGTGCGGTAGCCGTCCAGGCGGTGCCACCGGGCCAGAAAGTCCGCCACCACCGTGGTGTAGGCGTGGCCCAGGTGCGGCTCGGCGTTCACGTAGTAGATGGGGGTGGTCACGTAGAAGACCTTTTCCATGCGCCCTCCCTAAAAAAAACCGGGGCACGCGCCCCGGGCGGGGAAGCCTCCCCGCCCTAGGACCGGGGCATGCCCTTCATGGCCTCCATTCTACGGCAGAAGCTCCTCCACCCCAAAAGGCCCCGCCACCAGGGCCCGGGTGGCCATCCCCACGAAGAGCCCCGTCTCCACCACCCCGGGGATCTCCAAGAGGGCCCGGTGCAGGCCCAAGGGGTCCCCGATGGGGCCGAAGCGGCAGTCGGCGATGAGGTGGCCGCCGTCGGTGAAGTAGAACTCGTCCCCGTCCATGCGGAGCTCGGGCTCCCCCCCGAGGTCGGCGATGGCCTTGAGGGTCGCCCGGTAGCCGAAGGGGACGATCTCCACCGGCACCGGGCCCCGGCCGAGGACGGGCACCTTCTTGGTGTGGTCGGCGATGACGATGAACTCCTTGGCCACGCGCTCCACGATCTTCTCCCGGAGGAGGGCCCCGCCCATGCCCTTGATGAGGGCAAGGCCCGGGGCGATCTCGTCCGCCCCGTCTATGGCCAGGTCCACCCCCTCAGGGGGAAGGTCCACGAGGGGGATCCCCTCCCGCTTGGCGAGCTCCTCGGTGGCCCTCGAGGTGGGCACCCCCACCACGCCCTTCAGCTCCCCCTCCCTAAGGCGCCGGGCGAGCTCGAGGACGGCGTAGCGGGCCGTGGAGCCCGTGCCCAGGCCCACCACCATCCCGTCCTGGACGTAGGCGATGGCGGCGTGGGCCGCCTCCTTCTTGTAGCTCTCCAGGGGGCGCTCCATCAGGCCCCCCTGAGCGCCTTCAGGGCCTCGGCCACCTCGAGGGCGTGCCCCTCGGGGGAGACCTTGCGCCAGACCTTGGCGATGCGGCCCTCGGGGTCTATGAGGAAGGTCTGGCGGAGCACCCCCTCCACCTCCTTGCCGTAAAGGTTCTTCTTCCCCCAGGCCCCGTAGGCCCCGATGACCTTCCGCTCGGGGTCGGCGAGGAGGGGAAAGTTCAGGCCGTACTTCTCGGCGAAGCGCTTGTGGCTTTCCACGTCGTCCGCCGAGACCCCGAGGACCACCGCGTCCAGGGCCTTGAGGCTTCCCATCTGGTCCCGGAAGCCGCAGGCCTCCTTGGTGCACCCGGGGGTGTCGTCCTTGGGGTAGAAGTAAAGGACCACCCACCGCCCCCGGTAGTCGGAGAGGCGGTGGGTGCGGCCCTCCTGGTCAGGCAGGGCGAAGTCCGGCGCGAGCGTGCCCACTTCCATGGCGGGCATTATACCCCTTTCCCCGCGCCTTCCCCGCCCTTAGCGGGCCTACCGGGGCTCCCCCGGCCAGTCGCCCACCACGCCGGGGGCGGCCCACTCCATGGTGAGGAGCTCGTTAAGGGTCGCCTTGCGCCCGGCGGGGATGCGCACCACCCCCTTGCGGTCCTTGATGGGGCCGGTGAAGGGGTCAAAGGTGGGGTTCGGGCGCTTCATCGCCCCAAGAAGGGACATGATCCGGTCGTAGACCGGAACCTTCTTGCCCTCCACGCTCATCTGGGCGGCCTTCAGCAGGGGAACGTGCTTGGGGTTGATGGGGACGCCGTAGTCCGCCCCCATCTCCACGGCCCCGTGCTGGAGGAGCCAGAAGTAGTCCACGTTCTCCAGGTTCTTGGGGGTGTAGACCCCTTCCTTCACCTTCTTGAGGAAGTCAATGTAGATGACGTCCCAGTGGACGATCTGGCCCGAGACCACGTGGTCGGGGGCGAACTTGAGCATGGGGGTGTAGTGGCCGAAGGAATAGGCCCCCTTGCGGGCGGCGGTCTGGATCACCGTGGGGGTGTCCTCGGTGAAGGCGAAGACGTCCGCCCCTTGGGCGAGGAGGGCCTCCGTGGCCTCCCGGGCCTTGGCCGGGTCGTACCAGGCGTTGATCCAGCGCACCAGCACCTGGGCGTCGGGCCGGACGGCCCGCACCCCGAGGGCGAAGGCGTTGATGTGCCGCTTCACCTCGGGGATGGGGAAGGCGGCCACGTACCCCACCTTGCCCGTCTTGGTGAGGGCCCCGGCGGCGAGGCCGTTCAGGTAGTAGACCTGGTAGAAGTCGGCCATGTAGGTGGCCACGTTGGGGGCCCGCTTGATGCCCGTGGCGTGGGCGAAGATGACGTCCGGGTACTTCTTGGCGGCCTCGAGGACCCCGTCCATGTACCCGAAGCTGGTCGCGAAGATGACCCGGCACCCCTCCCGCACGAACCGGTCAATGACCGGCACCACCTGGGCTTCGGGAACGCTCTCCACGTACCGGGTCTCAAGCCACGGGAGGGCCGCCTCCGCCTTCTTCCGGCCCACGTCGTGGGCGTAGGTCCAGCCCGCGTCCCCCACCGGGCCCACGTAGATGAAACAGGCCTTGAGCTTTTCCCCCTGCCCTAGGGCGAGGCCCAGGGCGGCGAGAACCCCGAGAACGAGTCGTTGCATGGCTACCTCCCCCGCTCAAAGGGCTGGCCCAGGGCCTTGGGGGCCCGGGACCGGCCCGAGAGCGCCAGGACCAGGATAACCAGAAGGTAGGGCATGGCGGCAAAGGCCTCGCTCGGTATAGGTACACTGCCCTGGAGGCGGAACTGCAGGAAGAAGAGGAGGCCGAAGAAATAGGCCCCAAGGAGGGCCCGAAGAGGATGCCAGGCGGCGAGGATCACCAAGGCGATGGCCACCCAGCCGAGCCCGGCGGTCATCCCGTCCGTCCAGCTCGGCCGGTAGGCCAGGGAGAGGTAGGCCCCCGCGAGGCCGATGAGCCCCCCTCCCAGGCCCAGGGCCAGGTACCGCACCCCGTCCACGCTCACCCCGAAGAGGTCCACCGCCTTGGGGTTCTCCCCGGCGCTCCGCAGGAAAAGCCCCGTCCGGGTGCGGGTGAGGAAGAGGTGGACGAGGAGGGCGAGGGCCGCCCCCAAGAGGGCGAACCCTCCCTCGGGCAAGGGGTGGGCGAGGGGCAGCCCCTCGTAGCGCTTGCCCAGAAGCCCCGAGGCCCCAAGCCCCAAGGCGGCCACCGCGAGCCCCGCCACGAACTGGTTGGCCCGCAAGGTGACGGCGAAGAGGCCCAGGAAAAGCCCCGAGAGCGCCCCCACCCCGAGGGCGGCGAGGACCCCGGGTAGGGGGCCGTAGGCCTGGGCGGCGGCGAAGGCGGTGAGGGCGGCCAGGGCCATCATCCCCTCCACCCCGAGGTTCACCACCCCGCTCCGCTCGGCGAGAAGCGCCCCCAGCCCCGCGAGCAGGATAGGCGTTCCGAAAAGGACCGCGCGCAACAAGGCCTCTTCCATCAGCGCCTCCAGACCAGGCGGTGGCGGCTTGCGGCCTCGGCCCCGATCAAGGCCAAAAGCAGGAGGCCGCTCGTCACGTCCACCACGCGAAAGGGCATGGAGAAGGCGAGCTTCAACGCGTCCCCACCGGCGAGGACCACCCCCAGGAGGGGGGCGGTGAGGAGGACGTAACCCGGCCCACCGCGGGCGAGCCAGGCCACGAGGATGGCCGTGAAGCCGTAGCCCAAGGACACCTGGGCGGGCTCCAGGAGCTTGTGGTGGATCCCCGCCACCTCCCCCACCCCGGCAAACCCCGCCAAAGCGCCCGAGATCAGGCCCACCCGGAGGAGGAGGCGGCCCGCGTCCAGGCCCAGGTACCAGGCGGCGAGGGGGTTCTCCCCCAGAACCCGCCACTCAAAGCCCCAGGGGGTCCGGAAGAGGAGGACGTGGAGGACCAGGGCGGCCACCGCCCCGAGGAGGAGGGTGGGCCAGTGGACCAGGGTGCCGGGAAGCACGGGAAGCCGCGCCGCCTCGGGAAAGGGGTCGGTGTAGAGGAAGCCGAAGGCCGTCCGCCCCTTCCAGGGACCCGCCACCAAGTAGACCACCAGGTAGTAGGCGAGGTAGTTCTGCATGAGGGTGACGAGGATCTCGCTCGCCCCGAAGCGCGCCCGAAGCCAGGCGGCAAGGCCCGCCCACACCCCCCCCAAGGCCCCCCCGAGGAAGAACATCAAAGGCAGGGTCCAGGGCCCGGGAGGGAGGAAGAGGGCGGCGTAGGTGGCCCCCACGGCCCCAAGGAGGAGCTGCCCCTCGGCCCCGATGTTGAAGAAGCCCACCCGGAAGGCCAAAGCCAACCCCGAGCCGATGAGGAGGAGGGGGATGGCCCTCCGGGCCACCTCGGCGAGGCCCAGGGGGTCCCCCAGGACCGAGAGGAAGACCCGGTAGGCCTCCAGGGGCGCCACCCCGTAGGCCCGGAAGAGGACCCCCAAGGCCATGAGGGCCATCCCCACGAAGAGGGCATAGGCCCCCACGACCTTGAGGGGCCGGGGCGCGGGGTCCACCTCCACCCTCACGCCCGACCCCCCGTCATCATGGCCCCCAGGCGCTCCAATCCCACCCCCTCCCGCGGCAAGGGCCCCACCAGCCGCCCCTGGTAGAGGGCCGCCACCCGGTGGGAGAGGGCCAGGATCTCGTCCAGGTCCTCGCTCACAAGGAGGACGGCCGCCCCGCCCTTGGCCAGGTCCAGGAGGAGGCGGTGGACCTCCTCCGCCGCCCCCACGTCCACGCCGTAGGTGGGGTGCATGGCCAAAACCAGCCTGGCCCCCTCCCCGAGCTCCCGGGCCAGGATCACCTTCTGCACGTTCCCCCCGGAGAGGAAGCGGACGGGGGTCCTGGGGGAAGGCGTTTGGATCCCGAAGCGGCGGATGAGCTCCGAGGCCTTTTCCTCCATGGCCCTACGGGAGAGCAAACCCCGCCGGGCGAAGCGGGCGTAGCGGCGCAGGGCCAGGTTCTCCGCCACGCTCATCGTCCCCACCACCCCCATGGCCCGGTCCTCGGGGATGTGGGCCACCCCCAAGGCGTGGAGGCGGGCGGGGTCCCGGGGCAAGGGGGCGCCCAGGAACCGCACCTCCCCCCGGTAGGGCCTAAGCCCCGCCAAGGCCTCCACGAGCTCCTTCTGCCCGCTTCCCGCCACCCCGGCCACGCCGAGGATCTCCCCTTCCCAGAGCACGAAGCTCACCCCCTGGACCGGGACCCCCCGGCGGGGCACGAAGAGGTCCCGCACCTCCAGAAGGGGCCTCTTCCCCGGAGGGAAGCCGAGGCGGGGAGGCTCCACCTCCCGCCCCACCATGAGGCGCACGAGGAGGTCCCGGTCCGCCTTCTCCCTCGGCACCTCCCCCACCTTTCTCCCCCCCCGGAGGACGGCGATGCGGTCCGCCACCCGGAGCACCTCGTCCAGCTTGTGGCTGATGAAGATCACCGCGAGGCCCATGGCCTTGTAGCGGGCGATCTCCTGGAAAAGGCCCTCCGCCTCCTGGGGGGTGAGGACGCTGGTGGGCTCGTCCAGGATCAGGACCTTGGGCTTGGCGAGAAGGGCCCTGAGGATCTCCACCCGCTGCTTCTCCCCGGCGGAGAGGAGGTGGACGGGCGCCTCCAGGTCCACCCCCAGAGGGTGCCCCGCCAGCAGGGCCTTGAGCCTGCGGACGAGGGCCCTTCGGGGAAGCAGGAAGGGCAGGTCCAGCCCCAGGGCCAGGTTCTCGGCCACGGTGTGGGCCTCAATGAGCTCGGGGTGCTGGGGCACGAGGGCGATGCCCAGGGCCTGGGCCGCCTTGGGGGAGGGGATCTGGACGGGGCGCCCCTCCAGGAGGATCCGCCCCTCGTCCGGCGCGTAAAGGCCGTAGAGGAGGCTCACCAGGGTGGTCTTCCCCGCCCCGTTCTCCCCCAGGAGGGCGAGGACCTCCCCGGCCCGCACCTCGAGGCTGATGCGGTCGTTGGCCACCACCGGGCCGAAGCGTTTCGTGATGTTCTCCAGCCGCAGCATCCGCCCCCGGAGGAGGATACCACGCCTACGGGAGGTCGGCCCTGCGGTTGGCGTTGAGGTAGACCCGCTCCCCAAACCGGGCCACCACCTCCTCGGCGGCCACATACGTGGCCCCCAAAGCCTCCACCACCCGCCCCAGGCGGAAGTCCCCCTCCCGGATCTGCCGCTCCACCTGGGGCAGGCAGTCCTTGTGGTAAAGGGCCATGAGGGGCTCGAGGTGGCCCTCGGGGCTGTAGACCGCCACCACGGGGTAGGGGGAGGCGCGGGCCTGCTCGTAGAGGAAGTCCCAAAAGCCCCGGGTGAGGAAGGGAAGGTCCGTGGCCGCCACCGCCACCCAGGGGAAGCGGGCGTGGGCGAGGGCGGAGTGGAGGCCGGAGAGGCTATCCGCCCCCGGGAGGAGGTCGGGGTAGACGGGGACGCCGAAGCCCACGTAGGGGCGGTTGGCCACGATGAAGCGCTCCTCCGCCCCCCTAAGGCTCTCCAAGACCCAGAGGAGGAGGGGCTTCCCCCGGTAGACGAAAAGGGCCTTGTCCTCCCCAAAGCGCCTCGAGGCCCCTCCCGCGAGGACCGCTCCCGAGTACACGCCCCCAGTCTAAAGCCTTTCGGCAAGCCTCTCTGCGAGGAGAGGCGCGTAGAGAAAGCCCGTGGAGCCGAGCCCGGTGAGGGCGAACCCCCCCTCCACGGGGAAGAGAAAGGAGGAAAGCCTAAAGCGCACCCCCCGCCAAAGGGAGGCCACCCGGGGGCGGTAGCCCACAAGGGCCTCGGCCCCTTGGAGAAGCCACTCCACCTCCCCTTCCGTGGGCGGCGGGAGGCGGTAGCCCTCCTCCCCCGGGAGGTAGCTTCCCCCTAAGGCCGCCCCCGCCAAGTAGACCCGGTAGCTCACGGCCCGGGGAAAGTAGTCCAAGAGGGTGAGGACGAGCCCCGGGACGTGCCGCCCCTCCAGGCCCAAAAGGTGCGCCCCCCGGCCCCCCCCGGCGTAGACCAGAACCTCCCCCCTGACCCGCCCGCCGCCCTCGAGGACCAGCCAGGGAGGCTCCCAGGCGAGGACCCGGCCCCTTAGAAGGGGAAGCCCCTCGGCGAGGCGCGCCAAAAGGGGCCTCGGCTCCAGCCAAAAGGCCTCCTCCAGAAGCACCCCCTCCTTCTCCCAGCGGTGCTTGAGCCGGGAAAGCCTCCCCGCCACCTTGGGCCGGTCCTCCTCGGGCACGGGGCGGAAGACCCCGAGGTGGAGGGGGACGAAGCGGCCGTAAAAGGCGAGGGCCGCCGCCAAGGCCCTTTCCCCCTCCTCCGCCAGGGTGAAGCGCCTCCCCCTAAGGGGGTTCACCAGGGCCACGGGAGGGCGGCTCGCCTCCCCCAGGGCCTCGGCCACCACCAGGACCTTCCGGCCCCTTTCCCAAAGGAGGCGGGCCAGGGTGAGCCCCGCCACCCCGGCCCCCAGGACCACCACCTCGGCTTCCCGGAGCATGCCCTAAAACCGGTACCCCTCCCCCTCCTTCCGGCAAAGCCCCCGGGCAGCAAGCCCTTCCAAAAGCCTTTCCGCCTCCTCCTCAGGCAAAAAGGCCGAGAGGTCCCCCGGGCGCAAAACCCCGCCCCGCCGCCAGGCCTCCCGCATGGCCAGGCGCTCCAACGCCGCCAAGGAAGGCCCCCGGGAAAGAAGCCCCTCCTGCCAACGGGCAAGGCCCAAGTAGCCCAGGGCCCCACCCCCCAGGGCCAGGAAGAACCCAAGCCCCGTGAAGCGGAAGGTGGCGAAGAGGAGGAGGAAGAGGGCCAAGGCCACGCCCAGGGGGAGGATGGACCGCATCCCTCACCCCCTAGGCCACGGGCAGGGGGATGGGGGCCGGGGCCTCCGCCCCCACCACCTCCCCGAAGAGGAGGTGGGGCGTGGCCTGCTTGATCTCCACCTGGTAGAGGCCCGGCACCGGGGCCTGGGAAGCGGGGACGAGCACGGGGTGGTTCCCCCGGTCGTGCCCCTGGACGAAGCCCTCCTCCTTGGCCTCGCCCCGGACCAACACCTCCACCGTCTTCCCCACCCACTCCAGGTTCCTGCGGTAGCTCCACTCCTTCTGCTTCTCAATGAGGCGCATCAGGCGCTCCACCTTCACCTCCCGGGGCAGGTCCTGGAAGTGCTTGTAGGCGGGGGTGCCGGGGCGGGGCGAGTAGATGAACATGTAGGCCTGGTCGTACCCCACCTCGTCGTAGAGGGAAAGGGTCTCCTGGAAGTCCTCCTCCGTCTCCCCGGGGAAGCCCACGATGATGTCGGTGGAAAGCACGGCATCGGGGAGGGCCTCGCGGATCTTCCGGATCCTCTCCAAATAGTGTGCCCGGCGGTACTCCCGGGCCATGCGGCGGAGCACCCGGTCGGAGCCCGACTGCACGGGCAGGTGGATGTAGCGGCAGATGGCGGGGGTTTCGGCGATGGCCTCAATGATGTCGTCGGTGAAGTTCACCGGGTGGCTGGTGAGGAAGCGCACCCGGGGGATGCCCATCCCGCCCACCATGCGGAGGAGCTCGGCGAAGGAGGGGAAGCCCGGCTGGTCCTTGCCGTAGGAGTTGACGTTCTGGCCGAGGAGGGTGACCTCCACCACCCCCGCCTGCTTCAGGAGCTCAATCTCCTTAAGGATGAGGTCGGGGTGGCGGGAGACCTCGGGGCCGCGGGTGGTGGGGACGATGCAGTAGGTGCAGTGGTGGTTGCACCCCCGGATGATGGTCACGTGGGCGGAAAGCGCCCCCTTGGGAGGCGGGGGAATGTAGTCCAGGACGTCCTCTCGGAAGGTGAGGTCCCAGAACCTCTCGTTCGCCTTCAGGGCCTCGGGCAAGGAGGTGAGGGCCCCGGGGCCCAAGAGGACGTCCACCCCGAACTTCTTCGCCATCTGCTGGCCCTCGTCCAGCTGGGCCAGGCACCCCATCATCCCGATGAGGAGGCCCCGACGCTCCTTCTCCTTGCGGAGCTGGCCCAGGAGGGAGCGCACCTTCTCCACGGGCTTGCCCCGCACGGCGCAGGTGTTCACCAGGACGAAGTCCGCCTCCTCCACCGAGTCCACGAGCTCCCACCCGAGGCTCACGAGCTCGCTCGCCACCAGGTGGGAGTCGTACTCGTTCATCTGGCAGCCGTAGGTGATGATGTGCGCACGCATAGCACCTCCCGGGCGACCGGGGGGATCCCGGGCCCATCCTTCCCAGGATAGCAGGAAGGGGTAGCATGGGGGCATGCGCCTCCGCTTTCGGGAGAAGGGGCCCTACGTCCTGGACCTTCCGGAGGGGACCCCCTTCCGGTGGAACGGGGAGGAAAGGCGCCTAGAGCGGGCCAAGCTCGCCCTCTGCCGCTGCGGCCGGTCCCGGGAGAAGCCCTTCTGCGACGGGAGCCACAAGGAGGCGGGCTTCCTTGCGGAGAAGGGGGAGTTGGAGGTTCAGTAGAGGAACTCCCGGATCTCGTACCGGGAGGCCCTGAGGCCGAGGCGACGCACCGCCTGGGCCCACCTTTGGAGTTCCCCCTCGAGGTCCTCCAAGGGAGCAAGGCCGAGGGCGGCGTACGGGGTGCCGGGGTCCTCCCGGAAGGGGGAGAGGTAGACCACGTCCCCTCTCCCCAAGGGAAGCTCCGCGAGGAGGGCGAGGCTTTCCCGGAAGTGGGCCTCGGCGAAGGCCTTTCCCCCCGCCCCCACCATGAGGATCACCCCCACGGAAAGCCCCGCCGCCTTCAACGCCCGGACCAGGGGCAGGACCTCCTTGGGGTGGCCGGGCTTCCGGAGGAGGGCGAGGAGGGGGGCGTGCCCCGTCTCCAGGCCGATGTAGACCCGCCGGAGGCCCATACCCCCAAGCCTTTCCCACCAGGAAGGGGCTTTCTTCAGGCCGGTGAAGAGGTCCAGAAACCCCATCACGGGCTCCCCGGGGAAGTGGGCCCGCACGAGCTCCAGGAGGGGAAGAAGGGGCTCGGAGAGGGCGAGGGCGTTCCCGTCCGCGAGGAAGACCCCGCGCCTAAGAAGCCTGCCCCGCCCGAGCAGGGCCAAGACGGCCTGGATGTGCTCCCGGAAAGCCTCGGGGGTTCGCTTCTGGAAGGGGCGGTCCTGGTAGAAGCTGCAGAAGGCGCAGCGGTTCCAGGTGCATCCCGTGGTGGCCTGTAGGACCACGGAGAGGTAGGCGTCGGGGGGAAGGATGCTCACGGGCCAGGCGTAGGCCCTGCGGTAGGGCGTGGGGTCCAGGAGGCCCTCGGGGGTCCAGCGGAGCACCTCCTCCCGCCTCCTTTCGTCCCGCAGGTGGGCCTCGGCCAGGTCCAGGACCTCCTGGTAGACCCCAAGGGCCTCCTCGGGGGCAAGCCTTCTCCGCCTCCTCTCCCCTTCCCGGTAGCGGAGGTGGAGGCTCCCGTCCAGGGCGCGCTTGTAGGTCTTCCCCTCGCGGAAGTAGTGGTAGGGCCTTCCCTCCCGGTCAAAGGAAAGGACCCGCCTCCCCAGGGAAAGGACCGTGGCCTCGGGCCGGAGGAGCTCCATAGGGCTAGAATAAGCCCCGTGGCCGTCGCCGCCCTCAAGGCCCTCCTTCCCCCCGAACGCCTAAGGCGCCTCACCCCCCTGGGCGGGTTTGAGGCCCGGGTCTACACGGACGGCGAACGGGTTTACAAGGTCTACCGCAAGGAGGAGGCCCACCTGGCGGGCCTCGAGGCCCGCCGCATGGCCCGGGCGGGCTTCGGGAGCCTGGTCCTCGCCGTGATCCAGGGAGCGGAGGGGGGCGTCCTCGTCACCCGCCGCTTCCCCGGAAGGCCCTTCGCCCCCGAGGCCTTCACCTCCAAAACCCTCGCCGCCCTCTCCCACCTCTTCCTCGCCCTCCACCGCCTGCCCGAGCCGGGGAAGGTCACCCAAGAGGAACTCCTTTCCCGCCTGGAACGCTTCGCCGAGAGCCTCCACGACCAGCCGGAAGCCCTCTCCCTGGTCCAGGCCCTGAAGCGGGAGGTGGGCCTCGCCGCCGGGGTGGAACGCCGCTTCTGCCACCGGGACGCCTGGGCAGGAAACCTCCTCCTCAAAGCGCCGGAGGCGGAAGGCCCCGAGGTCTTCCTGGTGGACTGGGCCCGCGCCGGGGGGGACGACCCGGCGCGGGACCTCGCCCTCCTGAAGACGGGAAGCCTAGACCTCCTGGGGGAGGAGGCCGCCCGGGCCGCCCTCTTCCGCATGGCCCGCCTCTACCCCAAGGAGGTCCGGGAGCGCCTCGCCTTCTACGTCCCCCTCACTTACCTCCACGACCTCCACTGGTTCCGCACCAAGGAGCCCCAAGGCTTCCCGCAGGCCCTGGAGGAAAAGCTCCCCAAGGCCCTCGCCTTCTTCCGGGACTTCTTCCCCCGAAGGGGGGCGTGGTAGGCTCTTGCCGATGAGGATCACCCTGGTGGACCACCCCCTGGTCCAGCACAAGCTGGCCCACCTCAGGGACAAGCGCACGGGCCCCAAGGACTTCCGCGAGCTCGCCGAAGAGGTCGCCATGCTCATGGCCTACGAGGCCATGCGGGACCTGGAGCTGGAGGAGACCACGGTGGAGACCCCCATCGCCCCCGCCCGGGTCAAGGTGCTCTCCGGGAAAAAGCTCGCCCTGGTGGCCATCCTGCGGGCGGGGCTCGTGATGGTGGAGGGGATTTTGAAGCTCGTCCCCCACGCCCGGGTGGGGCACATCGGCCTCTACCGGGACCCCGAGTCCTTAAACCCCGTGCAGTACTACATCAAGCTCCCCCCGGACATCGCCGAGCGCCGGGCCTTCCTCCTGGACCCCATGCTGGCCACGGGAGGAAGCGCAAGCCTCGCCCTCTCCCTCCTCAAGGAACGGGGGGCCACCGGGGTCAAGCTCATGGCCATCCTCGCCGCCCCCGAGGGCCTGGAGCGCATCGCCAAGGACCACCCCGACACCGAGGTGGTGGTGGCGGCCATAGACGAGCGCCTCAACGACCACGGCTACATCGTCCCCGGCCTCGGCGACGCCGGGGACCGGATCTATGGCACCAAGTGACCTGCTGGAGTTCCTCCACCGCCTGGGCGTGGCCAACCCCTACGGGCGGGGCTGGCTCACCGTCCTCCTCGTCTTTTTCCTGGCCCTCCTCTTCACCTGGCGCTTCCTGCCCCACGTGCGCCGCTTCGCCCTGAAGGTGGGCTGGGCCGACCTGCCCAACGAGCGCAGGCTCAACCGGGAGCCCCTCCCCAACGCCGGGGGGCTCGCCCTCTACGCCGGGGTGGTGCTCGCCCTGGTGGTGGCGGCCTTCCTCCGGCCCATCCTGGTGGAGCAGGTGCTCATCCAGGTCCTCGCCATCCTCCTGGGGGGAGCCTGGCTCGTGCTTGTGGGCTTCATTGACGACCAGTTCGGCCTTCCTCCCCTCTTCCGCCTCTTCGTCCAGACGCTTTCCGCCCTCCTCCTCGTGGCCGTGGGGGTGCGGTTTGAGGCCGCCTTCGGCACCCCCTTGGACCCCGCCTTGGGACTCTTCCTCACCTGGCTTTGGGTCGTGGGCATCACCAATGCCCTCAACCTCATGGACGGCCTGGACGGCCTCGCCGGGGGGATCGCCTTCATCAGCGCCATGAGCCTCCTCTTCGTCTCCGCCCAGTTCCCCTACTGGGCGGCAGGGACGCTGGTGCTTTCCGCCCTGGCGGGGGCCTCCTTGGGCTTCCTCCGGCACAACCTCCACCCAAGCCGCATCATCCTGGGGGACGCGGGGGCCTACTTCCTGGGCTACACCTTGGCCGCCACCGCCCTCCTCGGCAACCTCAAGCTCACCACCTTCCTGGGCCTCCTCCCCCCGGCGCTCTTCCTCCTCCTCCCCATCCTGGACACCACCCAGGTGGTGGTGCGGAGGCTCCTCAGGGGGCAGAACCCCCTCTCCACCCCCGGCAAGGACCACATCCACCACCGCCTCCTGGCCCGGGGGCTTTCCCAAAGGCGGGTGGCCTTCCTCCTCTGGGGGGCGGCCCTCCTCTTCAACCTCCTCGCCATGGTCTACCTGGGAATGCCCTGGGAGGCCATCCTGACGAGCCTTCTCGCCACCGCCCTGGGCCTCGCCTGGGTCACCTACCGGAGGCTTAGGGCGCTATGGAGGGGGGAATGAAACGCGTGGTCCTCGCCTTCGGCACGCGGCCCGAGGCCACCAAGATGGCCCCCGTGTACCTGGCCCTCAGGGGGATCCCGGGCCTGAAGCCCCTCGTCCTCCTCACGGGCCAGCACCGGGAGCAACTGCGGCAGGCCTTAAGCCTCTTCGGGATCCAAGAGGACCGAAACCTGGACGTGATGCAGGAGCGCCAGGCCCTCCCCGACCTCGCGGCCCGCATCCTCCCCCAGGCGGCCCGGGCCCTCAAGGAGATGGGGGCGGACTACGTCCTCGTCCACGGGGACACCCTCACCACCTTCGCCGTGGCCTGGGCGGCCTTTCTGGAGGGGATCCCCGTGGGCCACGTGGAGGCGGGCCTAAGGAGCGGCAACCTCAAGGAGCCCTTCCCCGAGGAGGCGAACCGCCGCCTCACCGACGTCCTCACCGACCTGGACTTCGCCCCCACCCCCCTCGCCAAGGCGAACCTCCTTAAGGAGGGGAAGCGGGAGGAGGGGATCCTGGTCACGGGCCAGACCGGGGTGGACGCGGTGCTCCTCGCCGCGAAGCTCGGTCGGCTTCCCGAGGGGCTGCCCGAAGGGCCCTACGTGACCGTGACCATGCACCGCCGGGAGAACTGGCCCCTCCTTTCCGACCTCGCCCAGGCCCTCAAAAGGGTGGCCGAGGCCTTCCCCCACCTCACCTTCGTCTACCCGGTGCACCTGAACCCTGTGGTGCGGGAGGCGGTCTTCCCGGTGCTCAAAGGGGTGAGGAACTTCGTGCTCCTGGACCCCCTGGAGTACGGCTCCATGGCCGCCCTCATGAGGGCGAGCCTCCTCCTCGTCACCGACTCCGGGGGGCTCCAGGAGGAGGGGGCGGCCCTGGGGGTGCCCGTGGTGGTCCTGAGGAACGTCACGGAGAGGCCCGAAGGGCTTAAGGCCGGGATCCTAAAGCTCGCGGGCACCGACCCCGAAGGGGTCTACCGCGTGGTGAAGGGGCTTTTGGAAAACCCGGAGGAGCTTTCCCGCATGCGGAAGGCCAAGAACCCCTACGGGGACGGAAAGGCGGGGCTCAGGGTGGCGCGAGGGGTGGCCTGGCGGCTCGGCCTCGGGCCTAGGCCTGAGGACTGGCGTCCCTAGGCCAGGGGCGGAGGAGCTGGAAGGCCCCCACGGCGAGGAGGGCCAGCCCCAGGACGAGCGCCGCCCTCCGCCCCCCCAGGGCCTCAAAGAGGAAGCCCGTAAGGTAGGCGCCCAAGGGCCCCGTGCCCAGCATCACCAGGCTGTAGACGGCCATGACCCGGCCCCGAAGCCGGTCGGGCACGGAGAGCTGGACCAGGGTGTTGGCGTTGATGAGGACGGAGATCATCCCGAAGCCCCCCACGGCGAGGAAGAGCGGCACGAGGCCGGGAAGCTTCAGGGCGAGGCCCAGGTGGGCCAGGGCCAGGGCGAAGAGGCCGAGGACGAGGCGCCAGGGCCTGGGCCTGCCGGTGAAGGCCATGATCAAGGCGGCGAGGATCGCCCCCACGCCCACGCTGGAGAGGAGGAAGCCGTACCCCGTGGCGGAAAGGCCGAGGACGAGGCGGGCGTAGGCCGGCACCAGGGTCTGGAAGTTCATGCCCAAAAGGGTGGCGAAGAGGATCAAGCCCACCACCCGCCGCACCACGGGGTGCCCCAGGACGAACCGGATCCCCTCCAGGGCCTCCGTCCACCAGCGTCCCTGGACGACCCCGTTCCCCTCGCCTCGAGGCAGGCGGGAGAGCACCCAGAGGATGGGCAGGAAGGACAGGGCGTTGGCGAGGTAAGCGGCCCCCACGCCGTAGAAGGCGATGAGGAAGCCCGCGACGGCGGGCCCCACGAGGCGGCTCGTGTTGAAGCCGAAGGAGTTCAAGGCGATGGCCCCGGGGTAGCGCTCCTTCCCCGCGAGCTCCACGGTGAAGCTCTGGCGCACGGGCTGGTCCATGGCGTTCAGGGCCCCGTAGAGGAAGGCGAAGAGGAGGACGTGCCCGTACCGCACCCAGCCCGTGTAGACCAAGAAGGCCATGGCCAGGGCGAGGAGGGTCATCCCCCCCTGGGTGAAGCGGAGGAGGTCCCGCTTGGGGTAGCGGTCGGCCAGGACCCCGGCGGGCAGGGAAAAGAGGAGGGAGGGCAGAAACTGGAGGGCCACCACGAGGCCGAGCCGCTCGGCGCTTCCCGTAAGGAGCAAGACGAGCCAGCCCTGGGCCGCGGCCTGCATCCAGGTGCCCATCTGGGAGGCGAAGAGGGCGAGCCAGTAGCTCCGGTACCCGGGGTCTTTGAGAAGGGCGAGCGCCAGCACCCCTCCATGCTAACCCTGACTGACCGGTCATTACACCCCCGCGCCCCACCCGCCCCTATACTGAGGCGTGTTCCAGCACGGGATCTTCCTCTTCCGCCTGGCGGGGATCCCCGTCCACCTGGACCTCTCCTTCCTCCTCGTCCTCCCCTTGTGGGCCCTATACATCGGGCGGAACCTGCCCCACTACTTCGCCCTCCTCGGCCTCCCCCAGGACCCCCGCCTCCTCCAGGGCCCCTACCCCTTCCTCCTCGGCCTCCTCGCCGCCACGGGCCTCTTCCTCTCCGTCCTCCTCCACGAGGTCGGCCACGCCCTGGCGGCGAGGCGGTACGGGGTGGCGACCCGGCGGATCACCCTCTGGCTCCTGGGCGGCGTGGCCCAGATGGAAAGGATCCCCAGGGAGCCTATGAAGGAGCTCGTCATCGCCCTGGCGGGGCCTCTGGTGAGCCTCCTCCTCTTCCTCCTCTTCCGGACCCTCCCCTGGGAGGCGGGGGCCTTGGGCTTCCTCGGCCGCTACCTCGCCCTGGTGAACCTGGGCCTCGCCCTCTTCAACCTCCTCCCCGCCCTGCCCCTGGACGGCGGGAGGGTCTACCGGGCGCTCCTCGCCCTGAGGAAGCCTTACCTCCAGGCCACGCGCCAGGCCGTGGCCCTGAGCCAGGCCCTGGCCTGGGCCCTCGGCCTCTTCGGCCTCCTCGTCCTGAACCCCCTCCTCGTCCTCATCGCCTTCTTCGTCTACATGGCCTCGAGGGCCGACGCCGAGGCCACCCTCCTGGCCCAGGCCCTGGAGGGCCTAAAGGTGAAGGACCTGATGACCCCAAACCCCATCGTCCTCCCCCCGGACCTGCCCGTGGGGGAGGCCCTGGCCCTGGCCCTGCGCCACAAGGTCTCCGGCTTTCCCGTGGTGGCGGAGGGCCGCATCCTGGGGGTGGTGGGCCTCGAGGGCCTGGAGGGGGCGAACCCCCTGGACCCCGTGGCCCGCCACCTCCTTCCCCCCCTCCTCCTCTCCCCCGAGGAGGACGCCCTTACCGCCCTGGAGCGCATGGCGGAACGCGGGTACGCCCGGGCGCTGGTGGTGGAGGGGGACCGGCTTCTCGGCGTCCTCAGCAAGACCGACCTCCTCCGCGCCTTCCAGGTGCGGCTTCTGGGACTTTCCCACCTTGACAGGCCTAAGGGGCCCGAATAACCTGGGGGTGCAAAACTATGCGGAGGTGATGCGGATGAAGCGAGCCCTAGCCCTATTCGCCCTCTTGGCCTTAGGCGTGAGCGTGGCGCAGAAGCCCAAGGTGGCCATCGGCACCGGGAGCACCGGGGGCGTCTAAGCGGGTCTCCACGGGGGCCCCGGGCTCGGGGACGGAGGTGGAGGCCCTTTTGGTCCTCGAGGCCGCGGGCCTTTCCCCCAAGGACTTCGCCAAGCAGGAGCGCCTCGGGGCCCAGGAGAGCGCAAGCGCCCTCTCCGAGGGGAACATTGACGCCTTCTTCTGGTCCGGGGGGCTCCCCACGGGGGCCATCGTGGAGCTCGCCGCCACCCTCGCCCGCAAGGGGGACCGGATCCAGCTCGTCCCCCTTCCTCCCCAGAGCACCCCGGTCCAGGTCTTCCAGCGCCGCTTCCCCGGCGTCTCCGCCCCCGGGGTGATCCCCAAGGAGGTCTACGGCACCCGCAACGACACCCCCACCCTCTCCTTCTGGAACTTCTTCATCTGCCCCGCCTCCCTGCCCGAGGAGGCGGCCTACGCCCTCACCAAGGCCACCTTTGAGAACCTCGAGGCCCTGCGCCAGGCGGTGCCCGCCGCCCGGAACACCACCCTGGAGAACGCCGTCCGCTTCGTGGGCGGGGCCATCCCCTACCACGAGGGGGCGCTCCGCTACTTCCGCGAGGCGGGCGCCCTGAAGTGAGGCTCCCCTTCCGCCCCCTCCCCCTGGGCCTTCTGGCCCTGGGGGGGCTTCTTCTTCTGCGCCTCGTGGCCGTGGAGGGCGAGGGGGCGAGGAGGCTCCTCGTCCTCTTCCCCTGGAGCCGGGGGGAGGTGGCCTTCGTGAACTCGGTGACGGGCAGGCCGGTGCGCCTCCTCTTCTACCCCCTTTGGGACTTCCGGGGCTTCCGCGCCCTCACCGACCCGGAGACGGAGGCCTACTACACCGGGGGGGAGTACGCCTGGAACGAGGTCCTGGCCCAAGAAAGGCGAAGGGAACTCGTCTACTGCTCGGAGGTGGGCCTTTCCCTCGCCTTGGGCCCGTGGCGCTTTTGGGCGGAGGGAGGCTGCCTCAGGGCGCGCCTTCTCTGGCCGCCCTGAAGCGGGCGAAGCGCCACCAGCGCACCTTGGGCACCCCGAGGATCAGGACCTCGAGCCACCCCACGGGGCGGAAGCCCAGGGCCTCGAGGCTCCTCCGGGCGGGGAGGTTTTCCGGCCGGACCTCGGCGTACACCTCCTCCCACCCCCTCCCCAGGGCCACCAAAGCGTGGCGGATGAGGCCCCGTCCCCGGTACTCCGGGCGCACAAAGGCCCCGTAGGCCCAGGGCAGGGGCTCCGGGAGGAAGCCCCAGGGGAGGTGGGGCGGGGGTGGGGTGCCCGGAGGGCGGAGGAAGAGGTGGCCCGCGTACCGCCCCTCCACCCGGAGGACCACCCCGGGGTGGCCGAGGGCCAGGTAGCCCTCGAGGGTCCGGGCCAGGGGATAGACCCGGCCGTCGGCCCAGACCTCCTCGGGAAGCCCGAGGGGTAGGCCCTTCTCCAGCCGCTCCACCGTTACGGAGGGCCCCAAGGCGAGGGGGGGCCACCCCCCCTCGCGGCGGTAGACGAGGTAGCGCCTAAGCCTGAGGGGCGCCTTCTCCCAAAGCCCCATCTACCGCAGGACCTGGGGCACCACCCGGAGGGTGAGGGTCCGGCCTTGCCGCCAGACCTTGAGGGTCACCGCCTCGCCGGGCTTCTTGGCGTAGAGGACCTGGCGGAGCTGGGCGATGGAGGTGAGGGGCACCCCGTCCGCCTCCAGGAGCACGTCCCCGTCCACCCCCACCTGGAGGGCCTCCCCCGTGGGCAGCTGGATGTAGGCAAAGCGGGTGGGGGGCTTGAGGCCCGCCTTCTGGGCGGGGCTATTCCGCTCCACCTCCTGGACCATGAGGCCGGTGTCGGGGAGGCCATACTGCTGGCGGAGCCTCTCCGGGTAGAAGGAGAGGGGAATGATGGAAACCCCAAGCCGGGGCCGGCTCCGCACGATCTCCTCGGCGGTGAGGATCTTCCCCGCCCGCATCTCGGGGAGGTACTGCTTCACCAGGTTGATGGGCAAGGCGAACCCCACCCCGGCGAACTGGGCCGCGCCGAACTGGCCCGTGGGGGTGAGGATGGCGGTGTTGATGCCGATGACCTCGCCCCGGGAGTTGAGGAGGGGCCCCCCGGAGTTGCCGGGGTTGATGGCGGCGTCCGTCTGGATCACCTGGGGCACGAGGCCCGACTCGTCCCCGATCGCCCCCGGGTTCTCCCGGATGGCGGAGACGATCCCCTGGGTCACGGTGAACTCCAGCCCGAAGGGGTTCCCCATGGCGATGGCCTTCTGCCCCACCCGAATCTGGTCGGAGTCCCCCAGGACCAAGGGCACCAGGCGCTCCTTGGGGGCGTCCACCTTGAGGAGGGCCACGTCCAGGGGCGGGGCCGCCCCCACCAGCCGGGCCTGGTACTCCTTGGGGTCGTTGTGGAACTTCACCGTGATCCGGTCCGCCCCCTCCACCACGTGGTAGTTGGTGAAGATGTACCCCTCCTTGTCAATGACGAAGCCCGAGCCCGTGCCCCGCTGGGGCGGCACCTGGAGGAAGGGGGCGAAGAACTCAAACCCCGGGGGAAGCTGGACGCTTTGCGGCCGGGTGACCACGGAGACGTAGACCACCCCGTCCCCGTAGCGCTCCACGATCTCCACGGTGTTCCGCTCGTACTCCAAAAGCCCCTCGTCGGCGGCCTTGGCCGCCTGGGAGCTTGGGGCCTGGCCGTTGGAGACCCCCCACCAGAGCACCGCCCCCGCCATCAGGGAGAGCACCAGAAAGCCCACAAAGGAACGTCCCAGGTTCATGCCACACCTCCCAGTTCCACCCTACGCCCCCCCGGTTAGCCCGCCATTAGACGAAGACCACGGTGCGGTTCTCGTGGACCAGGATCCGGTCCTCCAGGTGCCAGCGCACCGCCCGGGCCAAGACGGTGCGTTCCAGCTCCCGCCCAAGGCGCTTCATCTCCCGCACCGAGTGGCGGTGGGAGACCCGCACCACGTCCTGCTCAATGATGGGGCCCTGGTCCAGCTCCTCGGTGACGTAGTGGGCCGTGGCCCCGATGAGCTTCACGCCCCGCTCGTAGGCCTGGCGGTAGGGGTCGGCCCCGGCGAAGGCGGGAAGGAAGGAGTGGTGGATGTTGATGATGCGCATGGGGAAGCGCTCCACGAAGCCGGGGGAGAGGATCTGCATGTAGCGGGCGAGGACCACAAGCTCCACCCCCTCCGCCTCCAAAAGGGCGAGGATCCTCTCCTCCGCCTCCTCCTTCCTGCCCTTCTCCACGGGCACGTGGTGGTAGGGGATGCCGAAGCGCTCCACCTCCTCCCGGTGGTCGGGGTGGTTGGAGATGACCAGGCGGAGCTCCATGGGAAGCTCTCCCACCCGGTAGCGCCAAAGGAGCTCCAAGAGGGCGTGGGCGGGCTTGGAGACGAGGATGGCCGTCCGCTTCCTCTCGGAGGCGTAAGCCAGGCGCCACTGCATCTGGAAGCGGCTCGCCACCACCTCCTGGAAGGCCCTTTCCAGGGCGGGGCGGGCCAGGTCCAGGTGGGAGGCGGTGAAGGCCACCCGCATGAAGAAGGTCCCCCCCTCGGGGTCGGTGGAGTGCTGCTGCAGATCGGTGATGTTGGCCCCATGGGCGTAGAGGAAACCGCTCACGGCGGCCACGATGCCGGGCCGGTCCGGACAGGTGACGAGAAGCCTCGCCTCCTCCATGGGGGCTACTATATCCCCATGGAGGCGCGCACCACGGACCTCTCCGACCTTTACCCGGAGGGCGAGGCCCTCCCCATGGTCTTCAAAAGCTTCGGCGGAAGAGCCCGTTTCGCCGGGCGGGTCAGGACCCTCAGGGTCTTTGAGGACAACGCCCTGGTGCGGAAGGTCCTGGAGGAAGAGGGCGCAGGCCAGGTCCTCTTCGTGGACGGGGGCGGCTCTTTGCGCACCGCCCTCCTCGGGGGCAACCTGGCCCGCCTGGCCTGGGAAAAGGGGTGGGCCGGGGTGGTGGTCCACGGGGCGGTGCGGGACACGGAGGAGCTTAGGGAGGTGCCCATCGGCCTCCTCGCCCTCGCCGCCACCCCCAAAAAAAGCGCCAAGGAGGGCAAGGGGGAGGTGGACGTGCCCCTTAAGGTTCTCGGGGTAGAGGTGCTTCCGGGAAGCTTTCTTCTTGCGGACGAGGACGGGCTTCTCCTCCTCCCCGAGCCCCCGAGCGGCGTCCGAAGCGGCGGATGAGGTCCTCCTCCTTGAGGGCAAGGAGGACGGGCCTTCCGTGGGGGCAGGCCCAGGGGGTCTCGCAGGCGAGGAGGGCGTCCAGGAGGGCCTGGCCTTGGGCCTCTCCCAGGGGGTGGCCCGCTTTGACGGCGGGGAGGCAGGCGAGGCGGGCGAGGAGGGCCTTGAGGCTTCTCCCCTCCCCGCGCAAGGCCTCCTTGAAGACCTCGGGGAGGAGAAGGGGGTAGGGGTGGAGGAAGGCGGGGGCCATGAGGAGCCGCACCCTCCCGGGGCCGAAGGGCTCCCAGCGGAAAAGCGCCGCCAAAGCCTCCTGCCCCGCCTCCAAAAGGGCTTCCTCCTCGGGGGCCAAGGGGACGAGGAGGGGCCGGGGGAGGGGCTTCGGCCCCTCGGCGACCCGCTTGAGGAGGTCCTCGTAGAGGATGCGCTCGTGGGCGGCGTGCTGGTCCACCACGTAGAGGGTGTCCCCCGCCTCGGCGAGGAGGTAGCTCTCCCGGAACTGGGCGAGGAAGCGGAGGCGGGGCAGGCCCGAGGCCGTGGGGGGGCTTAAGGGCTGGAGGGGCTTGGGCTCGGGGAGGGCCCGGGCCAGGTTCTCCCGCCGGAAGAGGGCGAGGAGGGCCTCCTCCACCAGGGCCTCCACCTCCTCAGAAAGGACCACCTCCTCCTTCCTCGCGTCCAGGCGCAGGCGAAAGGCCTCCTGGGGGAGGAAGAGGTTCAGGACGCCCACGGGGTAGTGCCCCTCCGGCAGAAGCTCCCGGTAGGCGCGGCGCACCCGCCGGAGAAGCCCCTCGGGGAAGGCCACCGGCCTCCCGTTCACCGCGAGGAAGAGCCGGTCCGGCCGGGTGCGGCTCACCTCCGGCCGGGAGACGAGGCCCTGGACCTCGAGGCCCCCCGCCCCGTAGGCCAGGGGAAGGAGCCGCTTGGCCAGGAGGCGGCCGAAGGCGAGGCGGGCCGCCTCCTCAAGCCCCGCCCCCGGGAAGAGGAGCCGGGCCTCCCCTTCCGCGAAAAGGGCCAGGGCGAGGCGAGGGTGGTGGAGGAGGTAGCGCTTTAGGAGCTCCAAGACCCCCCGGACCTCCCCCTTGGGGTCCCGCCCCTCCCCGAGGAAAAGCCCCTCCACCTCCACCCGGGTCCCCGGGGGGGCGGGGACGGGGCGCACCTCCACCCGCTCCCCTTCCGCGAGGAGGAGCCCGCCGCCGAGCTGCCCTCGAGGCCGGGAGCGGATCCTGAGCCTGGCCGCCTGCCTTAGGGCGTAGAGGGCCTGGCCGCGGAAGCCCAGGGTGCGGATGCCCTCAAGGTCCTGGAGCTTGCTCGTGGCGTAGGGCTCCACGGCGAGGGGGAGGTCTTCCAGGGGGATCCCCTCCCCGTCGTCCTCCACCACAAGCCGCTTAAGCCCCCCGCCCCAAAGCTCCACCCGCACCCTCCTGGCCCCAGCGTCCAGGGCGTTTTCCAGAAGCTCCCGCACGGCGTCCTTCACCGTAAGGAGCACCTCGCCCCGGGCGAGGAGGCCCCTAAGCTCCGGAGGGAGGGGGCGGATCACCCCTTCATGCTACCCAGGGGGAGGCCCAGGGCCAAGGCCTTGAGCTCGTGGAGGAACCTCAGGGCCTCGAGGGGGGTGAGGCGGTCGGGGTCTAAGGCGAGGAGGCGCTCCAAGACCTCCTCCAGGGCGCCCTCCCGCCTCGCGGCCATGGCGCTGAGGAGGGCGCGGGCCCGCTCCACCACCTCCTTGGGCAGGCCCGCCATCTCCGCCACCTCCACCCCGTAGCTCTTGGAGGCGGGCCCGGGGAGGACCTGGTGGTAGAAGACGAGCCCCCCCTCCTCCTCCTTGGCGGCCACGTGCAGGTTCTTGAGCCGGGGAAGGGCGAGGGCGGTGAGCTCAAAGTAGTGGGTGGCGAAGAGGGTGTAGCACCGCCGCTCGTGCAGGGCCTCGGCGAGGGCGGTGGCGATGGCCACCCCGTCCAGGCTGCTCGTGCCCCGGCCCACCTCGTCCAGGAGGACGAGGCTACGTTCGGTGGCCTCCTTGAGCACCAGGGCCACCTCCTCCATCTCCACCATGAAGGTGCTCTTCCCCCCGGCGAGGTCGTCCGAGGCCCCGATCCTCGTGTAGATCCCGTCAAAGAGGGGAAGCTCCGCCTCCTCGGCGGGCACGAAGCTCCCGATCTGGGCGAGGAGGGCGATGAGGGCGGTCTGGCGGAGGAAGGTGGACTTCCCCGCCATGTTGGGCCCGGTGACGAGGACGAGCTCGTGGGCCATCTCCAGGTCGTTGGGGACGAAGGCGGTGCGGCGCTCCACCACCGGGTGGCGCCCCGCCCTGATCCGAAGCCTTTCCCCGAAGCGGGGCCGGGTGTAGCCGTGGCGCACCGCCACCTCGGCGAGGGCGGCGTAGACGTCAAGCTCGGCGAGGATCCTCGCCGCCTCCCTTAGGGCCTCCGCCTCCTTCCTCGCCCGCTCCCTAAGGGCAAGGAAGACCTCCTCCTCGCGCCTTTTGATCAGGGCCTCGAGGCGGTAGAGCTCCCGCTCCCTTTCCTTCATCTCCGGCAGGGTGTAGCGCTGCCGGTCCTTGAGGGTCTGGACGGGGCGGTACTCCTGGGGCACCTTCTCGTAGTAGGGCCGGGTCACCTCCAGGTAGTAGCCGAAGACGGCGTTGTACCCCACCTTGAGGGTGGGGATGCCCGTCCTCTCCTTCTCCCGGGCCTCGAGGTCCAGGAAGTAGGCCACCCCCTCGGCGTGGGCCCGCCTCAAGGCGTCCAGGTCCGGGTCGTACCCCTCCCGGATGAGCCCCCCCTCGGAGACCTTGAGGGGCGGGTCCTCCACCAAAGCCGCCCTAAGCTCCTCCAAAAGGCCGGAGAGGTCGGGAAGCCCCACCTCCTCCCCCAGAAGGCCCTTAAGCTCGGGGAGGATCTCCAGGCTCCGCCTTAGGGCGGCAAGGTCCCTGGGGCTTGCCCGGGAAAGCTCCAGCCTCGTGGCCAGGCGCTCCAGGTCGGCGAGGCGGAAGAGGAGGCGCCTCACCCCCTCGCGTAGGGCCCCCTCCCGCACGAAGCGCTCCACCCGGTCAAGCCTCGCCTCCAAGGGCCCCCTTTCCAGAAGGGGGTGGCGGAGCCAGGCCTGGAGGAGCCTTCTTCCGGGGGCGGTTCGCGTCTCGTCCAGAACGCCAAAGAGGGTGTCCTGGCCCCGCAAGGGTTCAAAGACCTCGAGGGCCTTCAGGCTCGCCTCCGGTAGGCGCACGAAGGCCCCGGGGTCGTAGAGGCGGAAAGGGCGCACGCTCAAGGCCCCCCCCTGGGTGGCCCGGGCGTAGGCAAGGAGCGCCCCCTGGGCCCGCCTCAGGGCCAAAGGACCCTCCCCCTGGGGCTCAAAGGGGGCCTCGGAGAGCATCACGGGAAAGCGCTTCCGGAACTCGGCCACGAAGGCCTCGTTCTCCCGTAGCTCCGGGGCCAAAAGGACCTCGGCGGGCCGGTGGCGGAAAAGCTCGTCGTACAGGGCACTTTTGCTCTTGAGGAGGGTCCCCTTGAACTCCCCCGTGGAGACGTCCAGAAAGGCCAGACCCCACCCGTCCCCGGTGGCGATGGCGGCCAGGTAGTTGGCCTCCCGGGGGAGGAGGGCCTCCTGGGTGAGGGTCCCCGGGGTGAGGAGCTGGGTCACCTCCCGACGCACCAGGCCTTCCGCCTCCTCGGCAGGCTCCACCTGGTCGGCCACCGCCAGGCGGAAGCCCATCTTAAGAAGCCTTTCGGCGTAGGCGTCAAAGGCCCTTATGGGGATCCCCGCCATGGGGGTGGTGAAGTCCTTGCTGGTCTTGTGGGTGAGGACGAGGCCAAGCGCGCGGGCGAGGCGCTCGGCGTCCTCCCCGAAGCACTCGTAGAAGTCCCCCACCTGGAAGAGGAGGAGGTAGTCCGGGTAGCGGTCGCGGAGCTCCACGTACTGCTGCAGAAGAGGGGGAAGTGGACCTGGGCCTTCGCCCTTGAGCATGCCTTCCATCTTAACTCCGCCATACCCCCCCATTAGCGCTTTCTCCTAGCCCCTTAAACGGGGGCTAAAAACCCCCTAACCCCCACTTGACATGGGTGTTGTTTGCCACCTAGATTAGGGGCAACCGGAAAGTGGGGACAAACGTCCCCCCGGACCCTTGGAGGGAGGGATAAGGTATGGAAAGCGTCAGCCGGCGAACCGCCCTGAAGCTCATGGGCCTAGGGGCAGCGCTTTTGGCCGCGGGAAGCCGAGGCTTCGCCCAGCAAGCCCCCACGGCCGACCAGTTGGTGAAGGGGAAAAACCCCAAGCTCTTGGTTCTCTCCCAACGCCCCATCGTTTTGGAAACTCCTTATGACCTCTTGGTCAGCCAGCCCGAGCGCACCCCTAAGGAGATCCTCTACATCCGCAACAACGTGGACCTCCCCGGCTACAACACCGTGGAGGGGGCCAGCCTGGACGGGTGGAAGGTGGAGGTGGGGGGACTGGTGGACAAACCCTTCACCTTTGAGGCCAAGGAGCTCCTCGAGCTTCCCCAGCACGAGGTGACCATGGTCCTCCAGTGCTCCGGCAACGGGCGTTCCCTCTTCCAGCCCCGCACCTCGGGCAACCCCTGGAAACGGGGTGGGGTGGGGAACGTCACCTTCCGTGGGGTGCGCCTTAAGGACCTTCTAGAGGCCAAAGGGGTGAAGCTCGGTGAAAAGGCCCTCTACATCACCGCCCACGCCAGCCGTCAGGGCAACGCCCCGGAGTTCGTGCGCTCCGTGCCCATCCACGCCCTTGGGCATGCCCTTCTGGCCCTTTCCATGAACGGGGAACCCCTACCCGCGGTGCACGGGGGGCCCATCCGCCTGGTCTTCCCTGGCTACTTCGGGGTGAACAACGTGAAGTGGGTGCAGAAGATTGAGTTCACCGAGGCGGAGAACACCACCGCCGAGCAGATGCCCCGCTACCGGGTGCCCGCCATCCCCAACGCCAACATTCCCTTCCTCCCCCAGGAGCCGGGCAAGACCTACCCCTACAGCTTCACCAACTCCCGCCCCAACTGGCTCGTGGCCATCAACAGCTTCATCTTCGCCCCCTTGGAGGGCCAGACCGTGGAAGGCCCCTACGTGCGGGTGGAGGGGGTGGCCTTCAACGACGGCATCGTGCCCTTGGTGAGCGTAGAGGTCTCCGCCAACGGGGGCCGCACCTGGCAGCAGGCCAGGCTGGAACGCCAGGAGAAGAGCTTCGGCTGGGTTCGCTGGCAGGCCACCTTGTACCTGCGCCCTGGGGAACACGAGGTCATGGCCCGGGCCTGGGACGCCGTGGGCCGCAGCCAGCCCCTGGACGGCAACATCGCCTGGAACGAACGGGGTTACGAGTACAACGGGGTCATGCGGGTCAAGTTCACCGTGGCCTAAAGGGCTTGGCCCCGGCCTTAGGGCCGGGGCCTTTGTGGGCCAGCTCCCTATACCCAGCTAGGGTACGCCCCACACTGAGACCTGAGATGAAGCGCATCCTTTTACCCCCAGCCCTTCTCCTGGGCCTTGGCGCCCTCCTGGCCCTGAGCCAGACCACCCTCCCCGAGGGCCCGGGCAAGGAGCTGGTGCTGGCCAAGTGCCAAACCTGCCACGACATCGGCTTTGTCGCTAGGGAGAGGCTCTCCCGGGAAAGGTGGGACGTGGTCCTGAGCGAGATGGTCATGCGGGGACTCCAGGTCACCCCCGAGGAGCGCGGCCGCATCCTGGACTACCTGGCCACCTACCTGGGCACGGAACCCCCGCCAGCCACGCCCCCAGCCCAGGAGACCCCTGCCCCCAAAACGGGAGCCCAGGTCTACGCCAACTGCCAGGGCTGCCACGGACCCCAGGGCGAGGGCAACCCTCCCACCTTCCCGCCCCTCAAGGGCCATGTGGAAAAGCTCCTGCGGGCGGAAGGCGGGAGGGCTTACCTTCTTGCGGTGGTGCTCTACGGGGTCCAGGGGCCCATGAAGGTCCTAGGCCAGGAGTACAACAACGTGATGCCCGGCTTCTCCTGGCTTTCCGACGAGGAGCTGGCCCTGGTGCTGAACCACCTGGCCGCCTGGGGCGCCCCCGAGGGCTTCCGTCCCTACAAGCCGGAGGAGGTGCAGGCGGCGAGGGCCAAACCCCTCACCCCCGAGGAGGTTCTGAAGCTCCGCCAAGGCCTCAAACTGCCATGAAGGGGCAGGTGGTCTCCCTCCACCTCGGCTTAGGCTCCGGCCTCCCCAAGCCGCGGGTGGAGGCCTTGGAGCTCGTGGCGGGCTTTGGGGCCAAGGGGGATCGGCACGCCGGCAAAGACCCCGACCGGGCGGTCTTGGTGGCGGGGCTTTCCGCCTACGAGAAGGCGCAAGGGGCGGGGATCCCCCTCCCCTACGGGGCCCTAGGGGAAAACCTCCTCCTGGACCTGGACCCCCACGCCCTTCCCCCGGGGGCGCGGCTTAGGGTGGGGGAGGCCCTCTTGGAGCTTTCCCAGGTGTGCCCCGTCTGCAAGAGCCTCTCCCAGTTTGACCTCCGCCTGCCCAAGCTCCTCTACGGGGGCCGGGGGGTGTACGCCCGGGTCCTCGAGGGCGGGGTGGTGCGGGTGGGGGACCCGGTCCTCGTCCTCGCCCCGGCCCGCTGAAGAAGTAAGGAAAAACCCCCGGGGAGGCCTCCCCGGGGGGCGTCCTTTCGGGCTACACCCCCACGAGCCCCGGCACCCGGTAGGCGAAGTAGGCGGGCCTTTCCCCTTTAGGCTCGTTCAGGACCTCAATCCGGCCCTCGAGGCCCGCCTCCACCACCTTGAGCTCCTTGAGGTAGTCCATGAAGCTTTCAGCGTCACTAAAGCCCGTGTCCACCCGGTAGCCCTGGGCCTCCTTGAGGACGGTGAAGCCGTCGCCGCCGTTGGCGATGAAGTTGTTCACCACCACACGGTAGGTGGCCTCGAGGTCCAGGGGCACATACCCCTTCTCCGTCTTCACCTCCACCCGCACCACCCGGCTCCCCGCGGGGCGGGAGAGGTCAAAGGCGTAGCGGAGGCCCGAAACCTGGAGGAAGCGCCCCGCGGTGTTCTCCCACTGGGAGACCCCGTTCTCCAGGGCGGCCAAGATCTCCTTGCCCTTGAGGTCCATCACCACCAGGGTGTTCCCGAAGGGCAGGACCTCGTAGACCTTGCCCACGGTGATGGGGCCTTTGGGGATGGAGGCCCGGATGCCGCCGCCGTTTTGCAGGGCGATCTGGGTCCCGGCGTTTCTCGTCTTCCAGAGCATCCCATCCGTGATGAGGTTCCCCAGGTTGCTCTCCCGCCTGCGCACCACAGCCCTTTCCCCCACGAGGTCCACCTTGGCCTCGGCGATCACCTGCTGCATCAAGGCCATCACCGGCTGGGCGTAGGCGAGGAGGGCCTCCTTGGCGAAGAAGTCCTCGGGGGCGGCCTCGGGGGTCATGAGGAGGGCCTCCCCCTTGTAGGCGAGAAGCTCCCCCTTGGCGTCAAAGGTGACCTCCAAGAGGCCCACCACCTTCCCCCACTCCCAGGCCTGGACCACCAGGACGTCCTTCCCCTCGGGGTTCTTCACCACCGTGGGGTAGGGTCCAGCCGGGGAAAGCTCCTTGTGGGGGAAGCTCCCCAAGAGGGTGTGGGAGTGGCCGCCCACGATCACCTGGACCCCCACGAGCCTCCGGGCGAGCTTCAGGTCCTCGCCGTAGCCCAGGTGGGAGAGGACCACGATCTTGTTGACCCCCTTGGCGAGGAGCTCGTAGACCGCCTTCTGGGCGGACTCATAGGGGTCCAGGAAGGCCACGGTGGGCCCGGGGTTGGAGATCTCCCTGGTGTCCGGGGTGGTGAGGCCGATGATCCCCACCCGCTCCCCGCCCACCACGACCACGGCGTAAGGGGCGAAGAGGCCCTTGAGCCTCGGCTCCCGGCTTGCGTCCACGTTGGCGGAGACCACCTTAAACCTCGCCCCCTTGAGGAAGTCCGCCAAGGGCCCGGGGCCCAGGTCAAACTCGTGGTTCCCCAGGGCCATCGCCCGGTAGCGGAGCCGGTGCATGAAGTACCGGTCCGCCAGGCCCCGGTACTGGTTGAAGTAGAGGGTGCCCTGGAAGACGTCCCCGGCGTCCAGGAAGAGGGGGTTTTTCGCCCGGGCCCAGACGCGGTCAAAAAGGGCCACGCGCCGGGCCACGCCCCCCACGGGGGTCTTCTCGCCGGAGAGGGTGAGCTCCACGGGCTCCAGGTGGGCGTGGGTGTCGTTGGTGTGGACCAGGGTCAGGGTGAACCCCCCCTGGGCCAGGGCCCGCCCGAGCCCCGCAAGCCCCCCTAGGGCCATACCCGCCTGCAACACTTCCCGCCGTTTCACGGCTTCACCTCCCGCTCCAGTCTACCACCCCCGCCGTGCCCGCATAAACAAGGCGTGAAGGCTTTATTGGCAATTTGATCCGTCCAAGCTTGACATCTGACCGCATTTGTCGGTACACTCCGCAGCAAGGTCCGGGTAAAACGGCGAAAGCCCGGGACCTAAAAGGAATGGGAGGCGAACATGGGTTACACAAAGGCCGAGATTTTAAAAGCGCTTAAGGGGGAAAACGTCAAGTTCTTGCGCCTGCAGATCACGGACATCCTGGGCGTGGTCAAGAACGTGGAGGTGCCCGAGTCCCAGTTTGAGAAGGCCCTGGACGGGGAGATCATGTTTGACGGCTCCTCCATTGAGGGCTTCACCCGGATTGAGGAGTCGGACATGCTCCTAAGGCCCGACTACAACACCTTCGTCATCCTCCCCGACCTGGTGGAAGACCCAAAGCGGGGCCGGGTGGCGCGGCTCATCTGCGACGTCTACTACCCCGACGGCCGCCCCTTTGAAGGGGACCCCCGCTACGTCCTCAAGCGGCAGATTGAAAGGCTCAAGAAGCTCGGGTTTGACAACCTGTACGCCGGCCCCGAGCCCGAGTTCTTCCTCTTCCTCAGGACCCCGGAGGGCCTGCCCACCACCGAGACCCACGACCGGGCGGGCTACTTTGACCTGGCCCCCATAGACAAGGGGGAGGAGGCGCGCCGCGACATGGTGAACGCCCTGGTGGCCATGGGCTTTGAGATTGAGGCGGCCCACCACGAGGTGGCCCCGGGGCAGCACGAGATTGACTTCAAGTACGCCGACGCCCTCACCACCGCCGACAACATCGCCACCTTCAAGTGGGTGGTGAAGCGGATCGCCCTGAACCACGGCCTCCACGCCACCTTCCTGCCCAAGCCCATCCGGGGCATCAACGGCAGCGGCATGCACACCCACCTCTCCCTCTTCAAGGACGGGGAGAACGCCTTCTATGACCCCAACGCCGAGTACCAGCTCTCCCAGACCGCCCTCCACTTCATCGCTGGGCTCCTGGAGCACGCCGCCGGGATGGTGGCCGTCACCAACCCCTTGGTGAACTCCTACAAGCGCCTCACCCCCGGGTACGAGGCCCCCACCAACATCGCCTGGTCCGCCTCCAACCGCTCCGCCATGATCCGGATCCCGGCGCGCCGGGGCGTGGGCACCCGGGCGGAGCTCAGGATGCCCGACCCCTCCTGCAACCCCTACCTGGCCCTGGCGGTGATGGCGGCCGCGGGCGCGGACGGGATTGAGCGGAAGCTCCTCCCGCCCCCGCCCATCCAGCGGAACATCTACCAGATGACCGTGCGGGAGCGGCGCAAGCACAAGATCCGGGAGCTCCCCGGGACCCTCCGGGAGGCCCTCGAGGCCCTGAGGAAGGACCCCGTGATCCGGGAGGCCCTGGGCGAGCACGTCTACACCCACTTCCTCCAGGCCAAGCAGATGGAGTGGGACGACTACCGGGTCACGGTCCACCAGTGGGAGCTGGACCGGTACCTGGCCACCTACTAGGCCGCCTGGGGTCAGGGCGCTTATCCTTGCGCCCTGACCCGTTGGTCACGCATAAACCTCAAGGAAAGGCGTTGACAAGACGCCCAGCCCCCCCTATAGAATGGGGCCGCAACGCACGTAGCGTTCGGAGGTGAGGTATGAGGAAAATCGGCTTTCTGGTAGCGGGTGTAGCGGCCTTGGGCTTGGCCCTGGCCCAGTCCAACGTCATCAAGATCGCCACCATGTCCCCCCTCTCCGGGCCCCAGGCGGCCCTGGGCGAGCAGATCAAGCTGGGGGCGGAGCTCGCCGTGGAGGAGGCGAAGGAGCGGTTCAAGGCCCTGGGCTTTGAGCTCGTCCTCGTCCCCTACGACGACCAGGCCAACCCCGACGTGGGCGTGGCCAACGCCAACCGGATGATCAACGACCCCGACATCCTCGGCCTGGTGGGCACCCTGAACTCCGGCGTGGCCATCCCCGCCAGCGAGGTGCTGGCCCGGGTGAACCTGGTCATGGTCTCCCCCGCCAACACCAACCCCGTGGTCACGGACCGGAAGCTGCCCAACGTGAACCGGATCGTGGGCCGGGACGACGTCCAGGGCCCCGCCGCCGCGGAGTTCGTCTACAACGACCTGAAGCTCCGCCGCGTCTTCGTCATCCACGACAAGACCGCCTACGGCCAGGGCCTGGCCGAGGAGTTCCGCAAGCGCTTTGAGGCCCTGGGCGGCCGGGTGGTGGCCTTCATCGGCACCGAGGAGCAGTCCAACTTCGTGCCCATCATCAACCAGATCCGGGCCCAGAACCCGCAGCTCGTCTACTTCGGCGGCATCTACAGCCAGATCGGCCCCTTCACCAAGCAGCTCCGGGAGCGGGGCCTGCGCATGCCCCTCATGAGCGGCGACGGGCTGGACTCCAGCGAGTTTGAGCGCCTGGCGGGCTCCCAGAACGCCAAGGGGGCCTACTACACCACGGTGGCCGGCCCCGTCTCCGCCTTCCCCCAGGCCAAGGCCCTGGCGGAGCGCTTCAAGGCCAAGTACGGGAAGGACATTGAGGGCTTCGGCATCTACGCCTACGACGCCGCCCGCGTGATCCTCGCCGCCCTGGAGAACGCCATCAAGGCCAACGGGGGCAAGAAGCCCACCCGGGCCCAGGTGGCCCAGGAGGTGCGCAAGGTGAAGCTCGAGGGCATCACCGGCACCATTGAGTTTGACAGCAAGGGCGACATCCAGAAGGCGAAGTACTTCGTGATGCAGGTGGCCGGCACCGGAAACTGGGCCGACAACAAGCTCATCAAGGTCATTGAGGTGGCGGCGCCGCAGAAGTAGGCCCCTAAGGGCCTGAGCCTAAAGGGGGTGGCTCCAAAAGGAGCCACCCCCTCGGCGGGAAAAAGGAGGCGGCCTTGCTAGAGCAGATCCTGGTCCTGCTACCCCAGGTGCTCTTTGACGGCTTCATCCTGGGCTTCATCTACGCCATGATCGCCCTGGGGTACACCATGGTCTATGGCGTCTTGGAGCTCATCAACTTCGCCCACTCCGAGATCTTCATGATCGGGGCCGTGGCCGGGGTGGAGGTCTTCCGCTACCTCGCCCCCCTGATCCCCAACGGCTACCTCCTCCTCCTGGTGGCCGTGGTGGTGGGGGCGGCGGTGGCGGGCCTCACCGCCATCCTGGTGGAGCGCATGGCCTACCGGCCCCTCCGCCGCCGGGGCACCACCAACCGCCTCGTGCCCCTGGTGACGGCCATCGGGGTGAGCTTCTTCCTCCAGGACCTGGTGCGGCTCATTGAGGGCCTCTGGCACAACGAGTTCTTCCTGCGCATGCGCACCATACCGGACCTCGAGGGCTCCTTCACCCTCTTCGGGGGCGCCATCTTCATCCAGACCAAGTCGGTGATCGTCATCGTGGTCTCCGTGCTCATGCTCTGGGGGCTCACCTACCTGGTGAACCGCACCAAGCTGGGGATGGCCATCCGGGCCGTGGCCCAGGACCTCTCCACGGCGAGCCTCATGGGCATCAACCCCGACCTGATCATCTCCCGCACCTTCCTCATCGGCGGCGCCTTGGGCGGGGTGGCCGGGGTCCTCTTCGCCCTCATCTACACCACCATCAACCCCTACGTGGGCTTCCTCCCCGGCATCAAGGCCTTCACCGCGGCGGTCCTGGGCGGGATCGGCAACATCCCCGGGGCCATGCTCGGGGGCCTCGTCCTGGGGCAGCTGGAGAACTTCTTCGGCACCTACCTGCCCATCCTCACCGCCGGCAACTTCGGGACGGAGTACAAGGACGTGGTGGCCTTCCTCATCCTCATCTTCATCCTCCTCTTCCGGCCCCAAGGCCTCCTGGGCCAGATGGTTAAGGAGAAGGTATGAGCCTGCTCTCCCTCGCCCTAAGCCTCGTCTTCCTCGCCCTCTCCTTCCTCGCCCCCAACACCCTCACCGCCTTCCTGGGCCTGGGGGCCCTGGGGGTGGCCGCCTTCGCCCGGCTCGAGCCCCGGGTACGGACGTTGAACCTCGCCCTCCTCACCCTGGCCTTCACCCTCTTCCTGCGGAACTCCGGCAACACCCTGGGGCTCATCGGCCTCGTGGGGATCCTCGTGGCCCTCACGACCCTCCCCCGGATCCCGCGCGGGATCCGGGTGGCCCTGGGCCTCGCCATCCTCCTCCTCTCCGTGCCCATCGCCGGGTTCGCCAACACCTTCATCTTTGAGCTCGGCATCCAGATCGGCATCTTCGCCGCCATGTCCCTGGGCCTCAACGTGGTGGTGGGGATGGCGGGGCTTCTGGACCTGGGTTACGCCGCCTTCTTCGCCGTGGGCGCCTACACCTGGGCCATCTTCGGCTCCCCCCAGGCGGGGAAGTTCCTCCAGGGCAACTTTCCCCTGCCCGGCGAGTACATGTACCTCTTCATGCTCATCGCCGTGGTCACCACGGCCATCACCGGCCTCCTCATCGGCCTCCCCGCCCTAAGGCTCCGGGGGGACTACCTGGCCATCGTCACCCTGGGCCTCGGCGAGGTGGTGCGCATCCTGGCCAACAACCTGGACCACCCCATCAACATCACCAACGGACCCCAGGGGATCACCCCCGTGGGCCGTCCCCCCATTGACTGGTTCCGCAGCCTCATGGGGGCCCTGGGGGTGCGCCTGGACGAGACCACGGACTACCAGCTCTTCTTCTACCTCCTCGTCCTGGCGATGATCGGCCTCGTGGTCCTGGCCAACGTCAACCTGGCCAACTCCCGCTTCGGCCGCGCCTGGGTGGCCATCCGCGAGGACGAGATCGCCGCCCAGGCCATGGGCATCCCCCTCCTGCCCACCAAGCTCATCGCCTTCATGACCGGGGCGGCCTTTTCCGGGGTGATGGGGGTGATCTACGGGGCCCAGCGCACCTTCGTCTCCCCCGAGTCCTTCACCCTCCTGGCCTCCATCACCATCCTGGCCATGGTGATCCTGGGCGGGATGGGCTCCATCCCCGGGGCCATCCTGGGGGCGGCCGCCCTCACCATCCTCAACCTGGACATCCTCAAGACCTTTAGCGAGTTCGTCCGCACCAGCCTCCCCTGGATCCCGAGCCAGGTGGACCCCGCGAAGTACGAGAGGCTGGTCTTCGGGCTTATCCTCGTCTTGATGATGATCTACCGGCCCCAAGGCCTGATCCCCGAGGCCCGCCACCGGGCCGAGCTGGAGGAGGAGGCATGAGGGTCCTCGAGGTCCAAGGGGTCACCAAGCGCTTCGGCGGGCTCGTGGCCGTGAACCAGGTGAGCCTGGAGGTGAACGAGGGGGGAGATCTTCTCCGTCATCGGTCCGAACGGGGCGGGCAAGACCACCTTCTTCAACCTCCTCACGGGGATCTACACCCCGGACGAGGGCCGGATCCTCTTCCTCGGCCAGGACATCACGGGCTCCACCCCCGACAAGGCGGCCAAGCTCGGCATCGGGCGCACCTTCCAGAACATCCGCCTCTTCGGGGCCATGACCGTCCTGGAGAACATCCTGGTGGGGCGGCACATCCACACCCGCGTCCCCTACCTGCACGCCCTCCTCCGCACCCCCCTCGCCCGAAAGGAGGAGAGAAAGGCCCTGGAGGAGGCCTTGAGCCTCTTGGAGTACGTGGGCCTCCTGCACCGCAAGGACGAGCTCGCCCGCAACCTCCCCTACGGCGAGCAGAGGAAGCTGGAGATCGCCCGCGCCCTCGCCCTCAAGCCCAAGCTCCTCCTCCTGGACGAGCCCGCCGCGGGCATGAACCCCAAGGAGACGGAGGCCCTGCAGGAGTTCATCCTGAAAATCCGCAGCGAGATGGGGCTCACCATCCTCCTCATTGAGCACGACATGCGCCTCGTGATGCGCATCTCCGACCGGATCGCCGTGCTGGACTACGGCTCCAAGATCGCCGAAGGCAAGCCCGAGGAGGTGCGGACCAACCCCCGGGTCATCGAGGCCTACCTGGGCCGGGGGGCCGCGGGAGGTGCCGCATGAGCCTCCTGGAGCTCAAAAACGTCCACACCTACTACGGGCACATCCACGCCCTGAAGGGCATCTCCCTCACGGTGGAGGAGGGGGAGATCGTCACCCTCATCGGCTCCAACGGCGCCGGGAAGACCACCACCCTGCGCACCATCAGCGGCTTGGTGAAGCCGAGGCAGGGGGAGGTCCTCTTCCAGGGCAGGCCCATCCACCGCCTCCCCGCCCACGAGATCGTGGCCCTCGGGGTGGGGCACGTCCCCGAGGGGCGGCGGATCTTCCCCCGGCTCACGGTGGAAGAGAACCTGGAGATCGGGGCCTACCTGGAAAACGACCGCAAGGTGATCCAGGAGCGGAAAGAGCAGGTCTACCAGCTCTTTCCCCGGCTCTACGAGCGCCGCCAGCAGAAGGGGGGGACGCTTTCGGGCGGGGAGCAGCAGATGCTCGCCATCGGCCGGGCCCTGATGCAAAACCCGAGGATCCTCCTCATGGACGAGCCCTCCATGGGCCTCGCCCCCGTTCTGGTGGACTTCATCTTTGAGATCGTCCAGAAGCTCAACCAGGAGGGGCGGACGATCCTCCTCGTGGAGCAGAACGCCCGCCTCGCCCTCCAGGTCGCCCACCGGGGGTACGTCCTCGCCACGGGGGAGATCATCCTCTATGGGCCCGCTAGGGAGCTCGCGGAAAACCCCGAGGTGCAGAAGGCCTACCTGGGGGAGGGGTAGGGCCTTGCCCGACCCCATCCCTCCCGATATACTCGGGGCAGAAACACCCTTGAAGGGGGGTCAACGATGAAAAAGTGGCTTTTGCTCCTAAGCTTCATGGCCTTTGCGCCGGCTTTAGGCCAACGTCTCGTGGTCGCCCAAGGAACCGACCCCATCACCCTGGACGCCCCCCTGGCCCAGGACTCCCCTTCCGCCACCGTCGTCACCCACATCAGCGAAACCCTGTTCGAGCTTACTCCCGAGGGGCGCATCGTACCCCACCTGGCGGAGAGCTACGCCTTCAGCGATGGCGGCCGAACCCTCACCCTGCGCCTGCGGAGGGGTATAGCCTTCCACGACGGCACCCCCTTCAACGCCGAGGCAGTGAAGTTCAACCTGGAGCGCTTCGTAAGCCGGGAACTGGCGAGCCCCTTCGCCTTCCTCCTTTCCGAGCTGGAGCGGGTGGAGGTGGTTGATCCCTATACCGTCCGCCTCCGGCTTAAGAACCCCTTTGCCCCCATCCTCGCCCACCTGACCCACAGCTCCACGGCCATCCAAAGCCCCACGGCAATCCAACGCCTGGGGGCCCAGTACCGGGACAACCCCGTGGGCACCGGTCCCTACCGCTTCCAGGCTTGGCAGAAAGGGCAGTTCGTGGACCTGGTCCGCAACGAGAACTACTGGGGGGAGAAGCCTTCCATCCCCCAGGTGCGCTTCATCCCCGTTCCCGAAGGGACCACGCGGGTGGCCTTGGTGGAGACGGGCCAAGCGCACGTGGCCGTGCGCATCCCTCCTCAAGACATCCCCCGGCTCCAGGCCAATCCGGCGGTGGAGGTGGTGCGCACCCCCAGCCTCCGGACGATTTACATCTACTTCAACACCCAACGCCCGCCCTTTAACGACGTCCGGGTAAGGCAAGCCTTCAACCATGCGGTCAACAAGGAGGAAATCCTCCAGTTCGTCCTGGGCGGTATCGGCCGGATCTCCGACGCCCCCATCGCCCCCGGGATCTTTGGCTACACCAGCGTTGGCCGTTACGAGTACAACCCCCAGCGGGCCCAGGAGCTCCTGCGGCAAGCCGGGGTAAGCACCCCCCTGCGCATCACCCTTCACTGCCCCACGGGCCGCTACTTCCAGGACATCCAGGTCTGTGAGGCCATCCAAGGGCAGCTCCGCCGGATAGGGGTGGAGGCCACCATCCAGACCCTGGAGTGGGGGGCCTACCTTCAGGAAACCCAGCGGCCTCTCAGGGAGAACCGCATCCAGATGGCCATGCTAGGCTGGGGCACGGTAACGGGGGATGCGGACTACGGGCTCTATCCCCTCTTCCACTCCAGCCAGTGGGCCCCCGGGTTCAACCGGGCCTTCTACAAGAACGTTGAGGTAGACAAGCTCCTGGCCCAAGCCCGCATCTCCACCCTGCCCCAGGGGCGGCAACAGCTTTACCGGGAGGCCATGATCCGCATCTTCCGGGATGCCCCCTGGCTCTTCCTCCACTCGGAGGTGCAGGTGACGGCCGTGCGCCGCGAGGTTCAGGGCTTCCTCGTGCACCCCACGGAGCGGTATCTGGCCTACAAGGCCCGGTTCCGCTAGGGCAGGCCCTAGGAGCCGCCGCCCCGTGGGTATTCCCACGGGGCTATTTCCGAGGTGGAGATGCTCACCTATCTCCTACGCCGCATCCTCATCGCCGTGCCCACCCTGTTGGGTGTGGTTCTCCTGGTCTTCCTCATGGTCCGTCTGGCCCCCGGGGACCCCGCCATCCTCCTGGCCGGGGAGTTCGCCACCCCGGAGACCCTGGAGGCCATCCGCACCCGTTACGGTCTGGACCGGCCCTTGCCCGAGCAGTTTGCCCTTTACTTGGGGGCCCTCCTACAGGGGGACCTGGGGGAGTCGGCCCGGAGCCGCAGGCCTGTGCTGGAGGAACTCAAGACCTACTTCCCCAACACGGTGGTGCTGGCCACAGCGGCCATCCTGGTGGCCCTGGCCACCGGCATACCCTTGGGCATCCTCGCGGCCTTGCGGCAGGGAAGCTGGCTGGACCTCGGGGTGATGGTCCTCGCCCTTCTCGGGGTCTCCATGCCCGTCTTCTGGTTTGGTCTACTGGCCATCTTGATCTTCTCCGTGGAGCTGGGCTGGTTCCCCGTGGCCGGCAAGGGAACCCTCGCCCACCTGGTCCTGCCCGCGGTCACTTTAGGGATCAACGCCACCGCCCTCCTCGCCCGGATGACCCGGGGCACCCTGGTAGAGGTTCTCTCCCAGGACTACATCCGCACCGCCCGGGCCAAAGGCCTGGCCGAGCGGGTGGTGATCTTCAAGCACGCGCTGAGGAACGCCCTGATCCCCGTGGTCACGGTGGCGGGCCTGGAATTCGGCAGCCTCCTGGCCGGGGCCGTGATCACCGAGACCATCTTCGCCTGGCCGGGCCTCGGGCAACTTCTGGTGGGGTCCATCCTCTCCCGGGACTACCCCGTGGTCCAGGGCGCGGTACTCCTCGTAGCCTTCACCTTTACCTTGGTCAACCTTATGGTGGACCTCCTTTACGCCTGGATTGATCCGAGGGTGCGCTATGACTAGGCCTTGGCGCCGCTTTTGGAAAAACCGCCTGTCCCAGGCCGGCCTCCTCCTCCTTGGCCTTTACCTTCTCGGAGCCCTCTTTGCCCCCTTCCTGGCCCCCTATTCCCCCTACACGCAAGACCTGCGCTCCGCCTACGTGCCTCCCCTCGCCGGAATAAGCCTAAGGGGCCCCCAAGGGGAATGGGGCCTCTACGTAAGCCCCGTCTACCGGCATCCACTGGAAGGCGTCCAGGTCCGGTGGGAGGAAAAGTATCCGGTGCGCTTCCTGGTTCGGGGAGAGGCCTGGTCCTGGCTCGGCATCGAAGGGAACCTCCACCTCTTCGGGGTGGAAGGCCCCGCAAGGCTCTACCTCTTAGGCACCGACGAGCAGGGGCGGGACCTGTTTTCCCGCATCCTCTACGGCATTCCCGTCTCCCTCACCATCGGCTTGGTGGCCGTAGGGATAGGCCTACTGGTGGGCGTTCCCTTGGGCGCCCTCTCCGCCTACTTCGGCGGCTGGATAGACCTCCTGGTGCAGCGGCTGGTGGATGTGATGCTGGCCTTCCCTGGGATCCTTCTGGCCATTGTGCTGGTGGCCATCCTGGGGCCGGGCTTGGGCAACGCCATGGTGGCCGTGGGCATCGCCGCCATCCCCATCTACGCCCGCCTGGTGCGGGGGGTCGTTCTCTCCCTGAAGGCGTTGGACTACGTGGAGGCGGCCAGGGCCTTGGGCGCAAGCCACGGCCGCATCCTCCTCCGCCACCTCCTGCCCAACGCCCTGGGTCCCCTCCTCATCCAGACCAGCCTGCAGATGGCGGTGGCCATTCTCTTCGCCGCCGGGCTCGGCTTCCTGGGCCTTGGGGCTAGGCCTCCGGAGCCGGAATGGGGCCTCATGCTGGCCCGGGGCCGGGAATACCTAGCCGTGGCTCCCCACGTGGCCACCTTTCCCGGACTTGCCATCGTGGGCCTCGTCCTCGCCTTCAACCTCCTGGGAGACGGCCTCCGGGACGCCCTGGACCCCAGGAGCCGCTAAAGGGAACCTCAACGGAAGGCGAGGGGCGAAGGGGTATCATGGGGCCATGAGGAAAGGTCTTCTCGCGGCGCTCCTCCTCCTTTCCGCCTGCCAGGTGCTGGAAGGCTCGGGCTACCGGGTGACCGAGGTGCAGTTCCTCTTCCCCGAGGCCACGGAGCGCTGGACCTACTTCTACGGCGAGCCCCGGGTGGTGGAGCTGGACGGGCGTCCCCTCCGCCTCGAGGCCCCCCAGGGGGAGAACCTCTGGGCCTTCCCCGGGGCGCTTTGGGTGGAGGGAAGCCCGGTGTTGCGGGCCACCTACCCCTCGAGGCCCCCGGTGGCCGAGGCGGTCCGCGGGGTCTCGGGGAGCCTCCTCCAGGTGCGCGCCCAAGCCCCCCTCCTCGCCACCTGGCTTTACGACGGGGTGGGCTGGGTGCGGCTCACGGGAAGCCTGAGGGAGGGGGAGGAGCGGACCCTGGTGCAGCCGGCGAACTACCAGACCCCGAGGCTTTTCCCCCTCACGGAGGAGGAGTCCGCCGTGGTCCTGCGCGAGGTCCTGGCCCGGAGGGGGGGGAAGCCCGTGGTGGTCTTTGAGCTCCGGGAACCCCCCCTGCCCCCTCTCCGCCTAAGCCCCGCCCCCGACGCCTACCGCATCGCCCGCCTCCAGGTCCAGTACGGGCTTAGGCTGGAGCCGGTCATGCCCCCGGCCCCCATCTTCCGCGTCCTCGGCCAAGGCACCCAGGCGGCCTACCAGGAGGAGGCCCCCCTCGCCCTCCTCGCCAACGACCCCACGAGCTTCAACCGCCTCTGGGCCCTGGCGGTGGGCAACCAGCTCCCCCGCCCCGCCGCCCCCGCGGTGGACTTCCGCAACCGGAGCGTGGCCGCCTTCTTCTGGGGCCTGAAGCCCACGGGGGGGTACGGCCTCAAGGTCGTGGGGGTCACCTACGCCGGGGAGAGGGCCCGGGTGGTCCTGAGCCTCGGCGCGCCCAAGCCCGGGGCCATCACCACCCAGGCCCTCACCAGCCCCTACGTGGTTTTGGAGCTCCAGAAGGTGCGCCGCGTGGTCTTCGCCGACACCTCAGGGAAGGTCCTCGCCGAGGCCCGCGACTAAACGCTCCCTGAGCCTCCCCACCAGGTACAGGGAGCCCGTGGCCAAAACCGGAAGCCCGTCCTCCCTCGCCCTCGCCAAGGCGTCCTCCAGGGCCTCCCAGGGGTCCTCAAAGAAGGGGGTCCCGAGCTCCCCGCCCAAGGCCCCTTCCCCCGCCCGGGCGTAGCGGACGCTTCGCGCCTTGGGGAGGAGGTGGGCGAGGACGCCCTTCACGTCCTTCCGGGGAAAGGCGCCAAAGACCAGGTGGTAGGCGGAAAACTCCCGGGCCAGGGCCTCCGCCGCCGGAGGGTTGTGGGCCCCGTCCAAATAGACCTCCACCCCCTTAAGGAGGAAGCGCTCCATGCGCCCCGGGTGCCGCGCCTCCCGAAGCCCCCGGGCAATGGCCGCCTCGGGAAGGCCCAAAAGCCTCAGGGCGGCGGCGGCCAGGCGGGCGTTTTCCTCCTGGTAGGCCCCCCTGAGGCCGGGCGGGGCGGGAAGGGCGAAGAGGGGGTCCTCGGGGTCCAGGACGTAAAGGGGCGCCCCCCGTTCTTCCGCCACCTTGCGGGCCACCTCCAGCCCCACCCCCCTCGCCCCCGTGACCACCGGCACCCCAGGGCGGAAGGCCCCCGCCTTCTCCCGGGCCACGGCCTCGAGGGTACCCCCCAGGGCCTCGAGGTGGTCCTCCCCCACGTTGGTGAGCACGGTGAGGGCCACGCGGGAAAGGGCGTTCGTCGCGTCCTTCTCCCCCCCTACCCCCGCCTCCACCGCGGCCAGCGCCACCCCCCTCTCCCGGAAGTGGAGGAAGGCGAGGGCGGTGGCCAGGTCAAAGAAGCCCGGGGGCTCCTCCCAGGCCTCCTCCCTCGCCCAGGCCACGAACCGGACCACCGCCTCCCGGGGGACGGGCCCCAGGTGGGTGCGGATCCTCTCTCGGAAGTCCACGAGGTGGGGGCTGGTGTAGGCCCCGTAGGCGAGGCCCGCGGCGCGGAAGGCGGCCTCGAGGTAGGCCACCACGCTCCCCTTCCCGTTGGTCCCCAGGACGTGGACCGCAAGGAAGCCCGCCTCCGGGTGGCCGAGCCGGGCGAGGAGGGCCCGCACCCTATGGGTCCCCCGCTCCCCCGTGCGCCGCCTCGCGTAGAGCCAGGCCAAAGCCTCCTCGTAGGTCACTCACGCCTCCTGGAACTGGAGCCGGTACAAGGCGGCGTAGTAGCCGCCCTTGGCCAGAAGCTCCTCGTGGCTCCCCTCCTCCACGAGCCTCCCCTTGCGGAAGACGAGGATGCGGTCCACGTGGCGGATGGTGGAGAGGCGGTGGGCGATGATGAGGGAGGTCCTCCCTTCCATGGCCTTGTAAAGGGCCTCCTGGAGGCGCTTCTCCGTCTCCGAGTCCACGCTGGCCGTGGCCTCGTCCAGGATGAGGAGGATGTCGGGGCTCGCGAGAAGAGCCCGCACCAGGGCGAGGAGCTGCTTCTCCCCCGTGGAAAGCCCCGCCCCCCGCTCCCCGAGGACCGTCTGGTAGCCCTTGGGCAGGCGCAGGATGAACTCGTGGGCCCCGAGGAAGCGGGACACCTCCTCCACCCGCTCCGGGGGAACGCTGGGGTCAAAGAGGCGCAGGTTGTCCAGGACGGTCCCCGAGAAGAGGAAAGGCTCCTGCAGGACGATGCCCACGTGGCGGCGCAGCTCCTCCTGCCGGTAGCGCCGCACGTCCACCCCGTCCAAGAAGACGCACCCCCTCTGGGGGTCGTAGAAGCGGGCGATGAGGCTCACCACGCTGGTCTTCCCCGCCCCCGTGGCCCCCACCAGGGCCACCTTCTCCCCGGGGCGGACGCGGAAGGAAACGCCCTTGAGCACCCAGTCCTTCTCCGTGGGCTCCACCCCCTTGGGGGTGTAGGCGAGCCAGACGTCCCGGAACTCCACCTCCCCCCGGAAGCTGCGGATGGGCGTGGGGTCCTCGGGGTCCTTGAGCTCCTCCTCCGTGTCCAGGACGCCGAAGATCCGCTCGGCGCTCGCCATGGCCCCCTGGAAGAGGTTGAACTTGTCCGAGAGGTCCTGGAGGGGCTGGAAGAGCTGGCGGGTGTAGTCCACGAAGGCCACGAGAAGCCCCAAGGAGACGGCGCCCCGCACCACCTCCCCGCCCCCGTAGTAGACCAGGCTGGCCACGGCGAAGTCCCCCAGGAAGCCCACCACGGGGAAGAAGAGGGCGAACCAGCGGATGATCTCCACCCAAGCCCGGAAGAGGTCGCGGTTGAGCCGGTCAAACTTCTCCTCCCGCTCCCTTTCCTTGACGAAAAGCTGGATCGTCTCCACCCCGGAGAGGTTCTCCTGGAGGGCGGCGTTGACCCGGGCAAGCCTCAGGCGCATCTCCCGATAAGCGGAGCGCATCCCGAGCCGCACCCAGGTGGTGACGGCGAGGAGGACCGGGGCCACCAGGAGGACCACCAGGGTGAGCTTGGGGCTCAAAAACAGCATGAAGCCGAGGAGGCCCACCAGGGTGAAGAGGTCGGCGATCACCCCCACGAGCCCGCCGGTGATGAACTGGTTGATGGCGTCCACGTCGGAGGTGACCCGGGTCATGAGCCGGCCCACGGGGTTTCGGTCGTAGAAGCCCGGGTGGAGGCGCATGAGCTTGGCGAAAAGGTCGCTTCTGAGGTCAAAGAGGACCCGCTGCCCCACCCACTGGATGAGGTAGGTCTCGCCGTAGGTGGCGGCGAAGTGGACCGCGCGCACGGCGAGGAAGCCCAGGCTGATCCAAAGGAGGAGGTGGAAGCGCTCGGCAAGGGGCCTGGGCTCCGTGGGCACCAAGGCCAGGTCAATGGCCCACTTGAAGAAGAGGGGGGTGGCGGCGGCGGCCAGGGTGACCACCAGGAGGAAAAGGAGGGCGAGGACGACCTGGAGGCGGTAGGGCCAGACGTAGCGCAGGATGCGGGCGAAGAGGGCCCGGTCAAAGGCCTTGCTGTAGGTGTCCTCCGTCACGCCTCCACCTCCTTCTGCAGGCGGTCCATCTCCGCGTAGAGGCCTCCGGCCTGAAGGAGGCTCTCGTGGGTCCCCTCCTCCACGATCCTCCCCTCGTCCAGGACGATGATCCAGTCGGCGTGGCGGAGGGCCGCGGTGCGGTGGGAGATGAGGAGGGTGGTCTGCTTGCCGAGCACCGTTTTCAGCCCCTGGAGGATCCGGGCCTCCGTCTCGGCGTCCACGGCGCTTAAGGCGTCGTCCAGGATGAGGATCTTGGGCCTTTTGGCCAGGGCCCGGGCCAGGGCCACCCGCTGCCGCTGGCCGCCGGAGAGGGTGATGCCCCGCTCCCCGAGGACCGTCTCGTACCCCTTGGGAAAGGCGAGGATCTCCTCGTGGATCCCGGCGAGCCGGGCCGCCCACTCCACCCGCTCGCGGTCCACCTCGTCCAGGCCGAAGGCGATGTTCTCCAAAATCGTCTCGCTGAAGAGGAAGGGCTCCTGGGGAGCGACCCCCACGGCCTTGCGGAGGACGGCCAAGGGAATGCGCCTCGCCTCGTGCCCGCCCACGTAGACCCGGCCCTCGCTCGGGTCCAAAAGCCTGGGGACGAGGGCGGCGAGGAGGCTCTTGCCCGAGCCCGTGCGCCCGGTGATGCCCAAGGTCATCCCTTCGGGGATCGTGAGGGTGAGGCCCCTAAGGAGCCAGCGCCCGTCCCGCTTGAGCCCCACCCCCTCAAAGCGCACCTCCCCGGAGAGGTCCTCGAGGGCGAGGGGCAGGGGGTCCTCGTCCCGGATGGCGGGCTTCTCGTCCAGAAGCTCAAAGAGGCGCCTTAGGCTCGTGAGCCCCCGCTGGTACAGGGCCATGACCCAGCCGAGGCCCAGGATGGGCCAGGTGAGCTGGGCCAGGTAGGCGTTGAACTGGACGAGCTCCCCCACGCTCAACTCCCCCCGGACCACCATGGCGCCCCCGGCCCAGAGGACGGTGAGGAAGGCGAAGCCCATCAAGAAGCCGAGGAGGGCGTGGAGGGGGCCCTCCACCCGAGCCAGGGCCAGGCTCTTCTCCACGTAGAGGCGGTTCAGGTCCTGGAACCAGGCCACCATCCGCCGCTCCAGGGCGTACCCCTTGACCACCCGGATGCCGCTGAAGGCCTCCTGGGCCAGGGTGCTGATCCGGTCAAAGACCTCCTGGGCCTCCCGGTAGCGACGGTCAATGAGCCGCAGGAGGAAGCGCATGGCGAGGAAGATGCCGGGGAGGATGAGGGTGAGGTAGAAGGCGAGGCGGGCGTTCACGGCGTACATGGAGAGAAAGGCGAGGAGGACCAAAAAGGAGAGGCGGCTTCCCATGAGGATCCCCGGGCCCACCATCTCCCTCACGGCGGAGAGGTCGGTGTTCAGGCGGTTCATCAGGTCCCCCACCCGGTGCTTGTGGTAGAAGTCCCGGTCCAAGGTGAGGAGGTGGTGGAGGAGGTCCCGCCTCAGGTCGTACTCCACCTGGCGGCTCGCCACCACGGCGAGCCGCCGCATCGCGTAGGAGAGGAGGCCGGAAAGGGCGGCGGAGGCCACGATGGCGAGGGCGTAGACCCCGAAGCCCCTCCCCGCCTGGACCGCGTCCACGGCCAGGCGGAGGAAGTAGGGGGTGAGGACGAAGAAAAAGATGGAGGCGAGGCCCGCGAGCACCGCCCACAGGTACCTCCAGCGGTACCGGCCCACGTAGGGCCAGAGGCGGCGGAGAAGGGGTGCCGCTGACCGACCGGTCATGCCCTCTAGTGTACAAGAAGGGGCCGCCTCCTGCGGCCCCTTCCCCAAGCCCGCAGGCGGCTACTCCCGGGCCTCGAGGGGGACGTAGGGCACGTCCAGCTCCCCCACGTACTTGGCCCCGGGGCGGAGGAGGCGGTTGTCCAGCTCCTGGTACTCCAGGATGTGCCCCACCCAGCCCGAGATCCGGGCCACGGCGAAGATGGGGGTGAAGAACTCCAGGCTGAAGCCCAGGTCGGAGTAGACCACCCCGGAGTAGAAGTCCACGTTGGGGTAGATGCCCCTGGGGTTCAGGACCTTCCCCGCCTCCTCCTCCACGATCTTCAGGATCTGGTACTCCTTGGAGTGGCCGTGCTTCTCCGCCACCAACCGGGCGAGCTTTTCCAGGACCCCGGCCCTGGGGTCAAAGGCCTTGTAGACCCGGTGGCCCATGCCCATGATGCGCTCCTTCTTGGCCAGCTTCTCCCGCACCCACTCCCGGGCCCGCTCGGGGGTGCCGATCTCCTGGATCATGCGCATCACGGCCTCGTTGGCCCCGCCGTGGCGCGGCCCCTTCAGGGAGGCCACGGCGGCGGTGATGGCCGAGTAGAGGTCGGTCTCCGTGGAGAAGGCGGCGATGGCGGTGAAGGTGCTGGCGTTGAAGCCGTGCTCGGCGTGGAGGATGAGGGCCGCGTCCATGAGGCGGGCCTGCTCGGGGGAGGGCTCCACCCCGTTCGCCATGTAGAGGAAGTTGGCGGCGTGGGAGAGGTCCTCCCGGGGAGGGATGGGCTCCTTGCCCTCCTTGAGGCGCTTGTTGGCGGCCACGATGGTGGCGAACTTGGCGATGAGGTCAAGCCCCTTCTCGTAGAGGGCCTCCCGGGAGATGTCCCCCTCGGTGGGGTCCAGCATCCCGAACTCGGAGACCGCCGTGCGCAGGAAGCTCATGGGGTGGGCGGAGACGGGGTAGCGCTTGAAGGACTCCAGAAGGTGGGCGGGCAGGGCGCGGCGCCGGGCGAGGGCGGCCGAGAACTCCTCCAGCTCCTGCCTTCGCGGCAGTCTCCCGTGGAGGAGGAGGAAGGTGGTTTCCTCAAAGCTGCTCTTCTCCGCCAGCTCCTGGATGGGAATGCCGTAGTAGTAGAGCTTCCCCTGCTGGCCGTCAATGTAGCACATCCGGCTTTCCGTGAAGAGAACGCCTTCCAGACCGCGTGCCACTTCCATGCTGCCTCCTTGTCCGCACCCCAGGGGTGCACCGAGTGCATCATACCCCTTCGCCCGCGGGGAGGAGTAGCCTCAGCCCAGGCCGCAGAAGGCCTCGTAGTCCACGAGCTCCCTCTGGGTGGGCTCGTCCCCGCAGACGGGGCAACGGGGGTTGCGCCGCACCGTGAGCTTGCGGAAGCCGGCCTCGAGGGCGTCGTAGAGCAGGAGGTGTCCCGCCAGGGGCTTACCGATCCCCAAAAGAACCTTGAGGGCCTCGGCGGCCATCAGGCTCCCCACCACCGCCGGCAGAACCCCGAAGACCCCAGCCTCGGCGCAGGAGGGCACCGCCCCGGGCGGGGGCGGCTTGGGGAAGAGGCAGCGGTAGCACGGCCCCATCTCCCCATGGAGGGTGGGGTGGTGGAAGACGGCCACCTGGCCGTCAAACTGGTAGATGGCCCCAAAGACCAGGGGCTTGCCGAGGAGGACGGCGGCGTCGTTCACCAGGTAGCGGGTGGGGAAGTTGTCCGAGGCGTCCACCACGAGGTCGTAGGGCCTGAGGATCTCCAGGGCGTTCTCCGAGGTGAGGCGCACCGGGTAGGCCTCCACCCGGACCAGGGGGTTCAGGGCCTGGAGCCGCTTCTGGGCCACCAGGGCCTTGGGCTCGCCCACGTCCTCGGTGGTGTAGAGCACCTGGCGGTGGAGGTTGGACACCTCCACCCGGTCCATCTCCACCACCCCCACCCGCCCCACCCCGGCCGCCACCAGGTACTGGAGGACGGGGACCCCGAGCCCTCCGGCCCCCACCACCACCACCGAGGCCCGTTTCAGCCGCTCCTGCCCCTCAGGGCCCACCTGGGGCAGGATCATCTGCCGGTGGTACCGGTCAAGCTCCTCCTTCGTCCAGCGCATACCCTCTCTTGCCCTTCTGGCCTGGGAAGCCTTCCTTCGGGACCCCCATGCGGCCTCATACCCTTTCTTCCGGTTTCCTTCGCCCGACTGGCCCAGGGAAGCTCCCTAGGGACCTTTTGCCGGGGCCCCCATGCTGGCGCAAGCCAGCATGGGGTGGTATCACGCCCCCTCCTTGGCCAGGGCGGCAAGCCAGAGCCCCTCGCCCCGGAAGACCGCCTCCTCCCCGGGCTCCAAAAGGAGGGTGGCGGGCGGCCGCAAGACCTCCTCCTTAAGCCGGGCCTCCCCCTCGAGGAGGGTGAGGAGGGTGGGGCCCTCCGCCCGCACCCAAAGCTTCCCCGCCAAGGGGTAGCGCAAAAGGTCAAAGAAGGGGGTGGAAAGGAGCCTCTCCCCGCCCAAGACCGGCTCGGGCGGGGGCAGGGTGAGGGGGGTGGGCTCCAGGATGGCCACGTCCAGGGCCTTCTCCAGGTGGAGCTCCCGCGGCCTGCCGTAGTCGTAGAGGCGGTAGGTGAGGTCCGAGGGGGTCTGGACCTCGTAGACCCGGACCCCCGGGCCCAGGGCGTGGATCGTCCCCGCGGGCAGGTAGAGGACCTGGCCCGGCTCCACCCGGACGCGGCGCAGCACCTCCTCCAGGGTCCCGGCCAAGGCCCTTTCCCGAAGCTCCTCCCGGCTCACGGGGCGGGCCAGGCCGTAGACCAGCTCCCCCGGGGAGAGGACGTACCAGGCCTCGTACTTCCCCGGCTTCCCCTCCACCCGGAGGGCGTACTCGTGGGGCGGGTGGACCTGGACGGAAAGCCAGTCCGCGGGGTCAAGGAGCTTCACGAGCAGGGGGGCCTCGGCAAGCCAGACCTCCCCGATCCCGGGGCCGAAGCCGAGGCCGCTTCCCCCCCAGATCCGCGCCACGGGTTTGGGCTCCAACCGCCTCACGGGCTTAGCATAAGGGATATGCGCGACCTGGACCGCGAGGAGACCTACCTTGTAGACCGCACGGGGCTCGCCCTGGAGCTTAGGGACCTGGTGGGCACGGGCCCCGTCCCCGGGGAGGCCTACCCGGGGCCCCACGCCGCCTTGGGCTACGGGGAGGGGCAGTTCGCCGCCCTCCTCTCCGGCCTCCCCGACTGGGGGGAGGAGGGGACCCTCTTCCTCCTCGAGGGAGGGTACGACCTGGGGGAGGCGGCGGGGATGGCCCTCCTGGCGGAGACGGGGCGGGCCAGGGTGGTGCGGGTGGGCTTCCGGCCCGGGGTGGAGGTCCACATCCCCCCAAGCCCCCTCGCCCCCTACCGCTACCTCCGCTTCCTCCTCCTGGCCACGGGCCGGGAGGAGGTGCTCCGCTCCGTGGACGAGGCCCTCCTGGAGGAAAGGCGCCGCTTGGGCCCCGAGGTGCCCGTGGAGGAGAACCCGGCCAAGTTCCTGGCCTACACCCTCCTGGAGCGCCTCCCCCTCTTCTATAGCCCCCTCTTCCGGCCCCTGGAGGGGGCGGTGCAGACCCTCTTCGCCCGCGTGGCCAAAAGCCTCTCCCTAACCCCGCCCCCGAGCGCCCTGGAGTTCTTCCTCGTGGGCCTCGAGGCCCGCCACGAGCAAGGGGACCCCCTGGCGGCGGTCCTCCTGGGCCCGGGGGAGGAGGCGGCCTTGGCCAAGGAGATCCTGGAGTCCCGCGTGGACGCCTTGGCCGAGGTCCCCGCCACGGGGGCCAACCGCCTCGCCCAGGTCATGGCCCTCTGGTACCGGATGGCCTGGACCGCCTACTACCTCGCCCTCCTCTACGGAGTGGACCCCGGGGACCACGGGCTTCTGGAGCGCCTCCGGGAGGTCACCTAGGCCGTGCGCCCGCCCCCCTTCCCCAAGCCCGCCCACCCCGAGGAGGCCCTGGCCCTGCAGCGGGCCCTGGCGAAAAAGGTGCGGCTTGCGGGAAGCCTAGAGGGGGTGCGGCGGATCGCCGCCCTGGACGCCTCCCACAAGCGGGGCCGGCCCCTCGTGGCCGTGGCCCTCCTCTACGACCTGGAAAAAGGCCCCCTCCACGTGGCCACCGCCCTCCTCCCCGAGGAGGCCCTCTTCCCCTACGTCCCCGGCCTCCTCTCCTTCCGCGAGGCCCCGGCCTACCTGGAGGCCCTCGCCGCCCTTCCCGAGGCCCCGGAGGCCCTCCTGGTGGACGGCCAGGGGGTGGCCCACCCCCGGGGCCTGGGGATCGCGAGCCACCTGGGGGTCCACCTGGACCTTCCCAGCGTGGGCGTGGCCAAGCGCCTCCTCTACGGCAGGCCCGAAGCCCCCTTGCCCGAGGAAAAGGGGGCGGCGGTGCGCCTCCTCGCCCCGGACGGCCGCCCGCTGGGCTACGTCTACCGGAGCCGCACGGGGGTGAAGCCCCTCTACGTCTCCCCCGGGCACCGGGTGGGCCTCGAGGAGGCCCTCCGCTTCGTGCGCCGCCTGCCCACCCGCTTCCGCCTCCCCGAGCCCCTCCGCCTCGCCCACCTGGAGGCGGGCCGGGCCCTCAAGGCCTTAGACTAGGCCCCGTGAGCGCAGCCCAGCCCAACCCCGTCTACCGGGCCTCCTGGCGCCTGGCCCGCTTCCTCCTCCGCCTTCTCTTCCACTACCGGGTGGAAGGCGCGGAGAAGGTCCCGGCCGAAGGCCCCGTGATCCTGGCGGCGAACCACCTCTCCATCCTGGACCCCATCGTCGTCGGGGCGGGGATCCGGCGCCCCGTGAGCTTCATGGCCCGGGCGGACGTCTTCCGCCTGCCCTTCCTCTCCTGGCTCCTCCCCCGGCTCTACGCCATCCCCGTGGAGCGGGGAAGCGGGGACTTAAGCGCCGTGAAGGGCGCCATCCGCGCCCTGGAGCGGGGCATGGCCTTCGGCATCTTCCCGGAAGGCACCCGGAGCCGCACCGGAAAGCTCCAGCCCTTCAAGACCGGGGTGGCGGCCATCGCCCTGCGCACGGGAAGCCCCGTGGTCCCCGTGGCCGTGGTGGGCACGGAGGAAGCCTGGCCCGTGGGGAAGAAGCTCTTCCGCCCCTGCCGCCCCGTGCGGGTGATCTACGGGGACCCCATACCGGTTCCCAGGAAGTCCAAGGTTTCCCACCGGGAGCTGGAAGCGCTCACCCGGGAGATTGAGGCCCGGGTACGGGATCTTCTGCCCCCCCGGTACTGGGGGAGCTAATACTTCCGCTAAAGTACATAGCTGCGGATTTTTATAGAAAAGAGACCAGACCTTGAGAAGTACCCTTAAGCGTGATATATTCCGCCCGGAAGGGCAAAGAAGCGAGGAGGTGAGAGATGGCTGCGAAGAAGACGGTGACCAAAGCGGATCTGGTGGACCAGGTGGCCCAGGCCACCGGGCTCAAGAAGAAGGACGTGAAGGCCATGGTGGACGCCCTGCTGGCCAAGGTGGAGGAGGCCTTGGCCAACGGGAGCAAGGTCCAGCTCACGGGCTTCGGCACCTTTGAGGTGCGCAAGCGCAAGGCCCGCACCGGGGTGAAGCCGGGCACCAAGGAGAAGATCAAGATCCCCGCCACCCAGTATCCCGCCTTCAAGCCCGGCAAGGCCCTGAAGGATAAGGTCAAGAAGTAAGCGGCCCTTCCGCCGGGGGGGGCGCTAGCCCCCCCGGTTGCCCTTTTCCATCTCCGCCTTGAGGGCGGCGAGGGGCTCCTGCCAGTCCTCCCCCAGGGTGAGGAGGCGGTAGGGCTTGCCCAGGCGCCGGGCCGCCTTGCGCATGAGGCCCGGGATGGGGGGGCAGGCGTAGGAGACCACCAGGGCGAGGCCCTTGACCCGGCCGAGCCGCCCCAGGTAGTGGATCGCCCCCACGAGCTCCCGGTCCGTGGGCAGGTCCACGGGGAGAAGCCGGTCCGCCTCCTCCCGAAGCCGCTCGGGGGGGAGGTCGGGGAAGTAGGCCTCGAGGCCGTGGGCCCTCAGGGCCGCCTCCACCTCCCGGCGGAAGGCGGGCTCCTCCAGGAGGTAGGGCTGGGCCACGACCCCCACGCTCCCCTGGGGCGTGGGGAGGGGCGGGGGGGGCTTGAGGAGCCTCCGGGTACGGTCCAAGGCCCGGCCCACGAGCATGGGGTTGCGGACGAGGAGCTGGCCCACCTCTCCCGCCCGGCCCAAAACCCGCTCGGAGAGCTCCGCCGGGACCTTGAGCACCGGGGGCAGGCCGGGGAAGTAGCGGAGGAGGGCGGCCTCCAGGTCCAAAAGCCAGGGGCACTGCCCTCCGCCCCGCTCCGACTCCACCCCGCCCTGCAGGTCGGGAAGGAGGAGGTAGTCCACCCCCGCTTCCTTCAGGGCCTCCACCTGGGCGAGGAGGCGCTGCACGGGAAGGCAGAAGGGGAGGTCGGAGGGAGGCGGCGCGGCCTCCACCACCTCCACGCCCAGGGCCTCGAGGTAGGCCCGCCAGAAGTCCAGGTAGCGGCGGGAGAGGAAGCCGTGGACCAAGCCGACGCGCATACCGCCTTATCCTACGCCAAGCCCGCGGAGGAGGGCGAGGAGGGCCCGCTGGCCCTCCAGGAGGCTACTCGGCAGGACCCACTCCCCCGGGGTGTGGGCCCCCCCGCCCCGGTACACCCCGAAGCCCAAGGCGGGGATGCCCCGCTCAATGGCGGCGCTGGCGTCGGTGGAGCCGGGAAGCCACTGGGGCCTTTCCCCCACCTCCGCCAAAGCCCTTTCCGCCGCCTGAAGGAGGCGGGGCGTGGCGGTCCGGCCTGCAGGCCGCCTGCCCAAGACCTCGAGGGCAAGCCCGACCCGGTGGGCCCGTGCGGCCTCGGCGAAGGCCGCCTCCACCCCTTGGAGCAGGGCGGCCAGGGCCGCCTCCTCCAGGGCCCGGACCTCCAGGAGGCAGGCCGCCTCCTGGGGGAGGGCGTTCACCGCCTGGCCGCCCTCGAGGCCGCTCGCGTTCACGCTCGCGTCCTCCCGCCCCTCCACCAGGGCGCGGACGCGGCAAAGCCCCTCCGCCAGGGCGAAGACGGGGTGGGGAAGCCGCCTGTCCCCCCAGGCATGACCCCCGGGCCCCTGGAGCCGGACCCGAAGGCGCACGGAGCCCAGGGCCCGGTCCACCACCCCGGGCAGGTACCCGTCCACGGCCACCACCACCTCGGGGGAGAGGGCCTCCACCAACGCCCGCGCCCCCTTGAGGTTGCCGAGGCCCTCCTCCCCCACGGTGAAGCCCCGCACCACCCCGGGAAGCTCGGGGAGGGAGAGGAGGACGGCCACCCCGCTCGTGTTGTCCCCCACCCCCGGGGCGTAGAGCCGCTCGCCCACCCGCCTCGGGGGCTTCGGGGGGAGGACGGTGTCCAGGTGGGCCAGGAGGAGGACCTTCCCCTCCCCGGCCCAGACGTTGCCGAGGCCGTCCCTCCGGGCCCCGGGGAGCCTCGAGGCCACGTACTCCCCCCTCGCCTCCTCCCCCGCAAGGGGGGCGAGCTCCAGGAGGTAGCGCCGCGGGTCCTCCACCCTCACTCTTCGGGCCTCGCCAACCCCTCCCGGATGGCGTAAAGGGCCGCCTGGGTCCGGTTGTTGAGGTGAAGCTTCTGGAAAATTTCCGAAAGGCGGTTGCGCACCGTCTTCTCGGAAAGCTGGAGCTCGGCGGCGATCTCCTGGTTGGTGTACCCCTGGGCCACCAGCCTCAGGATCTGGACCTCGCGCTCGGAAAGCTCGGCGTGGAGGGGCTGGCTGGCCTCCTTCTTGGCGCGGAAGTCCTGGATGATGTGCCCGGCAAGCTCCGCGTCCAGAAGCACCTCCCCTGCGTGGACGCGGCGGATGGCGTCCACCAGCTCCCTCGCGTCCACGTCCTTGAGGAGGTAGCCCCGGGCCCCCGCCTTCACCGCCTCAAAGACGTAGGCGTCCTGGCGGTACATGGTGAGCATGATGACCTTGGCCTGGGGCCACTCCTTGAGGATGGCCTGGGTGGCCTGCACCCCGTCCAGGCCCGGCATCTGGATGTCCATGAGGATCACGTCGGGCTTGGTCTCCAGGGCGTGGCGCATGGCCTCCCATCCGTCCTTGGCCTCCCCCACCACCCGGAAGTCCCCCTCGGCCTCCAGGAGGCTTTTCAGCCCCTGGCGGAAAAGGGCGTGGTCGTCCGCCAGAAGAACCCGGATCACCCTTCCATCATAGCGCCAAAGGGGCTAGGGTAGAGGCGTGCTGACCTTTCGCGTGGAGAAACTGGTGCCCGGGGGGTACGGCCTGGGCCGCACCGAAAGGGGGGTGGTCCTGGTGAAGGGGGCCCTCCCCGGGGAGCTGGTGCGGGGGGAGCCCAAGCGGAAAAAGGGCGCCCTCTTCCTGGAAGCCCCGGAGATCCTCGAGGCCCACCCCGGCCGCTACCCCGAGCCCCTACCCCCTTCCGCCGACCTCCCCCTGGCCTACGAGACCCAGCTCCCCCTGAAGGAGGCCCTGGTGAGGGACGCCCTGGAGCGGGTCGCCAAGCTGGAGGCCCCCTTGGCCCCCATCCGCCCCTCCCCCAGGCCCCTCGCCTACCGCACCGCCGCCCAGTACGCCCGCCACCCCCTGGGAGGGCTCGCCTACCGCCTGCCGGAAAGCCACGAGCTCCACCGCCTGGAGAAGGACCCCCTCCTCGCCGAGCCCTTGGCCTGGGCCTTTGACGTCCTCAAGCTCTGGCCCCTCCCCGTGGAGGAGGTGGCCCTTAGGGGAAGCCTCCTCGAGGGCAAGGTCCTCCTCGGCCTCGTCGGCGGGGTCCCCGAGGCCCTGAAGCGCCCCGCCAAGGCCCTGGTGCAGGAGGGCTTCGCCGGGGTGGTCTGGGCCGAGCCCTCCCCCAAGGGCCGCTTCCGGGGCCGGGTTACGCCCCTCGCCGGGGAGCGCACCCTTCTTGAGGCCTTCGGCCCGCTCAAGGCCACGGTGAGCGTGGAAAGCTTCAGCCAGGTGAACCCCCTGGCGGCGGGGGCCCTCTTGGAGGAGGCCCGCACGCTGGTCTTTGGGGGAAGGCGGGCCCTGGAGCTTTACGCCGGATCGGGCCTCTTCTCCCTCCTTCTCTCCCCCCGCTACGAGGAGGTGGTGGCGGTGGAGATCAGCAAGGAGGCGGTGCGCCGGGGGGAGATGGACCGGAAGCGCCTCGGGGCAGAAAACGTCCGCTTCCTCCGCATGGACGCCCGCAAGGCCGAGGCCCTGGGTGCCTTTGACCTCGTGGTGGTGGACCCGCCCCGGGCGGGCCTTCCCCCCGAGGTGCGGGCCTACCTCCTTAGGGCCCGGCCCCGGGAGATCCTCTACGTGTCCTGCGACCCGGCCACCTGGGCGCGGGACGTGGGGGCCCTGGTCCAGGGGGGCTACCGCCTCGCCTTCGCCCGCCCCTACGACTTCTTCCCCTTCACCCACCACGTGGAGGTCCTCTCCCTGCTCCGCCTTTAGCCGGCCCGGGGTATCCTGGAAGGCAAAGGAGCCCCCATGGTCCTCATCCTGAACGGCCCCAACCTGAACCTTCTGGGCAGGCGGGAACCCGAGGTCTACGGGCGCACCACCCTGGAGGAGCTCGAGGCCCTCTGCGAGGCCTGGGGGGCGGAGCTCGGCCTCGGGGTGGTCTTCCGGCAGACGAACTACGAAGGCCAGCTCATTGAGTGGGTGCAGCAGGCCCACCAGGAGGGGTTCTTGGCCATCGTCCTCAACCCCGGGGCGCTCACCCACTACTCCTACGCCCTCCTGGACGCCATCCGTGCCCAACCCCTCCCCGTGGTGGAGGTCCACCTCACCAACCTCCACGCCCGGGAGGAGTTCCGCCGCCACTCCGTGACCGCTCCGGCCTGCCGGGGGATCGTCTCCGGCTTCGGGCCCCTCTCCTACAAGCTCGCCCTGGTCTACCTGGCGGAAACCCTGGAGGTAGGGGGCGAAGGTTTCTGAATTTCTTCCCGTTTATTCGCAAAGCCCCCCGGTGCTATAATGGAAGACGGCGTCTAAACGCCTTCTAGGAGCGCTATGGCCCAGGTACTGCCTGTAGAAATCACCGAGGAGCTCAAGCAGAGCTTCATCAACTACGCCATGTCCGTCATCGTGGACCGGGCCCTGCCCGACGTGCGGGACGGGCTCAAGCCGGTCCAGAGGCGGATCCTCTTCGGCGCCTACCAGGAAGGGGTCCTGCCGGGGCGCAAGCACGTGAAGAGCGCCAAGATCGTGGGCGAGGTCATGGGCAAGTACCACCCCCACGGGGACGCCGCCATCTACGACGCCCTGGTGCGCATGGCCCAGCCCTGGAACCTCCGCTACCCCCTCATTGACGGCCAGGGGAACTTCGGCTCCATAGACGGCGACCCCCCGGCGGCCCAGCGCTACACCGAGGCCAGGCTTTCCCCCATCGGGGCGGAGATGCTTTTGGACATTGACAAGGACACGGTGGACTTCCGCCCCAACTACGACGGCTCCCTCAAGGAGCCCGAGGTCCTGCCCGCCGCCATACCCAACCTCCTGGTGAACGGGGCGAGCGGCATCGCCGTGGGCATGGCCACGAGCCTCCCGCCCCACAACCTCTCCGAGGTGGTGGACGCCCTGGTGGCCATGATCGAAAACCCCGCCATCACCCTGGAAGAGGTCATGCGCCACCTCCCCGGCCCCGACTTCCCCACCGGGGGGAAGCTCTCCAAGAAGGGCATCAAGGAGGCCTACGCCACCGGGCGGGGAAGCCTTAAGGTGCGGGCCAAGGTGCGGGTGGAGGAGAAGGGGCAGAGGCCCGTCCTGGTGGTGACGGAGATCCCCTACCAGGTGAACAAGGCGAGCCTCATCGCCCAGATCGCCGCCCTGGTCAAGGCCAAGAAGATTGAGGACATCGTGGGCCTCCGGGACGAGTCCGACCGGCAGGGCCTGAGGATCGCCATTGAGCTCAAGCGGGGCGCCAACCCCCAGGTGGTCCTGAACCAGCTCTACAAGCACACCGCCCTCCAGACCTCCTTCACGGTGAACCTCCTCGCCATCGTGGACGGGGAGCCCAAGGTCCTCTCCCTCCTGGACCTGATGCGCCACTACCTGGACCACCGCAAGGAGGTGGTGCGCCGCCGGAGCCTCTTTGAGCTCAGGAAGGCGGAGGAGCGGGCCCACGTCCTGGAAGGCCTCCTCATCGCCCTGGACCACATTGACGAGGTCATCGCCCTGATCCGCGGCTCCGAGGACGCCCCCAAGGCCCGCATCGCCCTCATGGAACGCTTCGGCCTCTCCGAGGCCCAGGCCCAGGCCATCCTGGACATGCGCCTCCAGCGCCTCGTGGCCTTGGAACGGGAGAAGCTTTTGGAGGAGTACCGGGGGCTCATGGAGGAGATCGCCCGCCTGAAGGCGATCCTCGAGGACGAGGCCCGCCTCCTCGCCGAGGTCAAGGCCGACCTCCTCCGGGTCAAGGAGAAGTACGGGGACGCGCGGCGCACCCTCATCACCGAGTTTGAGGAGACCTTCAACCCCGAGGACCTGATTGAGGACGAGCCCATGGTCATCACCCTCACGGCCCAGGGCTTCCTCAAGCGCCTCCCCCTGGAGAGCTACCGGGCCCAGGGCCGGGGGGGGAAGGGCCTTTTGGCGGGCAGGACCAAGGAGGAAGACGAGGCCACCCACGTCTTCGTGGCCGACGCCCACGACGACCTCCTCCTCTTCACGAACCGGGGCCGGGTCTACCGCCTCAAGGTCTACGAGCTTCCCGAGATGGGCCGCCAGGCCCGGGGCGTCCACGTGAAAAGCCTCCTCCCCCTCGCCGAGGACGAGGAGGTGGCGGCCCTCCTCTCCGTGCGGGGCCTGGACCAGGAAGGCTACCTGGTCTTCGCCACCGAGCGGGGCCTCGTCAAGCGCACCGCCCTCAAGGAGTACCAGAACCTGGGCCAGGCGGGCCTCATCGCCATAAGGCTCCAGGAGGGGGACCGCCTGGTGGGGGTCGCCCTCTCCGATCCCGAGGACGAGGCCATCCTGGCCACCCAAGAGGGCCAGGCCATCCGCTTCCCCCTGGAGGAGGTGCGGGCCACGGGCCGGGACACCCAAGGGGTGATCGGCGTCCGCTTCAAGAAGCCCGAGGACCGCGTGGTCTCCCTGGTGGTGGTGAAGCCCGGGGAGATGGTGGACCTCCTCTCCGTGAGCACCCGGGGCTACGGCAAGCGCACCCCCCTTTCCGAGTACCCCCTCCAGGGCCGGGGCGGGATGGGGGTCATCACCTACGCCGTCTCCACCAAGGTGGGGAGGCTCGCCGCCCTGCTCAAGGTCCGGGGCGGGGAGGACCTCCTGGTCCTCTCCCGTAGGGGCCTCGCCATCCGCACCCCCGTGGCCGAGATCCGGCAGTACTCCCGGGCCACCGCCGGCGTCAGGGTGATGAACCTCCCGGAGGACGACGAGGTGGCGAGCGCCTTCGTGGTGGAGGAGGAAAAGTGATGGAAGAGGTCGTGCTCATCACGGTGCCGAGCGAGGAGGTGGCGAGGACCATCGCCAAGGCCCTGGTGGAGGAGCGCTTGGCCGCCTGCGTGAACATCGTCCCCGGCCTCACCTCCATCTACCGCTGGCAGGGGGAGGTGGTGGAAGACCAGGAGCTTCTCCTCCTCGTCAAGACCACCACCCACGCCTTCCCTAAGCTCAAGGAAAGGGTCAAGGCCCTCCACCCCTACACCGTGCCCGAGATCGTGGCCCTGCCCATCGCCGAGGGGAACCGGGAGTACCTGGACTGGCTTCGGGAGAACACGGGATGACCCCGGACATGCTGGGCTTCCTCCGGGCCCTCCACCAAGAGGGAGCCCGGTTCTTGGTCATCGGGGGGTACGCCCTGGCCTTCTTCGGAAGGCCTCGCTTCACCAAGGACCTGGACCTCTGGGTGGACGCGGAGGAAGCCCCCAGGGTCCTCGCCGCCATCCGCCGCTTCTTCGGGGGGGATGACCTGGGCCTCACCGTGGAGGACCTGGCAAGCCCCGGCGTGGTCCAGCTGGGCTACGCCCCCAACCGCATAGACCTGGTGATCCTGGAAACGCCCCCCTTTGACGAGGCCTTCGTCCGGGCCCTGAAGCACGAGGTGGAAGGGGTCCAAGTCTACGTGGTCCACCCCGAAGACTTCAAGGCCCTCAAGCGAGCCTTTGGGCGGCCCGTGGACCTCAGGGACTTGGAGGAGCTGGAATGAGGGAGATCCGGCCCGTGGCCCGCAGGTTCCCCCTGGACGCGCCCCCCGACGACCGGGCGGAGTGGCGGGAGGTGCCCCTAGAGGAAAGGCTTCGCGCCGTTTGGGAGATGGCCCTTTTTTGGGCGAGGCTTAGGCTCGCCGAGGCGGAAGGGCGGGGGGAGAGGGCGAAGATCGCCATCCACCGCCTCCTCCCCGTGGCGAAGAAGCGCCCTCTAGGGAAGGGGTAGCCCGGCGCGATTTTTGCAACCCTAAGGTTTACAAAATCCCCGCCCCCGTGCTAGCCTGGGGGTAAGGAGGTTCGGCATGACCCAGGTGCGCGAGACCGTGAGCTTCAAGGCGGGGGACGTCATCCTCTACCCCGGGGTGCCGGGGCCGAGGGACCGGGCCTACCGGGTCCTCGAGGGCCTGGTGCGCCTGGAAGCGGTGGACGAGGAGGGGAACGCCCTCACCCTCCGCCTCGTCCGCCCCGGGGGCTTCTTCGGCGAGGAGGCCCTCTTCGGCCAGGAGCGCATCTACTTCGCCGAGGCCGCCACGGACGTCCGCCTCGAGCCCCTGCCGGAAAACCCCGACCCCGAGCTCCTCAAGGACCTCGCCCAGCACCTCTCCCAGGGCCTGGCCGAGGCCTACCGCCGGATTGAGCGCCTCGCCACCCAGCGCCTCAAGAACCGCATGGCCGCGGCCCTCCTGGAGCTTTCGGAGACCCCCTTGGCCCACGAGGAGGAGGGCAAGGTGGTGCTCAAGGCCACCCACGACGAGCTGGCGGCCGCGGTGGGGAGCGTCCGGGAAACGGTGACCAAGGTCATCGGGGAGCTCGCCCGAGAAGGGTACATCCGCTCCGGGTACGGGAAGATCCAGCTTCTGGACCTCAAGGGGCTCAAGGAGCTCGCCGAAAGCCGGGGCCAGGGGCGCTAGGCCTTTTATAGACTGGAGGGGATGCGGCTCCGCCAGCGCCTCATCACCGGTCTCGTCACGCTGCTTCCCCTCATTGTCACCCTCTACCTCTTAGGGTGGGTCTACACCTATTCCGGGGCCTACATCCAGGCCTTCCTGCGGCTCTTCGGCCTCGAGGTGCCCCGGGCCTACCAGCCCCTCCTTCCCTTCGTGGGCCTCTTCCTCGCCGCGGTCCTGGTCTATTTGGTGGGGACCCTGGCGGAAAACTACCTGGGGAAGCGCCTCATCGTCTCCCTGGAGCGCTCCCTTCTCCTCCTCCCCATCGTCCGGGACATCTACAAGGCCGTCCAGCAGATCGCCCACACCCTCTTCGGCCACCAGGAGGTGAAGTTCAGCCGGGCGGCGGTGATCGAGTACCCGAGGCGGGGGGTTTACGCCCTCTGCTTCGTGGTGCAAAGCGTCGGGGGGAGGCTTCCCCCCTTGCCCGAGGGCTACACCGCCGTCCTCGTGCCCACAAGCCCGGTGCCCGCAAGCGGCATGGTGGTCCTGGTCCCCTCGGAGGAGGTCCTCCCCCTGGAGATCAGCGTGGAGGAGGCCCTCAAGTACGTGGTCTCCGCGGGCTTCCTCCTCCCGGAAAAACCCCAAGGCCCCTTAACCTCCCTCCCACAAAGGGCGGAGCGGCCGTCCTAGAATGAGGGCGTGAAGCGCCGCCTCGTCCTCCTCCTGGGGCTTTGCGGCCTGGCCCTCGCGGCCCTGCCGCCCCTCCTCGGCCAGGCCCTGCCCCCGGGGACGGAGCTCAGGCTCCTCTCCCCCGACCTCAAGACCCTCTTCGCCGCCTGGCGCCTCGAGGGGAACCGCCTCCTCCCCCTCTCCCCGCCCCTCGCCCCCCGCCCCGGGACGGAGGTGCGCCTCCTCCTCTCCGTGCCCGGGAAGAAGCCCCAGGTCCTCCCCGGCGTGGCGGCGGAGGGGGACGTGCTCCTCCTTTTGGGGAAGGAGCGGGTAAGCCTGGTCCGGCTCCTCCAAGAGGCCTACGGCGTGGCCCTTCCGGGGAGGCTTTGGCCATGAAGCGGATCCTCCTCATAGAGGACGACCCCGAGGTGGCCCGGCTCGTGGAGGCCGAGCTTAAGGAGGCCGGCTTCCAGGTGGACTGGGCCAAGACGGGGATGGAGGGGCTGATCCGGCACCGGGAGGGCAAGCCCGACCTCGTGGTCCTGGACCTCGGCCTCCCCGACCTGGACGGGGCGGAGGTGGCGCGAAGGATCCGGGCCACGGACGACACCCCCATCCTCGTCCTCACGGCCCAGGACGCGGTGGACCGCAAGGTGAGCCTCCTCACGGGCGGGGCCGACGACTACCTGGTGAAGCCCTTCCACCCGGCGGAGCTCCTGGCCCGCATCCAGGTGCAGCTTAGGCACAAGGAGGGGAGCGAGGTCCTCGCCGTGGGCCAGCTGGAGCTCTACCCCGGGAAGCGCCAGGTCTTCTTCCGGGAGCGGGAGGTCCGCCTCTCCCCCAAGGAGTTTGACCTCCTCCACCTCCTCATGAGCCGGCCCGGACGGGTCTTCCCCCGCCCCGAGATTGAGGAAAGGGTCTGGGGCAGGCCCTTGGGCAAGGACTCCAACGTCCTGGACGTTCACATGGCCAACCTCCGGGCCAAGCTCCGGGAGGCGGGGGCCTACGGGTACCTGCGCACGGTCCGGGGCGTGGGCTACGCCGTGCGGCCGGGAAGGAGGGAGGAGGAGGGCTAGGTGCTCTCCTTCCGCGCCCGGCTCTTCCTGGCCTTCGCCCTTTTGTGGCTCCTTTTCCTGGGCGGGGCCTGGTACCTGGCGGGACGCAGCGTGGACCAGGCCCTGAAAAGGCGCCTCGAGGCCACCCTCGCCCAGGACGCCCTCCGGGCGGCCGAGGCCTACCGGAAGGGCCAGGCGGGCGCCCTCCTCACCACGGGCGGGGTTTACCTGCACCTCTACGCCCAAGACGGCACCCCCCTCGCCCTCACCCGGCCCGACCACCGCCTCCCCCCAGAGAGGCTCCGCCGGGCGGGGCCCACCCCGGAGGTCCTCTGGGAAGAGGGCTTCGCCGCCGCCCTCGTGGCCACGCCCCTGGGCCTCCTCGTCCTCACCGCGGAGACGAGCCCCATTGAGGCCGCCCTCGAGGCCCTCCGGGAAGCCCTCCTCCGCGCCTTCCTCCTCCTCTTCCCCCTGGGCCTGGCTTTGGTCTACCTCACGGCCCGCCTCGCCGCCCGGCCCCTGGAGGCCGTGGCCCGGGAGATCACGCGCCGAAGCCCAGACCGCCTGGACCCCGTGCCCCACCGCCTGCCCAAGGACGAGTTCGGGCGCATGGTGGAGGCGGTGAACGCCCTGCTCCAGGCCCTGAAGGAGGCCAAGGAGCGGGAGCGGGCCTTCCTCGCCGAGGCCAGCCACGAGCTCAGGACCCCCCTCACCGTCCTCCTGGGCCACCTGGACCGCCTGGGGCGGAACCCCATGGACCTCGAGGCCCTCCGCACCGCCCGGGCCACCGCCGAGCGGATGCGCCGCCTGGTGGAGGACCTGCTGGCCCTGGCCCGGGGGGAGGTGGAGCGGAACCTCAACCTCCACATCGTGGACCTGGGGGAGGTGGCCCGGGAGGCGGCCCTGGAGTACGGGGTGGCGGCCGAGGCGGAAAGCGCCGAGGTCCTCGGGGACCCCGACCGCCTCCTCCAGCTCCTTCGCAACCTCGTCGCCAACGCCGTCCGGGCGGCGGGGAAGGAGGGCGTGCGGGTGCGGGTGCGCCGGGAAGCCGACCACGCCCTCCTGGAGGTGGAGGACTCGGGGCCCGGGATCCCCGAGGACCTCCTCCCCCGCCTCTTCCAGCGCTTCGCCCGGGGGCCCGGAGGGGGCACGGGGCTTGGGCTTGCCATCGCCCACGCCATCGCCAAGGCCCACGGCGGGGAGATCGCCGTGGAAAGCCGCCCCGGGCGCACGGTCTTCAGGGTGCGGTTGCCCCTTTTGGAGGAGGAGGCCTAAGGAGGGCCCGGAGGGATGTCCAGAAAGAAGCTGCGTTTCAGAGCCTTCACCAAGAAAGCGTCACCCTTCTTCCTCACCAGGTAGCAGGATCCAAATGCGCTTGAGGGGTATTTCCGCCTGAATATCGTCGGGAAGCCTTTCGTAGTTGGCGAGTAGGGCCTGAATGAGGTCGTTGGCGTCCCAAAGCCTTATCTCAAAGAAGGACTGCGCCTTCTCCTTCTCGGCGGCCCCCTTAAATCCACCCCAGGAAACAAAAAGCCCCACGCGGGCGTTCAGCTTGCCCATGGCGCCGCGAAGCTGGTTGAGCTCGGGGCCACCCACGGGAGCATCCCCCGACTTCACCTGTACGGCGAGCCTAGGCTCGTCAAACCCCAGGGGACCCCGCCCCGCCAGAATGTCCACACCCCCATCGGGTCCCTCGGGAGAACGGTAAGTGAAGTACCCCTCGGCTTGAAGAATCGCCTCCACGAGATAAGCCAAGCGGTGCCCTTTAAACTTGCGCGCAATGTGTTGCCGGATCAAATCCAGGGCGTACTCCTCCAAGTCCGCTGGATAGCCTTCTCCCTCTTTCTTTTCTTCGTTCTTGATTTTTTCGGGGGACTTGCCCTCGAGGAGGCGCACGACGCGTTCCTCGGCGTTGTTGCGCTGAATGCGGCACACGGTCATAAACGCCCCCAGGGAGTAGAGGATGTCCCTGTCAATCCTGTCCCGAGGTATTTCCTTGAACCACTCCACGGGGCGGGTGTGTTTGGCCCCTTCAGGGTTATTAGGGTTGTAAACGTAAGGACCCTTTACGCGCCCAAAATAAACGACGGGCCGCCGCTTGGAGGGCAGGGCAACCAAATCGCCCTGCTGCATCTCGCGGACAAAAGGCCAGATTTGACTGAGCCAGCTGAGAAGGGCTTTACGTTGAATCTCGGGATAGGTCTCCTCCAAGAGATTGTAAAGTTCCTCCCGAGTTTGCACCTGAGAGAGGTCGGGCAAGTCGTCCCATCCAATGACCGCAACCCTGTTATTCAGGGCAAACTCTTCCTGCTCACCGCGTTTCCCCGCCCGCACCAACCAAAGCGCCATGCCTCCCACCTCCCCCCAAGATATTCTCTTCGCCGGGAAGCGAAGCCTCCCGAGGCAAACCGGGTCCTATGGAAGTATATTGAGCGCAAATGCGCGTGGCCCTCTTCATCACCTGCCTGGCGGACCAGTTCTACGCCGAGGCCGGGGTGGCGGCGGTGAGGCTCCTAAGGGCCCTGGGGGTGGAGGTGGACTTCCCCGAGGGCCAGACCTGCTGCGGCCAGCCCGCCTTCAACGCCGGGTACTGGGACGAGGCGAGGCCCCTCGCCAAAAGGACCCTGGAGGTCTTTGAGGAGGCGGAGTACGTGGTCCTGCCCTCGGGAAGCTGCACCAGCATGGTGAAGAACCACTACCCCGAGCTCCTTCCCGGAAACCGGGAGGCTTTGGCGATGGCGGAGAAGACCTACGAGCTCTCCCAGTTTCTGGTGCGGGTCCTCGGGGTGGAGAAGCTCGGGGAGGGGCTTAAAGGGAGGAGGGTGGCCTACCACCACGGCTGCCACGCCCTAAGGGAACTCGGGGTGCGGGAGGAGCCCCTTCTCCTCCTGCAAAACGCCGGGGCCGAGGTCCTCCCCTGGGAGGCCTGGGAGGAGTGCTGCGGCTTCGGGGGGCTTTTCTCGGTGAAGCTCCCCGAGGTCTCCCTGGCCATGGCGGACCGGAAGCTCGCCACCTTGCCCAAGGCCGAGGTCCTTACCTCCACGGACGCGGGCTGCCTCCTCCACCTCGCGGGGCGCCTGGGCAAGAAGGGCGAGAACCTCAGGGTGGCCCCCCTCGCCACCCTGCTCTGGGAGGCGTATGCGGGCTAAGGCGAAGCTCTACCCCAAGGAAGCGGCAAGGCTCATCCGGGAAAAGCCCGGGGTGCGGGAGGCGGTCACCGGGGCCACCCTCCACTTTGAAAGGAACCGCCTCAAGGCCTACGCCGAGGTCCCCATTGAGGCGTGGCGGGAACGGGCCAAGGCGGTGAAGGACCACGTCCTCACCCACCTGGACCACTACCTGGAGCTCGCGGAAAGGCGCCTTCGGGAAAACGGCGTCCAGGTGCACTGGGCCGAGACCCCGGAGGACGCCCACCGGGTCTTAAGGGAGGTGGTGGCCCGGCACGGGGTGAAGCGGGCGGTGAAGGCCAAGAGCATGCTCACCGAGGAGCTCGGGGTGAACCCCCTCCTCGAGGCCCTGGGGGTGGAGGTCTACGAGACGGACCTCGGGGAGTACCTGATCCAGCTTCTGGGCGAGCCCCCGAGCCACATCGTGGGCCCCGCCATCCACCTCTCCTTGGAGGAGATCCAGAGGCTCTTCCACCAGCGCTTCGGCACCCCTTTGGACGCCCCCCCTGAGGCCCTGGCCCAGGTGGCCCGCAAGGTGCTACGGGAGGCCTTCCTCACCGCCGAGCTCGGCATCAGCGGGGCCAACTTCCTGGTGGCGGAAACCGGCACCCTGGCCCTCATGGAGAACGAGGGGAACATAAGGCTTTCCACCTCCCTCCCCAGGGTCCACGTGGCCTTCGTGGGGATAGAGAAGCTTCTTCCCCGCTTCGCCGACCTCGCCCTCTTCCTCCCCCTCGCCGCCCGGGCGGCCACGGGGCAGCGCCTTTCCACCTTCGTCTCCCTCATCCAGGGCCCCGCCAGGGAGGGGGAGGAGGGCCCCCTGGAGGTCCACGTGGTCCTGGTGGACCACGGGCGCACCGCCCTCCTCCATGACCCCGAGGCCTGGGAGACCCTGAGGTGCCTCCGCTGCGGGGCCTGCCTCAACGCCTGCCCCGTCTACCGCCAGACCGGGGGGCACCCCTACGGCTACGTCTACTCCGGCCCCATCGGGGCGGTCCTGGACCCCGGGCTCCTCACCCTGGAGGAGGCCTACCCCCTGCCCTACGCCTCCACCCTCTGCGGGGCCTGCCTGGAGGCCTGCCCGGTGAAGATCCCCATCCCCAAGCTCCTCCTCACCTGGCGGCACCGGGCGGTGGAGGAGGGCCTCACCCCCTCGTGGGAGCACGGGGCCATGCGGGCCTTCCGCAAGGTCATGGAAAGCCCCGCCCTCTACCGCCTCTTCTCCAAGGGCTTAAGGGGCCTTCCCCTCCCCCAGGACCTCCTCCCCCTCCTTAAGGCCTGGACGGAGGGCAGGGGCCCCCTGAAGCCAAGCCCCAAGCCCTTCCACGAGCTCTGGAAGGAGGTGGAGCGTGGAGGCTAGGACCAGGATCCTCGCCCGGGTGCAGCGGGCCCTAAAGGAGCGCCCCAAGGCCCTCCTCCCCGAGCACCCCCACACCCCCCTTCACGAGGACCCCGTGGACCTCCTCCTGAGGCGCCTTCAGGAAAACGGGGCCGAGGCCACGAGGCTTCCCCGGGAAGAGGCCAAAGCCTTCGCCCAACGCCTCGCCGAGGGGCTTCCCGGGGCCGCCTTCGGCAAGACCCTCCCCCAGGACCTCAGGCCCCCCCTCCCCGAGCTGCCCCCGGAGGAGGCCCCCTTGGGGGTCTCCTGGGCCCTCTTCGCCGTGGCGGAGACGGGGAGCGTGGCCCTCTCCAGCGAGGACGGGCGCAAGGCCCACCTCCTCCCCCCTACCCACCTGGTCTTCGTGGAGGCGAACCGGGTCTACGGCACCCTCCTCGAGGCCCTCCAGGACCTCCAAACCCTGCCCAGGGCCCTGGGCCTCCACTCCGGCCCCTCCAAGAGCGCCGACATCGGCCAGGTAATGGTCAAAGGGGTGCACGGGCCCGGGAGGCTCGTGGTGGTCGTCCTGGAGTGAGCTCACTCCAGGCGGTAGGCGGGGGGGATGGCGAGGGCGCGGAGGTTGAGCCTAAAGCCCCCCTCCTCCCGCACCACCACGGGCCACCAGACGAAGCTCGCCCGCCCCGCGATCCTCTCCACGGGGATCGGGCCGAAGGTGCGGGAGTCCTCCGAGCCCCCTAGGGTGCGGTTGTCCCCCATGACGAAGTAGTACCCCGGCTTCAGCTTGATCCGCCCCACCTCGCAGACCTCCCCAAGCTCGCTTCGGGCCAAAGTCTCCTGCGAGGGGGGGAGGAGCATCTCCTTGAGGGGCCGGAGGTAGGCGGGAAGAAGCTCCACCGGGAAATCCCCTTGCTGGGTGACGATCCGGGTGAGGCGCCCCCCCTCGTAGCACACCCCGGGGAAGGAGTCGGGCCAGGGGGTGATCCGGTCCGTGATGTGGGTCTCCGCCAAGGGCTTCCCGTTCACGTAAACCACCCCCCGGTCCACGTAGACCTCGTCCCCGGGGACGGCCACGATGCGCTTGATGAAGAAGGCCCGGAAGGAGAAGCCCAAAACGGGGAAGCGGGCCGTGGAGAAGGGGGTGCCCTCCGGGGGCTTGAGGATGGCGATCTCCCCCCGCCGCCACTCCATGAACCCCAGGCGGACGAGCCAGGTCTCCCACTTGGGCACCAGGACCCGCTCGCCGTTCCTCAAGGTGGGGTACATGCTCTGCCCCACCACCCCCACCGTGGTGAAGACGAAGGTGGTGACCAAAAAGGCCACCAGGAGGGCCTCCCCCACCTGGCGGAACCACTCCTTGAACAAGTAGTCCCAAAAGGCCTTCATACCTCCCCCACTCTACTCTCCAGAAAGCGCTTGGCCGCCTTCCTGCCCGCCTCCACCGCCTCCTCGAGGCGGAGGAAGTCCTGCACCGCAACCTCCCCGAGCTCGGGCCTCAGGTAGACCTCGGGGGCGTAGAGGGCCATGCGGCTTGCCGTGAGGTGGTGCTGCATCAGGTCCACCGCCCTGAGGGCGAGGCCCAAAACCCCCTCGGGGGGCTTTTCCACGCTCCGCTCCGGGGTCACGTCCACGGCCCAGACCTCCTCCGCCCCCAAGAACCTGGCCGCGTCCACGGGCAGGTTGTCCAGGACCCCGCCGTCAAAGAGGAGGAGGCCCTCCCGCCGCACCGGCCTGAGGAGGAGGGGGTGGGCCGCCGAGGCCAAGACCGCGCTCACCAGGTCGCCCTGGAAGAGGTAGACCACCCGCCCGCTCCGCACCTCCACCGCCGTGACCACGAGCCTGCGCTTGAGGTCGGCGAAATCCTGGGGCAGGTGCTCGGCGAGGTACCGCCTGAGCCGCCCCCGGGAGAAGAGGGCCTCCCGAAAGGAGAAGCCCAAAATCCCGAGCCAGGGGGTGTTCCGGGCGATCTCCAGGATCTCCTGAGGGCTTCTTCCCGCGGCGAAAAGCGCCCCCACGATGGCCCCCATGCTCGCCCCGGCCACCACCTCAAAGTCCAGCCCCGCCTCCACGAAGACCTCCAGGGCGCCGATGTGGGCGAACCCCCTCGCCCCGCCTCCGGAAAGCACGAGGCCGCGCATGGGCCCATGGTACCCGGGTTTTCTGAGGGTATAGTGGGGGCGGTGAGCCTGGTGGGCAAAACCCTCTCGGGCCGCTACCGGGTGGTGCGGCCCCTGGCCCGCGGGGCCCTGGCCCGGGTCTACCTGGCCTTTGACCCCTTCGGCACCCCCTACGCCCTCAAGCTCTTCCCCCCGAAGGCCCGCCCCCGCCGGGACCGGGAGCTTTGGGTGGGGCGAAGGCTCGCCCACCCCAACCTCAACCCCGTCCTCGAGGCCCTGGACCTGGAGGAAGGCCCCGCCCTCCTCCTGGCCTACGCCCCGGGGGAGGAGCTCGGCCGCTGGATGGGGAAAAGCCCCGCGTTTTCCCAGGCGATGCGGGTCTTCCACCAGCTCCTCCTCGCCCTCGCCCACATGCACGAAAAGGGCCTGGTCCACCGGGACGTGAAGCCCGAGAACATCCTGGTGAACGCCGGGGAGGCCCGCCTCCTGGACTTTGACCTCTCGGGCCCCGCCCAGGAGCGTTTCCAAAAGCCCCTTCTCCTGGGCACCCCCGCCTACCTCGCCCCCGAGCTCCTCCGGGGCCTGCCCTCGGGCCCCGAGGCCGACGTCTACGCCGCCGGGATCATCCTCTACTGGATGCTCACCGGGGAGCACCCCTTCGCCGACCCCTCGGGCCAGGTCTCCCTGGACCCCGACCGGGGACCCCATCCGCCCGTGGCGGGGCTCGGCGAGGAGGCCGCCCTTTACCTGGAACGCCTCCTCGCCCCCGACCCCAAGGCGCGCTTCCCCACGGCCCAGGAGGCCCTGAAGGCCTTCCCCTTTTAGCGCCATGCCCTCCTGCCTGCTCCTCTCCACCCTCTTGGGCTCGGCCCTTTTCGCGGGCCTGGGCGAGGTGGCGGTGGGGCGGCTTCTGGTGGAAGGAGGGCACCGGGCCCTGATCCTGGGCCCCGCGGGGGCCTACCTCCTGGAGGGGGAGGCCAACTCCGCCCTCTACGGCCTGGCCCGAAGGCCCGGGGGGTACCTGGCGGTGGGCCACCTAGGGGAGCGCCTCCTCCGGGTCACCTTGGACGCCGAGGGCCGCCCCCTCGCGGCCCTGGTGGGCGGCCAAGGCATCCTCTGGGGGACCGACGGCCGCTTCGCCTGGGGGGGCCACCTGGGGCCCCAGGGCTGGCAGGCGTTGGTCCTAGAGGGGACGCGGGCCCACCGCCTCCCCCTGCCCGCGGAGGGGTACGCCTACGGCGGGCTCTACCGCGCGGGGGTCCTCTTTCTGGTGGGCCGCGTGGCCAGCCCCGGGGGGTTTGACGCCTTCTTCCTCGGCCTCAAAGACGGCTACGCCCAGGGCTACCAAAGCGGCTTCCCGGGGAACGACTACCTCCGCTTCCTGGGCGAGCGGGGAGCGGTGGGGCGCCTGGAGGTGGAAGGGGACTCGGAGGGCCTAGTTCTGGACTGGCCCGGACTTCTTCGGGGAAAGGCCCGCCTCCTGCGCCGCCCCGGCTTTGACTACCTCAGGGCCTGGCAGGGGGCGTACCTCGTGGGGGAGGCGGAGGTGGCGGGCGTCCTCCAGGGCCTCTGGCTCGGGCCCAAAGGAGCCCGCCACGGGGGAGGCCCAGGGGCTTCCCTCCGGGCCCTAGACCCTCCCTGGGCGTACGGGTACTCCTACCGGGCCCTCTTCCAGGGGGAGGGGCTTTTCCTGGACCTCGAGGCCGAGGCGGGGGAGCCCATTCCCTACCGCACGGAACCCCTCACCCTCCCCAAAAGGCCCTGGACCCTCAAGGCCTCGCCCCTTCCCCTCTCCTGGTATCCGGCCTCCTTCCGGAAGATCCCCCCACCCGGCAAGAGGCCCTGCCCCAGGCCCTAGCGGGCGAAGGCCCCCTGGGCGAGAAAGGCGAGGATCCCCTCCGCCAGGCCCTGGGCTACCCGTTCCCGGTAGGCCGCCTCGGCGAGCCTCCGCCCCTCGGCAGGGTGGTCCCCGAAGCCGATCTCCACCAGGACCGCCGGCACCTTGGCGTAGCGGAGAACGAAGAAGTCGCCGGGGAAACTCCCCCGGTAGGGGCTTCCCGTGGCCTGGGAGAGCTTCCGGCCCAGGGTCTCCGCCAGGCGCTGGCTGTAGCGCTGGTTCGCCTGGGCCACGATGTCCGTGAGGATCCGCTCCGCCACGCTCTTGGCCTCCTCGGTGAGGCGCCGGCCCAGCTCCCCGCCGCCGTTTTCCCGGATCACCTGGGCCACGACCCTCGGGTCCTGCGCCCGGCCGAAGTAGTAGGCCTCCACCCCTTGGGCGGTGCGGGTGGGGGAGGCGTTCACGTGGATGGAGATGAAGAGGTTCACCCGGGAGCTGTCCGCCATGGCCGCCCGCCGGGAAAGGTCCTCCCGCTTGTCGGGGGAGAGGTGCATGTCCTTGTCCCGGGTGAGGCGGACCTCAATCCCCTCCTTCTCCAGGAGGCGCTTGAGGCGGAGGGCCACGTCCAGGACCACCTCCTTTTCCACCACGTGCCCCACCATCCCCGGGTCCACCCCGCCGTGCCCCGGGTCCAGGAGGACCACGGGCTTAGGGGGGTCGGGGGGCTTGGGCTTCGGCGGCGGAGGGGGGGCGGTGGCCTTTTGCGCGAGGCTCAGGTCCAAGACCAGGCGCTCGGGGTCCTTGTAGCGGGAAACGGTCACCTCCACCGGCCCCTTGGTGCGGATGAGGACCCGGACCCCTTCCTTCTCCGGAAGGGTCTGGACCGAGGCCACCTCCTTGGAGTTCACCACCTCCTCCGTGGGCGGGGCCTTGAGGCCCAAGAGCACCACCACGAGGAGGTTCTCCCCCCGCTCCAGGGTGTAGCGCACCGCCTCCGAGGGCAGGTCAAAGACGACCCGGGTGAAGCCCTCCTGGACCCCCACCCGGGGAAAGGCCCAAGCCCAGGCCCAAAGCCAGAGGAAGAGGAGAAGGAAGCGCATCTACGCCCCATTCTAGCCGTCCGGATGAGGGCCTGGTAAAATCCGGCTCATGACGAAGAAGGTCGTGGTCCACCAGATCGTGGGGCACCGCTTCCTGGGCGTGAACGAGCAGGGGGACAAGGTGATGATTGACGGGGACCAGCCCTCCACCGGACCCCGCCCCATGGAGCTCCTCCTCATGGCCCTCGGGGCCTGCACCGCCTACGACGTGGTGGACATCATGCGCAAGAAAAAGCAGCCCCTCGCCCGCTACCGGGTGGAGGTGGAGGGGGAAAGGGCCGAGACCCACCCCAGGCGCTACACCCGCATCACCGTGACCCACATCGCCTCGGGGCCGGGCGTGACCCTCGAGGCCCTGGAGCGGGCCGTCCACCTCTCCCACACCAAGTACTGCTCCGTCTCGGCCACCCTCAACGCCGAGATCACCACCCGGGTCGTCCTGGAGCCCTGGGAGGGGGAGGAAGGAGAGGGCTGATGCTCCTCGCGGTGGACATCGGCAACACCTCCACCGCCTTAGGGCTCTTCTCCGGGGAAGAACTCATCGCCCACTTCCGCATCCACACCGACCGGATGCGGATGGAAAGCGAGTACCGGGTCATCCTGAAAAACCTCTTCGCCCTGGAGGACCTCCCGCCCCCCAAGGCCGCCCTCCTCGCAAGCGTGGTCCCCCCCGTGGAGCGGGAAATGAAGCGGGCCATTGAACGGCTCTTCGGGGTGGAGGCCCGGGTGGTGGAGGCGGCGGACACGGGCCTCGAGGTCCTCATAGACAACCCCAGGGAGGCCGGGGCCGACCGCCTGGTGAACGCCGTGGGCGCCCTGGCCTACCCGAGCCCCACGGGGCGCTACATCGTGGTGGACTTCGGCACCGCCACCACCTTTGACCTGGTGGAGGCGCCCAACCGCTACCTGGGCGGGGCCATCGCCATCGGCCCCCAGACCGCGGCGGACGCCCTGGCCCAACGGACCGCCAAGCTCCCCCGCATAGACCTCACCCCGCCCAAGGCCGCGGTGGGGAAGAACACCCTCGAGGCCCTCCGCTCCGGCCTCGTCCTGGGGTACGCCGCCCTGGTGGAGGGGATGGTGCGCCGCTTCAAGGAGGAGGCCGGGGAGGCCCTGGTGATCGCCACGGGGGGGTTCGCCGAGACCCTTAGGCCCCTCTGCCCCTGCTTTGACGTGGTGGACGAGGACCTCACCCTCAAGGGGCTTCTCCGCATCCACCTGGGGCGAGGGTGAACCAGTAAACCCACCTCCCCTCCTCCTCCAAGAGGGCGTACCGCCACCCCTCCACCCGGTAGCACCCCAGGTCGCGCCAGACCCCGGGCCTCTCCCGGAGGAAGACCCTTAAGGGCGTACCCTCCCGGTGGGCGAGGAGAAGGCGCAGGTTCCCCCCCACGGGCTCCTGGTCCCCCCGTTTTCCCTCGCCCATATAGAGGATGCGGCCGTCCGGGAGGAAGCGGTTGCGGTAGCCCGACTCCCCCCGATCCACCAAAAGGCTCCGCCTCCCGATCCCCTTTCGCGTCCGGTGGTAGCCGAGAACCTCGCTCCAGGTCAAGCTTGACACTCGCCGCACGCCCGATTATCATCCTAAGTGCCCGGTCGGACGCCCCCGACCCGGCAACAACCCAAGGCCCCGTGGTGTAGTTGGTTAACACACCCGCCTGTCACGTGGGAGATCGCGGGTTCGAGTCCCGTCGGGGCCGCCACGCCGAGGTAGCTCAGTTGGTAGAGCATGCGACTGAAAATCGCAGTGTCGGCGGTTCGATTCCGCCCCTCGGCACCAAGGACGAGCCTGGCGCCCGCTCCAAAGTGAGCGGGCGTTTTGCTTTGGTGGGTTGCTAAACTGGGCGGGAAGGGGGCGACGCGCGTCACGCCTACGCTTCCCTCCCCCCTTGGAGGCGAGGGTATGAGGCGGTAGGGGTTCGCCGGGGCCTGGACGTCCGCAAGGACCCCAGGCCCTACCCCTGGGTTTACCCACCAAGCCTAGCGGCGCCGGTCTGTGCTAGGCTAAAGCAAGATACTAACCATTCCAGAACTATGTGAGGAGCGAAGCAATCTATTGCGTACTGATACCTATTCTTCCCCTCTTGACAGTATTGACGACCCCTCCTAAAGTGAAAGCCAAGCAGACGGGGCCGACCCCCCGGAAGCGGAAGAAAAGGAGGGATGAAGATGAAGAAGCTGATCGCGCGTGTGTTGGTTCTTCTCGGCAGCTTGATCGCTCTCGGGCTTGCGGCTGGAGCAAGTGCTCGCTGGGAATAGGAAGGAGGCCAGCTAAGCTGGCCTCCTTTTTCTTGCACCGGGGAAGGGGGATTTGCTACACTCAGGCCACCATGGCCTTTAAACGCTTGGAGCTTCCCCCGCCGCGGGTGCTCCTTTTGGTCCTTTCGGCCTTCCTGGGCTTCCTGGCCCTGGAGGGTTTCTTGCTTTGGGCCTACAGAAGTGCGCCCCTCCGCTTGAGCCTCCTGGACCTGCTCTTCTGGGGGGCGCTTATGCTTTGGAGCGTATCCGTTCGCGTCCCCCTTCCCTTAAGCGCCAGCATGAGCCAGTTTTTTATCTTTGCCCTGGCTTTGGTAGCGTTAACATCCCCATGGGTACCACCCCTTCTCAGCTTTTTGCTTCAGTGGCGCCGAAAAGTCTGGTACAAGGAGCTCTTTAATAGCTCCCAGAATGCTTTGGCCACCGCCCTGGCGGCCCTGGTTTGGCAGTTCTTTCAGCAGAACCCCCTATATCTCGGCTCGTGGGACCTTTCCGCCGGGGTAGGCATCGCCGCGGCCTCCCTGGCCTTCTTCCTAGCCAACACCACCCTGGTAACCACCGCCATCCACCTAGCCAACGACGTTCCCTGGCATGAAGCGTGGCGGAAAAACTTCAGCTGGCTTGCCCTCAGCTACCTCCTCCTCTCCCCCATCGCCCTCCTCCTCGCCCGGGCGTACGAAACGCCCCTCCTGGGGAACTGGGGTGGGTGGACGGTGCTCTTCTTCCTCATCCCCCTCTACTACAGCCGCTTCTACTGGGACGAGAAGGTGCGCCTGGAGCAGGCCTTTGACACCACCTTGGAGCTTCTGATGAACGCCCTCGAGGCCAAGGACCCCATGACCCGCCTCCACTCCGAACGGGTGGCGGACATCGCCCGCGACCTGGCCCGCAAGGTCAAGGACGGGAACGAGGCCTACGCCCAGGCCATCTACCGGGCGGCCAGGCTCCACGACATCGGCAAGATCGCCATCCCCGAGGCCGTCCTCCTCAAGCCCGGATCCCTCACCCCCGAGGAGTTCGCCCTCATCCAAAGCCACACCACCAAGGGGGCCGAGCTCCTCTCTCCGGCGCGGAAGGTGGCCTTTGACCAGCTCGTCTACAACGTCATCCTGCACCACCACGAGCGCTGGGACGGGCGGGGCTACCCCAAGCGGCTCGCCGGGCACGAGATCCCCGAGGAGGCCCGCATCGTGGGCCTGGCGGACGCTTACGAGGCCATGACCGCGGGGCGGCCCTACCGCAAGGCCAAGACCCCCGAGGAAGCGCTGAGGGAGGTCCAGGAGCTTTCCGGCCACCAGTTTGACCCCCGGTTGGTGGAAGCCTTCACCGAGCTTTGGGCGCAGAACCCCATCTGGCGCGACCGCCACGCCTATCTGGCGGCAAAGGAGGGATCGGTATCACGCTCTACCTTCTCGCAGCCCTCTTCGGCCTCGGCCTCGCCCTCGCCCTCGGAGCCCGGCCCAAGGACCTCGGAGGAATAGAGCTCAGGGCGGCCTGGGCCTTCTTTCTGGCCGCCCTCTTGGAAGGGGGGTTGGCCTACGGGACCTACCGGGGCCTCTTCGCCCCGGAGGTGGCCGGCCCCTTGGCCAAGCTTCTGGTCCTCCTCCTGGTGGGCTACGGCCTTTACCAGAACCGCCACCTCAAAAGCCTCTACCTGGTCCTTCTCGGCCTCCTCCTCAACGCCCTCGTCATCTTCGCCAACGGGGGGCACATGCCCGTGAGCCCCACCGCCCTCCACCGGGCGGGCATCGGGGAGTTCGCGGACCTCCTCCGGGACAAAGGGGACGCGGTCCACGCGCTTCTGGACGAGAAGACCCGCCTCCCCTTCCTGGGGGACGTCATCCCCCTGCCTCCCCTGAGGAAGGTCGTGAGCCCGGGGGACCTCTTCATCCTCTTGGGGATCGTCGGCGTGGTGGTGGAGGGGGCCCTCAAGGGCGGGGTCCGCCTGCGGCGGAGGGCCCTCGCCCTCCGCCTCCTCCTTTACCTCGCCTTCGTCCTCGCCCTCCTCGCCCTGCGCGGGTAAGGCGGGGTGTAGTGTATATTCCCCAAGGGGCTATACCCCTGACCGGGAGGAAGCATGGCGTACCGGATCTGCTTGATTGAGGGCGACGGCATCGGGCACGAGGTCATCCCCGCGGCGCGGAGGGTGCTGGAGGCCACCGGCCTCCCCCTGGAGTTCGTGGAGGCGGAGGCGGGCTGGGAGACCTTTGAGAGAAGAGGGACCTCCGTCCCCGAGGAGACGGTGGAGAAGATCCTGTCCTGCCACGCCACCCTCTTCGGGGCCGCCACCAGCCCCACCCGTAAAGTGCCGGGCTTCTTCGGGGCGATCCGCTACCTCAGGCGCAGGCTGGACCTCTACGCCAACGTCCGCCCCGCCAAGAGCCGCCCCGTCCCGGGAAGCCGCCCCGGCGTGGACCTGGTCATCGTCCGGGAGAACACCGAAGGGCTTTACGTGGAGCAGGAAAGGCGCTACCTGGACGTGGCCATCGCCGACGCCGTCATCTCCAAGAAGGCCAGCGAGCGCATCGGCCGGGCCGCCTTAAGGATCGCCGAGGGCCGGCCCCGCAAAACCCTTCACATCGCCCACAAGGCCAACGTCCTCCCCCTCACCCAGGGGCTCTTCCTGGACACGGTCAAGGAGGTGGCCAAGGACTTCCCCCTGGTGAACGTGCAGGACATCATCGTGGACAACTGCGCCATGCAGCTCGTCATGCGTCCCGAGCGCTTTGACGTCATCGTCACCACCAACCTCCTGGGGGACATCCTCTCCGACCTCGCCGCGGGGCTCGTGGGGGGCCTGGGCCTCGCCCCCTCGGGCAACATCGGGGACACCACCGCGGTCTTTGAGCCCGTCCACGGCTCCGCCCCCGACATCGCCGGCAAGGGCATCGCCAACCCCACGGCGGCCATCCTCTCCGCGGCCATGATGCTGGACTACCTGGGGGAGAAGGAGGCGGCCAAGCGGGTGGAGAAGGCGGTGGACCTGGTGCTGGAGCGGGGGCCCAGGACCCCCGACCTGGGCGGGGACGCCACCACGGAAGCCTTCACCGAGGCCGTGGTGGAGGCGCTCAAGAGCCTGTAGGCGGGAAAGGCTTCCTGGCCCCCAAGGGGGGCCAGGAAGCCTTTTTAGGGGGTTGCCAGATGAAGAAAAAGCGTTATGCTAAGCCCTAGGGATTCGCAGTTGGCCTTCCCGAAGGCGCCGGTATAAGGAGGGGGTGTGTTCAAAAGCCTTAGCCAGCTCTTCCGACCCAGGGTTGAGGCCCTGGGCTTGGAGATCGGGGCCTCCGCCCTGAAGCTCGTGGAGGTGTCCGGGAACCCCCCTGCCCTCAAGGCCCTGGCCTCCCGCCCCACCCCGCCCGGCCTCCTGATGGAGGGAATGGTGGCCGAGCCCGCCGCGCTGGCCCAGGAGATCAAGGAGCTTCTCCTCGAGGCCCGCACCCGCAAGCGCTACGTGGTCACCGCCCTCTCCAACCTGGCGGTCATCCTCCGCCCCATCCAGGTCCCCAAGATGCCCCTCAAGGAGATGGAGGAGGCGGTGCGCTGGGAGGCGGAGCGCTACATTCCCTTCCCCATTGACGAGGTGGTCCTGGACTTCGCCCCCCTGACCCCCCTCTCCGAGGTGCAGGAGGGGGAGCAGGTCCAGGTGATGGTGGCGGCGGCGCGGCAGGAGGCGGTGGCGGGGGTCCTCGAGGCCCTGAGGGGGGCGGGGCTCGTCCCCGTGGTGCTGGACGTGAAGCCCTTCGCCGGGCTTTACCCTCTGGAGGCCAGGCTTGCGGAGGAGCCCGACCGGGTCTTCCTCGCCCTGGACATCGGGGCCGAGAGCACGAGCCTCGTCCTGCTCCGGGGGGACAAGCCCCTGGCGGTGCGCGTCCTCACCCTCTCGGGCAAGGACTTCACCGAGGCCATCGCCCGAAGCTTCAACCTGGACCTCCTCGCCGCCGAGGAGGTGAAGCGGACCTACGGGATGGCCACCCTCCCCACCGAGGACGAGGAGCTCCTCCTGGACTTTGACGCCGAGCGGGAGCGCTACAGCCCGGGGCGCATCTACGACGCCATCCGCCCGGTGCTGGTGGAGCTCACCCAGGAGCTCCGCCGTAGCCTGGAGTTCTTCCGCATCCAGCTGGAGGAGGCCTCGCCCGAGGTGGGCTACCTCCTGGGCGGGGGGAGCAAGCTCAGGGGGCTCGCCTCCCTCCTCACCGACACCCTGGGGGTGAACTTTGAGCCCGTCAACCCCTGGGAGGCGGTGGCGGTGGACCCCAAGCGCTTTGAGTCGGAGCAACTCCAGGAGATCGGGCCGGAGTTCGCCGTAGCCCTGGGCTTGGCGTTGAGGGGGGTGGAGCCCCTTGATTAGGCTGAACCTTCTCCCCAAAAACCTCCGGCGCCGGGTGGAGCCGGGCTGGTGGCGCCTCCTCGCCCTCCTCTTCGCCCTCGTGGTCCTCGGGGTCTTGGGGCTCGTCCACTACACCGCCTACACCGAGCTCTCCCTGGCCAAGGCGGAGCGGGACCAGCTCCAGGCGGAGGTGGAGGCCTTGAGGCCCTTCATCGCCGAGCTCGGCCGCCTGCAGGAGGAGCGTAAGGCCCTCGAGGCCCTCCTCGCCATCCGGGAAGGCCTGGAGAAAAACGCCGTGCCCTGGTCCCAGTACCTGGCCGCCTTCATCAACCAGATCCCCAGGGCGGGGGGGCGCCTCGAGGTGGCCCTCCGCTCGGTGAGCGCCCGCGCCCTCTCGGAAGAGGAGGCCGCCCGCCTGGCCCAGGAAGGCACCTACGACGGCAAGCGGATCCGGGTGGAGTTCGCCCTCCAGGGGGAGGCCCTGAGCCGGGAGGCCCTGGTCCGGTTCATCCGGGCCTTTGAGACCTCCCCCCGGTTCGGCATTGAGTTCCAGGGGGCCTCCCTGGACGAGGGCCGGGGGCTTTACACCTTCAGCGCCCGCGTGGGCGTGACGGGGGGTGAAAGCGGTGCTCGCTAGGCTGGGACAGCGGGAGTGGGCCCTCCTGGCCATGGTCCTCACCGCCCTCCTGGGGCTCCTCTGGTACTACCTGCTCATCGTGCCCACGAGGCAGGAGATCGCCACCGTCCGGCAGGAGATTGACCGCCTCACCATAGAGCGCAACCGCGGGCTCCAGGCCCGCCGGGCCCTTCCCGAGCTCCGCGCCACCATCGCCGCCCTTCAGGCCCAAAGGCTCGCCTTCCTCCGGGCCCTGCCCCGGGAGGAAAGGCTCGCCGAGGTCCTCTCCGAGGTGCTCCAGGACGCGGAGGCGAGCGGGGTGGTGGTCCGAAGCTTCACCCGAAGCCGCACCTCGGCCCCGGTGCCCGAGGTGCGGGCCGTGAACCTGGCCCTGGCCCTCGAGGCCCCCTTCCCCGAAACCTACGCCTACCTGCGGCGCCTGGAGGACCTCTCCCGCTTCAGCACCCTTTCCGGCCTCAACCTGAGCGTCCAGAGCCAGGAAGCGAACCCCACCCTCGCCACCAGCCTCACCTTGACCGTCTACGTGCTGGCCCAGGGGGTGGAGGCGGAAACGGGAGGGAGCACCCCATGAAGAACGCCTGGCAACGCCTGAAGGAAGCCTGGGCCAACCTGCCCAGGTCCACCAAGCTCCTCCTGGCGGCCCTCCTTCTCGTGGGGAACGTGGCCCTTTGGTACGTGGGCCTCTACCTCCCGGCCCAGGTGGCGGAAGCGCCCACCCCGGTCCCCTCCACGCAGGTCATCGAGGCCCCCCCGATCCCGCCCCTCGCCTCCCAGGAAGAGGCCAAGCCACAGGCCGAAGCCCCGGCCCAAGAGGAGGCCCAGGCGCCCGCTTCTTCCCAAGAGGAGGCCCAGGCGCCCCCGCCTGCCCCCGTGGCCCGGGCCGAGCCCCCGCCCCCGAACCCCTTCGTCCCCCTGGTGGTGGAAACCCCACCCCCACCTCCGGCCTCCGCCTCCCGCCCCACGCCCGTCCCCGAGGGGCCCGCCGTCCGGGTCCAGACCCCCGCCCAAGCCCCCCAGGCGGCCCCCGCCACCCGGCCCATCCCCGGGACCTCCGGCGCCCTCCCGGCGCCCAAGATCCTCTCCCCCGCGCTGTCCGCCCCCCTGCCCCAGGCCAGGGAGACGCCGCCCAAGGTCGCCGTGCCCACGGCGCTCGTGGAGGCCCCCCTCCCCGGGCCCGAGGAAAAGGGGGCGGAGAAGGCCCCCACCCCGGCCTCGCCGCTGGAGCGCCTGGTGGCGGAAAAGGGCCTCCGCCTCTCGGGGACCCTGCTCGGCCCCGTGAGCGTGGCCATCCTGGAGAGCAAGGAGGGCTACCTCGTCGTCCCGGCGGGAAGCCCCATCCCCGGCACGGAGGCCGTGGTGCGCCAGGTGGAGGAAGGAAGCGTGACCCTGGCCTTGAAGGAGGAAACCTTGAGCCTGTCCCTCGTCCAAGCTGGAGGTGGCCAATGAAGAGCGCGTGGATCCGTGCGGCCGTGATCGCCCTCGCAGGGCTAGGGGCTTTTGCCCTTGCGGGGAGCTTTCCCGAGGAGCCCCGCTTCCAGGCCCCGGTGAACCTCAAGGTCTCGGAATCCCAGGTCAAGGCGGGCCAGACCCTGCCCCTGGACGTGGTCCTCGAGGCCCTGGCAAGGAGCGTGGGGCTTCAGCCCCTCATCTACCGGGCCTACGACCCAAGCGGGGACCCCGCCAAGGCCCAGCCCCCCCTGCCCAACATCAAGCTGGACTTCCAGGGCAAGCCCTTCCGGGAGGTCTGGGACCTCCTCTTCGCCACCTACGGCAACCAGTACAGCCTGGACTACCTCTTCCTGCCCCCCGACGTGGTGGTGGTGGCCCCCACCCAGGTGATCACCGCCCTGGTGGACGCCCCGAGCCGCACGGGGGCCATGGAGCGTAGGCCCTACATCGTGGGCATCCCCGAGATCGCCTACAAGCGCACGGAGACGGACGCCCAGGGCCAGCCCCGCACGGTCGTCAACATTGAGGGCGCCAAGGCCTGGGTCCAGAACGACCTCCTCCCCTTCCTCTCCCGGGAGGCCGCGGGGCTCAACGTGAACTGGATCGTGGTGGAGGAGGGCGGGAGGCTCAAGGCCGTTCTCTCCGTTCTCGCCACCCCCGAGCAGCACGCCCGCTTCTCCGACATTCTGCAGCGGGCCGGGATTGACTTCCGCCCCCTCCCCGCCCTGGCCCAGCCCAAGCCCCGGGTGGAGAAGACCTACACCCTCACCTACGCCACCTTCCCCGAACTCCTCGCCTTCCTCCAGTCCCGCCTCCCCGAGGCCCAGATCAGCGTGGTCCCCACCAACCCCCAAAGGGCCATCGTCCTCGCCACCGAGGAGGACCACGCCCGCTTGAGCGAGCTTCTAAAGACGGCCGACGTCCCCAAGACCGTCCGCCGGGTCTACGCCCTGCAGAACCTCACCTTCGCTGAGGCCCAGGAGCGCCTAAAGCCCCTCCTGGAGAAGGACCTCAAGGGGGCCCGCCTGGAAAGCCTCCCCGGCAACCCCAAGGCCCTCCTCCTCGAGGCCCCCGAGGCGGAGCACGCCCTCTTCGCCGAGATCCTGAAGGCCCTGGACGTCCCCCCCCAGGCCCCCCAAGCCCCCCAGGAGGCCACCTTGCGGCGCCTCTACCCCCTGCGCTACGCCAACGCCGAGCAGGTGGCCCCCTTCCTCGCCCGGGAGGTGCCGGGGATCGTGGTCCAGACCGTTCCCGGCCAGCCCGTCCTCTCGGTGCGGGGCACGGAGAAGCAGCTCGCCGAGGTGGAAAGCCTCCTCGCCCAGATTGACCGGGCCCCCGAGCAAGGCCCTCCCGTGTTCCAGCGGGCCTACCAGCTCTCCAACGCCAAGGCGGTGGAGCTCGCCCAGGTGCTCCAGGAGGCGCTCAAGGCCCGGCAGGCCCAAAACCAGGGCCAGCAGAACCAGGCCCTCCCCACCCGGGAGGCCACGGTGGTGGCCGACCCCAGGACCAACACCCTCATCGTCACCGGCACCCAGGAGGACCTCGCCCTGGTGGAGGGCCTCATCCCCAAGCTGGACCAGCCCGTGCCCCAGGTTTCCTTGCGGGTGCGCATCCAGGAGGTCCAGTCCAACCTGACCCGTAGCCTCGGCCTCAAGTGGAACAGCATCGCCGGCGGCAACGTGGCGGCCAGCATCCTGGACTCGGGCCTTTCCCTCATCTTTGACTCCACGCGAAGCCTCGCCGCCCTCAACATCATGGCCACCCTGGACGCCCTGCAGCAACAGGGCCTCTCCCGGGCCCTCCGGGACGTGAACCAGACCGTCCTCAACAACCAGACCGCCCGCCTGCAGTCCGGCGAGACCTTCTTCATCCGGCGGGTGGTGAACGACCAGGTGGAACGGGTCCCCTTTGACGTGGGGCTCATCGTGGAGGTCACGCCCCAGATCACCGCCGACGGCCAGATCCTCCTCAACATCAAGGCCGAGATCTCGGGGAACGTCCAGCGCAACCCCGTGGACGGGGACGTGGACCGCTTCACCAAGCAGGTGGTGACCACCACCCTCAGGGTCAAAGACGGGGAGACCGTGGTCCTCGGGGGCCTCACCTCCCAGGAGTCCAACCAGAGCCAGCAGGGGGTGCCCCTCCTCATGGACATCCCCCTGATCGGCGAACTCTTCAAGCAGCGGACGAACGAGAGCACCGACAAGGAGCTTTTGGTGGTGATCACCGCCGACATCCTCAAGGAGACGGCCTCGGCGAACCCCTAAGAGGCCGGGCGTTCCGCAAGGGGGGCCCGTGGGCCCCCCTTTGGCCTACAATGTCCCCATGCGGTTTCTCACGGCAGGCGAGTCCCACGGGCCCGAGCTTCTCGCCATCATTGAAGGGCTTCCCGCCGGGCTTCCCCTCAGCGAGGAGGACATCAACCCCTGGCTGGAGAAGCGGCAGAAGGGCTACGGCCGGGGCCGGCGCATGGTCATTGAGCGCGACCGGGTGGAGTTCCGCGCCGGGGTGAGGGGCGGGCGCACCACGGGCGCCCCCGTGGCCCTGGCCATCAAGAACGCCGACTTCAAGAACTGGGCCGAGATCATGGACCCCGCCCCGGGGAACTGGCCCAGGAAACGGGCCCTGACCGCGGCCAGGCCGGGCCACGCCGACCTCGCCGGGGGCATGAAGTACGGGCACAAGGACCTGAGGGACGTGCTAGAAAGGGCGAGCGCCCGGGAGACGGCCATGCGGGTGGCCGTGGGGGCCGTGGCCCTGAAGCTCCTCTCCCTCCTCGGGGTGGAGGGGGTGGGGTACGTCCCGGGGATGGCGGGGGTGTGGGCCAAGGTGCCCTTCTCTTGGGACCTGGTGCCCCGCATTGAGGAAAGCCCCCTGCGCATGACCGACCCCGAGGCGGAGGCCGAGGCGATCCGCCGCATTGACCAGGCCAAGGCCGAGGGGGACACCCTGGGCGGGATCATTGAGGCCCGCTTCCGGGGGCTCGTGCCGGGGCTTGGGAGCCACGTCCACTGGGACCGGAAGCTGGACGGGAGGCTGGCCCAGATGGCCCTCTCCATCCCGGCGGTGAAGGGGGTGGAGATCGGCCCCGCCTTTGAAAACGCCATGAAGCGGGGCTCCGAGGTGCACGACGCCATCTACTGGAGCCCGGAGCGGGGCTTCTACCGGAAGACCAACCGGGCAGGGGGGCTGGAAGGGGGCATGACCACGGGGGAGGAGCTCGTGGTCCGGGCCGCCCTCAAGCCCATCGCCACCCTGATGAAGCCCCTTCCCACCGTGGACGTGGTGACCCACGAGCCCAAGGACGCCGCCAGGGAGAGAAGCGACACCACGGCGGTGCCCGCGGCGAGCGTCATCCTCTGCGCCCTCTCGGCCATCGTCCTGGCCCAGGCCTACCTGGAGAAGTTCGGGGGGGACACCATGGAGGAGATCCAGGAACGGGTGGAGCGCTACCGGGAGCGGGTGCGGGCCTACTGAGCCCGGCCCAGGTAGGATGGGAGGATGGCCCGCCTCGAGGTTCCCCGTCCCGCCACCTTCGTCACCCTCACCGGGTTCATGGGGGTGGGGAAAAGCCGCATCGGGCGGGAGCTCGCCCGGGCGCTCATGCTCCACTTCATTGACCTGGACCGCTACATTGAGCGGCGCACCGGGATCTCCATCCCCGACATCTTCCGCCACCTCGGGGAGGAGGCCTTCCGCAGGATGGAGAAGGAAGCGGTGCGGGAGCTCGTGGGAAAGGACTACCTGGTCCTCTCCCTGGGCGGGGGAACCTTCATGGACCCGGAAAGCCAAAAGGCCCTCCTCGGCCGCGGGCCCGTGGTGGCCCTATGGGCGAGCCCCGAGACCATCCTGGAAAGGGCCATGCGCAAGCCCGGGGAAAGGCCCCTCCTCCAGGTGGAAAACCCCCTGGAGAGGATCCGGACCCTCCTCGAGGCCCGGGCCCCCGTCTACCGCAAGGCCCACATCCACGTCTCCACCGACGGGCGTCGCGTGGAGGAAGTGGTGGAGGAGATCGTAGAGAAGCTCTGGCGCCATGCAGAGGCTAGAGGTGCGTGAACCCGTCCCCTACCCCATCCTCGTGGGGGAAGGGGTCCTGAAGGAGGTCCCCCCGCTTGCGGGCCCCGCCGCCCTCCTCTTTGACCGGAGGGTGGAGGGCTTCGCCCAGGAGGTGGCGAAGGCCCTGGGCGTGCGCCACCTCCTGGGGCTCCCCGGGGGAGAGGCGGCGAAGTCCTTGGAGGTCTACGGGAAGGTCCTGTCCTGGCTTGCGGAAAAGGGGCTTCCCCGGAACGCCACCCTTCTCGTGGTGGGGGGCGGGACCCTCACGGACCTGGGCGGCTTCGTGGCCGCCACCTACCTCCGGGGGGTGGCCTACCTCGCCTTCCCCACCACCACCTTGGCCATCGTGGACGCGAGCGTGGGGGGGAAGACCGGGATCAACCTGCCCGAGGGGAAGAACCTGGTGGGGGCCTTCCACTTCCCCCAAGGGGTCTACGCCGAGCTTAGGGCGCTTAAGACCCTTCCCCTCCCCACCTTCAAGGAGGGCCTGGTGGAGGCCTTCAAGCACGGGCTCATCGCCGGGGACGAGGCCCTTCTCAAGGTGGAGGACCTCACGCCGCAAAGCCCCCGCCTCGAGGCCTTCTTGGCCAGGGCGGTGGCGGTGAAGGTGCGGGTCACCGAGGAAGACCCCCTGGAGAAGGGAAAAAGGCGCCTTTTAAACCTCGGCCACACCCTGGGCCACGCCCTGGAGGCCCAAACCCGCCACGCCCTCCCCCACGGGATGGCCGTGGCCTACGGCCTCCTCTACGCCGCCCTTCTGGGAAGGGCCCTCGGGGGCGAGGACCTTTTGCCCCCCGTGCGCCGCCTCCTCCTCTGGCTCTCCCCCCCTCCCCTGCCGCCTTTGGCCTTTGAAGACCTCCTCCCCTACCTCCTCCGGGACAAGAAGAAGGTCTCGGAAAGCCTCCACTGGGTGGTGCCCCTGGCCCCGGGGAGGCTTGTGGTGCGCCCCTTGCCCGAAGGCCTCCTCCGGGAGGCCTTCGCCGCCTGGCGGGAGGAGCTTAAAGGGCTTGGCCTCCTCCGCTAGGCGCCCGCAACCTGGAACCCCGGCGCAAGCCGGCACGGGGTGGCCTCAAAGCCCCACCCCCACGGGCCTCAGCACCCCGCGCTTGGCCTTGCCGAAGTCCAGGGGGAACTCCCCCGCCGCCGTCTTCAGGACCACGAGGGCCAGGGGGTGGTCCTCCCCCTCCCAGGCCACCCCCTCCCCCGTGGCGAAGGCCAGGGCCCTGGGGTCTTCCGGGGTAAGGGCGAGGCGGGGAAGCCCCTCGGGCCAAGGGAGGGTGGCCCCGAAGGCGAGGGCGAGGGCCCTCGCGGGGAGGAAGCGGCCCTTCTGCACCTTGCCCAGGTAGAGGCCCGGGGCAGGGGCCTTGAGGCCCAAGAGGGTGGGAAGCCCCTCGGGGAGGAGGTAGAGGTGGCCTGCCCGGTCAAGGACGGGGCCTTCCAAGGTAAGCCCCGCCTCCTCCAAAAAGCCCCTAAAGGCCCGCAGGGCCTCCTGGGAGAGGGGGGAAGGGCGTTCCAGGCGCGGCGTGCTCCAGGCCCCCCCCTCCTTGCGGAAGCGGGCGAGGAAGTGGCCCTCCCCCTCGAGGCGGTGGGGCCAGAGCCTCGCGGTCTTAAGGAGCTCCGGGTTCCCCTCCCCCCACTCCGGCACCCCCGGGGCGAAAAGGGGGTGGAGGCGGGCGTCCTCGAGGCGGAACTCCGGGTGCGCCTTGAGGAAGTGGGCCACCACCCCCTCGTTCTCCTCGGGGGCGAAGGTGCAGGTGGAGTAGACCAACACCCCCCCAGGCCCCAGGAGCCTCGAGGCCTGGGCCAGGAGGGCCTTCTGCACCTCCGCCATCCTCTTGGGCGCCGAGGGCCCCCAGTGGCGCGCGGCCTCCCTGTCCTTGCGGAACATCCCCTCCCCCGAGCAGGGGGCGTCCAGGAGGACCCGGTGGAAGTAGGTCCCGAAGGCCTCGGCCAGGGCCCTGGGAGGGGCCTGGGTCACGGCGAGGGGGGCCCCCCAGCGCTCCACGTTCTCCAGAAGGCCCCGCACCCGTTTGCCGTCCACCTCGTTGGCCAAAAGAAGCCCCTTCCCCCCCATGCGGGCGGCGAGGTGGGTGGTCTTGCCCCCCGGGGCCGCCGCGAGGTCCAAGACCCTTTCCCCGGGCTTCGGGTCCAGGAGGACCCCCACCGCCTGGGCGCTCGGCTCCTGGATGTAGTAGAGCCCGGCGTAGAAGAAGGGGTGGGGGCCGGGCCTGGCCTCCTCGGGGTAGTAAAACCCCTCCTGGCACCAGGGAATGGGCCGTAGGGGCCAGGGGGAGATCCTCTGAAAGGCCTCGGGGGGAAGCTTCAGGGTGTTCACCCGGAGGCCGTAGGTGCGCTTCCCCTCCGTGAGGGCCTTGAGGAAGGCGGGAAACTCCTCGCCCAGAAGCTCGGCCATGCGGGAAAGGAAGGCCTTGGGCAGCACCCGTGTACCCTAGCACGGAAGGCCCGAAGGCCTCAAGGGATACCATGGGCCCATGATCGTCGCCCTGGGGGCCGACCTGGTGGAGATCGCCCGCGTGGAAAGGCTCCTTTCCCGCCACGGGGAGAGGGCCTTGAGGCGGCTTTTTCACGAGGAGGAGGTGGCCTACGCCCTCGCCCGCCAAAACCCTTTCCCGAGCCTCGCCGCCCGCCTTGCGGCCAAGGAGGCCTTCCAGAAGTGCTGGCCGGAAAGCCTCTCCTGGAAGGAGGTCTGGGTGGGGATGGAAGGGAAAAGGCCCGCCCTTCGCTTCGCCCCCCGAATAGAAGCCCGCATGGCGGAGGAAGGGCTTTTCGCCCACCTCTCCCTAAGCCACGAGCGGAGCCACGCCTTGGCGGTGGTGGTCCTCGAGGCTAGGGCACGAGGCGGAGGATGAAGGCGTAGCGGTAGACCTCTCCCCTTCCCGCCGCCAAAGCCCCCCGGACCATGTTCCAAAGCACCAAGGCCAAAAGGGCGAGGGCTAAGGGATACACAACAACAATCCCCACCACGGTGAGGGCCAGGAGGAAAAGCCCCAGCCCGTAAAGGGTGTAGCTGATCTGGCCGTTCAAGGACTCCTTGGCATGGGCCTGGACGAAGGGGGTCTTGGGCCCCAAGAAGAGGATGGCGAGAGGGAGGAGGACCTGGCCGATGAGGAGGAAGTACCCCACCAAAGGGGCCAGGTGGGCCACCGCCGCCCAGGTCCGCTCCTCCGGGGAAGGGATCACCAGGCCACCTCCTCCACCTCTTCCCGGATGCGGATGGGCCCCTGCTTCTCCGGCCTCAGGCCCGTCTTGTCCTGATAAAAGGCCCGGATGGCGGCGAAGTCCCGGCGGATGTCCCCGGTCGGGTAGAGGTAGCCCCCGATGCCCACCTCCTTCCGCCGGAAGTCGGCGTACCCCAGGGCGATGGGCACCCCCGCCTTCAGGGCCATGTAGTAAAACCCGGTGCGCCAGTAGGGGGCCTTGCCCCGGGTCCCCTCCGGGGTGATGAGGATGGCGATCTCCTCCTCCCGGCGGAAGATCTCCGCCACCTGGTCCACGAGGCCCTCCCGCCGGGAACGGTCCACGGGGATGCCCCCTAAGGCCCGCATGAGGTGGCCGAGGGGGGGCTTGAAGAGCTCCTTCTTGCCCAGCCAGCGGGCGCGGATGCGGGCCCCCCAAAGGGCCAAAAGGCCCACCACGAAGTCCCAGTTGGAGGTGTGGGGGGCGCCGATGAGGACGTACTTCCGCGAGGGAGGGGGCGCGACCTTAAGCTCCCAGCCGAAAAGCCTCAGGAGAAAGCGGGCGAGCTTCTGCATGCCTCCTAGGAGTATACCGCGTGTGGTACACTAAAGGGTAACGCCGGGTGGGGCCTTCCCCACCCCTTTTCGTGGAGGGCGCATGCACAAGGTGGTCATCGTGGGCAGGCCCAACGTGGGCAAATCCAGCCTCTTCAACCGCCTCCTCAAGAAGCGGAGCGCGGTGGTGGCGGACGTGCCCGGGGTCACCCGCGACCTTAAAGAGGGCGTGGTGGAAACCGACCGGGGCCGGTTCCTCCTGGTGGACACGGGGGGGCTCTGGTCCGGGGACAAGTGGGAGAAGAAGATCCAGGAGAAGGTGGACCGGGCCCTGGAGGACGCCGAGGTGGTGCTCTTCGCCGTGGACGGGCGGGCCGAGCTCACCCAGGCGGACTACGAGGTGGCCGAGTACCTGCGGAGGAAGGGGAAGCCCGTGATCCTCGTGGCCACCAAGGTGGACGACCCCAAGCACGAGCTCTACCTGGGCCCCCTCTACGGCCTCGGCTTCGGCGACCCCATCCCCACCTCCAGCGAGCACGCGAGGGGGCTGGAGGAGCTCCTCGAGGCCATCTGGGAGAGGCTTCCCGTACGCCAGATAGAGACCGAGCCCGAGGTGGCGGGCATCCGGCTCGCCATCGTGGGCCGGCCCAACGCCGGGAAGTCCAGCCTCTTGAACGCCATCCTGGGGGAGGAGCGGGTCATCGTCTCCGAGGAGCCGGGCACCACCCGGGACGCCATTGACGTGGAGTTCTTCTTCGGCGGCCAGCGCTTCGTCCTCGTGGACACCGCCGGGATCCGCAAGCGGCCCGAAAACCTCGTGGAGGAGCTCGCCATCCGGCGGAGCCTTAGGGCCATGGACGAGGCGGACGTGGTCCTCCTCGTGGTGGACCCCTTCCAGGTGGGGGACCGGGAGCTCAAGCTCGCCAACGAGGCCCTGGACCGGGGCAAGCCCGTCCTTTTGGTCATCACCAAGTGGGACCTGGTGGACAAGGAGGACGCCCCCAAGATGCGGCGCCTCCTCCGGGAAAAGCTCGCCCACCTGGACCACCTCCCCCGGGTCTTCACCTCCGCCCTGACGCGGCAGAACCTGGACCGGATCTTCCGGGAGGCGGTGCGCCTTCACGAACTCAACCAGACCCGCGTCCCCACCGCCGAGCTCAACCGCTGGGTGGCGGTCTGGACGAGCCGCGTGCAGATGCCGAACTTCAAGGGCAAGCCCCTCAAGATCCTCTACGCCACCCAGCCCGAGGTGGCCCCGCCCACCTTCGTCTTCTTCGTGAACCACCCGGAGTTCGTCACCCGGGCCTTTGAGAACTACCTGAAAAACCGCATCGGCGAGGACCTGGGCCTAAGAGAGGTGCCCTTCCGCCTGGTCTTCCGGGGAAGGAGGGAGGAGTAGCGCCATCCCCTCCACCGCCCCCGTCCGCAAGGAGAGGTGGGCCAGGGGGGTGAGGGGGGTGGGCTCGGGGTTCACCTCCACCAGGTAGGCCCCCGAGGCGAAGGCGATCCGGCCCAAGGAGGCCGCGGGCTCCACCTCGGCGCTGGTGCCCACCACCAAGGCGAAGTCGGCCTCGGCGAAGGCCCTTTCCGCCCTCTCCCAAGCCCCTTCCGGCAGAAACTCCCCGAACCAGACCACATCGGGCCGGGCCCGGTGGCCGCAGGCCGGGCAGAAGGGGGGCGGGGCGAAGGCCTCCGGCAAGGGAAACCGCTTCCCGCAGGCCTCGCACCGGGCCCTGAGGAGGTTGCCGTGGAGCTCCACCAGGTTCTGGCTTCCCGCGAGGGCGTGAAGGCCGTCCACGTTCTGGGTGACGAGGAGGAAGCTTCCCCCCCGGGAGAGGATGCGCCTCTCCAGCTCCACTAGGGCGTAGTGGGCCGGGTTGGGCTTGGCCTCCCGCACCTTCTGGATGCGCCAGGCGTACCAGGCCCAGACCTTCTCCGGGTCCCGGGCGTAGGCCTCGGGGGTGGCGTAGTCCAGGGGGTTGAAGTTTTTCCAAAGCCCCTCGGCGTCCCGGAAGGTGGGGATGCCGGAGGGCTTGGAGATGCCCGCCCCCGTGAGGACCGCCACCCGCCTCGCCTCCTCCAGGCGCTTCCGGGCTTCCTCCAACCGCTCCATGGCCCCATCGTATCCTTAACCCATGAGGCTCTTCACCCCCGAGGCCATGCGGGAGGCGGACCGGAAGGCCGTGGAGCGGGGCTACCCGAGCCTCCTTCTCATGGAGTGGGCGGGGATGAAGGCGGCGAGGGTCTACCTGGAGCTCTTCGGCAAGGCCCCCGCCCTCGTCCTCGCGGGCAAGGGGAATAACGGCGGGGACGGCCTCGTCCTCGCCCGCCACCTCCTCCTGGAGGGGGTAGGGGTGCGGGTCTATGCCGCAGGGGGCCAAACCGGGGACGCCCTCCTCGCCCTCCAGGCCCTCCTCGCCCACGGGGTGGAGGTAAGGCCCCTGGAGGAGGCTTCCTTCCGGGAGGGGGAGGTGGTGGTGGACGCCCTCTTCGGCACCGGTCTTAAAGGGCCCCTCACGGACTTTTACGCCGAACTCGTGGAGCGGGTGAACCGGGCAGGCCTCCCCGTCCTCGCCCTGGACCTCCCCTCGGGCCTCCCCTTTAGCCCCCACGTGCGGGCCACGGCCACCGTGGCCTTCGCCGCCCTCAAGACCCCGCACCTTTTCCAGAGGGAGGCCTGCGGGAAGCTTTACCTGGCGGAGATCGGCCTGCCCAAGCCCCTCCTGGAAAGGGAGGACCTCCCCGAGGTGGCAAGTCCCGAGGCCCTAAGGCCCCTCCTCCCCAGGCGCCCCCTCACCGCCCACAAGGGAAGCGTGGGCCGGGTGGGGGTCTTAGGGGGGTACCAGGGGGAGGACCTCCGCTACGCCGGGGCGCCCCTCCTCGCCGCCCTTGGGGCCTACCGCATGGGGGCGGGGCTCGTGCACCTGGTGGCGCCGGAGGGCACGCCTCTAGAGCCCCTCGAGGCCGTCTTCCACCCCGTCCCCTCCCCTGCCCTTCCCCCCCTCAAGGCGGAGGCCCTGGCCGTGGGGATGGGCGGGGGGCCCTGGGGGAGGGCGTGGGCCCTAAAGGCCCTGGAGGCCCGCCTTCCCACCGTCTTGGACGCGGACGCCCTCCACCCGGAGGTGGCCGAGGCCTACCGGAAGGCGGGCGTCCCCGCCGTCCTTACCCCCCACGCGGGGGAGGCGGGGAGGCTCCTTGGGATTTCCCCTGAGGAAGTGGCCAAAGACCCCCTGGGGGCGGCCCGGGCCTTGGCGGAGCGGACGGGGCTTGCCGTGGTCCTCAAGGGGAACCCCACGGTGGTGGCGGAAGGGGAAAGGCTTTCCGTGAACCCCACGGGAAACCCCGCCCTGGCCACAGGGGGGACGGGGGACGTGCTTTCAGGGGCCATCGCCGCCCTCTTGGCCGCGGGGCTTAGGCCTTTTGACGCGGCCAGGCTTGGGGTCTTTCTCCACGGCCTCGCCGGGGACCTCCTGGCCGAGGAGAAGGGGGTGGGGCTCCTCGCCCGGGAGGTGGCGGAGGCCCTCCCCCGGGCAAGGAGGCTCCTCCAGGAGGGAAGGGTGCCCCCGGCCTTCTTCCCGCGGTAGCCTGGTATATTCGGGTGGGGTTTTGCCCGGCGCCATGGACCTCCCCCGCCTCTACGTCCCCGCCACCCTGGCCAACCTGGGCTCGGGCTTTGACGCCTTGGGGGTGGCCCTGGACCTCTACCTCGAGGTGGAGGCCCACCCCGCCCCGGAGGACGCCTTCCTCTACGAGGGGGAAGGCCATGTGGAGGGTACAGACAACCTGATCCACGAGGGGTACCGGGCCGGGATGCGGGCCCTGGGGCTAGAGCCCTTCCCCTTGCGGGTGCGGGCCTTCAACCCCATCCCCCTGGCCCGGGGCATGGGAAGCTCCTCCGCCGCCTTAGTGGCCGGGGTGGCCCTGGCGGACCGGCTTTCCGGGGGGAGGCTTGGGCGGGAGGGGGTCTTCCGGGTGGCGGCGGGGCTCGAGGGCCATCCCGACAACGTGGCCCCGGCGGTCTACGGGGGCTTCGTGGCCGCCCTGAGCGACCCCCCCTTGGCCATCCCCCTGCCGAGGCCCGAAGGGGTGCGCTTCGTCCTGGCCGTCCCCCCCTACGAGGTCCCCACCCCCTTGGCCCGGGAGGCCCTGCCCCGGGAGGTGCCCCTGGAGGACGCCATCTACAACCTGGCAAGAAGCGCCCTCTGGCCCGCGGCGCTTTCCTCGGGGAGGCTCGAGGCCCTGAGGGAGGCCTGCCGCGACCGGCTCCACCAGCCCCACCGGGCCCACCTCATGCCCGGGGTCCTGGAGGCGATAGAAGGCGCGCTAGAGGCCGGGGCCCTGGCGGCCTTCGTGGGCGGGGCGGGGCCCACCCTGGCCGCCCTGGCGCGCGCCGGGGAGGAAGCCCCCGTGATCCGGGCCCTTTCCGCCTACCGGGGCCCGGAAGGGCGCACGCTGGTATTGGGCATAGGGGAGGGATACTTTTGGAAGGAGACCTGAAGGCCATCCCCCTGACCGAGGTCCTGGAGCTGGTCCACGCCCATAGGCGCTCCGGGGTCCTGGAGGTGCGCACCGGGCCCCTTCCCCTCACCCTCCGCTTCGCCCTGGGGGAGGTGGTGGGGGCGAGCATCCTGGACTGGGAAGGGCCGGACGCCCTCTTCGCCTTCCCCCTCCACCCGGAGGAGGGAGTCTTCCGCTTCGTGCCCAAGAGGCCCCCGGAGGCGGCCCAGGCCCTGATGCCCTTTTCCGTCCTCCTCGGGGAGTGGGCCCGGGTGAACGACGAGTGGGACCGGTTCCGCACCCTCATTGACTCCCCGAGCCGGGTCCTCGAGGCCATCCGCCCCGGGGAGCCCTACGGCGCCTTCCTCGGAGGGAAAAGCGTGCGGGCCGCGGCCAAGGCCTGGGGCGTTCCCCTCATCATCGCCATGGAGCGGGCCTACATGGGGGTGCGGGAAGGCGACCTCTACCCCCTCCGCCGCTACAGCTGGTTCGCCCTCCGCATCCGGCACGTGGGGAGGAAGACCAAGACCCTGGAGGAGTTCGGCCACCTCGCCGCCCTCCTGGACGGCTCCCGCAACCTGGGGGAGATCGTGGCCGAAGGGGTCCCCCTCGGCTTGGTGCGCCGCTACCTCATCCGGGCCCTGGCCCAGGAAGAGCTAACCCCCCCGGGACGGGGGTGGCTCCTCAGGGACCTGCTTTGGGAAGCCGAGAAGGAGGCCGAATAGCCTACTTCTTCTTCCGGGGCCGGTACTTGCCGTAGGTGCCGCGCCAGATCTTGCCGCGCCGGGTCCTGCGGTCGCCCTTGCCCATACGCCCTCCTTAGGCGCTGAGGCCGCCGCCAATGAGGGGCGCCCCCGCGGCCTCGAGCAGCTGACGGACCTTGCGCATCAGCCGGGACTTCCTGCGGGCAGCGGCGTTCTTGTGCAGGGTGGAGCCCTTCGCCGCCTTGTCAATGAGGCTTTCGGCCTTGCGCATGATCTTCAGGGCCTCTTCCGCCTTGCCCTCCTGGGCCAGCTGGATGGCCTTCTTGCTGAGGGTCTTGATGGCCGACTTCTTGGCCTTGTTGCGGAGCCGGCGCTTCAGGGACTGCCGGTGCCGCTTAAGGGCGGAAAGGTTCCTCTTGGGCTTCTTCTGCGCCATCGTTCTCCCCTTTGGCCCCCCTCGGGGGCAAACCAGGGCCCAGTGTAGCACACCCTGCGCCTAAGGGGCAAACTTGGTGGTCACCCAGTCGTAGCGCACCTGGCCCTTGGCCCCCTGGAGCTCAAAGCGGAGAAGGTACGCCCCGGGGCTCACGCCGAAGCGCACCTCGTCCTGGAAGGCGCCGCCGTAGGTCCGCTCGCCCACCTTGCGGCCGTCCCGCAACAGGACGACCCTGAGCCTCCCCTCCTCCAGCCTCCCCGAGACCTTCACCTTCAAGGCGTCGTAGAGGCCCGTGACCCGGACGGGGTACTCCGCCTCCCCCGTGTACTTCCAGTAGAAGACGGGGAGGAAGGGGGGGTAGCCCACGGCCAGGCCGTACCGCTCGGCGTACCAGTAGAGGCCCAGGGCCGCCAGGGCCAGAAAGAGCAGGGTCCGCATTGGCCTAAGTATACTTGGGCACATGGCGGGCACCGGCCACACCCCGGAAGAGGCCCTGGCCCTCCTCAAGCGGGGGGCCGAGGAGATCGTCCCCGAGGAAGAGCTTCTCGCCAAGCTCAAGGAGGGGCGGCCCCTCACGGTCAAGCTCGGAGCCGACCCCACGAGGCCCGACCTGCACCTGGGCCACGCGGTGGTCCTGAGGAAGATGCGCCAGTTCCAGGAGCTCGGCCACAAGGTGGTCCTCATCATCGGCGACTTCACCGGGATGATCGGGGACCCTTCGGGCCGTTCCAAGACCCGGCCCCCCCTCACCCTGGAGGAGACCCGGGAGAACGCCAAGACCTACGTGGCCCAGGCGGGGAAGATCCTCAGGCAGGAGCCCCACCTCTTTGAGCTCCGCTACAACTCCGAGTGGCTGGAGGGCCTCACCTTCAAGGAGGTGGTGCGCCTCACCTCCCTCATGACCGTGGCCCAGATGCTGGAAAGGGAGGACTTCAAGAAGCGGTACGAGGCGGGGATTCCCATCTCCCTGCACGAGCTTTTGTACCCCTTCGCCCAGGCCTACGACTCCGTGGCCATAAGGGCCGACGTGGAAATGGGGGGCACGGACCAGCGCTTCAACCTCCTGGTGGGCCGGGAGGTGCAACGGGCCTACGGGCAAAGCCCCCAGGTCTGCTTCCTCATGCCCCTTCTCGTGGGCCTTGACGGGCGGGAGAAGATGAGCAAGAGCCTGGACAACTACATCGGCCTCACCGAGCCCCCGGAGGCGATGTTCAAGAAGCTCATGCGGGTGCCGGACCCTCTCCTCCCGAGCTACTTCCGGCTTCTCACGGACCTGGAGGAGGAGGAAATAGAGGCCCTCCTAAAGGCGGGCCCCGTCCCCGCCCACCGGGTCCTCGCCCGCCTCCTCACCGCGGCCTACGCCCTGCCCCAGATCCCCCCCCGGATAGACCGGGCCTTTTACGAAAGCCTCGGCTACGCCTGGGAGGCCTTCGGGCGGGACAAGGAGGCGGGCCCCGAGGAGGTAAGGAGGGCGGAAGCCCGCTACGACGAGGTGGCCAAAGGGGGAATCCCCGAGGAGATCCCCGAGGTCACCATCCCCGCCTCGGAGCTGAAGGAAGGCCGGATCTGGGTGGCGAGGCTTTTTACCTTAGCGGGCCTCACCCCCTCCAACGCCGAGGCGAGGAGGCTCATCCAGAACCGGGGCCTGAGGCTGGACGGGGAGGTCCTCACCGACCCCATGCTCCAGGTGGACCTCTCCCGGCCCCGCATCCTGCAGCGGGGCAAGGACCGCTTCGTGCGGGTGCGGCTTTCGGACTGAAGCCACCCCTTCTTGGGGCCCCCGCCGAGGCGAAAGCCCCGGCGGGGTATTTAGCCCCCCTCCATGGGCCTTAGGGGCACCTCGTGCCCGGTGGCGTAGAGGGTCTCCCCTTCCGCCTCGAGGCGGAGCCTGGGAAGGGGAAACCGGGGGGGGCCGTAGACGGCCTTTCCCCCAAGCAGGGGGTCAAAGGCCCCGAAGTGGCAGGGGCAGCCCAAAAAGGGCCTCTCGTAGCGGAAGTTGTAGAGGAGGGAGGCCGCCTCGGGGTCGGGGACGAAGTTCACCGTGCACCCCTGGTGGGTGCAGATGCGGCTTAAGGCCAGGTAGTGCTCCTCCCCCACGGAAAGCCCCCCGGGAGCGGGCTCGGGAAGGCGGAGGAGGAAGGCCTTGAGCTCCCCCAGGGGAAGGGGGTAGAGGAAGGGCCTCGCCTGCCACACCCCAAGCTCCCCGAGCCGGGCCACGGCCACCCTGGGCCCCGCCTTCCAGGTCGGCGTCCCCGCCTCGGGTCGGGGACGGAAGCGGAGGTTGTAGGTGCGCACCCCGAACCAGGCGAAAAACCCCCCGGCCACCGCCACGGGAAGGTAGAAGACGAGGTCGCGCCGCTTCATGGCTAGAGGCTTCCCAGGTAGCCCAAAAGGGCCTCAAGCTCCTCCTCGGAAAGGGGAACGGCGGGCATCGTCCCCCGGCCCTGGAGGACGATCTCCCGCACCGCTTCAGGCACCTTCAGGATGGGGTTCCCCTTAAGCCTTGGGCCCACGCCCCCTTCCCCCTGAAGGCCGTGGCAGGCAGCGCAACGGGCTTCGTAGACGCTCCTCCCGTCCTTTCCCCCTTGGGCTTGGGCTTTGGCCATGGCGATGAGGGCCTCCACCCGCTCTTTGGCCTCGCCCCCGGCCTCCAGGTACTTCTCCCAGGCGGCGATGGCCTCCTGCATCCGCCCTTCCTGGAAGTAGAGGTTCCCCAGGAAAAGCCACCCTTCGGCGGCCTCGGGGTCGGCGCCCTGGGCGATTTCCAGGAAAATCCTCGCCTCCTCGGGCCTCCCCCCCATGAAGAGGAGGATCCCCACCCGGCGCACCGCCTCCACGTTCTTGGGGTCTTTCTTCAGGACCTCCAGGTAGGCCTCCGCCGCCTGGTCAAAGGCCTGGAGCTCGTAGGCCCTGCGGCCCCAGGCGAGGAGGTCCTCCACCTCTCCCGTGCGCCTGGCCTTGTCGGCGAGGGCTTTGAGCTCCCGGGCTTCCTGGCGCTGGGTCACGGTGGTCTCCCCGGGCAGGCGGGGCAGGGTGTAGCGCCAAAGGCCCACCCCGAGGAGGACCACGGCCCCCAGGACCAGGGCCACGGGCCAGGGGCGGAAGGGCCGGGGGGCGGGAGGACGGTAGCCCTCCAAAAGCCTTTCCACCTCCACCATGCGGGCGAGGGCCCGCTTCTTTTCCTCTCCCTCTAGGGCCTCCACCTCCTCCTTGAGGACCTCTAGCTCCCTAAGGAGCTCCTCCCGCCTTGGGGGCTCGGGGAAGGGCTCCTTGGGGCCGAGGAGGGGCCTTAGGGCGAGGAGGAGGCCGAGGAGAAAGAGGGCGAGGAAGAACAGGGTGGCCATCATCTCGGGGGCTCCTTAAGGCGGCGCTCCGCCTCCTCCAAGAGCTCCTTGGGAAGCGGCTTGGGCCGGAAGTAGGCGAAGAGGCCGAGGCCGAGGAGGAGAAGCCCCAAGACGGGGAGCACCCAGACCCAAAGGGTCACCCCCCGCCTCGGGGGCGCGTAGAGGATCCACTCCCCGTACCGCTCCACGAAGAAGGCCTTGATCTCCTCCTCCGTCTTCCCCTCCTGAAGCATCTCGGCGATGATCCGGCGCATCTCCACCGCCACCCCCGAGTTGCTCTCCGCCGCCGACTCCCCCTGGCAGACGGGGCAGCGGAGCTCCCGGGCGATGCGGAAGACCTCCGGGGGAAGGTCTGGGGGCGGCGCTTCCTGGGCCAGGGCGGGAAGAAGAAAGGCCATGAGCAGAACAACCCACCTCATCGCAACGCCTCCTCCAGGTAACGCGCCAGGGTGGCCTCGTCAATGGCCCCGGCGTGCCGCGCGAGGACCCGGCCCTCCCGGTCAATGAAGAAGGTCTCGGGCACCCCGTACATCCCGTAGTCCACGCCCACCCGGCCCCGGGGATCGTAGACCTGGGGGAAGGTGAGGCCGAACTGGGCGATAAACCTCAGGGCCTCCTCCTGCTTGTCCTGGGTGTTCACCCCCACGAAGAGGACCTCCTCCCGGTGGCGGCGCCAGGAGGCCTCCAAAATGGGGGCCTCCTCGTAGCAGGCGGGGTAGCACCAGCTCGCCCAGAAGTTGAGGACGATGGGCCTCTTGCCCAGGTGGTCGGCGAGGCGGAAGGCCTCCCCCCACTCCGCCCGGTAGGGGGGAAGGAGGGGGAGGGTGAAGTCGGGGGCGGGCCTCCGCTCCTTGGCCAGGACGGAGGGGAGCTCCTCGGGGTTCCGCTGCATCCCCCACCAGAAAAGCCCTCCCAGGGCCAATACCACGAGGAGCCAGAGCCACCCCCTCACGCCGGGCTCACCCCCCTAGCTTCCTCCGGCCTCGCCGCGGGCCAGAGGATGTAAAGGGTGCCCAGGGCCATGAGCCCCCCCGCCACCCACATCCAGAAGACCAAGGGGGTGACGATGAGCCTTAGGGAGGCCCACTCCCCCTTTTCCCGGTCAAAGTCCATGAGGAGGAAGTAGTAGTCGTTCCCCGGGGTGTAAATGACCTTGGGGGCGGGAAGGGGGCTATTCATCTGGGGGTAGAAGTGGAGCCTGGGCCTGACCTCCCCGAAGCGGTCGGTCTCTAGAAGGGCCTCCACGGCGAAGCGCCGCCCCTCGTCCAAGGCCCGCACCCCCTGGAAGGTCATGCGCACGCCCCCCACCTCCCAGGCCTCTCCCCGGTAGAGGGTCTTCTCGCTCTCCAGGCGGTAGGTCTGGCTGAAGGCGATGGCAAGCCCCATGAGGGCCACGGCGAAGTGGACCACGAGGCTTCCCACCCGCCTGCGGTTCGCCAAGAAGCCCCAGGGGGAAAGCCCCGCCCGCACCCGGGCCAAAACCCCCTCCCGCGCCAGGAGGTAGATGGCGGCGGCGTTGTAGAGGAAGAGCCCCAAGGCGAAGGAGGCCCCCAAGGTGTAGCCCCGGAGGAGGCCGAATAGGGTCCCCAAGGCGAGGGCGAGGAGAAGGACGAGGAGGTTCCGCAAAACCTCCCCCCGGGCCCTGCGCCAGGGGAGGAGGGGCCCCACCCCCATGAGGAGGAGGATCCCCGCCCCCAGGGGGGCGGAAACCTGGTTGAAGAAGGGGGCCCCCACGCTCACCTTGGCCCCGGTGAAGGCCTCCACAAGAAGGGGGTAGAAGGTGCCGAGGACGACCACGAGGGCCCAGCCCGCGAAGAAGAAGGCCCCGAGGAGAAGCGCCCCCTCCCGGGAGAGGGGGTGGAAAAGGGCGGTGTCCCGCACCTCCCGGGAGACCCGGGAGAGGAGGCCGAGGCCAAGGCCCGTGGCAAAGAGGAAGAAGCCGAGGAAGGCAGGCCCCACGGGGCCCTCGGCGAAGGCGTGGACCGACTGGATGACCCCGCTTCGGGTGAGGAAGGTGCCGAGAAGGGTGGCGGCGAAGGCCAGGGTCACGAAGGCAAAGTTCCAGGTCTTGAAGGCCCCCCGGGTCTGCTGGACGAAGGCCGTGTGGAGGAAGGCCGTGGCGAGGAGCCAGGGGATGAAGCTGGCGTTCTCCACCGGGTCCCAGGCCCAGTACCCGCCCCAGCCCAGGACCTCGTAGCTCCACCACATCCCCGCCACCTTCCCCGCGGTGAGGAAGCCCCAGGCGATGAGGGTCCACCACCTGGTCTCCTCCACCCAGGTCTGGTAGCGCCGGGTGGCCATGGCCGCCACCGCGTAGGCGTAGGGCACGCTCAGGCCCACGAAACCCAGGTACATGAGGACGGGGTGGACGGCCATCATCCAGTGGTTCTGGAGGAGGGGGTTCGGGCCCACGCCGTCGGGAGGCGGGTCGGGCAGGGTCTCAAAGGGGCTCGCGATGGTGGCCATGACCCCGAAGAAGAAGACCTGGATGCCGAAGAGCACGGCGAGGACCAGGGAGGCCCGCCAGGGGTCCAAGGGCTTGCGGCTGGCGAGCAGGGTGTAGAGGGTCTGGAGGAGGCCCCAGAGGAGGATGCTGCCCTCGAGGGCCGCCCACGGGGTCACCAGGGTCACCCAGAGGGGGTCCTTGGTGGAGTGGTTCCTCGCCACGTAGGCCAGGCTGAAGTCGTGGACGAGAAGGGCCCACTCCAAGGCGAGGAAGGCGGCAAGCGCAGCGAGGAAGGCAGGAAACACGAGGGCCCGCGCCCCCCTTAGGAAGCGCCCGTCCCCCTGGAGGTAGGCGAGGAGGGCGAGGCCCAGGCCCAGGAGGCTAAAGGCCAGGGCCAGGCTCACGCCGAGGTTGCCGAGAAGGGCCGGGGTCATTGGGCCTCCTCAATGAGCTTGCGCACCTCCTCCGGGGTCCAGCCTTCCTTGGGGGGCTGGTAGGTCTCCGAGTGCTTCACCAAGAGGTTGGTGCCCTGGAAGACCCCTTCTTGGAAGCGGCCCTCCACCACCACCCCCTGCCCCTCCTTGAACATGCCCGGGGGCGTGCCCTTGTGGAAGACGGGCACCTCCGCCACCCCGTCCGTGAGGACGAAGCGGAGCTCCAGGCGGTCCTTGTCGTACTGGACGGTTCCGGGCTTCACCAGCCCCCCGAGGCGGACGGGGCGGTTCTGGTACCTGGCCTGGTCCTGGAGGTACTCCGAAGGGGTGAGGAAGTAGACCAGGTTCCGCCCAAGCCCCCCGAAGACCATGTACCCCAAAGCGCCCAGGATGACCAGAATGCCGAGGAGGTACTTCCCCTTCACCGCGCCCTCCCGTACCGCCAGAAGAGGTAGGCCAGGTAGCCGAAGACGGCGAGGTAGGTGAGGACGTAGACCCAGGTGACGAAGACCCCCATCACGCCTCCTCCTTCGCTTCCTCCAGGGCCGCCACCAGGCCGCGGAAGCGGACGAAGCCCAGGTACAGAAGCGTGAAGACGGCGAGGTGGAAGAGGAGGACCTGGAGCATCTCCGGGGCCATGTGGATCTTGCCCGTGGTGAGGTCAATGGACTGGGTCTGGTGCAGGCTCCGCCACCACTTGACCGACATGTAGCTTATGGGCACGTTGAGGAAGCCCAAAACGCCCACGGCCGCCGCCGCCTTGCGGCGAAGCTCGGGGTCCTCAATGGCCCCCCGCAGGAGGAAGTAGCCCACGTAGACGGCGAAGAGGATGGCCGTGGTGGTGAGCCTGGGCTCCCAGGTCCAGTAGACCCCCCAGGTGGGCCGGGCCCAGAGCATTCCCGTCACCAGGGCGAGGCCCATGAAGACGAGGCCGATCTCGGCGCTTGCGGCGGCGACCCGGTCGTGCCGCGGGTCCTGGCGGAAGAGGTAAAGAAGGGAGTAGAGGAAGGTGACGAAAAAGGCCAGGTACCCCACCCAGGCGGTGGGAACGTGCAGGTACATGATCCGGACCAAATACCCCTGGTTGGCGTCCGGGGGCGCGGCGAGGGCGAGGTAGAGCCCCAGGGGAAGGAGCAACACCCCAAGCCCCAGGAAGGCCCAGGTGAGGCCGTCGGGGCGGGAAAGCAGCGCGGTCTTCTGCATCGGTCAAACCTCCTTCAGCACCTAGGATAGCCAAGGGAAAGTGAAGTTTCTGTAAACCCCCCTACCCCTCCATGACCAGGGGGAAGAGGAGGGCGCTCGCGGTGACGTAGACCAGGTCAAAGACGAGGAGCAGCTGCCACCAAGGGGCCACCTCCCCCAAGGGAAGCCCCTCGGCGACCCCCGCCGTGGCCCGCACCGAGGCCAGGACCACGGGGACCACCAGGGAGAAGAGGAGAAGGGGAAGGAGGACCTCCCGCCCCCTCAGGCGGCTCAAAAGCCCGGCGTAGAAGGTGGCCACGCTGGCGTAGCCCAGGCTTCCCAGGGCGAGGGTGAGGAAGAGGGCCCCCCCGCGTTCCAAGGGCACGTGGAAGAACCCCGCGGCCCCAAAGAGGGCGAGGAGGGCCAAGGGCAAAAGGACGAGGAGCTGAAAGAGGAGCTTGCCGAAGTAGACCCACTCCTTGCTCCCGGGAACGAGAAGGAGGTCGTCCAGCGTCCCCTCCTCCGTCTCCCGGCCGAAGGCCCGGGTGGCGAGGAGGGTGGAGAGGAAGGCCAGGGCCACCCAAAGGACCCCGGGGGCCGCCCGGCGGAGCGCCCCCTCCTCCGGGCCCAGGGCCAGGGCCATGACGAAGAGGTTGACGAAGAGAAAGGCCAGGGCCGAGAGGACCCCGAGGCGGTCCCGGACCTCGAGGCGGAGGTCCCTAAGGGCCAAAAGCCAGACCCGCCTCACGCCGCCCCCAGCCACACCGCCCGGTCGGCCACCGCCTCGGCCAGGGCCCGGTCGTGGGTGGCGAGGACCACCCCGGCGCCCTTCCGGGCCTCCTCCAAGACCTCCAGAAGGAGCCTCCGCCCCTCCTGGTCCAAGGCCGTCTCCGGCTCGTCCAAAAGCCAGAGGTCGGGCCTCAGGAGGAGGAGGCGGGCGAGGGCGAGGCGCTTCTTCATCCCGCTGGAGAAGGCGGCGAGGGGAAGGTCCGGGGGAAGGGCGAAGCGGGCCAAGGCCGCCTCCCAGTCCCCTTGCGCCCCGTGGAAACCCAGGTCAAAGAGGAGGTGCTCCCGGGCGGTGAGGTGGCGGTGGAAGGCCGGGGGGTTGGGGAGGAAGAGGGGCCTTCCCCTTCGCTCCACCCGGCCCCGGGTGGGCCTTATAAGCCCCGCCATGAGGCGGAGGAGGGTGGTCTTGCCCGAGCCGTTCGGGCCCAAGAGGGCCACCACCTCTCCCCGCTTTAGGGCAAGGCTCAGATCGCGGAGGACCCAGTCGCGGCCAAAGCGCTTGGAAACGGCCTCGAGGCGCAAGAGCATGCCTTCACCAGTCTAGGCGAAGCCTCCGGGGACAAAGGTCCTAGAGGTACCTCTGGAGCCACTCGGGGGTGATCCGCAGGAAGAAGGTGTTGAGGGCCGTGAAGGTGCCGGTGAAGAGCAGAACCCCCACGAGGACCAGGACCACGCCCGCCAGGACCTCCACGTAGTGGGAGATCCGGCCGGCGCGCCTAAGCCACCCCTTGATCCGGTCGGCGAAGAGGGCCACCACGAAGAAGGGCACGGCGAGGCCCAGGATGTAGGCCAGGAGGAACCCCACCCCGCCCCCCACGGCGGTGAGGGTCAGGATGGCCCCGAGGATCGGGCCGATGCACGGGGTCCAGCCCAGGGCCAGGGTGGCCCCAAGGAGGAAGGCCCCCAAGGGGCGGGAGGTCTCCCCCTCGTAGCGGAGGGAAACCCCCCACCTGGGCCTCAGGCCCAGCATGTAGAGGCCGAAGAGGACGAGGACCACCCCTCCGACGCGGGCCAGGGTCTGGCGGTGCTCAAAGAGGAGCCCCCCGAGGAGGGTGAAGGGCAGGCCCAGGAGGAAGAAGACCGCCCCAAAGCCCAGGATGAAGAAGAGGGCGTTGAAGAGGGGGCGCCCCCTCTCCCCCCCCAGGTAGAAGAGGTAGGTGGGGACGAGGGGCAAGACGCAGGGGGAGAGGAAGGAGAGCACCCCCGCTAAAAAGGCCGCCGTCAAGGAAAGCGACATACCCCCATCCTAAGGCAGGGTGAGCCAGGGGAAGCGGCGCTTGGCCTCGGGGTCCAGCTCCAGAAGCTCCCGGGCGGGCATCCGGATCTGGGGGAGGGTCTTCTGGTTCACGGGGGTGCCGGCGTCAACGATCCCGTTCATGTAGAGGAGGAAGGCCACGAGGTGGTAGACCTCCTCGTCCGTCAGCGTCCCACCCTGGCCAAAGGGCATGGCCCGGCGGATGTAGTCAAAGAGCGTGGTGGCGTAGGGCCAGTAGTTGCCGATGGCGTACTCCACGGGCTCCGTGTCCGGGGTGATGGGGAAAGGCTCGGAGACCAGGCGGTTGAAGGGATACCCCTCCCCGTTCTCCCCGTGGCAGGAAGCGCACTTCTGGGCGTAGATCCTTTGGCCCTCCTCCACCCTCCCCTCCCCGGGGGGAAGGCCGCGGCCGTCGGGCAGGACCACGGGCCTAAGGTCGTACTGGCGGGCGAGCTCCTCGGAGATGGGCGTGCCCAGGCCGTAACGCGCGGCCAAGGCGAGGCCCAAGGCGGCGAGGAGGGCCCCCCAGGCGAGGGCGCGCCTAAACATCCAACACCTCCCCACCGCACCCCCCCACGGGGCCGACCGGGCCGAAGGCCCCTTGGCCCAGGGGGCGGTCGCCGTTCACCACCCTGCCGTCCGGCAGGATCCGCCAAGCCTGGATGGCGTTGTAGTGGTAGCGGTTGTTCCGGCTCCAGCGCCGGAAGAACTCCTCCCGGGTGGGCTGGGTGTTCCCCTTCTCGTCCCAGGCCCGGCTCCAGAGGACCACCTCCTTGCCGTCCCAGTACCACGGGAGCTTGAAGCGGACGAAGGCGTAGGGCTCCACGGGGGGCTCGAGGACAGCCTTTCGCCAGGTCCTGCCCTCGTCAAAGGAAACCTCCACCTTGGCGATGCGGCCGAAGCCGCTCCAGGCGAGGCCCCGGATCTCGTGGAAGCCGGGCTGGACCCGCTGGCCCCCGGAGGGGTAGGTGATGATGGACTGGGGCTCCATGACCCAGGTGAAGGCGAGGACCCGCCCGTCCGCCGTGACGTCCGTGTACTCGCTGGTCTCGTCCTTGGCCATGGCGGGCAGGTCCGTGACCAGGATGCGCCTGAGCCACTTCACCTGGATGCTCCCCTCCCACCCCGGCACCACCAAACGCACGGGATAGCCCTGCTCCGGCCGAAGCGCCTCCCCGTTTTGCGCGTAGGCCACGAGGACGTCCTCCATGGCCTTCTCCAGGGGGAGGGAACGGGTGTACATGGCGGCGTCCATCCCCTCGGGGATGAGCCACCTGGCCCCGGGCTTCACCCCCGCTTCCTTCAAGAGGAGGGCGAGGGGCACCCCGGTCCAGCTGGCGTTGGAGGCGAGGCCGCGGCTGCGGGTGGCGGTGAGCTCGGGGTCCGGGGGGTTGCGGTAGCCGTTTTGCCCGTTCCCGGCGCACTCAATGAAGTAGGTGCGGGTCACGGAGGGGAAGCGCTTCAGGTCCTCCAGGGTGAGGACCAGAGGCCTTTCCACCATCCCGTGGATCACCAGGCGGTAGTGCCTGGGGTCCACCTGCGGGGCCCCGGCGTGGTGCCGCTCAAAGTGGAGGCCGTTTGGAGTGATGACCCCTTCCAGCTTCTCCAGGGGGGCGAAGCTCGCCCCCGAGTGGCGGGTGCGGAGGTTGGGGGAGATGTAGCGCACCACCCCGGCCTCAAAGGGGCTCCGCTCCCCGTACTCGGCGAGGGGCGCCCCTAAGGTCTTGGTGGGGGCGAAGGTCTCCTCCGTCCAGGGAAGCCCTTGGGCCTTGGCCTTGAGGAGGCCCAAAAGCCCCCCCGCGCCTAGAATCCGGAAAAACCTCCTTCGGTCCATATACCCTCCTAACGTATGCCCTTCCCGCAAGGGAACCCCCCGCCCCTTTTAGGGGCGGGGGGAAAAGCCCTTAGGCCGGGCCGAACATGTCGTTCCAGAGGCCCAAAGCCCAGCCGATGGCCGCCTCGCCGTTCGCCTTGGAGCGCTGGTTGTCCACCTGGCTTTGCGCCTTGATGCGCTTCTCCGCCTCGTCCCAGGAGTAGTTGGCGGAGACCCAGATGGCCTCTTCGGAGTCCACGAAGGAGTAGCAGATGTTGGTGGGAAGCTCCGGCGGGATCTCGGCGAGGGGCTTGCCCTTGAGCCTCTCCGTGAGGTGGCGGGCCACGATGGTGCCGGAAACGTAGGCGATCATGCCGCTTTTGGGGTAGGGGGTGTTCCCGGTGATGTCCCCGACCAGATAGACCCGGTCGTCGGCCTCGGAGAGGAAGTAGGGGATGCGGACGTTGGCCCACCGCTCCCCAAGCCCCGCCTGGCGCACGATCTCCGCCGCCTTCATGGGGGGGATGACGTTGGCCAGGGTGAAGGGGTAGTCCCCAAGCTCCGTCCGCACCACCTTCTTCTCGTAGTCCAGGCCGGTGATGCGCATGTTGGGTTGGTACTCCAGGTAGTCCTTGTAAAGCTCGTTGTAGGCGGCGAGGAACCCGGGGGCCTTGGCGAGGGGCTGGGGGTTGGCGTCCAGGACGATGACCTTCCCCTTCACCCCCTTGGTCTTGAGCCGCCAGGCCAGCATGGCCGCCCGCTCGTAAGGCCCAGGGGGGCAGCGGTAGGGAGGCGGGGGGATGTACATGACGAGCTCGCCCCCGGTCTCGTCAAACCGGTCCAGCATGCGGCGGAGGGCGATGTGCTCAAAGGGCTTGAAGCCCACGGGCAGGAAGTGCTTGGCCTCCTCGTAGCCGGGGATGGCCTCGTACATGTAGTCAATGCCGGGGGCGAGGACCAGGAAGTCGTAGGCCAGGTACCCCCCCGTGGTGCGCACCAGGCGGCGGTCCCGGTTGATCTCCAGGACCTTTTCCTGGACGAAGATGACCCCGTCCTTGACCACGTTGGTGTAGTCAAAGACGAGCCACTCCAAAGGCTTCACCCCGGCGAGGAAGAGGTTGGACATGGGGCAGGACATGAAGATGGGCTTCTGCTCAACGAGCACCACCTCCACCCCGGGGTTCTGCTGCTTGACCTTGCGGGCCACCGTGGTCCCGCCCCAGCCGCCCCCCACCACCACCACCCGGGGGGCCCGGGAGCGGGGCAGGAGGGTGGGAGGGCTCGCGTAGAACTCCTGGGCGAAGCCCTTGCCCAGGGTGCCGGCCGCCGCCAAGGCGGCCCCCGCCTTCAACAGGTCCCTGCGCTTCACCTTGGCCATACCTCAACCTCCTTCTTATTGCCCAGGGCGGTAAGGCTTCCCGCCCACGGACTCCAGCACCTCGCTCATCACCTGCCGGGCCTCCTGGAGCATCCCCACCGCCTCCGAGCCCGGGACGCCGGGCATGATGGTCATGAGCATGGGCTCAATGGCCCCCACCAGGACGTCCTCCCCCATGGGCATGGCGAAGAAGCGGCAAGGGGCGGCGAACCCCCCGGCGGGCTGGGTGAGGAACATGATGCGGGCCCACTCGCTCTTGCAGGGCATGATCACCGTGACCGGGCCCACCTGCACGTGGGGCAGGAGGTTCAGGCCCCTCGAGGTGAGCTCCGTCTCCACCAGGAGGACCACCTCCTCCACGCTGGCCTGGGGGACCCGGTAGAGGAGGGCGGGCATCAGGCCGCTTTGCGGGTCCGGCATCACGGCGGGGGCCACACGGCGCACCAGGCCGAGCCTTCCCAAGGCCGCCTGGAGCCTGAGGCCGAGGTCCCGCACCGCCCCCTCGTAGACCCCGAGCATCCCGAAAAGGAGGTGGGGGTCAAAGGTGCCCACCAGGTAGCGCTCCCCCTCCCCCGTCACGAAGACGGTGGGCGGGAGGACGATGGCCGCCATGGGGTTCTTGCTCACGGCGGCCACGCTCCCCTTCTCCGGCTTCAGGACGAGGAGCCGGTACTCGGGGAAGCCCGGGCCCGTCACCTGGCGGACCTGCTCGCCCAGGTTCAAGACCCGGTCCACCTGCAGGCCCGCCGCCTCGAGGGCCTTAAGGGCCCTCGCCTCCACGTCCTCCAAGGAACCCTCCACCTCCACCACCAGGGCCTGGGCCAAGGCCAGGCCCAGCGCCGCGAGAACCGCCACCAGGATCCTTTTCATGCTCCCTCCACCGGAAGGCCGGCGTCCAGCCAGCCCTTGAAGCCGTGGGCGATGTTCTTGGCGTTCTTGTAGCCTTTGGCCTGCAGAAACGCCGCCACCACCGCGGAAACGCTCCCCGAGTTGCAGTAAACGAGGATCAAGGCCTCCTTGTCCCGGGGAAGCTCCCCCAGGCGGTCCGGGACCTCCCCGGCGTAGATGTGCACCGAGCCCGGGATGTACCCCTTCTTGCGCTCCTCCTCCGTGCGCACGTCCAGGATGAAGGGCTCAAAGAGGAGGAGGTCGGAGGCCTCCGTGGGGTAGACGAGGTAGCCCGCCGGGGGCACCGCCTTGAGGAAGCGGCCGAAGGCCTCGGTCCAGTCCTCCCCCGCCCCGCCCTGCCCCCGGGCCAGGGCGAGGAAGGGGAGAAGGGCCAAGAGGTCCCGCCGGCGCATGGCTACCTCGTGAAGAAGGGAAGCTCCAGGAAGGAGTGCCCCGCCTTGGTGGCCTCGGCCAGGATGTAGGTGGTGAGGGCGATGTGGACCTCCGAGTAGAACTCGGGTTTGGGGATGCCGATGGACTCGTAGCAGAAGTCAATCCGGTCCTCAAAGGTGTAGAGGCGGTCCTCCTCAAAGCGGTAGGCGGGCCACTCGTTGCCGAGGCCCTCCTTGGGGCTCCTCACCGGGGAAAGCCGCACCCTCTGGCCGGCGTAGCGCTCGTGGCAGACGGCGCAGCTCATGTCCCGGGGCCCGGCGCGGGTGTACCAGAGCTCCCGCCCCAGGTTGTACATGGCGATCTCCTGGGGGTGCTTGGGCACCACCTGGATCTTGGCCTTGCTGGAGAAGGAGGCGATGAAGGTGGTGATGGCCCGCACCTCGTCCCGCTTGATCTCCTCGGGCTTGAAGCCCTGGACCCGCTGCATGCAGGTGTAGACCCTACTCTCCAGGTCCTCCACCCGCCCCGTGTCGGGGAAGTACTTGGGCAAGACGGCGTAGACCCCTTCCAGAACCCCCTTGCCCAGGCCGAAGTCGCACTCCTCGAGGGTCTTGCCCGAGGGCCCTTTCCGGTAAAAGAGCTCCTTCCCCTCCTCCACGAAGAGGTCGCCGGGGAGGATGCCGAAGGTCTCAAGGTACATCTCCCGCTGGCGCATGGCCTCCTCAAAGGGGTCCAGGGGCTTGCTTTGCTGCGTGTAGGCCACAAGCCCCCCAAGCGCCCCCAGGGCCACCCCGGCCAGCAAGATCAGACGCTTCTTCCGCACGCTCACGGCTCACCTCCGGTTAATGGGGGACTCAGGGGAGAGGAGGTAGGCCACCAGGTCGGCCGTCTCCTCGGGGGTGAAGTACCCGTGCACCCCGCCCCGGTACATGAGGGAGCAGGGGACAAAGGCCCAGGCGTTGTAGATCTTCTCGTAGGTGTAGCGCACCACCGCCTCCGACAGGCCGCGCTGGCCGTAGCCCGTGAGGCTCGGCCCCATGGTCCCGTAGGCGACCTCCCGGGGGTCCCCTTGGTGGCAGGCGTAGCAGTTGCCCCGCTTGGGGTCGGTGAAGACCTTCTCCCCGTTCTTCCAGTCGCCCATGAGCTTCCCCGAGGCGGGGTACTTGATGAGGGCCCTTTGCTCCGCGAGGAAGGCCGGGACAAGTTCGGGGGGAAGCTTGTCCCGGTACTGCGTACAGAGGGCCTGGGCCTTGTCCTGGGAGAGCATCACCTGGGCGAAGGCCTCGCCCCCCGTCTGGATGGCGGCCTCGAGGCGGGCCCTAAACGGCCCCACCTGGGAAAGCCCGAGGCCTAAGGCCAAAAACCCCAAGGCCAGAAACGCCTTTCGCTTCATCCCGTCACCTCCGGCATGCGGTAGTTGCGCCCGATGACCTTGACGTTGGGCTCGGGCCGGACGCGCACCCGGCCCACGGACCGCAAGTACTCGGCGAGAACCTCGTAGATGGGCTTGGGCTCGTACCCCGGCTTGGCCTCCCCCACCCGCTGCAGCCTCCCCCCGTAGGCGGCGGCCAAGTAGCGGCGGTTCGGGTCCAAGGGCCTGCCCCCCACCTCCACCTCCCGGATCCTTTCCCCGGTGGGGGCATCGGGGTCCAGGACGTAGCGGAGGCCAAAGACCCGGCTCACGTCCCCGCCCTGCTGGTAGAAGGGGTCCGGGGTGAAGACGTTGCTTGCGATGTCCTCCAGGACCGCCTTGATCTGCGCTCCCCGGAGGTAGAAGAGGTAGAGCTCGGGGTAGGTGAAGCCGGTGTAGGCGTAGAGGTGGTCCCAGGTGATGGCCTGCCCCGGGAGGATGGTGGTCCCCCAGCGCACCGCCGGGCTGAAGACCACCTCCACCTCGGGGTAAATGGCCTTCACCGCCTCCCCCACAAGCTGGTCCCAGGTGGAGTACAGGGTGTCCCGCTTGTAGAGGAGGGTCTCGGAGACCGCCAAGGGGGTGAAGAGGTGGTCCTGGTGGGGAGCGAGCTGGGCCTTGAGGAAGGCCTCCACGTCCTCGGCCTTGGGCAGGTGCTCCGCGAGAACGGGGAGCACCCGCACCCGGAGGTTGGCGATGCCCCCCTTCCAAAGCTTCAGGTCCACCCGCATCAGGGCCTTCCCGGCGGCGCTCCCCGCCACGATCCAGGTCTTCCCCACCCGCCAGGGCCTGGGGGTGAGGTCGTGGGTGTGGCCGGAGAGGATGAGGTCAATCCCCCGGATCCGCTCCGCCAAGGCGGCGTCCAGCTGCATCCCGTTGTGGGAGAGGAGGACCACGGCGTTCGCCCCCTCGGCGCGGGCCTTGTCCACCGCCTCCTGCAGCCTCCTCTCGTCCAGGGCGAAGGAGAGCCCCTCGGTAAAGGATTCGGGGTGGGAAACCTTGACGTAGGGGTAGCTCGCCCCCACCACCGCCAGGGCGTAGGGCCCCACCCGGTGGATCCGGTAGGCGGGGAAGAGGGGGTCGCCGAAGAGGTCGTCCACGATGTTGTAGGAGAGGAACTCTCCCCGGAAGAGCCCAAGGAGCTCCTCCACCCGCTCCCGCCCCAGGGTCCACTCCCAGTGGGAGACCATGTGGTCCACCCCCACGAGGTTCTGCCACCGCACCACGGCCTCGCCCCGGGTGAGGAGGGAAAGCCCGGAGTTGGTCCAGGTGTCCCCGCCGTCCAGGACCAAGGCCTTACCCCCCTCGGCCTCCACCCGGGCCTTCTGGTCGCGGATGAGGGCGGTGAGGGCGCCCATCCCCCCTATGGGCCCGAAGGTCCGGGCGAGCTCCACGAAGTCCACGTAGGAGAGGAGGTAGGCGAGGGGCGTGCCCCGCTCCACGCCGTAGTAGCGGAGGATGGCCTCCCCCGTGAGGTAGCCCGGGCGGCCCATGAGGGGCTTGGGGGCGATGAGGTTCGGGGGCTCCATGAAGTAGTGGGGGAAGGCTTGGCCGTGGAGGTCGGAGAAGTAGAGGAGGGTGGCGTCCCCGTAGGGGGGGAGGTCGTAAAGGGACCTGGGGTCCTCCAGGGCCCGGGCCCACCCCCTAGGCCCCAGGACCGCCAAAGCGGAAAGAAGCTGAAGGAGCTCCCTGCGGTTCATTTGGACCCCACCGCCGGCTTGGTGTTGAAGTCGCTCTCGGGGTCCAGGAGGTAGGCCACCACGTCGGCGATCTCCTCGGGGGTGAGAAGGCCCTGGGCCCCGAAGCGGTACATGACGGTGCAGGGGAAGTAGGCCCAGGAGTTGTAGATCACCTCGTAGGTGTAGCGCTGCACCGCCTCCGACTGGCCCCGCTTGAGGCCGTACTTCTCCAGGCTCGGGCCCACGTCGCCCCCCAGGTGTTCGGGGGAGCCAAAGTGGCAGGAGAAGCAGTTGGCCTTCCGCAGGTCGTTGAAGATGGCCCCGCCCTTCCTCCAGTCCCCCATGAGCTTCCCGGAAGCGGGGTACTTGATCAGGACGCGCTGCTCTTCCAGGAACTTGGGGAGGAGGTCGGCGGGGAGGCGGTTCCGGTGGATGGAGCAGAGGGCCTGGTCGGGCCTTTGGCCCACGAAAACCTCGGCGTAGGCCTTGCCTCCGGTCTCAATCCGCTTAAGCTCCTCCTCGGTGAAGTAGCGCTGGGCCAGGGCGAAGGCCAAGGCCAGGACAAAAAGGGCTACGAGAACCTTCCGCATGCTCCCTCCTCACCGCACGAAGGCGGGCCACTCCTCCACCACGGCCCCGTTTGCGTGGTAGGCCAGGTAGAGCTCCAGGGCGAGGATGGGCTGGGAGTAAAGGGCGGGCTGAGGGTGGGCGATGTTGCCGTAGCAGGCCCGGATCCGGTCCTGCATGGTCCAGGTCTGGTCGTTGGAGTAGCGGTAGGCGGGCCAGTGGGTCCAGGACTTGTCCTTGCCCAGGACGTCGGCGTAGGGCAGGACCCCGGCGCGCCGGCCCACGTAGCTCACGTGGCAGGTGGCGCACCCCACGTCCCGGGCCCCCGAGCGGGCCCAGAAGAGCTTCTCCCCGAGGGCGTAAAGCTCCCGCTCCTCCGGGAAGAGGAGGCGCACCTGGATTTTGTGCCCCGTGGACTTGCTGGCGATGTAGAAGGCGACGGCCACCACCTCGTCCCGCTTCACCTCTTCGGGCTTGAAGCCCTGGACCCGGGTCATGCAGGTGACGATGCGGCTGTCCAGGTCCTCAACCCGGTTCGTGTCCAGGAAGTAGCGGGGAAGCCTCGCCGCCGCCCCCTCCAAGACCCCCTTCCCCAGGCCGAAGTCGCACTCGGCCATGGTCTTTCCCGAGGGCCCCTTCCGGTGGAAGAGCTCCTCCCCCTGCATGACCACGAGCTCGGTGGGGAGGATGCCCGCGGTGCTCAGGAGAAGCTCCTTCTGCCGCTTGGCCTCCTCCCTAGGGTCCACGTCGCCCTGGGCCAAGGCAACCCCCAGGAGGAGGGCGGCGAATAAAACCAGGCCTCGGCGCATAATCCCCAAACCTCCCTTCCATACCTTCCATAAGGTCATAAGGTGCCCGGGGACCCCCGGGCACCCCCTTTAGACCAGCTCCAGCTTGACCGAAGCCTCGCCCGTGTCCCCGTCCGTGTCCTTGAGCTTGATGGTGAAGGTCCCCGCCTTCTCCGCCTTGAACTTAAAGGCGTAGAGGGGGTTGGCGCTGGTGGAGGGCCCGGGCCGGGCCTCCGCCACCTTCTCCCCCTCAAAGTAGACCTCCACCAGGTTGATGTACTTGGCGGGGATCAGCTTCCCCTCGGCGTCGCGGCGGGTGCCGGGCTCGTTGGGGTGCTGGGCCACCACCTGAAGCCGGAACTCCTCGCCCGCCTTGGGCTTGGCGGGGTTTAGGCGCGCGATGGTCCTAAAAGGCATGCCGCACCTCCCTTAACCGCAGCCCCCCACGGTGACGCGGGTGCTCGCCGAGGCCAGAAGAAGCTTCCCGTCCTGGGTCTCCACCACCGCCCGGATGGCCGTGGTCTCCGCCAAGCGAACCCGGGTGGCGTAGTAGGGCTCCGCCTTCATGGGCATGAAGGCCAAGATGTGCGGGGTGGGGTTCTTGTCGGCGAAGAGGTGGATGGCCTTCACCTGCTCCTTGGGCAGGGCCACCTCCACCTCGGCGGGCACGTTGGCCCCGCTTTCGGCAATGGCCGGCATGTTGAGCTTCACCGCGTCCGAGGGGGTAAGGTCCTTAAAGCCTTTGCCGAAGACCTCCTTGAGCGCCTGCTCCAGGTGCTCCAGGTCCTCGCCCTCGAGGCCCTGGGCCCTCGCGGGAAGCCCGGAGAGGGCCAGGGCCCCTAGGGCCGCGCCGGTCGCCTTGAGAAACGTTCGCCTATCCACACGCACCTCCTTTGGCGCACACCTGGCGGAGCTCCTTGAGGAACTCCGCCCGGGGCCGGCTGCCGAAGAGCCGGCCCACCTCTTCCCACGCCCCCGCATTGGGGACGAGGAAGACGAAGGTCGGGGTGCCCGGCACCCGGTAGCGCCGGGCGAGCTCCTGGCCCTCGGGGGTGTCCACGCTCACCGAGGCCACCACAAAGCGGGCCTCCAGGAGGCGGCTCACCCCGGGGTCGGAGAGGACGAAGGTGTTCATCTGCTGGCAGTAGGGGCAGTGCTCGCTGTGGAAGTAGACCATCACCATCCGCCCGTGGGCCTGGGCGAGGGCAAGGGCCTCCGGGTAGGGATACCAGCGGCCGAAGTCGGGGAGGGCCCAGGCCCACAGCAGGAGGGCCGAGAGGAGGAGTGTGTACACCTTCCGCATACGGTACACCGCCAGGGTACCCCACGAGGACATTTGTACCTTACCACACCCCCCTAGAGCATTCAAGGCCCCCCGTGGAGCCCCGGCCGCCTACCTTAAGGCCCGCTTAACCCCTTCCCCTTGACGCCGCCCAGGGCGGGCCTCTACCCTATACCCCGGAGGGTAAGCATGAAACGGACGCTCATGGCTTTCTTGCTGCTCGGCGGCCTGGCCCTGGCCCAGGCGGACGGCGCCAAGATCTACGCCCAGTGCGCGGGGTGCCACCAGCAAAACGGCCAAGGCATCCCCGGGGCCTTCCCGCCCCTCGCGGGCCACGTGGCGGAGATCCTCGCCAAGGAAGGCGGTAGGGAGTACCTCATCCTGGTCCTTCTCTACGGCCTCCAGGGCCAGATTGAGGTCAAGGGCATGAAGTACAACGGCGTCATGTCCTCCTTCGCCCAGCTCAAGGACGAGGAGATCGCCGCCGTCCTCAACCACATCGCCACCGCCTGGGGCGACGCCAAGAAGGTCAAGGGCTTCAAGCCCTTCACCGCCGAGGAGGTGAAGAAGCTCCGGGCCAAGAAGCTCACCCCCCAGCAGGTGCTGGCAGAGCGGAAGAAGCTCGGCCTGAAGTAACCCCACCCCATGCTGGCCCAGGCCGGCGTGGGGACCCCGGTAAAGGGGCCTGGGCGCTTCCCCGGGCCCTTCCGGTTTAATGGGAGGGTGCTGGAGCTTTCCCTGGAAAAGGCCTTCTCCGGGTTCCGCCTCTCTGTGGCCCTCTCCGTGGCCGAGGGCGAGACCCTGGCCCTCCTCGGACCCTCGGGAAGCGGGAAGAGCACCCTGCTCAGGCTCGTGGCCGGGCTCCTCAGGCCCGATAGGGGCTTCGTGCGCTTCCTGGGCGAGGACCTCACCCCCCTTCCCCCGGAAAGGCGGAAAGTGGGCTTCCTCTTCCAGGACTACGCCCTCTTCCCCCACCTCACCGTGGAGGAAAACGTCGCCTTCGGCCTTGTGGAGGCCCGCTGGCCAAGGGAGGCGAGAGAGGGGCGGGTGCGGGAGCTCCTCAAGCGCATGGAGCTCACCCCCCACGCCAGGAAGCGCCCCCAGGAGCTTTCCGGGGGCGAGCAACAGAGGGTGGCCCTGGCCCGGGCCCTGGCCCCTAGGCCCAGGCTCCTCCTCCTGGACGAGCCCTTAGGGGCCCTGGACCTGAGGCTTCGGGAAGAGCTCCTCTTCTTCCTGCGCCGGACGCTCAAGGAGGAAGGGGTCACCACCCTCCTCGTGACCCACGACCAGGGGGAGGCCTTCCTCCTCGCCCACCGGGTGGCCCTTCTGCGGGAGGGGCGCCTGGTCCAGGTGGGCCGGCCCGAGGAGGTCTACGCCCGCCCCAAGGACCCATGGGCCGCCCGCTTCCTGGGGCACAAGAACCTCCTCTCCCCCGGGGAAAGCCAGGCCTTAGGGCTTCCCCCAAAGGCCCACCTCCTCCCCCCAAGGGCCCTCGCCCTCGGGGGGAGCCTGGAAGGGGTGGTGGAGGAGCGGCTCTTTTTCGGGCCACGGGTGGGGCTTTGGGTGCGGGTAGGGGGGGTCAGGCTCTACCTCGAGGCCCCCGAGGGCCCGGAAGAGGGCGCCCCCATAGCCCTCCGCCTGGACCCCGCCCAGGCGGTACCCTTGGAGGGATGAGGCGCTTCGCCCTCCTCTTGGGCGGCCCCCTCCTGGCCACGGAGGCCTTGAAGGAAAGGCTTAGGGGCTACCGCCTCCTGGCGGCGGACTCCGGGGGGCGGCACGCCTTGGCCTTAGGGCTTACCCCGGAGCTTTGGCTTGGGGACTTTGACTCAAGCCCCCCTTGGCTCCAGGAGGCCCTTTCCGCGCCCAAGGAGGTCCTTCCCCGGGAGAAGGACCTCACGGACGGGGAGGCCCTCCTCCGGAAGGCCCTGGAGCTTGGGGCGGAGGAGGTGCTCCTCCTGGGCGCCCTGGGGGGGCGGCTGGACCACACCCTGGTCCACCTGGAACTCGCCTTCCTCCTCGCGCAGAAGGGGGTGCGGGTGGAGCTCACGGACGGGCTCACCCGGGCCTTCCCCCTCCTCCCCGGCCTCCACGCCTTTCCCCTGAGGCCCGGCACCCCCTTCAGCCTCCTCCCCTTCCCCGAGGCCACCCTGGGGGTGGAGGGGGCCCGGTGGGACCTTCCCCCCACGGCCCTCAAGGCCACCAGCCGCACCCTGGAAAACGAGGCCCTGGGGCCCATCCGGGTGCGGCTGGAGGCGGGGCGGGCCCTCCTCTACCTCTTTTAGCCCAAGGGGGTGTGCCCCAGGCCCTCGAGGACGGCCCAGACCCGCCCGCTCCAGAGGTCCTCCGGTCCGAGGAAGAGCTGGACCCGCTCGGCCACGGCCCGGGCCCCGGGGGCGAGGGCCAAGGCGGCGTGGTAGGGCTGGGCCAGGTCCAAAGGCGGGCGGGGCGTGTTCAGGAGGAGGAGGTCCACCCGGAGGACCAAGGCCCGCACCTCCTCGGGGCGGAGGGCCACCCGGCCCCGGAGGGGGGCGGGGAGGCGGGCGAGGAAGGCGTCCCCTTCGGCGTAGCTCGGGGCGGCCACGTGGACCTCGCCGAGGCCCCGGAGGAAGGGGGCGAGTTCAAAGCGGAGGGGCCCAAGCCACAGGGCCCGGGCCCCGGGGAAGCGCTGGGCGAGGAGCCGCTCCAGGGCCACGCCTTCCGTGTACTGGCCGAGAAGCCCCCCGCCCGCAGGAACGAGGAGGTCCACCCGCCTGGCCTTTTCGGCCTCGGCCTCGAGGCGGACCCCCTCGGGCGCGGAAGCGGCCTCCTCCAGGACCGCCCCGGCGAAGCCGAGCCCCTTGAGGCAGGGGAGGAAGGCCTCCCACCCCTCCTCCATGGCCACGGGGTGGAGGAAGAGGGGCAGGCGGGCTCTGGTCACCTGGGCGAGGAGGAGGTCAAAGAAGCCGCCCCCGCCCCGGTGGAGGTAGAGGAGGGGGCGGGGGGTGGAGGCAAGCGCCCTCATGCCGGCTTAAGCTCCGCGTACTTGAGGGAAAGGCGCTTGAGCCCAAACCCCTCAAAGTGGACCGTGACCTCGTCCCCCTGGGCCGCCACCACGGTGCCGGGGCCGAAGCGGGGGTGGACCACCCGCTCCCCGCCCCGGAAGGCCCCGGGCCTCGGGCGATGGGGGGGCGGGGAGGGCGGGCGCCGGTAGGGGTCGTACACCTCGTAAAGCCCCTCCTCCACCTCCTCCAGGAAGCGGCTCGGCCGGGCGGGCTCCCGCCTGCCGTAGACCTCCCGCTCCTCGGCGTGGGAGAGGTAGAGCCTCTCCTGGGCCCGGGTGATGCCCACGTAGAAGAGGCGGCGCTCCTCCTCCAGGCCCTCGAGGGTGCTCACGGAGTTGCGGTGGGGCAGAAGCCCCTCCTCCACCCCCACGAGGAAGACCACGGGGAACTCCAGCCCCTTGGCGTTGTGCAGGGTCATGAGGGCGACCCTCCCCTCCGCCTCGGCGGGCTCCTCCGCCTTGGCGGTGAGGGCCACCCGGTCCAGGAAGTCCTGCAGGTCCTCCGCCTCCTTGGCCGCCCTGAGGAGCTCCTCCACGTTCTCCAGGCGGTCCTCGGCGTCCTCGGGGTAGGCCTCCCGGAGGTAGGCGGGGTAGTCGGTGGCCTCGAGGAGGTGGCGGAAGAAGGCCTCGGCGGGGCCGAAGACCAGGTCCTGAAGCTCCTCCACCAGGGCCACGAAGTGCCTCAGGGGCTCGGGGCGGGAAAAGGTCCTGGCCGCCTCCTTCAGGGCCTCCCAGGGAGGAAGCCCCTTCTCCTGGGCGAGGAGCTGCACCCTGGCCCAGGTGGCCGGGCCGATGCCCCGAGGGGGGGTGTTCAGGACCCGCTTCAGGCTCACGGCGTCCAGGGGGTTGAGGGCGAGGCGGGCGTAGGCCAGGAGGTCCTTGACCTCGGCCCTTTCAAAGAACCCCACGCCGCCCACCACCCGCGCCGGGATCCCCCGCCCCGCCAACGCCTGTTCCAGAAGGCGGCTTTGGGCGTTGGTGCGGTAGAGGACGGCGTACCGGTCCCAGGGGGGGCCGAGCCGGGCGATCTCCTCGGCCACGAAGCGGGCCTCCTCCCGGGCGTCCTCCGCCCGGTAGAGGCGCACGGGCTCCCCGCCCCGCTTCACCGGGCGCAGGGCCTTCTCCAGGCGGAGGGCGTTCTTCACGATCACGGCGTTGGCGAAGCGGAGGATGGCCTCGGTGGAGCGGTAGTTCTCCTCCAAGCGGTAGACCCGGGCCTCGGGGTAGTCCCGGGTGAAGTCCAGGATGTTCTTGATGTCCGCCGCCCGGAAGGAGTAGATCCCCTGGTCGGGGTCGCCCACGGCCATGAGGTTGGCCTCCTCCCCGGCGAGAAGCCGGGTGAAGCGGTACTGGACGGGGCTCGTGTCCTGGTACTCGTCCACGTGGATGAAGCGGGCCCGCTTGCGCACGAGCCTGAGGACCTCCTCGTCCTCCTCTAAAAGCCTCAGGGCGTAGAGGAGGATGTCCCCGAAGTCCAAGGCCCCCTGGGCCTTAAGGGCCTCCTGGTAGCGCACCAGGACGTCCCCAAGCCTTCCCCGGGAAAGCCCGGCGTAGTACTCGGGAAGCTCGCCGAGGAGGGCCTTAAGGCCCACGCCCCGGTTCTTCGCCCGGTCCAAAAGGGCCTTGATGGGGCCGGGCCGGGCCGAGAGGGCGAGCTCCTTCAGGACCTCCTTGAGGAGGGCGGTCTGGTCGTCCTCGTCGTAGACCACGAAGCCGGGCCTGAGGCCCACCCGCTCCCCGTAGACGCGGAGGATCCTCAAGGCGGCGGCGTGGAAGGTGGAGACCCAGACCTCCCCCGCCCCCGGGACCAGCCCCCGGAGGCGCTCCCGCATCTCCTCGGCGGCCTTGTTGGTGAAGGTGACGGCCAGGATCTCCGAGGGGAAGACCCCCCGGCGGGCGACGAGGTAGGCCACCCGGTGGACCACGGTGCGGGTCTTCCCGCTCCCCGCCCCGGCCACCACCAGGGCGGGCCCCTCAAAGTGGAGGACCGCCTGGCGCTGGGCCTCGTTGAGGGGGGCTAGGAGGGCGTCGCTCACGGGGAGAGTCTACCACGCGCGGGGTAGACTTTAGGGCATGGAGCTTGTGGCCACGCAGGACGGCTTCGTAGGGGAGATGGCCCGGGGCTTCACCTTCCAGGCCCTGGGGGAGGTGGCGGCGGGCTTCGGGAAGCGCCTCCAGGCGGAGGGGATCCCTCGGGTGGTGGTGGGGCACGACGCCCGCTTCCTTGCCCGGGAGATGGCGGAGCACGCCGCCGGGGTGCTCGGGGGGCTCGGCCTCGAGGTCCACCTCCTCCAGGGCCCCGCCCCCCTGCCCCTCTTCGGCTTCGCCCTCCGGGCGAAGGAGGCCGCAGGGCTCTACCTCACGGGAAGCCGCAGGCCCTTCGCCTTCCAAGGGGTGAAGCTCCGCCTGGGCCCGGGGAGGCCCCTCCCCGGGAAGGAGGTGGCCCCCGCACCCCCCCCTCCCCCGGGACCCTTCGCCCCGCTGGAGGCGCGCCGGGACTACCTGGACCACCTCCGGAAGAGCGCCCAGGGCCTCGCCCTCAAGCGGGGCGTGGTCTACCTGGACGCCATGGGCGGGGCGGGCGGCGGGATCCTGGGCCAGGTTCTGAAGCGCCTCGAGGCCCCCGTGGAGCTCAGGGAGCTCCACCCCCTTCCCCACCCCCTCTTCTACGGGGTGGCCCCGGACCCGAGGCCGGAGCACCTCAGGACCCTCCGCCTCCTTCTCCGCGAGGCCAAGCCCCCCGCCTTGGGCCTCGCCCTGGACGGGGACGCCGACCGGCTCGGGGTCTACCTCCCCGGGGGGGAGGCCCTCCCTGGGGACCAGGCCCTGGCCCGCCTCCGGGAGGCGGCCCAGGGCCGGGAGGTGGAGGCCCTGGGGGAGGGGGCCTACCGCTTCCCCTGGCACCTGGAGGAGCCCGACCCCTTCCTCGCCGCCCTCCTCCTCATGGGGGTGCTCCTGTGAAGGCCCTCCTGCCCGGCCTTTACCTCCTTCCCGTCCCCATCCCCTACCCCCTGAAGACGGTCAACCTCTACCTCCTCCAGGGGGCGGGGGAGGTGGCCCTCGTGGACACCGCCCTCGGCACCCGGGCCGCCCGGGGGGCCTTGGAGCTCCATCTGGCGGAGCTCGGCCTCTGCTTCCAGGACGTGAAGACTATCCTCCTCACCCACCACCACCCCGACCACTACGGCCTCTCCGGCTTCTTTGAGGGCCTGGGGGCCAGGGTCTTCCTCCACGAGGAGGAGTTCGCCCGGGGCCATCGCTTCTGGCGGGAGCCCGAGGCCTTCGCCGAGGCCTCTTGGCGGCTCTTCCTGGACCACGGCACCCCGGAAGGCGCCCTCCAGGGCATCCGGGAGACGGTGGAGAAGACGAGGGAGCGGGTCCACCCGCCGCAAAACCCCCTCCCCCTGAGGGACGGGGAGGCGCTGGAGGTGGCGGGGAAGCGGCTTAGGGTCCTCTGGACCCCGGGGCACGCGGACGGGCACGCGGCCTTCTACCTGGAGGAGGAGGGGGTGCTCCTCGCAGGGGACGCCCTCCTGGAAAAGGTCTCCCCCAACGTGGGCCTCTGGGCCTACACCCGGGAAAACCCCCTCAAGGACTTCCTCCGCTCCCTGGACCGCCTGGCGGACCTGGGGGCCAGGGTGGCCTACGCCGGCCACTTCGGGCCCATCGCGGACGTGCGGCAAAGGGCGGAGGAGCTCAAGGCCCACCACCAGGCCCGCCTCGAGGCCCTCCTCGCCCTCCTGGACGGACCCAAAACCGCCTGGGAGCTCTCCCTCCACCTCTTTCCCCAGGAGCTGGACCCGGCGGGCCGGCGCTTCGCCTTCGCCGAGACCCTGGCCCACCTGGAGTACCTCCGGGAGGAGGGGGCGGTGGGGCGGGGGGGCCCGCCCTACCGGTACTTCCGGCGCTAAGGCCCCTAGCCCTGGCCGGGCTTGCCCCGGGGCGGAGTCCGGGGGTAAGCTTTGACCCGGTTCAAGGAGGTGCCATGAAGCCCTGGTACGCCCACTACGATCCCGGGGTCCCCAAGGAGGCCCCCGCGCCCCGGCTCCTTCCCGAGGCCCTGGCGGAGACGGCCCGCCGCTTCCCCAAGAAGGTGGCCCTGGAGTTCCTCGGGCGAAGGCTCACCTACGCGGCCCTCTGGCGCGAGGTGGAGGCCTTCGCCAAGGGCCTACAGGAGGCGGGGCTAAAGCCCGGGGACCGGGTGGCCCTCATGCTCCCCAACTCTCCCCAGTTCGTCATCGCCTTCTACGGCACCCTCCTCGCCGGGGGCGTGGGGGTGAACACCAACCCCATGTACACCCCACGGGAGCTTCACCACCAGCTCAGGGACGCCGGGGCCCGGTTCCTGGTGATCCTGGACCAGCTCCTCCCCCGCTACCTGGAGGTGAAGGGGGAGGTGCCCGTGGAGAAGGTGGTGCGCACGGGGATCCAGGACTACCTCCCCTTCCCCAAGAACCTCCTCTACCCCCTCCTTCTCAGGCGGAAAGGGGAAGCCCCCAAGGCCCTCGAGGGCCTCCCCTGGCGGGCCTTCCTCAGGCCCGGAACGCCCCGCCCCGTGCCCCTGGACCTGGACGACCTCGCCCTCCTCCAGTACACCGGGGGCACCACGGGCCTCGCCAAGGGGGCGATGCTCACCCACAGGAACCTCTCCGCCAACGCCCTCCAGGTGCGGGCCTGGATCCCCGACTTCAGGGAGGGGGAGGAGGTGGTCCTCGGGGCCATCCCCTTCTTCCACGTCTACGGGATGACCGTGGCCATGAACCTGGCCCTCCTGGGCGGGGCGAAGCTCGTCCTCCTCCCCAGGCCCGAGATCAAGGCCATCGTGGAGGCCATTGAAAAACACCAGGTCACCCTCTTCCCCGGCGTCCCCACCCTCTACGTGGCCTTCAACAACTTCCCCGGCATAGAAAGGCGGGACCTCAAGAGCGTCCGGGCCTGCATCTCCGGCTCGGCGCCCCTCCCTTTGGAGGTGGCCGAGCGCTTTGAGAGGCTCACCGGGGCCAAGCTGGTGGAGGGCTACGGCCTCACGGAGGCGAGCCCCGTGACCCACTGCAACCCCCTTTACGGCGAAAGGCGCCTGGGGAGCGTGGGCCTCCCCTTCCCCGGCGTGGACGCCAAGGTGGTGGACGAGGAAGGAAAGGAACTCCCCCCAGGCGAGGTGGGCGAACTCGCCGTCAAAGGCCCCAACGTCATGAAAGGCTACTGGAACCGCCCCGAAGAAACCCAAAAAACCCTCAAAGACGGCTGGCTCTTCACCGGCGACCTCGCCAAAATGGACGAAGACGGCTACTTCTACATCGTGGACCGCAAAAAAGACATGATCATCGCCGGCGGCTACAACATCTACCCCAGGGAGGTGGAAGAAGTCCTCTACCAGCACGAGGCCGTCCAGGAAGCCGCCGTGGTGGGCGTCCCAGACCCCTACCGCGGCGAAACCGTGGCCGCCTTCCTCGTCCTCAAACCCGAGTACCAAGGCAAGGTCTCGGAAAAGGACATAGAACGCTTCTGCCGCCAAAACCTCGCCGCCTACAAGGTCCCCCGCATCATCCAGTTCCGCGAAAGCCTCCCCAAGTCCAGCGTGGGGAAGATCCTCAAGCGGGAGCTGCAAAAGGAAGTGGCGGCGAAGCGGTAGAATGCCCCCATGGGCAAGGTCTACAAGAAGGTGGAGCTCGTGGGGACGAGCGAGGAGGGCCTCGAGGCCGCCATCCAGGCCGCCTTGGCGCGGGCGCGGAAGACCCTGCGCCACCTGGACTGGTTTGAGGTGAAGGAGATCCGGGGCACCATCGGCGAGGCGGGGGTGAAGGAGTACCAGGTGGTCCTGGAGGTGGGGTTCCGCTTGGAAGAGACTTAGCCAAAGAGAAGCAATAGACTTGACAACATTAGACTCACACCCCCACCCTGAAGGTGGGAGGTGAGGCCTATGAGCGCCACCGGGCTGGAGGTCTTTGACCGGACCCTCCACAAGACCCACGCCTGGCTCAAGGCGATCATGGAGGAGCTCGGCACCGAGGACCGCCACAAGGCCTACCTGGCCCTGAGGGCGGTGCTGCACGCCCTGCGCGACCGGCTCACCGTGGAGGAGGTGGCCCAGCTCGCCGCCCAGCTCCCCATGCTGGTGCGGGGCCTCTACTACGAGGGCTGGGACCCCACGGGCAAACCCCTGAAGGAGCGGCACAAGGAGGCCTTCCTGGCCCACGTGGCCGAAGAGCTCAAAACCCCTTCCGGCCCCGCCGTGGACCCGGAGGCCGCCACCCGGGCCGTCTTCAAGGTCCTTTCCCGGGAGATCTCCCAAGGGGAGCTGGAGGACGTTCTAGGCCTCCTGCCCAAGGAGCTGCGGGCCCTCTGGCCCCAAGGCTAAGCGCCCACCCTTTAAGCCCTCCGAGAGCCCGCGCCTAAAATCCCCTCTTTGGGGCCCCCACCGTGGCGAAAGCCACGGTGGGGTCCTTAGTCCAGGACGAAGCGGTCCTCCGTCTCGTGCAGGCGCACCCGGTGGACGATGCGCTGGTCCTGGCCCCCTTCCCCATCCGTCATGGCCACCACGGTGACGTAAGGCCTCAGGGGGCTTTTCAGCACCTTCTTGGTGAGGGTCTCCTCCACCTGGAAAATCCCGGCGGAGTTGTTCATGGTCACCTGGATCTCCACCGGCACCTTCTCCCCCTTGAGGATCCGCACCTCGTCCACGGCCAAGGCGCTGATGGAGTGGATGTCTATGCTCCCAAGCTGGAAGGCCTTCCTGCCCCGGCCCTTGGTGATGTCGGTCCCGTCCGCCACGGCCGTGATCCCCGCCTCAATGGTGAGGGGCTCCGGGGAGAGGTCGTGGCTGTAGATGCCGTGGAGGATCAGGGCCCGGATGGCGGTGCGCTGCTCGGGATCGGGGTAGAGCTTGTCCAGGATGCGGTTCAGGATGGGAAGGGCGAGGACCACCCCGAAGGCCTCGTGCCCGAAGCGGTGGACCTGGTTGCCCAGGTCGTGGAGCATGGTGGAGAGGAGCACGACCACGTAGGCGTCCTCCAGCTCCCCGGCCCCCGACTCCACCGTGTCCAGCCGGACCCCCGCCTCCGAGAGGAGGGCGAGGATGGCCACGCTGGCCGCCCCGGTGAGGAGGGCGTGAACCCGGCCGTGGTCGTTGTACCCCAGCTTGCGCATGGTGAGGTAGTTGGCCATGTTCCACCCGGAGCGGGCCTCGGGGTCCTGGACGAGCATCTCGTAGGCCCTGAGGGCCTTGGGAAAGTCCTTGAGCCGCTCCCGGATGGCCTGGTCGGCCTCCGAGTAAAGCTTGGCCTTGGGGCTCGCTACGTGGAACACGCGTTCCTGCATCCTCCGCCCACCTTACCCCATCCGGGAGGAAAGGGCTTCGGCCCTACTCGCCCTTGAAGCTCGGGGGGCGTTTCTCCAGGAAGGCCCGCACCCCCTCCTTCATGTCCTCGGTGGCGGCGGCGTAGCCGAAGAGGTCGGCCTCGATTTCCAGGGCCTCGGCCAGGTCCAGGCCCTCGCCCCGGACCACGCTCTCCTTGGCCAGGGCCAAGGCGATGGGGGCGTTCTTCAAGATCTTTTGGGCGAGCTTCTTGGCCTCCTCCAGGGCGTCCTCCGCCACCCGGTTCACGAGCCCGAGGAAAAGGGCCTCCTCCGCGTCCACGTGCCGCCCGGTGAAGATGAGGTCCAAGGCCCTCCCCCGGCCGATGAGGCGGGGCAGGCGCTGGGTGCCTCCGAAGCCGGGGATGAGGCCGAGGCCCACCTCGGGGAGGCCCAGCTTGGCGGTCTTGGCCGCCACCCGGAGGTCGCAGGCCAGGGCGAGCTCCAGGCCCCCGCCCAGGGCGTAGCCGTTGATGGCGGCGATGGTGGGGACGGGGAGGGCGGCGATCTCGGCGAAGACCCGCTGGCCGAAGAGGGCGTACTCCCGGCCCATGAAGGGGTCCTTGATGGCCGCGATCTCCTTCAGGTCGGCCCCTGCGGCGAAGGCCTTCCCTTCCCCGGTGAAGATGACCGCCCGGACCTCGGGGTCCTGCTGGACCAGCTCGGGGATCTCGGCGAGCTCCTCCAGGAGGCTCTGGGAGAGGGCGTTTAGGGCCTCGGGCCGCTTCAGGGTCACGAGGGCGATGCCCTCCTCCACCTCGTAGCTGAGGTGCTCAAACTCCGGGATCTCCAGGACGAACTCGTGTTCGTGCTCGTGCTCCATAGTTCAAACCTCCAGGACGGCCTCGAGGGCCACCTCCACCATACGCCGAACGCCCTCTTGGAGCACCTCAGGGGGAGCGAGCTCCGGATCGCCGATGCGGTTGGAGACGGCCAGGATGGCCCCCGTCCGCACCCCCCGCATCCTTCCGAGGAGGAAGAGGGCGCTGGCCTCCATCTCAAAGGCGAGGACGCCGTAGCGGGCCCAGGCCCGGGCCTCCTCGGGGGTGGTGGCGTAGAAGGCGTCCTCGCTGGCCACGAGCCCCACCCGGTGGGGGTAGCCCAAGGCCTCCGCCCGGCGCCAGAGGGCCCGGAAGACCTCGGGGTCGGGCACCGGGGCGTAGGGGCGCCCCTCCAGGTACTGCCGGGTGGTGCCGTCCAAGGGCACGGCCCCCTGGGCCACGATGAGCTCCCCCGGGGCGAGGTCCGAAGAAGCGGCCCCCGCCGTCCCCACCCGGACGAGGACCCGGGCGCCAAGCCGGACCAGCTCCTCCACCACGATGGCCGCCGAGGGGGTGCCCATCCCCGTGGTCTGGACGGAGACGGGCACGCCCTTGTAAAGGCCCGTGTACCCCCAAAGCCCCCGGTGGTCGTTGTACCGCCTGGGGTTTTGCAAAAAGGTCTTGGCGATCCACTCGGCCCGGCCCGGATCCCCGGGAAGAAGGACGCGCTCCGCCACGTCCCCGGGGTGGGCGCGCACGTGGATGGGGCTCATACCGCCAACATACTACAGCCTGAGGGCGGGAAGGCCCTCCACCAGGGCCTCGTCGTGGGTGGCGAGGAGGAGGGCCGCCCCCTCCTCCCGGGCCAGGGCCCGGAGGAGGGCCAACACCTCCCGGGCCTGGCGGCGGTCCAGGCTCGCCGTGGGCTCGTCGGCGAGGAGGAGCCGGGGCCTCAGGTAGAGGGCCCGGGCCACGGCCACCCGCTGCCTCTCCCCCCCGGAGAGGCGCTGGGGCAGGAGGTGGGCCTTCTCCTTGAGGCCGAGGGCCTCCAGGAGGGCCCACGCCCGCCCCCGGTCCACCCGGCCCGCCAGGTACCCGGGGACGAGGACGTTCTCCAAGGCGGTGAGCTCGGGGAGGAGGAAGTGGTGCTGGAAGACGAGGCCCAGAAAGGAAAGCCGCCTCCGGGCGAGGCGCGCCTCGGGGACCCCCCGGATCGCCTCCCCCTCCCAGTAGACCTCCCCCTCCTGGAAGGGGAGGAGGCCCGCCACCAGGTGGAGGAGGGTGGTCTTGCCGCTCCCCGAAGGCCCGAGAAGGGCGAGGGCCTCCCCCGGGCCCAGGGCGAAGGAGAGGCCGCGGAAAAGGAGGCCGTTGCCGTAGCTGTAGCCGAGGCCTCGAGCCTCGAGGACCGGGCGCACCCTCTCATCCTCTAGGCAAAAGATGAAGTTTCCGTTAGACTCTTGGCGGTGAAGGGAAGCCCCCTGTTCCACGGCCTGGCCCCGGAGGAGGTGGACCTGGCCCTGAGCTACTTCCAGCGGCGCCTTTACCCTCAGGGGAAGCCCATCTTTTACCAGGGGGACCTGGGGCAGGCCCTCTACCTGGTGGCCTCGGGGAAGGTCCGCCTCTTCCGCACCCACCTCGGGGGCCAGGAAAGGACCCTGGCCCTCCTTGGGCCGGGGGAGCTTTTCGGGGAGATGAGCCTCCTGGACGAGGGGGAGAGGAGCGCCAGCGCCGTGGCCGTGGAGGACACCGAGCTCCTCGCCCTCTTCCGCGAGGACTACCTGGCCCTGATCCGGCGCCTCCCCCTGGTGGCCCACAACCTGGCCGCCCTCCTCGCCCGGCGCCTCCGGGAGGCCGACTTGGAGCTTGACCTCCTCTCCTTTGAGGAGGCCCGGAACCGGGTGGCCTACGCCCTCCTCAAGCTCCTCCGCCAGGGGCTCGGCCCCCTCTTCCAGATCCGCCACCACGAGCTCGCCGCCCTGGCGGGGACCAGCCGGGAAACCGTCTCCCGGGTCCTCCACGCCCTGGCCGAGGAGGGGGTGGTCAGGCTCGGCCCCGGGACGGTGGAGGTGCGGGAAGCGGCGCTTCTTGAGGAGATCGCCTTCGGGCTTGCCTAGGAGGAAGCGGTGCGCCTGCGCGTGGACGTGATCCCAGGGGAACACCTCGCCTACCCGGACGTGGTGCTGGTGGTGGACGTGATCCGGGCCACCACCACGGCGGCGGCCTTCCTGGAGGCGGGGGCCGAGGCCCTGTACTGGACGCCAAGCCTGGAGAGCGCCCTCGCCTTCAAGGACGAGGACGTGGTCCTGGCCGGGGAAACGGGGGGGCTGAAGCCGCCCCGGTTTGACCTGGGCAACAGCCCCCGGGAAGCCCTCTCGGCCCAGGTGGCGGGACGGGTGGTGGTCATGAGCACCACCAACGGCACCAAGGCGGCCCACGCCGCCGCCCGCACGGCCAAGCACGTCCTCCTGGCCTCCCTCTACAACGCCCACGCGGCGGCCCGCCTGGCGAGGGAGCTTGCCACGGAGGAGGTGGCCATCCTCTGCGCCGGAAAGGAAGGGCGGGCGGGCCTGGACGACCTCTACACCGCCGGGGTCCTGGCCGAGTACCTGGGGTTCCTGGGGGAGGTGGAGCCGGAGGACGGCGCCCGGGTCGCCCTCGCGGTGAAGCGGGCCTACCCCGACCCCCTGGAGGCCCTCTCCCTCTCCGCCGCCGCCCTGGCCCTCAAGCAGGTGGGCCTCGAGGCCGACGTCCCCTTCTGCGCCCAGGTGGCCAAAAGCGCCGCCGTCCCCGTCCTCCGGGGCCGGGTGGGCGAGGCCCTCATCTTCAAGCGGGCCTGAGCCTCCAGGCTCCACAAAAGCTGCCCACGGGGGGAAGCCCTTTTGGTGGGCTTAGCGGGCGGCGAGGCGGGCGTGGAAGCCCAGGCCGAGGAGGATGGGGTCCAGTTCCGGCGCCAAGGCCACGGGGAGAGGCAGGGGGAGGTCGGCGAGGGCCAGGGCCTCGGGCTCGGGGGAGAGGACGAAGAGGGGCACTCCCCTGGCCTTGAGGCCCTCCAGGGCGGGGATGAGGCCGGCCAAGACCCCGTCCCGCCCCACCAGGACCAGGAGGGGGAGGCCGGCGGGGAAAAGCTCCTCGAGGGCGGCCACCCCCTCGGCGCGGAGGCCCGCCTCCTTGAGGCGCAAGGCGGCCTCCAGGGCCACGGGATAGGCGAAGCCCGGCCCCAGGACGAAGAGGCCCTCCCCCACCTCCAGGCCCTCCTCCCCCTCCAGGGCCCGCGCCATGGCCTCCGGCAGGGCAGGAAGGGCCTCCCGCAGGCGGGGCTCCTCCAGGAGGTGGGCGGCAAGCTGGGCCGTGGCCGCAAGCCCGGCGAGGAAGCCCGCGCCCTCCGCCCCGCCCAGGTGGAGGGGGAGGACCGCCTCGGCCGCCCCGGCCAAGGGGCTCTCCTCCCGGCCCACGAAGGCCAGGGTCAGGGCGCCCTCCCCCCGGTAGGCCCGCACCAGTTCCTCCGCGCCCGCCCCCTCCCCAGCGAGGTCGTAGGCGAGGAGGAGGCTCGGAAAAGGCGCCTTGGGCCTCGCCCCGTAGAGGGCAAAGAGGGGGAGGGCCAAGGGGAGGACGGGCCAGAGGAGGCGGGCCTCGAGGAGGTGCTTGGCGTAGAGGGCGGCGAGGCCTCCCCGCCCCCGGGCCGCGGCCAGGACGAGGGCCGGGTTCCTGCGGCGGAGGAAGCGGGCGAGGCTTCGCACCTCGGGCGCGTTCTCCTTGAGGAGGCGTTCCACCACCCCCGGGGCTTCCGCGGTCCAGGAGGCCATGGGGCCATGATAGCAAGGCCCACCCCCGCCCTAGGCCCTACCCCCATCCCCCGAGGGGGTGGTATACTTCCACGGATGGACCGCATCGTCATCCGGGGCGCTCGGGAGCACAACCTGAAGAACATCAGCCTGGAGCTTCCCCGGGGCAAGTTCATCGTCATCACCGGGGTTTCCGGCTCGGGGAAAAGCACCTTGGCCTTTGACACCATCTACGCCGAGGGGCAGAGGCGCTACGTGGAAAGCCTCTCCAGCTACGCCCGGCAGTTTCTGGGCGTGATGGACAAGCCCGAGGTGGAGAGCATTGAGGGGCTTTCCCCGGCCATCTCCATTGACCAGAAGACCACGAGCCACAACCCCCGCTCCACCGTGGGCACCGTCACGGAGATCCACGACTACCTCCGCCTCCTCTTCGCCCGCGTGGGGCAGGCCTTCTGCCCCGAGTGCGGCCGTCCCATTGAGAAGCAGTCGGCGAGCGAGATCACCGACCGCCTCCTCAAGCGCCCCCCCGGCACCCGGGCCATCCTCATGGCCCCCCTGGTGCGGGGAAGGAAGGGGGAGTACAGGAAGCTCTTCCAGCAGCTCCTGAAGGAAGGCTACGCCCGGGTGCGGGTGGACGGGGTCATCTACCTCCTGGAGGAGGCCCAAGGCCTCAGCCTGGAGAAGTACGAGAAGCACGACATTGACCTGGTGATTGACCGGGTGGTCCTGAAGGAGGAGGAGCGCCCCCGCATCGCCGAGGCGGTGGAGCTCGCCCTGCTTCGGGGGGAAGGCCTTCTTCGGGTCCTCTACCCGGACACCGGGGAAGAGGAGCTCTTCTCGGAGAAGTTCGCCTGCCCCGAGCACGGCTCGGTCCTGGAGGAGCTGGAGCCCCGCATCTTCTCCTTCAACAGCCCCTACGGGGCCTGCCCCGCCTGCTCCGGCCTCGGCTACCGCCAGGAGTTTGACCCCGAGCTCGTGGTGAACCCCGAGCTCTCCCTGGCCGAGGGGGCCATCCTCCCCTGGTCCCGGGGGCGGGACACGGGGAGGAGCTACCTCTGGGACCGCCTTAGGGCCTTGGCCGAGCACCTGGGCTTTGACCTCAAGACCCCCTTCAAGGACCTGCCGGAGGAGGCGAAGCGCGCCGTCCTCTACGGCCTTCCCGAGCCCTTTGAGGTGGTCTTCCGCCGGGGCGGCAAGGAAACCTTCCGGGTGGAGGTGCGGTACGAGGGGGTGATCCCCTGGCTGGAGAAGCGCTACCAGGAGTCCGACTCCGAGGGGGTGCGGGAGGCCCTGGAGGGCTTCATGTCCTTAAGGCCCTGCCCCGCCTGCGGGGGCACCCGGTACAAGCGGGAGGTCCTCTCGGTGAAGGTGGCGGGGAGGAACATCGCCGAGGTCTCCGCCCTCCCCGTGCGGGAGGCCCTGGCGTTCTTCCAGGGCCTGGAGAAGACCCTTCCCCCCTTCCAGGCCCAGATCGCCCGGCCCATCCTCAGGGAGATCGTGGAGCGGCTCGGCTTCCTGGTGGACGTGGGCCTGGACTACCTCACCCTGGACCGGGCGGCCAACACCCTCTCCGGAGGCGAGGCCCAGAGGATCCGGCTCGCGACCCAGGTGGGCTCGGGCCTCACCGGGGTCCTCTACGTGCTGGACGAGCCCAGCATCGGCCTCCACCCCCGGGACAACCAGCGCCTCATCCGCACCCTCAAAAGGCTCCGCGACCTGGGCAACACCCTCATCGTGGTGGAACACGACGAGGAGACCATGCGGGCCGCCGACTGGATCGTGGACATGGGTCCGGGGGCGGGGATCCACGGGGGGGAGGTGGTGGCCCAGGGCACCCTGGAGGACATCCTCAAAAGCCCGCAAAGCCTCACCGGGGCCTACCTCAGGGGGGAAAAGAGGATCCCCGTGCCCAAGGAGCGCCGCAAGGGGAACGGCAAGTGGCTCGTCCTCAAGGGGGCGCGGGCGCACAACCTGAAGAACGTCACCTTGAGGATCCCCCTGGGCCGCTTCGTGGCCATCACCGGCCCCTCGGGCTCGGGGAAGAGCACCCTGGTCCACGACGTCCTCTACGCCGCCCTGGCCCAAAGGCTCATGCGGGCCAAGACGACCCCCGGGCCCTACGAGGCCCTGGAGGGGGTGGAGCACCTGGACAAGGTCATTGAGATTGACCAGTCCCCCATCGGCCGCACCCCCCGGTCCAACCCCGCCACCTACACCGGGGTCTTTGACGAGATCCGCGACCTCTTCGCCAAGACCCCGGAGGCCAGGAAGCGGGGGTACGGCCCAGGCCGCTTCTCCTTCAACGTCAAGGGCGGGCGGTGCGAGGCCTGCGGCGGGGACGGGACGGTGAAGATTGAGATGCTCTTCCTCCCCGACCTCTACGTCCCCTGCGAGGTCTGCAAGGGCAAGCGCTACAACAAGGAGACCCTGGAGGTCAAGCTCAGGGGGAAGAGCATCGCCGACGTTCTGGACATGACGGTGGAGGAGGCCCTGGACTTCTTCCAGAACGTCCCCTCCATCGCCCGGAAGCTCCAGCTCATGGTGGACGTGGGCCTGGGGTACATGAAGCTGGGCCAGCCCTCCCCCACCCTCTCCGGGGGGGAGGCCCAGAGGATCAAGCTCGCCACGGAGCTCGGCCGCAAGGCCACGGGCCGCACCCTCTACATCCTGGACGAGCCCACCACGGGCCTGCACTTTGACGACGTGGCGAAGCTCCTCTCGGTCCTCCACCGGTTGGTGGACGCGGGCAACACCGTGGTGGTCATTGAGCACAACCTGGACGTGGTGAAGACCGCGGACTGGGTGATTGACCTGGGCCCCGAGGGCGGGGACCGGGGCGGGGAGATCGTGGCCGAGGGCACCCCCGAGGAGGTGGCCCTCACGGGGAGCCCCACGGGGGCCTTCCTCGCCCGGATCCCCGAGATCGCCGCCCGGATCGGGGTGGCGGCGGACTAAACCCCACGCGGGCTCGCGCCCGCGTGGGGGCCCCGGGTGCCCGCGCGTCAGAACCCGGGAAGGACCCTCTGGGCGAGGTAAAGGAGCCCCGCCAAGAGGGCGAGGCTCAGGCCCCAGAGGAGGAGGGCCGTCCTCGAGGCCCGGGCCGCCCGCTCCGCCTCCCAAAAGGTGCGGGGGCGGACCCGTTGCAGGAGGAAGGTGGCCACCCCCGCCAGGTTCACGCTGGCCACGTTCACCGCGAAGAGGAGTACGGCCCCAAAGGCCTTTTCCGGGTAGCCTGCCCCCGAAAGAAGCCCGGCGGCGGTCAAGGGGGGGAGGAGGGCCACGGCCACCATCACCCCCACCAACGCGGCCGGGGCCCCGGTGGTGAACCCCAAGGCCCCCGCCACCCCGGCGGCCAGGGCCACCGCCACGTCCTCGAGGCCCGGCCTCGTCCTCGGGGCAAGCTCAGGAGCAGAGGGGTCCACGGGGAGGAAAAACCCCAAGGCCAGGGAGAGCCCGCTCGCCAGGGCCACGCCCAAAAGCAAGGTCCTAAAGGCCTTGCGGAAGAGGTCCAGATCCCCTAGGGCGGAGCCCAGGGCCAAGGCCATGGCGGGCCCGAGCAGGGGAGCGATCACCATGGCCCCGATGACCAAGGCGGCGCTCCCCTTCACCAGGCCCACGGCCGCCACCAGGGTGGCCAGGGCCACCAGGGCGAGGTAGACGCCGCCCGCCTCGCTGGCCTCGGAAAGCTCCTGGTAAAGCTCCTCCCGGCCCACGCGCTCAGGCGAGGGCTTCTCCTCGGGGGGCTTGGCCTCCTCCGGGGGAGGCACCACCGCCTCCACGGGGAGGACGGCCAGGCGCAGCGCCTTCCCAAAGCGGTTCTGTAAGGCGTCGCTCACGGGCTCCACCTGGCCCGCCTCCAAGAAGACGTGGTAGAGGACCTCGCCCCCCTCCCGGCTCCTCCAGGCGGCCCAGGGCCCCGCCTCCGCCAGGAGGGCGGCCACCGCCTCCTCGTCCTTCTCGGGCACGGCGAAGAGGAGGACGCGGAGGGGCATCTCAGACGAGGGCCGCCTCGGGGCGGGGAAGGGGCGGGTTCAGGCCGGAAAGCCAGGCGGAGAAGGCCTCGAGGCCCCTCCGGTACATGGCCTGGCGCTTCTCCTTCTTGCCCATCCTCCCCTCCACCGGGGGCACCAGGCCCCAGTTGGCGTACATGGGCTGGAAGCCCTCCGGGTTCGCCGTGGCCAGGTAGCGCACAAGCCCCCCCAGCATACTCTCCTCCGGGGGCGCCACGGGGGGAAGCCCCAGGGCCTTCCGCGCGGCGTTGAGCCCGGCGAGGAAGCCCGTGGCGGCGCTCTCCAGGTACCCCTCCACCCCGGCCAACACCCCGGCGGCGTAAAGCCCCTCCGCCTCCCTGAACTCCAGGGTCTCGCCAAGGAGCCTCGGGGCGTTTAGGTAGGTGTTCCGGTGCATCACCCCGTAGCGGACGATCTCGGCGTTTTCCAGGCCGGGGATCATCTGGATGAGGCGCTTCTGCTCGGGCCACTTGAGCCCCGTCTGGAACCCCACCAGGCTCCACATCCGCCCCGCCTTGTCCTCCTGGCGGAGCTGGACCACGGCGAAGGGCTCCTTCCCCGTGCGGGGGTCCACGAGCCCCACGGGCTTCATGGGGCCAAAGAGCAGGGTCTGGTAGCCCCTCCGGGCGAGCTCCTCCACGGGGACGCAGGCCTCAAAGAACTCCAGCTTCTCCCAGTCGTGGGGGGTGTGGCGCTGGGCCTCGAGGAGGGCCTGGTGGAAGCGCCGGTACTCCTCCTCGGTCATGGGGCAGTTGAGGTAGTCGGCGCTCTGGCCGTAGCGGCCCGCGCGGAAGCACTTCGTGAGGTCAATGCTCTCGTAGAGGACGATGGGGCTTGCGGCGTCGTAGTAGGCGAGGAAGTGGTCGCCAAAGCGCCGCTTCAGGGCCTCGGCCAGGGCCTCGGAGGTCAAAGGCCCCGTGGCGAGCACGGTGATCCCAGGGGGGATCTCCCGCACCTCCTCCCGCACCACCTCGAGGAGGGGGTGGCCCGTGAGCCTTTCCGTGATGTAGCCGCTGAACTCCTCCCGGTCCACGGCCAAGGCCCCCCCGGCGGGCACTCGGGCGAGGTCCGCCGCCTCCATGACGAGGCTTCCCGCCCGGCGCATCTCCGCCTGGAGAAGCCCCTTGGCGTTGGTCTCCCCTTCCCCGCCCAGGGAGTTGGAGCAGACGATCTCGGCGAAGCGGTCCGTCCCGTGGGCCGGGGTCATCCGCTTGGGGCGCATCTCAAAAAGGCGCACGGGAACGCCCAGGCGCAAGAGGGTCCAGGCGGCCTCGCTCCCCGCGAGGCCCGCCCCCACCACGTTCACCCGTTCCATCCTTTAGATGGTAGCACCGGAAAGGCCTAGGGGAAAGTGGACTATAATGGCCTCCGTGGTGCGGCACCGGTTCCGGGTGGAGGAGGACTTCTACACCCAGGCCCATCCCGGCCCGGAGGACGTGCTCCTCCTGGTGGAGGTGAGCCTCTCCACCGAGGCCTGGGACCGGGAGAAGAAGCTTCCTCTCTACGCCCGGGCAGGCCTCCCCGAGGTCTGGCGCCTCACCCGGGAGGGCCTCGAGGTCCACCGGGACCCCGAGGGGGGCCGCTTCCTTGTGGCCAGAGGCGAAACGATCGCCCCCCTCCTCCTGCCCCAGGCGGAGTTCCCCTTCCAGCCCCCCCTATGAGCCTCGCCAAGCGCATCGTCCCCTGCCTGGACGTCCACGCGGGCCGCGTGGTCAAGGGGGTGAACTTCGTGAACCTAAGGGACGCCGGGGACCCCGTGGAGGCGGCCCGGGCCTACGACGAGGCGGGGGCCGACGAGCTCGTCTTCCTGGACATCTCCGCCACCCACGAGGAACGGGCCATCCTCCTGGACGTGGTGGCGAGGGTGGCGGAACGGGTCTTCATCCCCCTCACCGTGGGCGGGGGGGTGCGCTCCTTGGAGGACGCGAGGAAGCTCCTCCTTTCGGGGGCCGACAAGGTGAGCGTGAACTCCGCCGCGGTGAGGCGGCCCGAGCTCATCCGGGAGCTTGCCGATCACTTCGGCGCCCAGGCGGTGGTCCTGGCCATAGACGCCAGGTGGCGGGGGGACTTCCCCGAGGTCCACGTGGCGGGGGGGCGCGTGCCCACGGGCCTCCACGCCGTGGAGTGGGCGGTGAAGGGGGTGGAGCTTGGGGCCGGGGAGATCCTCCTCACCAGCATGGACCGGGACGGGACCAAGGAGGGGTACGACCTCAGGCTCACCCGCATGGTGGCCGAGGCGGTGGGGGTCCCGGTGATCGCCAGCGGCGGGGCCGGGCGGATGGAGCACTTCCTCGAGGCCTTCCAGGCCGGGGCCGAGGCCGCCTTGGCCGCAAGCGTCTTCCACTTTGGCGAGATCCCCATTCCCAAGCTTAAGCGCTACCTCGCGGAAAAAGGCGTCCACGTGCGGCTAGACTAGGGGCATGGACCTTTCCGCCGTCCGCTTTGACGAAAAGGGCCTCGTCCCCGTGGTGGTCCAAGACGCCCGCACCGGGGAGGTCCTCACCCTGGCCTACGCCAACCGGGAGGCTTTGGAGGAGACCCTAAGGACCCGGCGGAGCACCTTCTTTAGCCGAAGCCGCCAGGCGCTTTGGCGCAAGGGGGAGACCTCGGGGCACACCCAGGAGGTGGTGGAGGTTCTTTTGGACTGCGACGGGGACGCCGTGGTCTACCGGGTCCTCCCCCAAGGCCCCGCCTGCCACACGGGGGAGAGGACCTGCTTCCACCGGGCCCTCCTTGAAGGGGAGAAGGACCTCGGCTTCGTGGTGGGCCAGGTCTACGCCACCATCAAGGAGCGCCTAAGGACCCTCCCCGAGGGAAGCTACGTGGCCCGGATGCACCAAGCAGGCCTGGACCGGATCCTAAAGAAGATCGGGGAGGAAGCGGGGGAGGTGATCCTCGCCGCCAAGAACCAAAACCCCGAGGAGCTTCGCCACGAAGCGGCGGACCTCCTCTTCCACCTCCTCCTCACCCTGGCGGAGCTCGGCCTCACCCCCGAGGACCTGGCGAAGACCCTCTGGGAGCGGCACCGGCCGCGAAGCCCTTATGATGGAAGCCATGGAAATTGAACGCCGGCTGGTCCTCGAGGTCGTCCGGGTCACGGAGCAAGCGGCCCTGGCCGCGAGCCGCTTCGCGGGCAAGGGGGACAAGGAAGCGGTGGACGAAGCGGGCACCCAGGCCATGCGCCGGGTGCTGAACGAACTCCCCATAAGGGGCACCGTGGTCATCGGCGAGGGGGAGATGGACGAGGCCCCCATGCTCTACATCGGGGAGGTGCTGGGCCAGGGGGGGCTAGAGGTGGACATCGCCGTGGACCCCGTGGAGGGCACCACCACCGCCGCCAAGGGCCTGCCCAACGCCGTGACCGTGATCGCCCTAAGCGAAAAGGGCGGGCTCTTCCACGCCCCCGACATGTACATGGAAAAGCTCATCGTCCCCCCGCCCGCCGCCGGCCTCGTGGACCTCACCTGGCCCGTCTCCGCCAACCTCAAGGCCCTGGCCCTCGCCCTCCAGCGCTCCGTGGAGGACCTGGTGGTGGTGGTCCTGGACCGCCCCCGGCACGAAAGGCTCATCCGGGAGATCCGGGAAGCGGGGGCCCGGGTCAAGCTCATCTCCGACGGGGACGTGATCGCCGCCCTGGCCGCCGCCATCCGCGGCACCGGGGTCCACGCGGTGATGGGCATCGGCGGGGCCCCGGAAGGGGTTTTGGCCGCCGCCGCCTTAAAGTGCCTGGGCGGGGAGATCCAGGCCCGCTTCGTCCCGCAAAACGAGGAGGAAAGGGAGCGCCTAAAGGCCATGGGCGGGGACGAGCACCGCATCTACAAGACCGAGGACCTCGCCCCCGGGAAGGAGATCGTCTTCGCCGCCACCGGGATCACCGACGGGGACATCCTGGAGGGCGTGCGCTTCTTCGGGGGCGGGGCCAGGACCCACTCCATCGTCATGGGCCACGCCACACGGGTGGTGCGCTTCATAGACTCCATCCACCTCTTTGAGACGGGCGCCCGGGTCACCATCCGGGTCTAAACGGGGAGGCCCCTGGGGGCGCTTGGGCCGTAAGAACGCAGGGGGCGAAACGCCCAAGCGCCCCGGCGGCCGCCACGTGGGGGCCTCTTCCCCAAGGACATCCGCCCCGGGGCTTTCGGCGTAGGCTTGGGGCATGGAGTTCGGCGTGCCCAGAGAACGGTCGGGCGGGGAGATCCCGGAAAGGCGGGTGCCCCTCACGCCCCAGGGGGTGCGGGAGCTCGTCGCCTCGGGGCACCGGGTCTACGTGGAGCGGGGCGCGGGGGAAGGGGCGGGCTTTCCCGACGAGGCCTACGAGGAAGCGGGGGCCAGGCTCGTGGGCCGGGAGGAGGCCTTCGGCCGCCCCCAGGTGGTGCTCAAGGTGGCCCGCCCCACCCTCGAGGAGGTGGGGCTCATGCGCAAAAACGCCGTTCTCATGGCCTTCCTCCACCTGGCGGTGGCGGAAAGCCCCCTCGTGGAGGCCATGGCCCAAAAGGGCCTCACCGCCATCGGCTACGAGCTGGTGGGCGAGGAGGGCCGCCGCCCCGTCCTGAAGGCCATGAGCGAGATCGCCGGGCGCATGGCCCCCCAGCTCGCCGGGCGGCTCCTCGAGGCCCCCCAGGGCCCGGGCATCCTCCTCTCCGGCCTGGTGGGCATCCCCCCGGCGGACGTGGTCGTCCTGGGGGCGGGGGTCCTGGGCCGGGCGGCGGCGCGGGCCTTTCTGGGCGCGGGGGCCTCGGTCCACCTCCTGGACCGGGCCCTTCCCCCGCTGGAGGAGGCCGCCCGGGAGGCCCCGGGGGCCATCACCGCCCTCGTCACCCAGGACCGCCTGGAGCGGTACGTGGCCTTCGCCGACGTCCTGGTGGGGGCGGTGGCCGTCCCTGGGGAGCGCACCCCCCTTCTCCTCACCCGCGGCCTCCTCGCCCGCATGCGCCCCGGAAGCGTCCTCCTGGACTTCTCCATAGACCAGGGGGGCGTCTCGGAAACCAGCCGCCCTGGGGTCTACCAGGAGATGGGCGTCACCCACTTCTGCCTCCCCAACGTCCCCGCCCTCGTCCCCCGCACCGCAAGCCACGCCCTCACCCTCACCCTCCTCCCCTACCTGCTCCGGATCCAGGAAGACCCCCTGGCCCTTCCCGGGCTCCGCCAGGGGGCCTACCTCCTCTTCGGCGAGAAAGGAGGCCACCTAGAATGAGCTACCGCAAGAAGCTCACCTCCCCCGAGGACGCCGTGGGCCTGATCCGCTCGGGGATGCGGGTCTTCGTCTCCGGCAACGCCGCCACCCCCACGCCCCTCCTCAAGGCCCTCGCCGCCCGCAAGGACGAGCTGGAAAACGTGGAGCTCGTCCACCTCCTGCAGATGGGGGAAGACCCCTTCGCCTCTTTGGAGATGGAGGGGCACTTCCGAAGGCGCTCCCTCTTCGTGGGCCCCGCCGACCGGGAGGCGGTGAACCAGGGCCGGGCCGACTACGTGCCCGTCATGCTCCACCAGGTGCCCTGGCTCTTCAAGCGGGGCATCCTCCCCTTGGACGCCGCCATCGTCCAGGTCTCCCCGCCCGACGAGCACGGCTTCTGCTCCTTGGGGGTGGAGGTGATCGCCACGAAGGCCGCGGTGGAGGCCGCCCCCATCGTCATCGCCATGGTGAACCCCAGAATGCCGAGGACCCTGGGGGACACCTTCGTCCACGTCTCCCGCTTCACCGCCATCGTGGAGGTGGACTGGCCCCTGCCCGAGCTCAAGCGGGAGGGGTTTGGCGAGGTGGAGCGGAGGATCGGGGAGCACGTGGCGGGCCTCATTGAGGACGGGGCCACCCTGCAGATGGGCATCGGGGCCATCCCCGACGCGGTCTTGGCGAGCCTGGAGGGCCGGAGGGACCTCGGGGTCCACACGGAGATGATCTCGGACGGGGTCCTCGAGGCCTGGGAAAAGGGCCTCATCACCGGGGCGAAAAAGTCCCTCCACCCCGGGAAGATCGTGGGCACCTTCGTCCTGGGCTCGGAGAGGCTCTACCGCTTCGTCCACGACAACCCCCTCTTTGAGCTCCACCCCGCCGACTACGTGAACGACCCCTTCGTCATCGCCCAAAACCGCAAGATGGTGGCCATCAACTCGGCCATTGAGGTGGACCTCACGGGCCAGGTGGTGGCGGACTCCATCGGCACCCGGATCTACTCCGGCTTCGGCGGCCAGCTGGACTTCATCCGGGGGGCGGCGCGGAGCGAGGGGGGGAAGCCCATCATCGCCCTGCCCTCCACCGCCAAGGGCCAAAGCCGCATCGTCCCCTTCCTCAAGCCGGGCGCGGGGGTGGTCACCACCCGGGCCGACGTGCACTACGTGGTCACCGAGTGGGGCGTGGCCGAGCTCTTCGGCCGCTCCCTAAGGGAAAGGGCCAAAGCCCTCATCGCCATCGCCCACCCGGACTTCCGCGAGGCCCTCCTCCAGGGCGCCTGGGAGCGGGGCCTCCTCCCCCGGGGCTACCCCGGCGTGGACCTGAAGGGGCTGGAGGAAAAGCGCGGGAGGCCGTAATCCCACCCCATGCTGGCCCAAGCCAGCATGGGGGCCCCGGCAAAAGGTCCCTGGGAAGCCTCCCTGGGCCAGTCGGACGAAGGAACCCGGAAGGGTATAAAGTGGTCCCGTGACCGACACCCACGCCCACCTGGACTTCCTGGAACCGGAGGAGCTCGCCGAGGCCGCCGCCCACCTCCCAAAGCTTCGGGCCGTGCTCACCCTGGGGGTGGACCCGGGCCGCTGGGAGAAGACCCTAAGCCTGGCCCAGGGAAACGTCTACGCCGCAGTGGGCCTCCACCCCACGAGCGCCCACCTCCTCTCCCCCGAGGTGGAGGAGGCCCTCCGCCACTACGCCCGAAGCGAGCGGGTGCGGGCCATCGGGGAGACGGGGCTGGACTACTACTGGACCCCGGAGACCAGGGCCGCCCAGCTCAAGGCCCTGGACTTCCAGGCGGCTTTGGCGGAGGCCCTCGGCCTTCCCCTGGTCCTCCACGTGCGGAGCAAGGACGGCAAGGCCGAGGAGGACCTCGCCGCCTGGCTCCTCCTCCACCGGCCCAAGCGGGCCGTGCTCCACGCCTTCTCCGGCCACCCCGCCCTGGAAGCGGCGGGCCTGGAGGTGGGGGCCTACTTCAGCTTCGCCGGGCCCCTCACCTACAGGAAAAACGCCGCCCTGCGCGAGGCCGCGGCCCGGCTCCCCGAGGACAGGCTTCTGGTGGAGACCGACACCCCCTTCCTTCCCCCGGAGCCCTTCCGGGGCAAGCGGAACCGCCCCCACTACGTGCGCTTTACCCTGGAGAAACTCGCGGAAGCGCGGGGCCTTCCCTTCGCCGAGGCGGAGGCCCTCACCGACCGGAACGCCCGGGTATGCTTTGGCTGGCCATGAGGCGTTTCCTCGTTCTGCTCTGGCTCCTCTCCCTGGCCCTGGCGGCGCCCCGCCTCGTGGTGGAGCCCGAGGACGGGGTCAAGCCCCTCCTGGACCTCATCGCCTCCGCCCGGGAGGAGATCCTGGTCAAGATGTACCTCTGGACCCCAAGCCGCATGGACGTGGTGGAGGCCCTGGGGGAGGCGGCGAGGCGAGGGGTGCGGGTGCGGGTCCTCCTGGAGCGGGAGCCCTCGGGGGGGCGGGTGGACCTCGAGGTCTTCCAGGCCCTTAAAGCGCGGGGGGTGGAGGTCAGGCTCACCACGCCCTTCCGCTTCGTCTTCGTGCACGAAAAAAGCCTGGTGGTGGACCGCAAGCGGGCCTGGGTGGGCACCATGAACCTCACGGGAAGCTCCTTCGCCGCCAACCGCGAGTACGCCCTCATCCTGGACGACCCCGCGCAGGTGGCCGAGATCGCCAAGGTCTTTGAGGCCGACTGGGAAGGGGAAAGGCTGGACCTCTCCCAAGCCCTGCTCGTCTGGGCGCCAAGCCGCGTCCTGGGCGGGGTGAAGGAGGGGAACGCCCGGGAAACCCTCCTCGCCCTCATCCGGGGGGCCCAAAGGGAGCTTTTCCTGGAGCACCAGGCCATGGCCGACCCCGAGGTGGAGGCCGCCCTGAAGGAGGCCCTGGGCCGGGGGGTGCGGGTGCGCCTTCTGGGGAGCCCTAAGGAGCCCGGGGACACCTACTTCCTCGCGGGGGCCCTGAGGCTCAAGGAGGCGGGGGCCCTGGTGCGCTTCCTCCCCGACCCCTACGTCCACGCCAAGGTCCTGGTGCGGGACGGCGAAGAGGCCCTTTTGGGAAGCCTCAACCTGAGCGCCAACTCCATCCAGGCCAACCGGGAGCTTGCCGTGCGCTTCACCGCCCGGGAGGCCCCCGAGGCCTTTAGAAGGCTCCTTTTCGTGATGGAGGGGGACTGGGAAAAGGCCCTTCCGGAAAACCCCTTCGCCCTCCCCCCGGTGGAGGGGGTAATCCCCTGGCAGGAGGCCCCCCGGTACTTCGGCCGCGTGGCCACGGTGGAGGGGGTGATCCAGGCGGTGGAGGACCGGGGCACGGTGGCCTTCCTCAAGTTCGGCCCGGGGGAAAGCGACCTCCGGCTGGTGGCTTTCCCGAGAAGCTACGGCCTCTTCGCCCAGCCTTTCCCCCAGAGTTACCTGGGCAAGAAGGTGCGGGCCAGGGGGCGGATCGTCCTCTACGCCGGCTACTACGAGATCGTCCTGGAAGGCCCGGAGAACCTGGAGGTGCTGGATGGAGGCCCTTAAGGCCCTGGGCTACGAGGTGAGCCCCATAGAGGGGGGCGTCTACGGGGAAAAGCGGCGGGGCGGGGTGGTCTACCAGGTCTTCTACGCGGAAAAGGGCGACCTCCGCCTGAGGCGCAAGCGCTTCCTCAAGGAGGAGGCGAGGCCCCTCGCCCTCGCCGGGGTGGCGGGGCAGTGGGCCGCCCGGTGGGAGGTGGAGGAGAACTTCTTCGCCGTGGCGGGCCCCGAGGAGCTCCCCCATTTGGTCCTCGCCTTTGAGCGGCTTGACCCTCCGGGGGAAAACCCCTAAACTTAGGCCCAACATGCGCCCTCGCCTTGGCAACAACGACCGCTAAGGGGGGCAAGGCCTGGCCCCCCCGGCTCTCCTTGGCCGGGGGGGCCAAGGCTTAAGAAGGGGGCACGCCATGCGGGTACTGGTACGGGACCTCAAAGCGCACGTCGGCCAAGAGGTGGAGCTTCTGGGCTTTCTCCACTGGCGCAGGGACCTGGGGAGGATCCAGTTCCTCCTCCTCAGGGACCGAAGCGGCGTCGTCCAGGTGGTCACCGGGGGGCTCAAGCTCCCCTTACCCGAGTCCGCCCTAAGGGTGCGGGGCCTGGTGGTGGAAAACGCCAAGGCCCCGGGGGGCCTCGAGGTCCAGGCCAAGGAGGTGGAGGTCCTCTCCCCGGCCCTCGAGCCCACCCCGGTGGAGATCCCCAAAGAGGAGTGGCGGGCGAACCCCGACACCCTCCTGGAGTACCGCTACGTCACCCTAAGGGGGGAGAAGGCCCGCGCCCCCCTCAAGGTCCAGGCCGCCCTGGTGCGGGGCTTCCGCCGCTACTTGGACCGGCAGGACTTCACGGAAATCTTCACCCCCAAGGTGGTGCGGGCCGGGGCCGAAGGGGGAAGCGGGCTTTTCGGGGTGGACTACTTTGAAAAAAGGGCCTACCTCGCCCAGTCCCCCCAGCTTTACAAGCAGATCATGGTGGGGGTCTTTGAACGGGTCTACGAGGTGGCCCCGGTGTGGCGCATGGAGGAGCACCACACGAGCCGCCACCTGAACGAGTACCTCTCCCTGGACGTGGAGATGGGCTTCATCGCGGACGAGGAGGACCTGATGCGGCTGGAGGAAGCCCTCCTCGCCGAGATGCTGGAGGAGGCCCTGAACACGGCCGGGGACGAGATCCGCCTCCTGGGGGCCACGTGGCCCTCCTTCCCCCAGGACATCCCCCGCCTCACCCACGCCGAGGCCAAAAGGATCCTCAAAGAGGAGCTCGGCTACCCCGTGGGCCAGGACCTCTCCGAGGAGGCGGAACGCCTCCTCGGAGAGTACGCCAAGGAACGCTGGGGCTCGGACTGGCTCTTCGTCACCCGCTACCCCCGTTCCGTCCGCCCCTTCTACACCTACCCCGAGGAGGACGGCACCACGAGGAGCTTTGACCTCCTCTTCCGCGGCCTGGAGATCACCTCGGGGGGCCAGCGCATCCACCGCTACGAGGAGCTCTTGGAAAGCCTAAAGGCCAAGGGCATGGACCCCGAGGCCTTCCATGGGTACCTGGAGGTCTTCAAGTACGGCATGCCCCCCCACGGGGGCTTCGCCATCGGGGCCGAGCGCCTCACCCAGAAGCTTTTGGGCCTCCCCAACGTGCGCTACGCCCGCGCCTTCCCCCGGGACCGGCACCGGCTCACGCCCTAAAGCAAAGCGCCCCGGGCTTCCCGGGGCGCGCCCCTTTTACCCCATGCTGGCTTGCGCCAGCATGGGGGTCCCAGCAAAGGGTTCTCAAGGGGGCCGGGCGAAGGAAACAAGGCATCAGCCCTAGAAGCGGTCCATGAGGATCGCCCGCTTGACCTCTTCTATGAGCTGGGTCACGGGGATGTCCCGGGGGCAGGCCTCGGTGCAGTTGTAGGCGGTGCGGCACCGCCAGACCCCGCCCCCCGAGCCCAGAACCTGGAAACGCTCCCTCTTGCCCCGGTCGCGGGAGTCAAAGATAAAGCGGTGGGCCTGGACGATGGCGGCGGGACCGATGTAGGTGCCGTTCACCCAGAAGACGGGGCAGCTCGTGGTGCAGCTTGCGCAGAGGATGCACTTGGTGCCCTGGTCAAACCGCTCCCTTTCCTCGGGGGACTGGAGCCTCTCCCGCTGGGGCGGGGGCTCGTCGTTGATGAGGTAGGGCTTCACCGCCCGGTAGGCGGCGAAGAAGGGCTCCATGTCCACGATGAGGTCCTTCTCCACCGGGAGGCCCCGGATGGGCTCCACGGTGATCACGTTCCCCAGATCCCGGACCAGGGTCTTGCAGGCCAGGCGGTTCCTGCCGTTGATGAGCATGGCGTCGGACCCGCAGATGCCGTGGCCGCAGCTCCTTCGGAAGGCTAAGGAGCCGTCCTGGTACCACTTGACCTTGTGCAGGAGGTCCAGGACCCGGTCCCAGGGCTCGGCCTCCACCTGGTAGGTCTCCCAGCGGGGCTTCTTGTCCTTGGCGGGGTCAAAGCGGAGGACCTTCAGCGTGACCTGCATGCCTCCCTCCTAGTAGGTCCGGGGCTTGGGCTCAAAGCGGCCCAGGACCACGGGCTTGTAGCGGAAGCAAACCTTGCCGTCTTCCACCTTGTAGGCCAGGGTGTGCTTGAGCCAGTTCTCGTCGTCCCGCTCGGGGTAGTCCTCCCGGGCGTGGGCCCCGCGGGACTCGGTGCGGTTTAGGGCGGAGTGGACCAGGGCCTCGGAGACCTCGAGGAGGTAACCGAGCTCCAAAGCCTCCACGAGCTCGGTGTTGTAGGCGTCCCCCTTGTCGTCAATGGAGATCCGCTTGTACCGGTCCATGAGCTCCTTGAGGATCTCCACCTGCTTTTTAAGAAGCTCCCCGGTGCGGAAGACGGAGGCGTTGTCCATCATGGACTGCTGCAGCTCGGCCCTAAGGGCCGCCACCTTCTCCTTACCGGTGGAGTTCTTGATGCGCTCAATGCGCTCCCGGCTCTCCCCGAGGTGCTCCTCGGTGAGCTCGTGGTAGTCGGCGTCCCGGGCGAAGCGGGCGGCGTGGATCCCGGCCCGGCGTCCGAAGACCACGAGGTCCCCCAAGGAGTTCGTCCCCAGGCGGTTCGCCCCGTGGAGGCTCACGCAGGCGGCCTCCCCGGCGGCGTAGAGCCCGGGGACCACGGTGTTCTTCTCGTCCTTGATCACCTGGCCCCAGAGGGTGGTGGGGATCCCCCCCATGGCGTAGTGGGCCGTGGGCATCACCGGCACGGGCTCCTTCAGGGGGTCCACCCCCAGGTAGATGCGGCTGAACTCGGTGATGTCCGGGAGCTTCTTCTCAATGATCTCGGGGGGCAGGTGGGTGAGGTCCAGGAGGACGTGGTCCTTCTTGGGGCCGCAACCCCGCCCCTCCCGCACCTCCAGGTACATGGCCCGGGAGACGAGGTCCCTTGGGGCAAGGTCCTTGATGGTGGGGGCGTAGCGCTCCATGAACCGCTCCCCGAGGGCGTTCCGGAGGATCCCCCCCTCGCCCCGGGCCCCCTCGGTGAGGAGGATGCCCAGGGGGTAAAGGCCCGTGGGGTGGAACTGGTAGAACTCCATGTCCTCGAGGGGAAGCCCCTTGCGGTAGAGGATGGCCTGCAGGTCCCCGGTGAGGGTGTAGGCGTTGGAGGTCACCTTGTAGATCCGCCCGAACCCCCCGGAGGCGATGACGATGGCCTTGGCCTCAAAGAGGTGGAGCTCCCCGGTGGCGAGCTCCAGGGCCACCAGGCCCTTGGCCACCCCGTCCTCAATGATGACGTCGGTGACGTGGAACTCGTTGTAGAAGGTGATGTTGTGCTTGACGCACTGCTGGTAGAGGGTCTGGAGGATCATGTGCCCGGTGCGGTCGGCGGCGTGGGCCGCCCGGTGCACCGGGGCCTTGCCCCACTCCTTGGTGTGCCCCCCGAAGCGGCGCTGGGCGATCTTGCCGTTCGGGAGCCGGTCAAAGGGGAGGCCCATGTGCTCCAGCTCAATCACCGCCTCAATCACTTCCTTGGCGAAGACCTCGGCGGCGTCCTGGTCCGTGAGGTAGTCCCCCCCCTTGACCGTGTCAAACATGTGCCATTCCCAGTGGTCCTCCTCCACGTTGCCGAGGGCGGCCCCTATCCCCCCCTGGGCCGCCCCGGTGTGGCTCCGCGTGGGGTAGAGCTTGGAGACCACCGCCACGTCCGCGCCTTCCTTGGCCGCGTAGAGGGCGGCCGTGAGGCCCGCCCCGCCCGCACCCACCACGATGACCTCGTGCCTGTGCGCCATACTAGTTCACCCCGAAGTCGTGGTTAAAGAGGGAAAGGCTCCCCAGGAAGAAGAGAAAGGCCAAAAGGCTGTAGACCACCACCTTGGTCCAGAAGCGCTTCATGGGATCCCGCACCCAGTCGTCCAGCACGTAGCGCAGCCCGTTCCCCCCGTGGAGGAGCGCCAGGGCCAGGATCAGCCAGTCGTAGACCTTCCAGGTGGTCTGGGAAAGTCTCTTGGCCACGTAGTCGTAGTCAATGGAGTTGAGGTCCACGAGGACGGCGTTCATCCACATGTGGCCGATGAGCAAGAAGACGAGCACCACCCCGGAGACGCGCATGAAGACCCACCAGTAGAGCTCCAGGTTGGTGCTGGCCTCGAGCCGGGCCTCCTGGTACCTTTTGGACTTAATCGCCATGGCTCCCTCCGAGGATCCCGCCCCCGATCTTGACGAGGAAGGGCAGGTAGAAGACCACGAAAAGGACCCAGGCCGCGTACCAAAGCTGCTTCTGGTAGCGCACGCCCCAGGAAGTGAAGTCCATGAGGATGATGCGGAGGCCGTTGAACCCGTGGTACAGCACCCCGGCGATCAGGACGAGGAGGCCGAGCTGGAACACGGGTTGGTGGTAGAACTTCATGAAGGCGTTGGACACCTCGGGCCCCCACATGGCGCTGGCGATGTTGAGGACGTGAAGGACGAGGAAGACCAGGATCCCGATCCCCGAGATGCGGTGCAGGTAGAACGCCCACTGCCCTTCGCTTCCCCTGTACATGCTTCCCTCCAGCCGGAGGCCATCATATCACTTTTTCCTCATCCCCCTCGGTATCCTCCGGCACACCCGCCCCCCTGTTACAGGAGGGGGGTATAAAGCGCTGATCCCATGGGAAGAAACGCCCACCGCCCCTTCCCCAGGCGCCCCCGGGCAAACCCCCCGCAAAGCCCCCCACGCCCCACGCGGGCTTTCCCGCTCTCCGACGGGGTCTTGACAGGGGGGGGAGGGGGGGGCATAATGGGGGGCGTGCCGTAGGGGGGATACCCCGGGGGGCACGGAAAGGAGGTGGTCTTGGTGGAACTCTTCGGCTTCGGTCCTCACCTGATGGTGGACGGCTACGAGGCGAACCCCGATCGCCTGCGGGACGCGGAGCTCATCCGCCGGGTTCTCAACGAGCTCCCTGAGGAGATGGAGATGACCAAGGTCCTTCCCCCCTTCGTCTACAGCTACGGGCCCGGGGGCGAGGACGGGGTGACCGGCGTGGTCATCATCGCCGAAAGCCACATCGCCATCCACACCTTCCCCAAGAAGCGCTTCCTTTCCGTGGACATCTTCTCCTGCAAGGCCTTTGACATGGCGAAGGCCCTGAAGAAGCTCGCCGAGGTCTTTGAGATCCGGCGCTACGAGACCTACATGATCAACCGGGGCAAGGAGTTCCCCAAGGACCCCGAGCTCGCCCGCCAGATCGTCCTGGGCGAGCGGGAGTACCTGGAAGCCCGGGTGGGCTGAAGCCGCCCTCCTCTGGTCCCGGGAGCCCCCCGGGGCCTTTCATGTTTCCTTCATGCGCCTTCCCTAGCTTGAGGAGTGGAGGCGTCTATGATGCGGAACGTTCTGGCCCTTCTCGCGGTGCTTTGGAGCCTAGCGCTGGCGCAGCAGTACCGGGGTCTGGCCCTGGGCACCGCCTACCCCGAGATCGGGGTCCAGCCCGGGGAGAGCGTGAGCCTCACCCTCACCCTGAAAAGCTACGGCCTCCCCCCCGGGGTGGTGCGCCTCTCCGTGCCCGAGGTCCCGGCGGGGTGGCAGGCGGTGCTCACCGGGGGCGGCCGCCTGGTGCGGGCCGTCTACCTGAACCCCGACCAGGAAGCAAGCCTCACCCTCCGCCTCCAGCCGCCCAAGGAGGTCAAGGAGGGCACCTACCGCTTCCTCGTCCGCGCCGAGGGCCTCGGCCAGACGGCGAGCCTGCCCATCACCCTCATGGTGGGGCAGGGGCTCCCCAAACGGCTTTCCCTCGAGGCGGAGCTCCCCGTCCTCAAAGGCCCCCCCACGAGCTCCTTCCGCTACCGGGTGACCCTTAGGAACGAGTCCGACCAGGATCTCCTGGTTTCCCTGGAGTACCAGGCGCCCCAGGGCTTCCAGGTGACCTTCACCCCCGCTTTCTCCAGCCAGCAGGTGACGAGCCTCCCCGTCAAGGCCGGGGAGAGCCGGGACCTGGACGTGGAGGTCTCCCTGCCCGAGGACACGCCCGCCGGGGCCTACGGGGTGACCCTCCGAGCGGTGGCGGGGGATGCCCGGGCGGACTTGGCCCTGACCCTCGAGGTCACCGGCCGCCCCGAGGTGCGCCTCAGCACCAAGGAGGGGCGGCTTTCCGGCTCGGTCACCGCCGGGCGGGAAAACGCCGTGAAGCTCGTGGTGAAGAACGAGGGGAGCGCCCCCGCCAAGAACCTCTCCTTCAGCGCCTTTGAGCCCTCGGGCTGGGAGGTGAAGTTTGAGCCGGAGAGGCTGGAGGTCCTGGAGCCGGGGAAGGAGGCGGAGGTCACCGCCCGCATCAAGCCCTCCTCCAAGGCGGTGGCGGGGGACTACATGGTGACCCTTAGGGTCTCCGGGGACGAGGGGGTGAGCGAGAGCCTGGACTACCGGGCCACCGTGGTCACCTCCACCCTCTGGGGCCTCGTGGGCGTGGCCCTCGTGGCGGTGGCCGTCCTCGTTTTGGGCTTCGCCGTGAACCGCTTCGGCCGGAGGTAGGATGACGGTCATCCAGACCCATGGCCTCACCAAGCGGTACGGCCGGGTGGTGGCCGTGGAGGACCTGAACCTCTCGGTGCGGGAGGGAGAGGTCTACGGCCTTTTGGGCCCCAACGGCTCCGGCAAGACCACCACCATCCTCATGCTTCTCGGGCTCACCGAGCCCACCTCGGGGGAGGCCCGGGTCCTGGGGTTTGACCCCATGCGGGAGCCCCTCAAGGTCAAGTCCCGGGTGGGCTACCTGCCCGACCAGGTGGGGTTCTACGGGGAGCTTTCCGCCTGGGAGAACCTGCGCTACACCACGAGGCTCCTGGGCCTTCCCGACAAGGAGGCGGAGGCCCGGATTGAGGAGGTCCTAAAGCGCATGGGGCTCTGGGAGGTCAGGGACCGGAAGGTCGCCGCCTTCAGCCGGGGGATGCGCCAGCGCCTGGGCCTCGCCGAGGTCCTCCTCAAAAGGCCCAAGGTGGCCATCCTGGACGAGCCCACCCTGGGCCTGGACCCCGAGGCCGCCCGGGAGTTCCTGGACCTCATCAAGGGCCTCAAGGCGGAGGGGATCACCGTCCTCCTCTCCAGCCACCTCCTCCACCAGGTGCAGGAGGTCTGCGACCGGGTGGGCCTCTTCCACAAGGGGCGGCTCGCCCTCGAGGGCACGGTGGCCGAGCTCGCCCACCGGGTCCTGGGGGGGCAGTACGAGATCCTCCTGGAGGGCGCCCCCGGCCTGGAGGGGGCCCTCGAGGCCGTGGAGGGCGTGAGCCGGGTGGAGGCCGAAGGGGGCCGCTACCGGGTCCTCGCCACCCGGGACCTCCGCCCCGAGCTCGCCCGGCTCGTGGTGGAACGGGGCCCCCTCTACGCCCTGAGCCTGCGCCAGCCCAGCCTGGACGAGATCTACGCCCACTACTTCAAGGAGGTGGCCCATGCGGCGTGAAGGCTCGCCTTGGACCGGGCTATGGGCCGTCTTCTTCAAGGAGATGGCCGACCACCTCACCGGCCTCAGGATGCGGATCCTGGAGGTCCTCATCCTCCTCTCCGCCCTGGGGGCCCTCTACACGGGAAGCCAGGCCCTGCGCCAGACGGTGGGGGAGGACCCCTTCCTCTACCTCAAGCTCCTCACCACGGCCCAGGACCCCCTGCCCTCCTTCGTGGGCTTCCTCTCCTTCTTCATCCCCCTGGCCGCCATCGCCTTGGCCTTTGACGCGGTGAACGGGGAGTACGCCCGGGGGACGCTCTCCCGGGTCCTCTCCCAGCCCATCTACCGGGACGCCCTCCTCTTCGGCAAGTTCCTGGCGGGCCTCGGCACCCTGGCCCTCCTCCTCTTCGCCCTCTTCCTCATGGTGGTGGGCCTGGGCCTCCTCAGGCTGGGGGTGCCGCCGGGAAGCGAGGAGGTGGGGCGGGCCTTCTTCTTCCTCCTCGCCACCTTGGGCTACGCCGGGGTCTGGCTCGCCCTGGGCCTCCTCTTCTCCGTCCTCTTCCGCCAGCCCGCCACCGCCGCCCTGGCCGCCTTAGGGGTCTGGCTCTTCTTCGCCGTCTTCTACCCCATCCTCACCGACCTCGCGGCCACGGCCCTCCTCCTCCGGGCCGACCCCTTTGACCCGGAGAGCCAGCTCAGGCAGGCCCAGCTCGCCCTCTGGATCTCCCGCCTCTCCCCCAACACCCTCTACGCCGAGGCCCTCACCGCCCTCCTCAACCCGGCGGTCCGCTCCTTGGGCCCCATCCTCATCACCCAGCTGGAGGGCGCCGTCCTGGGCACGCCCCTTCCCCTCTCCCAGAGCGTCCTCCTGGTCTGGCCCCAGATCACGGGGCTCCTCGCCCTCACCCTCCTCCTCTTCACCGGGGCCTACGTGGCCTTCCAGCGGCAGGAAGTGCGGGCGTGAGGCCGTGGCGTGTCCCCTACCCCTCCAGCCACTCCGTGGCGTAGCCGCTCGTCTTGGGGATGATGCAGAGGAACTCCACCGGCTCCTCCCCCTCGTTCACGTAGGCGTGGGGGGTGCCGGCGGGGATGAAGACCGCCTGCCCCGCCGCCACCTCCCGCACCTCGTCCCCCAAGGTCACCTTCATCCGCCCGGAGAGGACGTACTGCTCGTGCTCCAGGGTGGGGTGGCGGTGCTTGGGGATGCGCCCCCCGGGCAGGAGGGTGAACTTGCGGAGGATGAAGTGGGGGGCCCCGTCCTCCGGACCGATGAGCACCTGGATGAAGGCCTTCTCCCCCCGCTCCACGGGGCGGGCCTCCACGCTTGCGGCCTGCTTCACCACGGGCTTCATCCCGCCCATTCTAGCAGGATGGCCTCCACGTCCTCGTCGGTCACCTCGCCGAAGTCCAGGTAGTAGGCCCCCACGGCGGCGAAGTCCTGGGGGACGGAAAGGGCCACCACCTCCGCCCGGGCCTTAAGCCGCTCCACCGCCTCCGGGCTCGCCACGGGCACGGCCACCACCACGCGCCTCGGCCCCTCCTGGAAGACCACGGAGAGGGCCGCCTCCATGCTCGCCCCCGTGGCCACCCCGTCGTCCACCAGCACCACGTCCCGACCCTTGCGGGCCGCCTTGGGCCGCACCCTCCGGTAACGCTCCGCCCGCTTACGGAGGACGTCCCGTTGCCGGGCCGCCTCCCGCTCCAGGTAGCTTTGGTCGGCGTACCGCAGGGCGTAGGGCATGAGGACGAGCTCCCCTCCCTCCCCCACGGCCCCCAGGGCGAACTCCGGGTTTCCCGGGGCGCCCACCTTGCGCACCAGGACCACGTCCAGCTCCCCGCCCAGGCGCCTCGCCACCTCGTCGGCCACCACCACCCCGCCCCGGGGCAGGCCCAGGACCACGGGCGCCTCGAGGCCCAAGGGGGCCAAGGCCTCGGCGAGGAGCGCCCCGGCGTGCCTGCGGTCGCGAAAGCGCATACCCCCATGGTACACCCGGGAGGTCTTGAACCCGGTACAAAGCCTCTGGTAGCCTAAAGGCAAAGGAGGCAAGAGATGGACCAGGTGCGCGAGAAACCGTGGCTGGCCCACTACGACCCCGGCGTTCCGCCGGAGATCCAGGTCCCCGACATTCCCCTCTGGCGGTTCCTGGAGGAAAGCGCCCGCCGCTTCCCCCAAAACGTCGCCCTGGAGTTTCTGGGGAAGACCCTCAGCTACCAGGAGCTATGGGGCCTCGCCCGCCGCTTCGCCCAGGGGCTTAAGGACCTGGGGGTGCGGCCCGGGGACCGGGTGGCCATCATGCTCCCCAACTCTCCCCAGTTCGTCATCGCCTTCTACGGCACCCTCCTCGCCGGGGGCGTGGGGGTGAACGTCAACCCCCTCTACACGCCCAGGGAACTCCGCCACCAGCTTGCGGATGCGGGGGCGGAGACCCTGGTGATCCTGGACCACCTCCTCCCCCGCTACCTGGAGGTGGAAAAGGAGGTCCCGGTGAAGCGGGTGGTGGTCACGGGGATCAAGGACTTCCTCCCCTTCCCCAAGAACCTCCTCTACCCCCTGAAGGCCAAGCGGGACGGCCTTCCCCTGGGCTTCCCCAAGCGGGAGGGCTTCCACGCCTTCGCCGAACTCCTCAAGCGCCCCCCCGCCGAGCCCCACGTCCCCGACCCCGAGGACCTCGCCCTCCTCCAGTACACCGGGGGCACCACGGGCCTCTCCAAGGGGGCGATGCTCACCCACAGAAACCTCGTGGCCAACGTCCTCCAGATTGACGCCTGGGACCCCACCTCCAAGGACCTCGTGGGCAAGGGGGTCATGCTCGGGGCCCTGCCCTTCTTCCACGTCTACGGGATGACCGTGGCCATGAACTACGGCCTCTTCTCGGGCTACAAGATCGTCCTCCTCCCCAGGCCCGAGATCAAGGCCATCGTGGAGGCCATTGAAAAACACCAGGTCACCCACTTCCCCGGCGTCCCCACCCTCTACGTGGCCTTCAACAACTTCCCCGGCATAGAAAGGCGGGACCTCAAGAGCGTCCGGGCCTGCATCTCCGGCTCGGCGCCCCTCCCTTTGGAGGTGGCCGAGCGCTTTGAGAGGCTCACCGGGGCCAAGCTGGTGGAGGGCTACGGCCTCACGGAGGCGAGCCCCGTGACCCACTGCAACCCCCTTTACGGCGAAAGGCGCCTGGGGAGCGTGGGCCTCCCCTTCCCCGGCGTGGACGCCAAGGTGGTGGACGAGGAAGGAAAGGAACTCCCCCCAGGCGAGGTGGGCGAACTCGCCGTCAAAGGCCCCAACGTCATGAAAGGCTACTGGAACCGCCCCGAAGAAACCCAAAAAACCCTCAAAGACGGCTGGCTCTTCACCGGCGACCTCGCCAAAATGGACGAAGACGGCTACTTCTACATCGTGGACCGCAAAAAAGACATGATCATCGCCGGCGGCTACAACATCTACCCCAGGGAAGTGGAAGAAGTCCTCTACCAGCACGAGGCCGTCCAGGAAGCCGCCGTGGTGGGCGTCCCAGACCCCTACCGCGGGGAAACCGTGGCCGCCTTCCTCGTCCTCAAACCCGAGTACCAAGGCAAGGTCTCGGAAAAGGACATAGAGCGCTTCTGCCGCCAAAACCTCGCCGCCTACAAGGTCCCCCGCATCATCCAGTTCCGCGAAAGCCTCCCCAAGTCCAGCGTGGGGAAGATCCTGAGGAGGGAGCTTAGGGAGGAGTTCGCCAAAAAGCAGGGCTAGGCCCGAAGGAAAAGCGCCCCGGGGAAGCCCCCGGGACGCTTCCCGCGCCAGGGCTTAACGCTTGGAGTACTGGGGCGCGCGGCGGGCCTTGTGCTTGCCGTACTTCTTCCGCTCCACCACGCGGGCGTCCCGGGTGAGGAAGCCCAGAGGCTTGAGCTTCGCCCGGTAGTCGGGGTTGTACTGGACGAGGGCGCGGGCGATGCCCAGCTTGATGGCGTCAATCTGGCCGCTCTTCCCCCCGCCCCGCACGGTGATGTAGGCGTCAAAGTGGCCCAGGGCGTCCACCGCCCGCAAAGGCTCCAGGGCGGCCACCGCGCGCACCAGGCCCTGGAAGTACTCGTTGAAGTCCTGGCCGTTCACGGTGACCTTGCCGTTGCCGGGCCTGAGGAAGACCCTGGCCACCGCCTCCTTGCGCCTTCCGGTGCCGTAATACTGCTCCATCGCTAGACCTCCAGCTTCTCCGGCCTCTGGGCCTGGTGGGGATGGTCCGGGCCGGCGTAGACCTTGAGCCGCTTGAAGAGCCTGCGGCCCAAAGGCCCCTTGGGCAGCATCCCCTTCACCGCGTGCTCCAGCACCCGCTCGGGGTGGGTGGCCAGCATCTTCTCCAAGGGGATCTTCTTAAGCCCCCCAGGGTAGCCGCTGTAACGGGTGTAGATCTTCTGCTCCAGCTTCTTCCCGGTGACGCGGATCTTGTCGGCGTTGACCACCACCACGAAGTCCCCCATGGCCACGTTGGGGGTCCAGTCGGGGCGGTGCTTGCCCCGAAGGAGGGTGGCGATCTTCGTGGCAAGCCGCCCCAAGGTCTTGCCCTCCGCGTCAATGAGAACCCAGCGGGGTTCCACTTGTTTCGGCACGTACGTCTTCACCAGGGCCCTCCTTTGTTCTTGACGGGGGATCGGGGGACCCCGCAAGAACGCCAAAGAGGACTTTACCACATCCCCCTGGCCCCGCGCCAGATGTGGTAGGCTGAAGACCCGTGAACGGGAGCGCCGACGCGGGTCCCAGGCCCAGAAAGTACGTCTTTATCACGGGCGGCGTGGTTTCCAGCCTAGGCAAGGGGATCCTCACCTCCTCCCTCGGGGCCCTCCTCCGGGCCCGGGGGTACCGGGTGACGGCCATCAAGATAGACCCCTACGTCAACGTGGACGCGGGGACGATGCGCCCCTACGAACACGGGGAGGTCTTCGTCACCGCAGACGGGGCCGAAACCGACCTGGACATCGGCCACTACGAGCGCTTCTTGGACATGGACCTCTCCCGGGGGAACAACCTCACCACGGGGCAGGTCTACCTCTCGGTGATCCAGAAGGAGCGCCGGGGAGAGTACCTCTCCCAGACGGTCCAGGTCATCCCCCACATCACCGACGAGATCAAGGAGCGGATCCGCAAGGTGGCCGAGGAGCAGAAGGCGGAGATCGTGGTGGTGGAGGTGGGGGGAACGGTGGGGGACATTGAGAGCCTCCCCTTCCTCGAGGCCATCCGCCAGTTCCGCTTTGACGAGGGGGAGGGGAACACCCTCTACCTGCACCTCACCCTGGTCCCCTACCTGGAGACCAGCGAGGAGTTCAAGACCAAGCCCACCCAGCACTCCGTGGCCACCCTGCGGGGCGTGGGGATCCAGCCCGACATCCTGGTCCTCCGCTCCGCCCGGCCCGTGCCCGAGGAGGTGCGGAGGAAGGTCGCCCTCTTCACCAACGTCCGCCCGGGCCACGTCTTCTCCAGCCCCACCGTGGAGCACCTCTACGAGGTCCCCCTGCTCCTGGAGGAGCAGGGCCTGGGCCGTGCGGTGGAGCGGGCCTTGGGCCTCGAGGCGGTGATCCCCAACCTCTCCTTCTGGCAGGAGGCGGTCCGGGTCCTCAAGCACCCCGAGCGCACCGTCAAGATCGCCATCGCCGGGAAGTACGTGAAGATGCCGGACGCCTACCTCTCCCTCCTGGAGGCCTTGCGCCACGCGGGGATCAAGAACCGGGCCCGGGTGGAGGTGAAGTGGGTGGACGCGGAAAGCCTCGAGGCGGCGGACCTGGACGAGGCCTTCCGGGACGTCTCCGGCATCCTGGTCCCGGGGGGGTTTGGCGTGCGGGGCATTGAGGGCAAGGTGCGGGCGGCCCAGTACGCCAGGGAGCGGAAAATCCCTTACCTCGGGATCTGCCTCGGCCTCCAGATCGCCGTGATTGAGTTTGCCCGCAACGTGGCGGGCCTCAAGGGGGCGAACTCCACCGAGTTTGACCCCCACACCCCCCACCCGGTGATTGACCTCATGCCCGAGCAGCTGGAGGTGGAGGGCCTAGGGGGGACCATGCGCCTTGGGGACTGGCCCATGCGCATCAAGCCCGGCACCCTCCTCCACCGCCTTTACGGCAAGGAGGAGGTGCTGGAGCGCCACCGCCACCGCTACGAGGTGAACCCCCTCTACGTGGATGGGCTGGAGCGGGCGGGCCTCGTGGTTTCCGCCACCACCCCGGGGATGCGGGGCCGGGGGGCGGGGCTCGTGGAGGCCATTGAGCTCAAGGACCACCCCTTCTTCCTCGGCCTCCAGAGCCACCCCGAGTTCAAGAGCCGCCCCATGCGCCCTTCCCCGCCCTTCGTGGGCTTCGTGGAGGCGGCGCTGGCCTACCAGGAAAGGGCCTAGAGCAGGGTCTGGGCGAACTGGCGGGCCACCCGGCCGGAGAAGCCCCGCTCCAGGGCGAAGCGCAGGGCCCTCCCCTCCTCCTCGGGGGTCAGGGACCGCCCCAGGTGGTGGGCCACGGCCTTCAGGTAGAGGGCCTTGTCCAGGGGCGGGAAGGTGAGGACGAGGCCGAAGCGCTCGGAAAGGGCCAGGGTGTCCTGGAGGGCGTCCCAGGCCTCGGGGGCCTCCCCGGGCAAGGGGTTTTCCCCGAGGCGGCGCACCAGGTGGCGGCGGTTGGAGGTGGCGAGGAGGAGGACGTTCTCGGGGGGGCCCTCGAGGCTCCCCTCCAGGAGGGCCTTGAGGTGGTGGAAGGCCTCGTCCTCGGGGTCCAAGGAGAGGTCGTCCAAAAAGAGCAGGTAGCGGTGGGGCAAGGAGGCGAGCTGCTCCAAAAGCGCTCCCAGGCGGGGCAAGGCCCCCTTTTCCACCTCCACCATGCGGGCCCCGGGCAGGTGGAGGAGGCTCTTGGCGGCGGTGCTCTTCCCCGTGCCCCGGGCCCCGTAGAGGAGGGTGTGGAGGGCGGGCTTGCCGGAGAGGAAGCGCCGGGCGTTGGCCTCGAGGGCCTCCCGCTGGGCCTCGTAGCCCACGAGCTCGTCCCGCCGGGGCAGGCGCAGGGCGCGCAGGGGGTGGACCTCCCCGTCAAAGCGGAAGGCCCGGTAGAGGGCGAAGGGCCAGGGCCCGTGGGCCCGCAAGGCCTCCACCACGCCCTCGGGGTCCCGGCGAAGAAGCGCCTGGAGAAGGGCTTCCTCCGCGGGGTGGGGGGGCCTCAGCCCCAAGGCGCCCAAGGGCCAGGTCCGGCGCCTGGCCTCCAGCTCCCGGTGAAGCCTGTCCAGATCCCAGCGGATGAGGTCCAGAAGGCCCGGCGTGGGCTTTAAGGCCCGGAAGGCCCAGGGGGCCCGGAGAAGGGCCTGGGCGAAGGCGTACCCCCAGGGCTCCCCTTCGGGCAGGTCCAGCGGCAAAAGGGCCTCGGGGTTCTCGGGCACCCGCACCATGCCGCCCATGATACCCCCCGATAAGGAAACCCCCCGGTTTCCCGGGGGGCGCGTTGGTGGGCCGCACAGGACTCGAACCTGTAACCCACCGATTAAGAGTCGGTTGCTCTACCAGTTGAGCTAGCGGCCCAAACGCCAAAGAAAAGTCTAGCCCCTCCCCTTGAAGTTGTCAAGGCGAAGGCCCCGCTTTGGGAAAGTTTTCCCGAGGTGGCTTGACCGGGCCGGGCACAGCCTGTATAATCCCAGGAACAACGTGCATTCTTTTACCCCCACCCACCCCCAAGCAAAAGGAGCCCGAAGATGAGCTGGAAGGACGCCTACCCGGACATCCCCCTAGGTCGGGACGCCTGCGGCATCATCGCCATGGCGGAAAAGAGCGGCAAGCCCTCCCACCGCGTGGTGCGGAGGACCCTGGAGAGCCTCTACCGCATGGCCCACCGCGCGGGGGCCATCCGGGGCGAGGGGGACGGCACGGGAATCCAAACCGACATCCCCCGGGAGCTATGGGCGCTCTTCCTGGAACAGGCGGGCCTGGACCCGGGCCTGGCCCATAACCCCCGCTTCTTCGTGGGCCACTTCTTCGTGCCCAAGAAGGAGGCGGGCAGGCTCCAGGAGTTTGAGGACCTCCTGCGGCGGGAAGGGCAACGGCTCGGCGTCCGCCCCGTCCTCTTCCGACGGGGAGAGGTGGTGAGCGAGGTCCTCGGCCCCGTGGGGCGGCGCACGGAGCCCCTCTTCCTCCAGGTGGCGGGGCTCTCCCCGGACGGGGACGCCCCCCTGTGGGAGCTGGGCCTGAGGCTCGAGGCCAGCTTCCCCGTGCACGTGGTCTCCCTGTCCACCCACAGCGTGGTCTACAAGGTGCGGGGGGCGGCGGAGCTTCTCAAGCGCTACTACCCCGAGCTCTCCCGCCCCGAGTTCAAAAGCCGCATCGCCTTGGGCCACAACCGCTACTCCACCAACACCCTCTCCACCTTTGAGCAGGTCCAACCCTTCGGCCTCATCGGCCACAACGGCGAGATCAACACCATTGAGCGCCTGAGGCGGGAGATGGACTTCCTGGGCATCCCCCGGACCGGGGGCTCGGACTCCCAGGACCTGAACCGCATGCTGGAGGGGCTCATCTACCGCTACGGCCTCACCCTCCCCGAGGCCATGGACCTGGTCTTCCCCCCCGTCTTGGGGGAGATCAAGGCCCTGCCCGAGGACCTTCAGGACCTTTACATGGCCCTGCGCCAGCGCTTCGGACCCTTGGCCCAGGGCCCCGCGGCCATCGTGAGCCGCCACGGGGACGAGGCGGTCTTCGCCACCGACGCCATGGGCCTACGGCCCCTCTGGCAGTTTGAAACCCCCTACGAGCTCGTTTTCTCCTCCGAGCGCGGGGTCTTCAGCGCCGAGGAGTTCGTCTCCGAGCCCAAGCCCCTGGCCCCCGGGGAGAAGGTCTACCTCCGCCTCACCCCCGAAGGGGCCAAGGTGCTCCCCTTTGACCGCCACCAGCGGCAGGTCCTGGAGAGGGTCGCCGCCCGCACGCCCGTGGAGGGGTACCGGGTCCACCTGACGGGCCCCCTCCGCCAGGCCCCGCCCCCTTTGGCGGGGGGAAGCGGGGTGGAGGTGGAGGAGAAGCCCGCCCCGCCCCCCCTGGGCCTGGAGCGGGCCTTCGGCTGGGACCGCTGGGACCAGGCCTACCTCGAGGCCCTGGCCAAGACGGGGAACGAGCCCATCGGCTCCCTGGGCTACGACGGGCCCCTCGCCGCCCTCAATCCGGAAAAGCCCAACCTCTCCGAGTTCTTCAAGGAGACGGTGGCGGTGGTGACCAACCCCGCCATTGACCGGGAGCGGGAGGTGGAGCACTTCTCCACCCGCACCCTCCTGGGCCGCCGCCCCCTGCCCGACGGGCGGGGCGGAGGGAGGGTGGAGGAGCTCCTCCTCCCCATCGTCCTGGAGGAGGACCAGGCCCTGGCGGAGGCCTTCGGCACCCTGACCCTCTCCGAGGTGCGGGCCCGCTTTAGGACCAAGACCCTCGTCCCCCAGTTCACCGTGGAGGAAGGGCTTTTGGCCGGGCTAAAGCGCCTGGAGGAGGAAGCGGTGAAGGCCGTGGAGGAAGGGGCCGAGGTCCTCATCCTCTCCGACCGGGAGGCCTTCCAGGGAGGCGTGTGGATTGACGTGGGCCTCGCCGTGGCCGCGGTGAACCGGGCCCTCATGAAGCGGGACGCCGAGGGGGTGGCCCTGAGGCGGCGCACCTCGCTCCTCGTCCACTCCGGGGGCGTGCGGAACCTCCACGACGTGGCCTTCCTCCTGGGCCTCGGCGCCGAGGCCGTGGCCCCCTGGCTCATGGAGGAGAAGGCCCGGGCCCTGGAGGGGAGGAAGGGGCTCGCCGGGGTCCTCGAGGCCCTGAAGAAGGGGCTGGAGAAGGTCATCTCCACCATGGGGATCCACGAGCTAAGGGGCTACGGCCGGATCTTCAGCGCCATCGGCCTCAAGCCCGAGCTCGCCGAGTACTTCGGCACCCGCAACTTCCTGGGCTCGGAGAAGGCGGGGTACGGCTTTTTGGAGCTGGAGCGGACCCTCTTGGAGCGGGAGGGGTTCCTCCGGGCGGAAAAGGTCATGCCCGCCAAGGACTTCCGCTTCAACCCCAGGATCTACAAGGCGGCCCAGGAGGTGGCCTCGGGGAAGGCCCCCTACGCCCACTTCCAGGAGAAAGTGCGCGCCTTAGAGCGGGAAAACCCCGTGGCGGCCAGGCAGCTATTGGAGGTGCGCTTCCCCGAAAGGAGCGACGTGGCCCCGGAGGAGGTGGACCTCTCCGTGGGGGCCCACTCCCTGCCCTTCGTCATCAGCGCCATGAGCTTTGGCTCCCAGGGGGAGGCCTCCTTCCGCGCCTACGCCGAAGCCGCCAAGCGCCTCAACATGCTCTGCATCAACGGGGAGGGCGGGGAGATCCCCGACATGCTGGGCAAGTACACCCCCTGGCGGGGCCAGCAGGTGGCCTCGGGCCGCTTCGGGGTCCACGCCTACATGCTGAACTCGGCGAGCGTCATTGAGATCAAGATCGGCCAGGGGGCGAAGCCCGGGGAAGGGGGGCACCTCCCCGGCAAGAAGGTCTCCCCCAAGGTGGCGGCCGCCCGGAACGCCGTCCCCGGGGTGGACCTCATCAGCCCCTCCAACAACCACGACCTCTACTCCATTGAGGACCTGGCCCAGCTCATTGAGGAGCTGAAGACGGTGAACCCCAAGGCCCTCGTCTCGGTGAAGGTGCCCGTGATCCCGGGCATCGGCACCATCGCCGTGGGCATCGCCAAGGCGGGGGCGGACGTCATCACCCTCTCCGGGTTTGAGGGGGGGACGGGGGCGGCCAGGCTCCACGCCCTGAAGTACGCGGGGCTTCCCGTGGAGCTCGGCGTGCGCCGGGTCCACCGCGCCCTGGTGCGGGCGGGGCTTAGGGACAAGGTGGAGATCTGGGCGGACGGGGGCCTCAAGACCGCCTACGACGTGCTGCGCATGGTCCTCCTGGGGGCCGACCGGGTGGGCATGGCCACCATGGCCATGGTGGCCATCGGCTGCACCATCTGCCGCGGTTGCCAGCTGGACACCTGCCACGTGGGCATCACCACCCAGATTGAGACGGTGGAGGAGGCCATGGCCCACGGCCTCAAGCGCTTCGTCCCCCAGGACCTGGACCGGGCGGTGGAACAGCTCACCCGCTTCTTCGGGGCCATGGGGGAGGCCTTGAGGGAACTCGTGGCCGCCCTGGGGGCCCGCTCCTTGCAGGAGCTTCGCGGCCGCTCGGACCTCCTCTACCAGAGGGACCACCTGGAGGAGCTGGACCTCAGCTACTTCTTCGCCCCCGTGGAAGAGCCCGAGTGGCTTAAGGACACCTCCGCCCACGTCCTCAGGAAGCCCCTAAACCAGCTCACCCGCACCATCACCGAGGTGGTCATGGCCGCCTACGCCGAGGGCAGCAAGCGCCTCGTCTTCCAGGAAGGCCCCGTGGACTCCACCGACCGGGCGCTTGGGGCCCACCTCGCCGGGGAGATCGCGAGGCGGCGCCTCTACGGCAAAGGGTTTGACGCGGAGGTGGAGCTCCGCTTTGACGCGGGGAGCGTCGCCGGCAATGGCCTTGCCGCCTTCAACGTGGAGGGGATGAAGGTGGTGGTGGAAGGCGGGGCCCAGGACGGGGTGGCCAAGAGCGCCTTCGGCGGCACCGTGGCCGTCCTCAAGGGGAAGAACCCCTTCGGCGCCTACGTGGACGGCTCGGTGGGCAAGAGCTTCGCCTACGGGGCCATCGGGGGGCTTCTCATCGTGGAGGGGGTGGCGGACAGCCGCTTCTGCATCCGCCTCTCCGGGGCCGACGTGATCCTGGGCGGGGAGCCCGAGCGCCCCTTGCGGGACGACCTCGGCAACCTCGCCGCCCGGGCCCAGGCCAAGGGCTTCGCCTTTGAGTACATGACGCGGGGACGGGCCCTGGTCCTCGGGGACCCCGGGCCCTGGATCTGCTCGGGCATGACCGGGGGGAGGGTCTACCTGCGCCACTGGCCGGAGATGGGCCTCACGGAGGAGGCCATGAAGCGCCGGCTGGCCAAGGGGGCCAAGGTGGCGGTGAAGCCCCTGGACGCCAGGGGCGTGGAGGACGTGCGGGAGCTCCTTTCCGCCTACATCCGGGTGCTCCGGGAGGCCAAGCGGGAGGAGAAGGCGAAGCGGCTGGAAAAGCTCCTGGAGAACCCGGCGGAGCACTTCCGCATGGTGGAACCCGTGAGCCAGCAGGTGGACCAGGGGGTGAGCACGGAGTAATACCACCCCATGCTGGCTTGCGCCAGCATGGGGGCCCCGGCAAAGGGTTCTCAAGGGGCTCCCTTGGGCTAGCTCACAGCAGGGTGGGGCTTTTGGGGTCCTCACACGAGCTTTTCCTCTACCGCCCAGCGGACCAGCTCGGCCCGGCTCATCAGGCCGGGCTTTTCCATCGCCTCCTTGAGGGGGCCCGCGTCCCCTGCCTGGACGGGAAGGGCCCGGGACAGGTACATTTGTCCCGTGGACCCCGGGGAGCTTCTGGACCTCCTCAAGCGCCGTACGGGCTTCACCGAGGCCCACGCCGCCCTCCTTAGGGAGCTCGGCGAGGTCATGGTCCCCATCGCCCACGAGGTGGCCCTGGCCTTTTACGACTACCTGGGGCGGGACCCGGAGCTCGGCGCCATCCTTCACGCCGAGCCGGGGCGGGTGGAGAGGCTCTACCGGACCTTTGCCCGCTGGTACGGCGAGCTCTTCTCGGGGGTCTACGACCGGGCCTATGCCGAAAGGAGGCGGCGCATCGGCCTGGTGCACGCCCGGCTCGGCATCGGCCCCCGGGCCATGATCCCCGCCATGGGCATCGTGCAGGAGCTCTCCTTGGAGCACATGCGCATGGCCCTCAGGGGACACGAGGTCTACAGCGCCGTGGAGGCCTTTGAGAAGCTCGTGGCCATGGAGGTGGCCCTGATTGAGGAGAGCTACCTCGAGGCCCTCTCCTTAGGCCTTTCCCTGGGGCACCGGGACCTCACCCAAGCCCTCAAGGAGGGGGCCTCGGCCCTCCTCTCCCGGGCCTAGGGCTCCTTGGCCAGGTCGTTGAAGCGCACGTGCTGGGCGTGGAACTGGAGCTCCACGGTCCCCGTGGGGCCGTTGCGCTGCTTGCCCACGATGATCTCGGCGATCCCCGCCTTCTCCGAGTGGGGGTTGTAGTACTCGTCCCGGTAGATGAACATCACCAGGTCGGCGTCCTGTTCAATGGAGCCCGACTCCCTGAGGTCGGAGAGCATGGGGCGCTTGTTGGGCCGCGCCTCCACCGCCCGGGAGAGCTGGCTTAAGGCGATCACCGGCACGCCGAGCTCCCGGGCCAAGGCCTTGAGCCCCCTGGAGATGGCGGCGATCTCCTGCTGCCGGTTCTCCCCCTTCTGCCCCCCTCCGGGCCCCGACATGAGCTGGAGGTAGTCTATGATGATCAGGCCCACGTTGTGCTGGCTCCTGAGCCTCCGGGCCCGGGCGCGGAGTTCCATGAGGGTCAGGTCGGGGGTGTCGTCAATGAAGATGGGGGCCTCGGAAAGCCGGCCCGCCACGTCCACGAGGCGGGAGAAGTCCCGGTCGGAAAGCTGGCCGAGCCGGACCCGGTTCATGTCAATGCGGGCCTCGGAGCACATCATCCGGAGGACGAGCTGGGCCGCGGGCATCTCCAGGGAGTAGATCCCCACCCCCACCCCCTCCTTGAGGGCGGCGTGCTGGGCGATGGTGAGGGCGAAGGCGGTCTTCCCCATGGCGGGGCGGGCGGCGATGATGTTCAGGGAGCCGGGGGCGAGGGTGCCGATGAGCTGGTCCAGCTCCTTGAAGCCCGTGCGCACCCCGGCGGTCTCCCCCTTGTTCTGGAAGAGGGCCTCAATGTGCTCAAAGGTCTCGTGGACGAGCTCCCGCATGGAGCGGGCCTCCACCTCCGTCTGGGCCAGGGCCACCTCCAGGATCCGCTTCCCCGCCTGGTCCAGGATCTCGTCCAGGCTTCCCGCCTCCTCGTAGGCGAGGCGCATGGCCTCCCCGGCCGCCTGGATGAGCCTGCGCAGGGTCCACTTCTCCGCCACGATGCGGGCGTAGTGCTCGGCGTAAGCGGCGGTGGGGGTGGCCTCGGAAAGCTGCATCAGGTAGCTGATCCCCCCCACCCCGTCCAGCTCCCCCCGGCGGGAAAGCTCCTCGGCGAGGGTCACCAGGTCCACGGGGCTGCCCTCGGCCCTCAGGCCCTGCATGGCGGCGTAGATCTTGCGGTGGGCCTCGGCGTAGAAGGCCTCGGGGGTGGGGAGCAGGCCCTCAATCTCGTCCAGGACTTGATAGTCCAGGAGGATCGCCCCCAGGACGCTCTGCTCCGCCTCGAGGCTGTGGGGGGGGATACGGCCTTCCATAAGCCTCCCCAGGTTAAGCCCGCCTCCCCTCCTTCCGCCAGAGGCCTTTCCTTGTGGGAAGGATTGGCTCTTTTCCGCTTCTCAGGGGAGGGGCCTAAGCTCTAAGGCGTGCGCTGGCTCCTTCTCCTCCTCCTCCTTGCCGCCTGCCGGGCCCAGGGCCTGCCCGAGCCCTACGCCACCCTGGAAAGGGGCGGGAAGGAAGCCCTCCGCCAGGTGGCCCTCGAGGCCCAGGGGTACGCGGGCCTCCTCGCGGGCTGGCTCCTGGTGGGCGAGGAAGACCTTCCCCTCGCCGAACGGGCGGAGTACGCCTGGCGCTACGCCCTCTTCCTGGAAGAGGTGCGGGCCTTTGAGCCGGGCTGGGAGGCGGAGGCGGCCTGGCGGGTGGCGGCGCCCCTCCTGGAGGCGGCGGAAGACGCGAGGGCCTTCTCCGCCTGGGCGAGGCTTCTCCCCGAGGAGGAGGCCGTCCAGGCCCTTCTGCGCCTCGGCCAGGGGGAGAGGCTCTGGGAGGCCCTCTTCCGCGGCCGGGCGTACGAACCCCTCCTAAAGGCCCTCCCCGAGGGGGAAAGGCCCGACCTCCGCGCCCAGGCCCTCTACCGCCTGGGGCGCTACGAGGAGGCCCTTCCCCACTACCGGGCCTGGGCGGAAGCGGACCCGAGGGGCTACCTGGGCCTGGGCTACGCCCTCTGGCGGCTCGGGAGGCGGGAGGAGGCCCTTCAGGCCTTCGCCCGCTACGACCACCCGGAAAGCCGCCTGGCCCAAGGCCGCCTCCTGGAGGGGATGGGGCGGGTGGAGGAGGCCCTTGCCCGCTACCTGGCGAGCACCCCGGAGGGGCTTTGGCGGGCCACGGCCCTGCTTGAGCGCCTGGGGCGGAAGGAGGAGGCCCTAGGGGTCTACCTCCGCCTCGCCCAAGGGGAAAGCCCCTACGCCGACGACGCCGCCCTTCGCGCCTACCTCCTCGCCGGGGAGCTCGGGAATGGAGAGGCGCGGCAAGAGGCCTACGCCCGCCTCGAGGGGGGCCTGGGCCTCCTCGTGGGCAAGAGGCCAAGCCCGCCCCCCCAGGCCCTCGAGGCCCCCCCGGCCCCGCTTACCCCCCTGGTGGAGGCCCTGGTCCGGGCGGGCAAGGCGGCCTGGGCCCGGGGGGAGGTGCGCTACGCCCTCTGGCGGCGCCCAAAGGACTGGCCCGCCCTCGTCCCTCTCCTCTACCGCCTGGGGGCCTATAGGGAGGGGATCCGGGCCGCCTGGCCCACGGCCCTCGCCTACCCGCGGGCCTACCGGGAGTGGGTGGAGGGCTACGCGGGGAAGGAGGGGCTGGACCCCGACCTCCTCTTCGCCCTCCTCCACGTGGAAAGCCGCTTTGACCCTAAGGCGGTGAGCCCCACGGGGGCCTTGGGCCTCGCCCAGTTCCTACGGAGCACCTGGGCGGACGTGGCGCGGATGCTGGGAGAACCCCCCGCCGACCCCTTTGACCCGGAAAGCGCCATCCGCTACGCCGCCCGCTACCTCCGCTGGCTCATGGAGCGGTGCGCCGCCTTTTCCGGCGTGGAGCGGCTCGCCTGCGCCGTCACCGCCTACAACGGGGGCATCGGCTACACCCTAAGGGGCATCGCCCGGGAGGGGGGTCTCTACGCCTTCCTCCGCTTCCAAGAGCGGGACGAGCCCCGGGAGTACCTCGCCAAGGTGCTCTCCGCCTACGCCGCCTACAAGGCTATTCCTTAGCGGCGCGCTCCCTCTCCGTCCAGGCGATGAGGGGCTTCAGGGCGAAGGGGGCGAAGAGGGTCGTGAAGACCACCATGAAGAGGACGATGGCGTACTCCTCCTCGTTCACCGCCCCCGCCTTGAGGCCCAAGGCGGCCACGATGAGGCCCACCTCCCCCCGGGGGGCCATGCCCACCCCCACGGTGAGGGCGCTCCGCACCCCTTGGGTGAGGGCGCCGAGGAAGCCGCCCAGGACCTTGCCCAGGATGGCGATGACCGTAACCACCGTCCCCGCCACCAGCACCACGGGGCTCGCCAAGGCGGAAAGCTCCAGCCTCACCCCCACCATGGCGAAGAAAATGGGGGCGAGGAAGCTCTCTATGGCGAAGATGGGCTCCTCCAGACGGTACTTTTCCCGCACCTCGGAGAGAAGCATTCCCCCGAGGAAGGCCCCCACGATGGGGGCGAGGCCGATGCTGGCCGCCAGGGCCGCCATCCCCACGCCCAAGGCGAGGGCGAAGCCCAAGGGGCTCCCCACGGGAAGCCGCTCCAGGGGGAGGCGGGCGATGAGGGTGGAGAGGAAGACGGCAAGCCCCACGAAGACCACGGAGAGGACGATAAGCCGGGTGATGGCCCCCACCTCCACCTGGCCCGTCTCCGCCACGCCGTTCACCACCGCAAGGACGATGAGGCCCAGGACATCGTCAATCACCGCCGCCCCCAGGATGATCCGGGAATAGGGGCGGGAAAGAACCCCGAGCTCCTGGAGGACCCTCGCGGTTATACCTACGCTAGTGGCCACCAAGGCGGTGCCGAGGAAGAGGGCGGGGAGGGTTTCAAACCCGATCTCTAGGCCGTAGAGGTACCCCCCTAGGAAGGGCAGGGCCACCCCCAAAACGGCCACCAAAAAGGCCTCCTTCCCCACCGCCAGGATGTCCTTAAGCCTGGTCTCCAAGCCCACCATGAAGAGGAGGAAGACGGCCCCGAGCTCCGCCAGAAACTCCAGGATCTCCCCCTCGTGCACCAGGCCGAGGAGGGCCGGCCCCACCAGCACCCCCGCCAGCACCTCCCCGATGACCACGGGCTGGTTCAGGCGCTTGAAGATAAAGGCCATCACCTGGGCCGCGAGAAGGAGATAGAAGATCTCCAACAGGTGTTCCGCGCCGTGCATCAACCCCTCCCTAGGATGAGCTTCAAAAAGTCGCTCCGGGTGAGGATGCCCACCACCTTGCCCTCCTCGTCCACCACCGGGAGGTGGCGTAGGTCGGTCGTGAGGACCACCTTAAGGGCCTTGCCCAGGGGGTCCTCGGGATGGACCTTGGGGATCTCCGTGCGCATCACCGCCTTCACGGGGGTGCGCTGGTAGCGCCGGTAGATCTCCGCCAGGGCGTCCTCGTCCACCCACTCCCCGAAAAGCTGCAAGGCCTCCACGTCGGAGAAGGGGACGTTCTCCGGGTGGGGCAGAAGCTCCTCCACCTGGACCACGCCGAGCAGCCTCCCCTCCCCGTCCACCACGGGGAAGCCCCCGTAGCGGGTCTCCAGGATCCTGCGGGCGGCCTCCTCCAAAGTGGCCTCCGGCCCCAGGACCACGGGGTCTTGGGTCATCAGGTCCTTGACCTTCATGGGCCCCAGTCTACCAGCGCCACCTTCGGGGAAGGAACGCCCGCACCGCCGCCACGCCGAAGACGAACCCGCCGAGGTGGGCCCAGAAGGCGATGCCCGGCACGCCCAAAAGCCCCTGCACCAGCTGGAGGAAGGCCCAGTACCCCAGGTAAAAGCCCGCGGGCAGGGCCAGGGTGAAGGGCAGGACGAACCAGACCAGGGTGATCACGTAGGCCCGGGGGAAGAGGACGTAATAGGCCCCAAGGACAGCGGAGACCGCCCCGCTCGCCCCGATCATGGGCACGGTGGAGGCGGGCATGAACAGGGCCTGGGCCAGGGCCGCCGCCACCCCGCCGAGGAGGTAGAAGAGGAGGAACCGCTCCCCTCCCATCCGGTCCTCCACGTTGTCCCCGAACACCCACAGGAACCACATGTTGGAGAGGAGGTGGAAAAGCCCCCCGTGGAGGAACATGCTGGTGAGGATCCGGTAACCCTCGCCCAGGGGGTCTTGGAAGAAAAGGGCGGGGACGAAGCCCATCTTGGCCACCACCTGGGTGGGCCCAAGAAGGAGCTCCAGGAGAAAGGCGGCCACGTTCAGGACCACCAGGGACCGGACCACCAGGGCGGGGCGGCGCGCGGGGTTGATGTCGTGCAGGGGGATCATCGCGGCGGACCCTGGCGGTAGGGCAGGGGCACGTACTGGACGCTGGGCCTCTGGCCTTGGGCTTGAGGGTAGAGCTCCATGAGCTCGTAGACCTCTATAGGCATCTCCGTGGATACGGGAAGCCCCAGGCTCCGGGCCTGCTCCACGTCAATGGGGTAGTCGTGGGTCCAGGTGCCCTGGGAGAGAAGGGTGGCCACCTCCTCCGCCTTCTCCTCGGGCATGTGCTTCTTGAGGAGGTTCTTCACCGTGGTCTTCACCTGCCTAAGGGCCTTCTCCGCCACGTCGGCGAGGATCAGGGTCTGGTCGTCAATCTCGGAAAGGGGCTTCTTCTCCAGGACCTTGACGATGCTCGCCGCCGGGTACTGGCCGAGCTGGGGGTCCACGGGGCCCAAGACGGCGTTCTCGTCCATGACGATCTCATCGGCGGCGAGGGCGATGAGCGTCCCCCCGGACATGGCATAGTGGGGCACGAAGACCGTCACCTTGGCGGGGTGGCGGAGGAGGGCCTCGGCGATCTGCTCCGCCGCAAGAACGAGGCCACCTGGGGTGTGGAGGATGAGGTCTATGGGCACGTTCTTGTCCGTGAGGCGGATGGCCCTCAGGACCTGCTCCGAGTCGTCAATGTTGATGTAGCGGGAGATGGGGATCCCCAGAAAGCTCACCGCCTCCTGGCGGTGGATGAGGGTGATGACCCGGCTTTTCCGCTTCCTTTCCAGCTCGGCGATCTTTCGGGTCCTGGCCCCGAGGAGCCACTGCTGCTGGAAGTAGGGGGAGAGGACGGAGAGGATGAAGAAGAGCCAAAAGAGCTGGAAAAAGATGTCCATGCCTCACCTCCGGCAAGGTCATTTTACAGGGCTTCCTTCAGCCCTCTTCGCCCTCTTCCTGGGGCGCGCCTCCGGGTAGAGGGCCTGGGCGATCTCGGGGGCGTAGCGGATGAGGAGGGCCCCCAAGGGAATGGAGACCAGGACCAGGAGCACGGCCACCTGGGCCACCAGGGGGTAGCCCTGGCCTAAGGCCAAGGCCCCAAGCACCAGGTTGAACTCGCCCCGGGGCACGAGGTAGAGGGCGCTGTAGAGCCGCCGCTTCCGGCCGAGGCCCGCCCTCGCCCCGCCCAGGTGGTTCAGGGGGAGCTTGAGAAGGAGGCCCAGGAGGACAAGCCCCACCGCCCAGGGGGTAAGCCCACGAAGGAGGCCTAGGGCCTCCGCCCCCACCACGAGGAAGAAGAGGGCCACCCCCAGGTCCCGCACCGGCCCGAAGAGGTGCTCAAACCTCTCCCTGAGGCCAAGCCCCGCGGCGATGACCCCGGAGAGGAAGGCCCCCACCCCCTCCGAGGCCCCCACGGCGTGGAAGAGGAGGGCGGTGCCCGCGGTGAAGGCGGCCCCGAGGAGGAGGACGAGCTCGTCGGAAAGCCCCTCCATGAAGCGGACGAGCCTCGGGCCCAGGAAGCGGGCGAAGAGGAAGTAGGCGAGGGCCAAGGCCACCCCCCCGAGGAAGCCCGCAGGCCCCTGGCCGCCCAGGAGGGCAAGGAGGAGGGCGATGACGAGGTCCTCCAGGACCAAGACCCCGAGGACCACCTCGCTTTCGGGGTTGGCGGCGCGGCGCAGGTCAATGATGAGCTTGACGATGACGGCGCTGGAGCTGATGTAGATCACCCCGGCGAGGAGGAGGGCCCCCCTCAGGTCCAGCCCGGCGAGGAGGCCGAGGAGGAAGCCCAGGGGGAGGGCCAGGGCGTCAAAAAACCCCGCCCGCAGGGCCTTCCCCGAAAGCTCCCGAAGCCGGTCCGGGCCGAACTCCAGCCCCACGGAGAAGAGGAGGAGCAAAAGCCCCAAGGAGGGGAGGGGCTCCAGATCCTCCACGGGAAGCCTCTCCCCCACCACAAGCCCCGTGAGGAGGTAGACGGGGAGGGGAGGGAAGCCGAAGCGGTGCACCAGGGCCGCACCCAGGGCCAGAAGCCCCGCGGCCAGGGCGAAGGCCTCGAGGGAAGGGTGCATCAGAAGCTCCCCTTCAGGGCCTCCACCGCCTCCCGGCTCCCCGCCACCACCAGGGTGTCCCCCACCTCTAAGACCACGTCCGGGCCGGGGTGGGGGATGAGGGGGGCCCCGGGCCGGTCCACCGCGAGGAGGTGGGCCCCCGGGGGCAGGGCGAGGTCCCCGACCCTCTTCCCCGCAAGCTTAGAGCCGGGAAGAACCTTGACCCACTCAATCACCTTGGCCCCCAGCTTGCTCCGCGTGTCCCCCACGGCCTCGGGGTGGAAGAGGACCCCGGCCAGGATGGCCCCAAGCTCCCTCGCCTCCTCGTCCGTGAGGTCCAGGGCCACGGTGGGCTCGTCCTCCTCGCCCGCCTCAAAGTACTGGAGCTCCCGCTTGCCGGAGCTATGCACCACGATGACGATCCGGTCCCCGCTCTTCACCGTGATGGTGTACTTGCGCCCCACGCCGGGAAGAACCACTTCCTCTACCTTCATCCTGCCCTCCTCGGGGAGAACTGCACCGCCAGGGTGCGCCCGGCCGCGAGGGCCAGGATCCCCAGGCCCCAGAAGAAGACGTCCATACCGGAAAGCCGCGCCTCATACAGGAGGAGAAGCAGCTCCCGCAGGGCCAGGGCGATCCCGATCTCCAGGAGGATCTCCAGGCGCACCCGTTCCACCTCAAAGTACTCCACGAAGGCCCGGACGAGCTCCAAGACGATCACCAGGGAGAGAACGTTGGTGATAAGCTCCTTGAGCCCCAGGCGCACCGTGGGCTCCGTGAGGGTGAGGCCGAGCTCCAAGAAGGTGCGCCAGGTCCCCACGAAAAGGCCCACGAGGAGGGCCACCACCACGAGGTTGAACACGAGGCGGATGGCCCTCCGGTAGGCTTGGAGCAAAAGGTCCTGGCTCACGCTAGAGGAGGAGGTTAAAGACCCGTTCCGCCCGTTCATGGTGCTCCGTCTGGGGGTTCTTGAGGGCGGGGTCCAGCTCCTTGAGCACCCGGGCGTAGGCCACCACCAGGGCCCCGGCGAGCTCGGGAAGGAGGTTCCGTACGTCCTCGGCGACCTCGAGGTCCAAAGGCGGCAAGGCCGCCAAGGCGTCCAGCACGGGCTTGAGCTCCAGGGCGGTGTCCATGCGGCGGAACTCCTGCAACGTCTCCTGAAGCCCCTTGGCGATGGGCAGGTCGGGCTCAAAGATGAGGTCGCGCCCGTTGTACTTGGCGTTCCGCTCCGCCACCGCCAGGAGGTCGTAGAGCTTGTTGCGCAGGAAGTCGGAAACCCGCTTGAGGTCGTTCTTGTCCACGTCCAGGCCCGCGGCCTGGCGGAAGAGCCTTTCAAACTCGGCCACCTTCATCAACATGGGCCACCTCCGGGGAACAGGCTAACAATTGCGCCAATCTATGTCAAGTATTCTCAGCAGCTAGATTTTAGCTTTCCTGAATGGGTATCCGCACGGGAGGTTCCTCGGGCCGCTTCTCCCGGGGGATCCGCACCTCCAGCACCCCCTTGGCGAGCCTCGCCTCAATCCCCTCCTTCTTGGCGTCCTTGGGGAGGAGGTAGGCCCGGTAGATCCGGCCGTAGACGATCTCGGCGAGGTGCTTGGCGCGCTTCTCCTCCCGCTTCTCCCCCTCAATGACCAGCTGGTCCCCCTCGAGGCGCACCTCCAGGTTCTCCGGGCCAAGCCCCGGCACCTCCACCCTAAGGAGGTAGTGGTCCTCGTGCTCGGAAAGCTCGGAAAGGGGTTCCAAAACCTCGCCTACGTCCTGGAAAGCCTTCTCCAGGGCTTCCTCCACCGCCTTGCGCACGCGGGAGCGGCCAAAAGGCCAAAGCTTCTCCAACATGGTTCACCTCCCTTCTAGGTAGGGCCTGAGCCTTTCCTCCAGAACCCGCCTGGGGCTCGCGCCCACCCAGGTGGCCACGGGCGCACCCCGGCGGAAGAGGACCAGGGTGGGCACGCTCCGCACCCCGTACCGGGCGGCCAGGCCCGGGTGCTCGTCCACATTCACCTTCACCACCTTGAGCCTGCCGGCGTGGTCTCGGGCGAGCTCCTCCAAGATGGGGCTCACCAGGCGGCAGGGGCCGCACCAGGGGGCGAAGAAGTCCACCAGGGTCAAAGGAGCCCCCGCCACCTCCTGGGCGAAGCCCTTTTCGTCCGCTTCCACCACCCAGGGCAAGGGGGTTTTGCAGGCCCCGCACACCGGCACCTGCCCGGGCGGAGGGGTGCCCAGGCGGTTTTTGGCCCCGCATTTGGGGCAGGTCACCACCATAGGTACCCCCTCCGCTCCAGGAAGCGCCGGGCAAGCTCCGGGAAGCGCATGGCCCGCCTCCCTTATTCCTGCCAGGTCCCCTTCAAAAGCTTCTCCGTCTCCTCCTTGTGCCGGGTTTCCTCGGAGATGATCTCCTGGAGGTCGTTGGCGAGGCCGTAGTCCCCATAGGCCTCGGCCTGCTTCATCCTTTCCACGTAGCGGGCGATGGTCTCCTTCTCCGCCTGGAGCACCGCCTCCAGCATGGCCCGGGGCGTGGCGGCCTCGGGCACGGGGGCGGGCTGCGTGGTGGGCTTCCCGCCCAGGGCGGCGATCTTGTCCGCCAGGAACTGGGCGTGGCGGAGCTCGTCCTGGATCTCCGCCAGGAAGAACTCCTTGAGCTCGCCCCTATGAATGCCCGAGACCGTGGCGGCGTAGGTCACGTACTGGATGATGGCCTGGTACTCGTGGGCCAGATCCTGGTTGAGGCCTTGGATGAGGGTTTCCTTGTCCATGCTCACCTCCCGCAAGCTGGGCTTGCCTTTCCATTTTACCCAAAAGGTTTTTAAAGAACCCGCCCCAGGGAAGCCCGGGGCGGGGCCCGCCTCAGCGAACGTTCCCGGTCTCCAGCTTCCTCGCCCTGAGGTCCAGAAGGCTGTACTCGCCCTCCGAGAGGTCGCCGGGCACCACCACCCAGCTCGCCCCCAGCATCTCGTGCTTCTGGCCCTTACCGGCCACGAGAACCAGGAGGGGGTTGTGGGTCTTGATGAGGTGGGCCACCTCGTGGGAGCCCTGCTCGTTCAGGCCCTTGTGGTAGGGCATGGTGTGGAAGAGGAAGATCTTGGGGTAGTCCTTGAGCTCCCAAAGGGCCTTAAGGCGGTACTCGGCGACCCAGGCGGGGTAGCGCAACGCCTCGTGCTCCTCGGGCTCGCCCTCGTCGGCGATCTCCCCGCCCACGCCCGCCACCAGATAGGGCCCCCGCCAGAAGGTGAAGGTCTCGTGGACGTTGCGCATCTCGGGGTGGACGAGCTCCACGTTCGCCGCCTCCCGCAGGTACTCCCAGATGGGGGCGTCCTGGGGACCGGGGACGTAGGCCGTGGGCAGGTGGGCCTCGGAGAGGATGCGGAAGAAGGCGGCGTAGTCCCGGCTTTTCGCCGCCTTGGGCATCAGGTTGCCGATGAGGGCGATGGCGTCCGCCCCGGTGTCGGGGGCCAGCTTGACGAACTTCTCCAGCGCCTCCAGGTCCCCCATGGGGTTGGAGGTGGCGAGGATGTACCTTACCGTGCGCCGCATAGCCTCACCTCCTTACTCCACCTGCACCTGGATCTTCTTCGGCTTCGTGGCCTCGGCCCGCGGCACCAGGAGGTGAAGCACCCCGTGGCGGAAGCGGGCCTGGACCTTGGAGAGGTCGTAGGTGCTGGGCACGTTGAAGCTCCGGACGAAGGTGCCGTAGGTGCCCTCCAGCCGGTGGTAAGCGGCGTTCTCCTTGCGTTCAAAGGGCCTCTCCGCCTTCACGGAGAGCACCCCCTCCTCGGCCACCACCTCCACCTTCTCGGGCTCCACGCCCGGCAGGTAGACCAGGAGGTGGAGGCCCTCCTCGTCCTCCCACACGTCCACCGGCGGGGCGTAGACCCTAGGCCCCTGCTGGGGCGCGCCGAAGGCCCTAACCAGCCTCTCCTGCAGCTCCTCAAGCTCCTTGAAGGGATCAAACCGCATCATGCCACCTCACCTCCTTCACCACCTCAAGAGCGCGGCCATGCCCCCGCGCTCAAGAAGCCTGTTTTCGGCCTCGCCGCGCACGAACTCCAGCTTGGTGGCGTAGCCCACGGCCAAGGAAGCGAGCACCGCGGCGAGGGGTTTTTTCTCGGGGCTTTCGCAGTAGGCCAAGGCCTGGGCCTCGTCGGCGAAGGCGAAGTCCTGGCAGAGGTAGACCTCCTGCTCCAGGTGCCAGGGAAGGACCCAGACCTCCACCCGGCCCTCCTGCACCCGGGCGAGGACCTCGGGACCGAAGGCGGCCTTGGGGTAGGCCTCCTCCAGCCTCTCCAGGAGCTTGACCTCCTCCCGGCGCTCCACCTCCTCCAGGACCGGCTCCAAGCGCTTCAGCACCTCGCCGGGGCTCGCCCCGGGGTGGGGCAGGGAGGGAAGCTCCGCCACCACCCGCTCCCGCAGGCGCTTGGGCAGGTGGCCCAGAAAGAGCTTGGTGTGCTCCTCGGGGCCCATGAGGACGAGCCGGGTGAAGCCCCGGGCCTCGCTGAGCCTTTCCAGCTCGTGGGCGAGGGCTTTGTAAAACCGCTCCTCCCAGGCCTCGAGGCGCTTGGCGAAGAGGTCCTGGCCCGCCCCGCCCCGGGCGATGCCCCCCAGGTTGAAGCGGCGCCCGGGGGCGTCCAGGGAGAGGCGGCGCCAGGCCTCGGTGTCCAGGGCCAGGAAGGCGTCGTGGACTTCCTCAATCTCCCCCAGGAAGACCTCAAAGACGCGCCACCTCTCCCGATCCACGTAGACGATGCCGTAGCGCTCGTACTCGTCCAGGGCGTAGACCAGGGGGAGGAGGAAGGGCTCGCCCCAGTGGGCGAGGACGCCGTCCACCAGGTACCGCCCCGCCTTCTCGTCCAGGAAGGCGGTTTTGACGCTATTCACCAGGGGAAGCTCCACCTGGAGAGGGAGGACCTCAAAGAGGTCCTCCCCGGCGAAGAAGACGGCGGTCCTGGCCTCGAGGACCTGGTTTTGCAGCACCTCCAGGACCCTTTCCGAAAGGTCCCCCGGGACCTCGAGGGCCTTGATGGCGTCCTTGGCCCGGAGAGCGTAGGCCCTCCCGGCGTTTTCCGGCTTGGCCGGGTTGACGTCCACGTAGAGGGAGAGGACGGGCCCCTCCTTGGCGCCGATGAGTTCGCGGATACGATGGATCTCCTCCTTTCCGATCATAGACCACCTCCTATAAGCATCACCGCCTTGCGCACGGCCTCCTGGTTGAGCCTTTCCTCCTGGCCGAGCCGGGTGAAGAGGGCCTCGAGCTCGGGGTCGGGGAAGGTGCTCTCCAGGTAGTAGGCCCGGTCCAGCCCCTCCTCGGAGAGGAGGCGGAGGAGGGTCTCCCACCCCCCCTCCTCGGGCTTCGGGGCGGGGGGCAGGGAAGCCCCCCGCCGCCTCAGGGCCTCCGCCAAGGCCTCGGCGTGGGCCCGCTCCCGCCTCGCCACCTCCAGGAGGAGGGCCCGCACGTGGGGGTAGGGCACCCCCTGGGCCGCCCCCTCCGCCCGGAGGGCGTCCAGAAGCTCGTCCTGGTAGGCCCTCTGCAGCACCTTTACCGGGTCCATACCCCCTCCTCAGGCCTCCACCCGGGCGGGGACGGCAAACACGAGGCCCGCGGGCCCCACGTCCACCTGCACGCGGTCCCCCTCCTTGACCTCGCCGGCCAGGATCTTCTGGGCGAGGGGCGTCTCCAGCTCCCGCTGGATGACCCGCCGCAAGGGCCTTGCCCCGAAGACGGGGTCGTAGCCCCTTTCCGCCAGGAAGTCCTTGGCGGCCTCGGTGAGCTCCAGGGAGATGCGCTTCTCGGCGAGGCGGGCCCGGAGGTAGGAGAGCTGGATCTCCACGATCTGGCGGATCTGCTCCTTGGTGAGGGGCCGGAAGACCACGATCTCGTCCAGGCGGTTCAGGAACTCGGGGCGGAAGTGCTGCTGCAAGACCTTAAAGACCTCGTCCCGGATCCTCTCGTAGGGCCAGCCCTTCTGGAGGCCCTCGAGGATCAAGGGGCTCCCCAGGTTGGAGGTGAGGATGATGACGGTGTTGCGGAAGTCCACGGTGCGGCCGTGGCTGTCGGTGAGGCGGCCGTCGTCCAGGATCTGGAGGAGGATGTTGAAGACGTCGGGGTGGGCCTTCTCAATCTCGTCAAAGAGGATGACCGAGTAGGGCCTCCTCCGCACCGCCTCGGTGAGCTGCCCCCCCTCCTCGTAGCCCACGTAGCCGGGCGGGGCCCCGATGAGGCGGGAGACGGCGTGCTTCTCCATGTACTCCGTCATGTCAATGCGGATCATGGCCTCCTCGGTGTCAAAGAGGGTGGCGGCCAGGGTCTTGGCGAGCTCCGTCTTCCCCACCCCCGTGGGCCCGAGGAAGAGGAAGCTTCCGATGGGCCGGTTCGGGTCCTTTAGGCCGGCCCTCGCCCGGCGGATGGCGTCGGCCACGGCCCTTATGGCCTCGTCCTGCCCCACCACCCGCTTGTGGAGCTCCTCCTCAAGCCTCAAAAGCTTCTCCCTCTCCCCTTCCAGGAGCTTGGACACAGGGATCCCGGTCCAGCGGGAGACGATCTCGGCGATGTCCTCCTCGGTGACCTCGAGGCGGACGAAGCGGGCGCCCCGGAGCTTTTCCGAAAGGGCCTCCACCTCGGCCTCCAGCTTGGGAAGCTCCCCGTAGCGGAGCTCGGCGGCCCGGTTCAGGTCGTACTGCCGCTCGGCGAGCTCAATCTCCCGCCTGACCTCGTCCAGGCGGTGCTGGGCCTCGCGGAGCTTCCTCAGGATCTCCCGCTCCCTCTCCCACTCGGCCCGGAGCTTGGCGATCTCCTCCGTGAGCTTGGCGATCTCGGCCTCAATGGCCTTGAGGCGCTCCTGGGAGTCCGGGTCCTTCTCCTTCTTCAGGGCCTCCCGCTCAATCTCCAGCTGGAGCTTCTTGCGCTCCAGGGCGTCAATCTCCTCGGGAGCGCTCTCCAGGGCCATGCGCAGGCGGGCCGCCGCCTCGTCAATGAGGTCAATGGCCTTGTCGGGAAGGCGCCTTTCCGTGATGTACCGGTGGGAGAGGGTGGCGGCGGCGATGATGGCGCTGTCGGAGATGCGCACCCCGTGGTGGACCTCGTACTTCTCCTTGAGGCCCCGGAGGATGGAGATGGTCTCCTCCACCGTGGGCTCGTCCACGTACACGGGCTGGAAGCGGCGCTCCAGGGCGGGGTCCTTCTCAATCTCCCGGTACTCGTCCAGGGTGGTGGCCCCGATGAGCCTGAGCTCCCCCCGGGCCAGGGCGGGCTTCAGCATGTTGCCCGCGTCCACGGCGCCCTCGGCCTTGCCTGCCCCCACCACGGTGTGGAGCTCGTCAATGAAGAGGATGACTTCCCCTTGGGACTGGACCACCTCCTGGATCACCGCCTTCAAGCGCTCCTCAAACTCGCCCCGGTACTTGGCCCCGGCGAGGAGGGAGCCCATCTGCAAGGAGACGATCCGCTTGCCCTTGAGGCCTTCGGGCACGTCCCCCTTGACGATGCGCTGGGCCAGGCCCTCCACGATGGCCGTCTTCCCCACGCCGGGCTCGCCGATGAGCACCGGGTTGTTCTTGGTGCGCCGGAGGAGGATCTGGATCACCCGCCGGATCTCCTCGTCCCGGCCGATCACGGGGTCCAGCTTCCCCTCGGCGGCAAGCCGCGTGAGGTCAATGCCGTACTGCTCCAAAGCGTTGTAGGTGCTTTCCGCGTGTTCCGTCTGCACGGTTCTCCCTCCCCTCAGTTCCTTGAGCGCCCCCTTCAGGGCCTCCAGGCCCGGAAGCCCCGGCGTGGCCTCCGCCAAGGCCAGGACCAGGGTGTCCACCGCCACGTAGCGGTCCTTGAGCTCCTCCATCAGGGCCTCGGCCCGGTTCAAGGCCCCGGAGAGGCGGCTCGTGAGGTACTGGCCCACCTCGGCCCCTTCCACCTTGGGCAGGCGGGCAAGCTCCCGCTCCTGGAGCTCTTTAAGGGCCTTGGGGTCGGCCCCCGCCTTCTCCAAGAGGCGCCAGGCGAGGCTTCTCTCGTCCTTCAGGAGGACAGCCCAGAGGTGGGGCAGGTCTATGGCCTGGTGCTTCATCCTTTGCGCCAGGACCTGCGCCTGGGCCAGGGCTTCGCGGGCGGCTTGGGTCCAGCGTTCCAGGTTCATCCTTGCCTCCTATGCGTTAGCATATCACCTGTAAAGGGAACGCCCGGGGAAGAATGTCCTAAGTGCGCTCCAGGATCTCCACCACCAGGGCCGCCCCGATGAGGTTGGCCCCGAGGTCCTTGCGGATGCGTTCGGCCTTGGCCATCCTCAGGAGGTCCTCCTCCCGGAAGTACCAGGCCCCGCCCACCTCCAAAGGCTCCACGAAGCCGATCTCCACGTAGGCCCGCACGGCCGCCAGGGAAAGGCCGTACTCGGAGAGGGCCTCGAGGGAAAGCCAACCGCTACGCGCGAGCATAGTAGGCCTCCGCGAGCTTCTTCCAGAGGGCCTCTTCCTCGGGGGTGAGGCGCTCGGGGATGGTGATCCGCACCTCCAGGTAGAGGTCGCCCCGGCCCGCGGGCCCGGGGAAGCCCTTGCCCTTAAGCCGGAGCTTCCTCCCCGCCTGGGTCCTTGGGGGGACGGCGACCTCCACGGGGCCCTCCAGGGTCATGGCCCGCACCTTCCCCCCCACCACGGCGATGGGGGCGGGGACGTCCAGGGTGGCGTAGAGGTCCTGGCCCTCGAGGCGGAAGACGGGGTGGGGAAGGAGGCGCACCACGAGGAGGAGGTCCCCAGGGGGGTTCCCCTGCCCCCCCATCCCCGGGACCCGGATCACGCTCCCCTCCCGCACCCCGGGCGGGATGCGGACGGAAACGCGCCTACCCGCCACCTCCACCACCCTCTCCCCGCCGTGGAAGGCCTCCTCCAGGGTGAGGGGCAGCTCGGCCCTGAGGTCCCGCCCCTTGCGGCTCCGCCGCCCGAAGCCGCCGAAGAGGCCGGGGCCGAAGAGCTCCTGGAAGAACTCGGAGAAGTCCTCCACGTCAAACCCGGAGAAATCGTACCCCCCGGGAGGCGGCGGGGGCGGGGCCTCGGTGGTGCCGTAGGTGTCGTAGATCCGGCGCTTCTCGGGGTCGGAGAGGACGGCGTAGGCCTCGTTGATCTCCTTGAACTTCTCCTCCGCCTCGGGGCTTTTGTTGACGTCCGGGTGGTACTGGCGGGCCAGGCGCTTGTAGGCCCGCTTGATCTCCTCCTGGGTGGCGTTTCTCGGCACCCCGAGGATGGCGTAGTAGTCCTTCTTGGCCGCCATAGGCTACTCCAGGTCCGCCTCTTCCCGCTTCTCCTCGCCCACGGCCACCCGGGCCGGGCGCACCAGGGCCTCGCCCATGCGGAAGCCCCGCTGGAAGACCTTGGCCACCTTCCCCGGCTCCCCCGGGAGGAGGCCCACGGCCTCGTGGTACCTGGGGTCAAAGGCCTCCCCTTCCCCGGGCACCTCCTCCACGCCGAGGCCAGCCAGGATGCGGAAGAAACCGTCCCGGATAGCTCTAACCCCCTGGCGGATGCTCTCAGGGCTCGCCTCGGCGAACTCCAAAGCCCGGTCCAGGTCGTCAAGGACGGGAAGGAGCGCCCTCAGGGCCTTGAGCACGCCCTCCCGCTCCCGCGCCTTGAGCTCCTCCTCCATGCGCTTGCGGTAGTTGTCAAAGTCGGCGAGGAGGCGGAGGTACTTGTCCTTGAGGCCCTTCAGCTCCTCCTCCGCCGCCTTCAGGCGCTCCTCCAGGGCCTGGGCCTCCTGGCCCACGGCCTCCAGGTCCTTCTCCAGGGTGTTCTCGTGGTTCCGCTCCTCCATGGGCCCTCCTTGGGGGGAGGCCCCGCCCAAAGGGGCGGGGCCCCGGCCTTGCGCCTCAGTCCGCGGGCTTGTAGTCGGCGTCAATCACGTCGTCCGGCCCCTTGCCCGAAGCCGCCTGGGCGCCCTTCTCGTACTCCTCCACCGCCTTAAGGAGCTCCTCCGTGGCCGCCTTGAGCTCGGGGTCGGGGGCGTCCCGCTCCACGAGCTCCTTGGCCTTCCCTATGGCGGCCTCGAGGCGGGCCCTGGCCTCCGGGGCCCCCTGCCTCTCCTGCAGGACCCTTTCCGCCTGGACGCGGGCCGAGTCCAGGGCGTTCTTGAGCTCGGCGTGCTCCCTGCGGCGGCGGTCCTCCTCGGCGTGGCGCTTCGCCTCCTCAATGATCCGCTGGATCTCCTCCTCGGAGAGGGTGGTGGTGTTCTGGATGGTGATGGAGGCCTCGCGCCCGGTGGACCTCTCCTTGGCGGTCACGTGGAGGATGCCGTTGGCGTCAATGTCAAAGCAGACCTCAATCTGGGGGACGCCCGCGGGCATGGGGGGGATGCCCTCCAGGCGGAAGCGGCCCAGGCTCTTGTTGTCCTGGGCCATGGGGCGCTCGCCCTGGAGGACATGGATCTCCACGGCGGTCTGGTTGTGCTCGGCGGTGGTGAAGATCTCGCACTTGCGGGTGGGGATGGTGGTGTTCCGGGGGATGAGGACGGTCATCACCCCGCCCTTGGTCTCCACGCCCAGGGAGAGGGGGGTGACGTCCAGAAGGACCACGTCCCGGACCTCCCCCATGAGCACCCCGGCCTGGATGGCGGCCCCCATGGCCACCACCTCGTCGGGGTTCACGGAGCGGTTGGGCTCCTTGCCCAGAAGCTCCCTCACCACCTGCTGCACCGCGGGCACCCGGGTGGCCCCGCCCACGAGGATCACCTCGTCAATCTGGGCGGGGGTGAGGCCCGCGTCCTTCAAGGCCTGCTCCACGGGGCCCCTGAGGCGCTTGAGGAGGGGCTGGATCAGCTCCTCAAACTTGGCCCGGGTGAGCTTCTTCTCCAGGTGGAGGGGGGTCTTGCTCGCGGGGTCCAAGGCGATGAAGGGCAGGCTGATGGTGGTCTCCAGGGTGCTGGAGAGCTCAATCTTGGCCTTCTCCGCCGCCTCAATGAGCCGTTGCAGGGCCTGGCGGTCGGCCTTGAGGTCCACGCCGTGCTCCTTCTTGAACTCCTCGGCGAGCCAGTTGACGATGGCGTGGTCCATGTCCGACCCGCCCAGGTGGGTGTCCCCGGAGGTGGCCTTCACCTCAAAGACCCCCTCGCCGATCTCCAGGATGGTGACGTCAAAGGTCCCGCCTCCCAGGTCAAAGACGAGGACGGTCTCGTTCCCCTTCTTGTCCAGGCCGTAGGCCAAAGCGGCGGCGGTGGGCTCGTTGATGATGCGCAAGACCTCAAGCCCCGCGATCCTGCCGGCGTTGGCCGTGGCCTCCCGCTGGGCGTTGTTGAAGTAGGCGGGCACGGTGATCACCGCCTTGGTGATCTTTTCCCCGAGCTTCTTGGAGGCGTCCTCCACCAGCTTGCGGAGGATCATGGCGCTGATCTCCTCGGGGGTGTAGAGCTTGCCCTTGACCTCCACCCGCACGCCCCCGTCCGGCCCGGGGACCACCTTGTAGGGGACCCGCTTGGCCTCCTCCTGGACCTCCTCAAAGCGGCGGCCGATGAAGCGCTTGATCTCAAAGATCGTCCCCTCGGGGTTCAGGACCGCCTGGCGCTTGGCCATGCGGCCCACCAGGGTCTCCCCGTCGCGGAAGGCCACCACGCTCGGGGTGACCCTTTCCCCTTCCGCGTTTTCCAGCACCACGGGCTTGCCGCCCTCCAGGACGGCGATCACGCTGTTGGTGGTGCCCAGGTCAATGCCCACTGCCTTGGCCATACGTCTTCACCTCGCCTCCCAGGCTAACGCACATGCCGCATTTTTGTCAAGGGAGTTGAGTATGATTTTGTCATGGTCGGTTGGTGAGGCGGCCTACCCTTTTTCCCTCCCCCCGGTGTACCTTGAAGGAAGACATGCCTCGAGCCCCCTTTAGCCTTCTCGCCCTGGTCCTGGGCCTCGCCTTCCTGGCCTGGGCCTTCAGCCTCGCGGGCACCGTGGGCGCCCCAAGCGGGACGGTGAACTACACGACCTTCCTGGAGGACCTCAAGGCGGGCCGGGTCAAGGAGGTGGTGGTGCGCGCCGGGGACACCCGGATCCAGGGGGTCCTGGAGGACGGCTCCGCCTTCACCACCTACGCGGCGAGCCCTCCGGACAACGCCACCCTCGAGGGCTGGATGGCCCGGGGGGTGAGCGTCCGGGTGGAGCCCCCCCAGGGCCAAAACGCCCTCGGCTTCCTCTGGCCCCTCCTCCTCGTGGGCCTCCTCATCGGCGCCCTCTACTACTTCTCCCGCAACGGCCGGGCCGGGCCTTCGGACTCCGCCTTCAGCTTCACCAAAAGCCGGGCCCGGGTCCTCACCGAGGCCCCCAAGGTCACCTTCAAGGACGTGGCCGGGGCGGAGGAGGCCAAGGAGGAACTCAAGGAGATCGTGGAGTTCCTCAAAAACCCCAGCCGCTTCCACGAGATGGGCGCCCGCATCCCCAAGGGTGTCCTCCTGGTGGGGCCCCCGGGGGTGGGCAAGACCCACCTGGCCCGGGCCGTGGCCGGGGAGGCCCGGGTGCCCTTCATCACCGCCTCGGGCTCCGACTTCGTGGAGATGTTCGTGGGGGTAGGGGCGGCGAGGGTCCGGGACCTCTTTGAGACCGCCAAGCGCCACGCCCCCTGCATCGTCTTCATTGACGAGATTGACGCCGTGGGGAGGAAGCGGGGAAGCGGGGTGGGGGGCGGGAACGACGAGCGGGAGCAGACCCTGAACCAGCTCCTCGTGGAGATGGACGGCTTTGAGAAGGACACGGCCATCGTGGTCATGGCCGCCACCAACCGCCCCGACATCCTGGACCCCGCCCTGCTCCGCCCCGGGCGCTTTGACCGGCAGATCGCCATAGACGCCCCCGACGTCAAGGGCCGGGAGCAGATCCTCAGGATCCACGCCCGGGGCAAGCCCCTGGCGGAGGACGTGGACCTGGCCCTCCTCGCCAAGCGCACCCCGGGCTTCGTGGGGGCGGACCTGGAGAACCTCCTGAACGAAGCCGCCCTCCTCGCCGCCCGGGAGGGGCGGAGGAAGATCACCATGAAGGACCTGGAGGAGGCCGCCGACCGGGTGATGATGGGCCCGGCCAAGAAAAGCCTCGTCCTCTCCCCCCGCGACCGCAGGATCACCGCCTACCACGAGGCGGGGCACGCCCTGGCGGCCCACTTCCTGGAGCACGCCGACGGGGTGCACAAGGTGACCATCGTGCCCCGGGGAAGGGCCTTGGGCTTCATGATGCCCAGGCGGGAGGACATGCTCCACTGGTCCAGAAAGCGCCTTTTGGACCAGATCGCCGTGGCCCTGGCGGGGCGGGCGGCGGAGGAGATCGTCTTTGACGACGTGACCACGGGGGCGGAGAACGACTTCCGCCAGGCCACGGAGCTCGCCCGCCGCATGATCACCGAGTGGGGGATGCACCCCGAGTTCGGCCCCGTGGCCTACGCGGTGCGGGAGGACACCTACCTGGGCGGCTACGACGTGCGCCAGTACTCGGAGGAGACCGCCAAGCGCATTGACGAGGCGGTGCGCCGCCTCATTGAGGAGCAGTACCAGAGGGTGAAGGCCCTTCTCCTGGAAAAGCGGGAGGTCCTGGAGCGGGTGGCGGAGACCCTCCTGGAGCGGGAGACCCTCACCGCCGAGGAGTTCCAACGGGTGGTGGAGGGGCTCCCCTTGGAGGCCCCCGAGGAGGCCCGGGAGGAGCGGGAGCCCCCCCGGGTGGTGCCCAAGGTGAAGCCGGGGGGCGCCCTGGGCGGGGCCTGAGGCCCCGGCGAGGGCCACGGGAAGGCCCCACGCGGGCTTGCGCCCGCGTGGGGCGGTATCAGAGGGGGTCGTCCTGGAGGACGAGGGTCTTGAGGTAGAGGCTTTCAGGGATGTGGAGGCTCCAGGGGTGGTCCTCGGGCTGGTAGGTCACCCGGTGGACCCGGAGCCTGCGGCCGAGGTCGGCGGCGGCCCGGCGGGCCACCTCCAAGAGGTCCTCCAGGCGGAGGTGGTAGCTACAGGAGGAAAGCCACAAAAACCCCTCCTCCGCGAGGAGCCGCAAGGCTTCCCGGACGAGGTCCACCAGGTGGCGCTTCATGGCGGGAAGCTCCTCCGGGCGCTTCACCAGGGTGGGGGGGTCCAGGAGGACGTGGTGGAAGGGCCCCTCCAGGCCCCGGAGGGTGGGGAGGGCCTCCCCGTGGCGGATGTCCACCCGGAGGCCCAGGCGCAGGGCCGCCTGGTCCAGGACACCCAAGGCCTCGAGGTCCTTGTCCACCGCGAGGGCGTACGCCCCCTTGCGGGCCGCCCTCAGGGCGAACCCCCCCACGTAGCTGTACACGTCCAGGACCCGCTCCCCGGGACGCACCATGGCCTCAAAGAGGCGGCGGTTCTCCCGCTGGTCCAGGTAGTACCCCGTCTTCTGGGCGAGGGCGAGGGGGATGGGGAAGCGGAGGCCGTCCTCCTCCACCTCGAGGACCTCCGGCACCTCCCCGTAAACCACCCCCACCCTTTCGGGAAGGCCCTCCTGCCGCCGGGCCTCCACGTCGCTCCGCTCGTAGACCCCTTTGGGGGCCACCACCTCCAAGAGGGCGGGAAGCCACACCTCCCGCAGGGCCTCCATGCCCCGGGAGCGGACCTGGAGGACCAGGACCTCCCCAAAGCGGTCCACCACGAGGCCGGGAAGCCCGTCCGCCTCCCCGTGGACAAGGCGGTGGCTCTCCCCCAGGCCTTGCCTGCGCCGGAGCGCCCGGGCGAACCGCCCCTGGAAGAAGGCGCGGTTCAGGGGCCCCGGGTCAAAGCGGAAGGCCCGAAAGGGCACCCGGCTCCGGGGGTCGTAGTAGCCCACGGCCAAAAAGTGCCCCTCCGCGTCCACGGCCTCCGCCACCCCCACCCCCTCGGGCGGGGCGGCGATCTCGTCCCGGTAGAGGTTCGGGTAGAAGTTGCGGAGCTTCCGCTCCTTGCCCGCCTTGACCACAAGCCTCAGCACAGGCCCCAGCATACGCCTGCTATAGTGGAGCCATGAACCGGAAGCGATGGCTCGCCCTCGCCCTCTTCCTCGGCGTGGCCCTTCTGGTGGTGGGGCTGGGCCGGCTCACGGCGAGCCCCCCCGCCCAAGGCCCCTGGCGGGAGACCACCCTCTACGGCCAGGGGGAGAAGGTCCTGCTTCTGGAGCTTCTCGGCGAGATCCCCTCGGGCAAGGCCCTGGAGCGCTTCCTCTCCCAGGTGCGCCAGGCCCGGGAGGACGAGGGGGTGCGGGCCGTGGTCCTCTACGTGGAAAGCCCCGGGGGCGGGGTCACGGAGACCGAGGCCCTGCACCGCGCCCTCCGCGCCCTGGCCCAGGAGAAGCCCCTGGTGGCCAGCCTCGGAAGGGTGGCGGCGAGCGGCGGCTACTACGTGGCCACCGCCGCCCGGGAGATCCTCGTCCCCCCCACGGCGGTGACCGGCTCCATCGGGGTGGTGGGCTACCTGCCCCAGGTGGGGGAGCTTTTGGCCAAGGTGGGCGTCCGGGTGGAGGTGCTCAAGGAGGGGCGGCTCAAGGACATGGCCTCGCCCCTCAGGCCCCTCACCCCGGAGGAGCGGGAGGTGGTCCAAGGCCTTCTGCGCGAGGCCTACGAGCTTTTCGTCCAGCGGGTGGCGGAGGGGCGGGGGATGCCCCGGGAGAAGGTCCTCGCCCTCGCCGACGGGCGCATCTACTCGGGGAAGCAGGCCGTGGCCCTGGGCCTCGCCGACCGGGAGGGCTACCTGGAGGACGCCGCCCGAAGGGCCGCGGAGCTTGCGGGCCTTAAGGCCTTCCGCCTCGTGCGCTACACCAGGCCCAAAGGCCTCCTGGAGGGGCTTTGGGGCGAGGAGGTTCCCTGGGCCCAGGGCCTTCTCCAGGCGCGCTTTCGCGTAGAATACCGCTACCTTGGAGGTGGCCTGTGGTGATCGCAAGCCCTTGGCGAAGGCTCGTGGCCTCCCTGGTGGACAGCCTCGTCCTCCTCCCCCTAAGCCTCCTCCTCATGGCCCTGGCGGGGGTGGACCCCCTGGGCCCCACCACCTGGGTCCAGGACCTCCTCTTCCAGTGGATCCCCGGCTGGACCTACTACACCGCCTTCACCGCCCTCTACGGGGCCACCCCGGGCAAGATGGCCTTGGGCCTCAAGGTGGTGCGAACGGACGAGCGGCCCGTGGACTGGCTCACCGCCTTCATGCGGGAGGTGGTGGGCAAGACCCTCTCCACCCTTCCCCTGGGGCTCGGCTACCTCTGGGCCTTCTTCCACCCCAGGCGCCAGGCCTGGCACGACCTCATCGCCGACACCCTGGTGGTGCGGGCCTCGAGGCCGGGCTAGGTGCCCCGCCGCGGCGAAAGGGCCTTCCTTCGGCCGTCCTAGCGAAACCAAAGAGGGCAGGCCGGCCTGGGGTAGCCTAAAAGATCCGCTTGCCCAAGAGGCTTAGCGCCAGGCCCACCAGCATCTCGGCGGTGCGGTTGCGCTCGTCCAGGATGGGGTTCACCTCCACCAGGTCCAGGCTCTGCACCCGGCCCGACTCGGCCAGGATCTCCATGAGGAGGTGGGCCTCCCGGTAGGTGAGCCCCCCGGGCACCGGGGTCCCCACCCCGGGGGCGAGGGTGGGGTCCAGGACGTCGGCGTCCAGGGAGACGTGGAGGGGGAGGCCCTGGAGGTGCTTTAGAACCTCCTCGGCGATCCGGGCCACGCCGAGGCGGTCCACCTCGTGCATGGTGTAGACCCGGACCCCCGCCTCCTTAAGGAGGCGCTTCTCCCCGGGATCCAGGCTCCGCACCCCCACCAGGACCACGTCCTTGGGGTCCACGGCCCGGAAGACCTCCGTGAGCCGGGGATGGCCCAGGCCCGAGAGGACGGCGAGGGGCATGCCGTGGACGTTGCCGCTCGGCGAGGTCTCGGGGGTGTTGAAGTCGGCGTGGGCGTCCACCCAGACCACGCCCACCCGCCGGCCCCGGGCGGCCCCCGCCACGGAGCCCATGCTCAAGGAGTGGTCCCCGCCCAAGACGATGGGGAAAACCCCCTCGGGCAGGGCCGCAAGGCGCTCCTTTAGGACGAGGGCCGCGGCCCGGATCTCCTCCAGGTAGGCGAGGCCCCGCCCCCTTCGCCTCGAGGCCCGGGCCAGGGAGACGGGTACGTCCCCCAGGTCCTCCACGGTGTAGCCCAGATCCTCCAGCTGCTCCAGAAGCCGGGCGTACCGCAGGGCGGACGGCCCCATGTCCACGCCCCGCCGGTTCGCCCCCAGGTCCATGGGCACGCCCACCACGGCCACGCGTTCCATGGGGGGCATGGTAGCAGAAACGTCCATGCGGGGCTTGGGAAGTTTATGCGCCCTAGAGCACCACTAGGGCCACCTCCTGCCCCTCGGGGAGGAGGAAGGCCCGGACCCCGTCCGTGCCGAAGATGACGTAGGGCACCCGCCAGCGGGCCTCCTTGATGTCCCTCGGGCTCGGAAGGGCGGGGCCTTTGGGGTGGGAGTGGTAGATGGCAAGCAGGGAAAGCCCCTCCCGCTCAAGCGCCTTGAGGGCCTTGAGGAGGGCCAGGGGGTCCGCCAGGTAGGCGGTGAGGGGGCTCGGGTGGACGTTGGGCAGGGGGATGACCCGCTCCACCTCGCGCCTGCCCGCCCAGAGCCCCACCCCCTCCTTGGGGGCCTCCCTCAGGAGGTGGGCCCGGGTCTCCTCCAGAAGGCCTCGAGGCACGTAGAGCACAAGGCCATGATACCCGCCGGGACAACCGCCCCGCCCCCCGGCGTATACTATGGGCACCGAAGGAGGCGCCATGATCCGAACCGTCGCCCTGGTGGGGCACGCGGGAAGCGGGAAAACCACCCTCACGGAGGCCCTACTTTACAAGACCGGGGCCAAGGAGCGCCGGGGCCGGGTGGAGGAGGGCACCACCACCACGGACTACACCCCCGAGGCCAAGCTCCACCGCACCACGGTGCGCACCGGGGTGGCCCCTCTCCTCTTTCGGGGCCACCGCGTCTTCCTCCTGGACGCCCCGGGCTACGGGGACTTCGTGGGGGAGATCCGGGGGGCCTTGGAGGCCGCGGACGCCGCCTTGGTGGCCGTGTCCGCGGAGGCCGGGGTGCAGGTGGGCACGGAAAGGGCCTGGACCGTGGCGGAGAGGCTCGGCCTCCCCCGGATGGTGGTGGTCACCAAGCTGGACAAGGGCGGGGACTACTACGCCCTCCTGGAGGACCTGAGGAGCACCCTGGGCCCCATCCTCCCCATAGACCTGCCCCTCTACGAAGGGGGGAAGTGGGTGGGGCTTATTGACGTCTTCCACGGCAAGGCCTACCGCTACGAGAACGGGGAGGAAAGGGAGGCGGAGGTCCCCCCGGAGGAAAGGGAGAGGGTGCAGCGCTTCCGCCAGGAGGTCCTCGAGGCCATCGTGGAGACGGACGAGGGCCTCTTGGAGAAGTACCTGGAAGGGGAGGAGGTCACGGGAGAAGCCCTGGAGAAGGCCTTCCACGAGGCGGTGCGGCGGGGCCTCCTCTACCCCGTGGCCCTGGCTTCCGGGGAGAGGGAGATCGGGGTCCTGCCCCTTCTGGAACTGATCCTGGAGGCCCTCCCCTCCCCCACGGAGCGCTTCGGGGATGGTCCCCCCTTGGCCAAGGTCTTCAAGGTCCAGGTGGACCCCTTTATGGGCCAGGTGGCCTACCTGCGCCTCTACCGGGGAAGGCTTAAGCCCGGGGACAGCCTCCAAAGCGAGGCCGGGCAGGTGCGCCTCCCCCACCTCTACGTGCCCATGGGGAAGGACCTCTTGGAGGTGGAGGAGGCGGAGGCGGGGTTCGTCCTGGGCGTCCCCAAGGCGGAAGGCCTCCACCGGGGGATGGTCCTTTGGCAAGGGGAGAAGCCGGAAAGCGAAGAGGTGCCCTTCGCCCGCCTGCCCGACCCCAACGTCCCCGTGGCCCTCCACCCCAAGGGGCGCACGGACGAGGCCAGGCTGGGCGAGGCCCTGAGGAAGCTCCTCGAGGAGGACCCGAGCCTGAAGCTAGAGCGCCAGGAGGAGACGGGGGAGCTCCTCCTTTGGGGCCACGGGGAGCTCCACCTCGCCACCGCCAAGGAACGCCTCCAGGACTACGGGGTGGAGGTGGAGTTCTCCGTGCCCAAGGTGCCCTACCGGGAGACCATCAAGAAGGTGGCCGAGGGCCAGGGCAAGTACAAGAAGCAGACCGGGGGGCACGGCCAGTACGGGGACGTGTGGCTCAGGCTGGAGCCCGCAAGCGAGTACGGCTTTGAGTGGCGCATCACCGGGGGGGTCATCCCCAGCAAGTACCAGGAGGCCATAGAGGAGGGGATCAAGGAGGCGGCCAAGAAGGGGGTGCTGGCGGGCTTTCCGGTGATGGGCTTCAAGGCCATCGTCTACAACGGCTCCTACCACGAGGTGGACTCCTCGGACCTCGCCTTTCAGATCGCCGCAAGCCTGGCCTTCAAGAAGGTGATGGCCGAGGCGCACCCCGTGCTTCTAGAGCCCATCTACCGCCTCAAGGTCCTCGCCCCTCAGGAGCGGGTGGGGGACGTCCTCTCCGACCTCCAGGCCCGGCGGGGGCGGATTTTGGGCATGGAGCAGGAGGGGGCCTTGAGCGTGGTCCACGCCGAGGTGCCCCTCGCCGAGGTCCTGGAGTACTACAAGGCCCTCCCCGGCCTCACCGGGGGGGCGGGGGCCTACACCCTGGAGTTCAGCCACTACGCCGAGGTCCCCCCGCACCTCGCCCAGCGGATCGTCCAGGAGAGGGCCCAGGAGGGCTAGATGGCCTTGGACCGGCTTCGGGAAGCCCTGGGGGAAGCCCTCTTCGGCCAAGAGGAGGTCATAGAGGCCCTCCTCGCCGTCCTCCTCGCCCGGGGGCACGCCCTCTTGGAAGGGATGCCGGGCCTGGGCAAGACCCTCCTCGCGGAGAGCCTGGCCCGGGCGAGCGGCCTCGCCTACAAGCGCATCCAGTTCACCCCGGACCTCCTCCCCCAGGACCTCACGGGAAGCGAGGTCTACCGGGAGGGGCGCTTCGTCTTCGTCCCAGGACCCATCTTCGCCCAGGTGGTCCTGGCGGACGAGATCAACCGGGCGCCCCCCAAGGTGCAGTCGGCCCTCCTCGAGGCCATGCAGGAAAGGGCGGTGACCGCAGGGGGCGTGCGCCACCCCTTGCCCGAGCCCTTCTTCGTCATCGCCACGCAAAACCCCCTGGAGCTGGAGGGCACCTACCCCCTGCCCGAGGCCCAGCTGGACCGCTTCACCGCCAAGATCCCCTTCCGCCCCCCGAGGCGGGAGGTGTGGCTCAGGATCCTCACCGAGGAACCCAAGGCCCCTGAGCCGGTGGAGGTGGACCTCCTCAAGGCCCAGGAGGAGGCGAAGGAGGTGCGGGTGGCCAAGGAAGCCCTGGAGGCCATCACCCACGTGGCCTTCCTCACCCAGGAGGACCAGCGCCTCCGCATGGGGCTTTCCCCCCGCGGGGCCAAAGCGTGGCTTTCCCTCGCCCGGGCCCTCGCCTACCTGCGGGGGAAGCCCTTCGTGGACTGGAAGGAGCTTAAGGACGCCGCCTTCCTCGCCCTCCCCCACCGCCTCTTCCTCACGGAGGAGGCCCTTTACGCGGGGGAAAGCGCCGAGGGCGTGCTGAAGGAGGCTTTGAGGAAAGGAGGGATCCCGTGAGGTGGGTGCGGTTTTTCCACGAGGTGGGCCTCGAGGACGTCCCCCTGGTGGGGGGGAAGAACGCCTCCCTGGGGGAGATGATCCGGGAGCTCTCCCCCTTAGGGGTCAGGGTGCCCGAGGGCTTCGCCACCACCAGCGAGGCGTATTGGCACTTTCTGGAGCATAACGGCCTGAAAGAGGCCATCGCCCGGGAACTGGGGGAGCTGGACCCGGAGGACCCCAAGGCCCTGCAAAGGGTAAGCCGCCGCCTGCGGAACCTGATCCTGAAGGGCGAATACCCCCAAGACCTCCGGGAGGAGATCCTCGAGGCCTACCGCAGGCTTTCCGAGGAGGCGGGGGAGGAGGAGATCCCCGTGGCCGTGCGGAGTAGCGCCACCGCCGAGGACCTCCCCACGGCGAGCTTCGCCGGACAGCAGGAAAGCTTTCTCTACGTCCAGGGGGAAGCGGACCTCCTCCTCCACGTGAAGCGGGCCATGGCGAGCCTCTTCACGGCGCGGGCCATCAGCTACCGGGCCCACATGGGCTTTGACCACCTCAAGGTGGCCCTCTCCGTGGGGGTCCAGCGCATGGTGCGGGCGGACGACGCCGCAAGCGGGGTCATCTTCACCTTGGACCCCGACACCGGCCACCGGGGCTTCGTCTACCTCACGGCCATCTACGGCCTGGGCGAGAACATCGTCCAGGGCCGGGTGATTCCGGACGGCTACTACGTGCACAAGGAGACCTTCCGTGAGGGCTTCCGGGCCGTGGTCTACAGAAGGCTCGGCGCCAAGGAGCTCACCCTGGCCTTTGACCCCAGGGAGGGAAGGCTCAAGAACCGCCCCACGCCCCTCTACCTGCGAAACCGCTTCGCCCTAAGGGACGAGGAGGTCCTCCTCCTTGCCGACTGGGCCATGAAGATTGAGGACCACTACTCCAAGAAGCGGGGTAGCCCCACCCCCATGGACATTGAGTGGGCCAAGGACGGCCCCACGGGGGAGCTCTTCGTCCTCCAGGCCCGGCCCGAGACCGTCCACTCGCAAAAGACCCCGGTCCTCCGCGTCTTCCGCCTCCTCAAGCGGGGCGAGGTCCTGGCCGAGGGCCTCGCCGTGGGGGAGGCCATCGCCATGGGGCGGGCCCGCGTCCTCAAGGACCCGAAGGAGATGGACCGCTTCCAGGAGGGGGAGGTCCTGGTCACCGAGACCACCAACCCCGACTGGGAGCCCATCATGAAGAAGGCGGCGGCCATCGTCACCGAAAGGGGCGGGCGCACCTCCCACGCGGCCATCGTGGCCCGGGAGCTGGGGGTGCCCGCGGTGGTGGGGGCGGTGGGGGCCACGCGGAGCGTCCCCGAGGGGGAGGAGGTCACGGTCTCCTGCGCCGAGGGGGAGCGGGGCGTGGTCTACCGTGGGAGGCTCCCCTTTGAGGTGGAGGAGATCCGCCCCGAAACCCTGCCCAGGACCCGGACCCGGATCCTGGTGAACGTGGGCACCCCGGAGGAGGCCCTGAGGACGAGCCTCCTTCCCACGGACGGGGTGGGGCTTTTGCGCATGGAGTTCGTCTTCGCGAGCCACGTGCGTGTCCACCCCCTGGCCCTCACCCGGTTTGAAACCCTGCCCAAGGAGGTGCGCCGCCAGGTGGAGGAGGTCACCGAGGCCTACCCCGACAAGCGGGCCTACTTCGTGGAGACCTTAAGCCAGGGCATCGGCCTCATCGCCGCCGCCTTCTATCCGAGGCCCGTTCTCCTCCGCTTCTCCGACTTCAAGACCAACGAGTACGCCCGCCTCCTCGGGGGGCACCTCTTTGAGCCCAAGGAGGAAAACCCCATGCTGGGGTGGCGGGGGGCGAGCCGCTACTACCACCCGGACTACAAGGAGGGCTTCCTCCTGGAGGTGGCCGCGGTGAGGCGGGTTAGGGAGGAGATGGGCCTCAAGAACCTCATGGTCATGGTCCCCTTCTGCCGCACCCCGGAGGAGGGGGAGAAGGTCTTGGAGGTGATGGCCGAAGGGGGGCTTAGGCGGGGAGAGGGGGGCCTCGAGGTCCACGTGATGGCGGAGATCCCCTCCAACGTCCTCGAGGCCGAGGCCTTCGCCGAGCTCTTTGACGGCTTCTCCATCGGCTCCAACGACCTCACCCAGCTCGCTTTGGGCCTGGACCGGGACTCGGAAAGGGTGGCCCACCTCTTTGACGAGCGGCGGGAGACGGTGAAGCGCCTCGCGGCCATGCTCATTGAGAAGGCCCACGCCAAGGGGAAGAAGGTGGGCATCTGCGGCCAGGCTCCTTCCGACTACCCCGAGTTCGCCGCCTTCCTGGTGGAACGGGGCATAGACTCCCTAAGCCTCAACCCCGATGCCCTCCTGCGCACGGTGCGGGAGGTGGCCGAGGTGGAAAGGAGGCTCGGGATCGGGTAGCCTGGGGCATGGTCCGCGAGCCCTTCAACGCCCTGAGCCACGCCCTCGGGGTGCCCCTCGCCCTCCTCGGAGGCCTCCTTCTCCTCCTCCTGGCCCCCAGGGAGGCCTGGCCCGCCCTTCTCGCCTTCGGCCTCACCATGGCCCTGATGTTCGGGGCGAGCGCCCTCTACCACACCCTCAAGGCGGAAGACCGCCTCCTGGCCTGGCTCAGGAGGCTGGACCACGCCGCCATCTTCCTCTTCATCGCGGGGAGCTACACCCCCTTCCTGGCCGAGGGGCTGGAGGGGGGCGATAAGGCCCTGGCCCTCGCCCTCGTGTGGGGGCTCGCCCTCCTCGGGGTGGGCTTCCGCCTCCTCTACCTCAAGGCCCCAAGGTGGCTCTACACCCTGGCCTACCTGGCCCTGGGGTGGCTTTCCCTCTTCTTCTTGCCGAGGCTTCACCTTCCCCTTCCCACCCTCGCCCTCATGGCCCTCTCCGGCCTCTCCTACACCTTGGGGGCCTGGGTCTACGGAACCAAGCGCCCCGACCCCTGGCCCGGGCGGGTGGGCTTCCACGGGGTGTGGCACGTCCTCGTCCTCCTGGGAAGCCTCTTTATGTACCTGGCGGTCTTGAGCCTCTACACCTAGCTTTCTCATGAGAAAGTAAGTACCATGGGAGGCATGGAGCCGCCCCTGATCCTCATCGTGGAGGACGAGAAGGACATCGCCCGCTTCATTGAGCTTGAGCTCCAGGCCGAGGGCTACCGCACCGAGGTGGCCCACGACGGGATCACCGGGCTTTCCAAGTTCCGGGAGGTGAGCCCCAACCTGGTGATCCTGGACCTGATGCTCCCCGTGATGGACGGGATTGAGGTGGCCAAGCGCATCCGCAAGACCTCCAACGTCCCCATCCTCATCCTCACCGCCAAGGACCGCGTGGAGGACAAGGTGGCGGGCCTGGACGCGGGGGCCGACGACTACCTGGTGAAGCCCTTCTCCATAGAAGAGCTCCTCGCCCGGGTCAGGGCCCACCTCCGCCGGGTCACCCCGGCCATCACCGGGGAGATCCGGGTGGCGGACCTCATCATCAACCTCGAGGGCCGGGAGGTCTTCCGGGGAAACCGCCGCATTGAACTCTCCAACAAGGAGTTTGAGCTTCTGGAGCTCCTCGCCAAAAACCCCGGCAAGGTCTTCAGCCGCTACGAGATTGAGGAGAAGGTCTGGCCCGGCTACCAAGGGGGAAGCAACGTGGTGGACGTCTACATCGGCTACCTGCGCAAGAAGCTGGAGGCGGGGGGGGAGCGCCGCCTCATCCACACGGTGCGGGGCGTGGGGTACGTCCTCAGGGAGGACTGAGCCCAAGCCTAGCCTCCCGGCATGACCCTTAGGACCCGGATCACCCTCCTCACGGCGGGGCTCCTCCTCGTGGCCTTTTTGGTCCTCGGCTTCGCCCTGGAGGGGCTCCTTCGGAACTTCCTCTACGGGAGCCTGCGCACCGACCTGAAGGAGGCGGCCAACCAGGTGGTGCGCCTCCTCAACCTGGGGGGGCAGGCCCTCCTCGAGGCCGGCCTCCCCCCGAGCCTCTACGCCGAGGTCCAGCTCCTCCCCGAGGAGGACCCGGCCCTCCTCGCCCGGGAGGGCGGGATCAGCCTGCAGAAAAGCCCCGCCCTGGGAAGCCAGCGCCTCCTCCTCCAGGAGGAGGCCTACCGGGAGCTCCTCAAGCGGGGAGAGGTGTGGGCCTACGCGGAGCTCCCCCGTGAGGGCCACCCCCTGCGGCTTCTCGTCTACGCCCGGAAGGTGGAGGTCAACCTCTCGGGCTCGGTGTGGAAGGGCGCCCTCCTCGTGGGCCGGCCCACGGAGGACCTGGAGGCCACCCTAAGCCAGTTCGCCCGCATCTACGCGGGCACGGCCCTCTTCGTCCTCCTCCTCTCCCTCTTCCTCGCCCGCAGCCTCGTGGCCCGGGCCCTGGAGCCCTTGGAGTGGGCGGCGCGCAAGGCCGAGGCCATGAGCGCCCGCCCCGAGCCCTTACCGGAGCCGGAAACCCGGGACGAGGTGGCCGCCCTGGTCAAGGCCCTGAACGGGATGCTCACCCGCCTGCAGGAGGCCTTTGAGGCCCAGACCCGCTTCCTCCAGGACGCCTCCCACGAGCTCAGGACCCCCATCACCGCCATCCTGGGGCACGTGGGCTACCTGCTCCGGCGCACCCCCCTCACCGAGGCCCAGCGGGAGAGCCTCGAGGTGGTGAAGCGGGAGGCGGAGCGCATGGGTAAGCTCGTCTCCGACCTCCTGGACCTCTCGCAAAGCGGCGCCTGGAGGATCCGCCCTGTGCCTGTGCGGGTCTTGGACCTCCTGGAAGAGGTGCGGGAGGAGTTCGCCAAAAGCTTTGACGGGGAGATCCTGGTGGAGGCCCCCGAGGACCTCTACGTCCTGGGGGACCCCGACCGGCTCCACCAGGTCATGGCCAACCTGGTCTCCAACGCCCTCAAGGCGGGGGCCCGGCACGTGTGGCTTAGGGCCTTTGACCTAGGGGACAAGGCGGTGGTCCGGGTGGAGGACGACGGGGAGGGGATCCCCGAGGAGCACCTCCCCCACCTCTTTGAGCGCTTCTACCGGGTGGACAAGGCCCGGGACCGGGAACGGGGCGGGTCGGGCCTCGGCCTCGCCATCGTGAAGGCCATCCTCGAGGCCCACGGGGGGGAGGTCTGGGTGGAGAGCCAGGTGGGCAAGGGGACGGCCTTCAGCTTTTCCCTTCCCGCAAGCGGGCCACCGCCTCCTCCACGCTGATCTCCCCCCGCCTTAGGGCCTCCAGGACCTCGAGGCGGTCCTTCCCCTCGTCCTCCTCGTACCCCAGGGCCTTCAGGAGGGCGTCCAGCCGGGCCCGCACCGTGGGGTAGGAAACCCCCAGGATGCGCTCCACCTCCTTCAGGTTCCCCCGGGTCTTCACGAAAAGCCGCAGGAAGTCCAGGTGCTCCTTGGGGAGGAGGGCGAACTCGTTCAAGGCGAAGCGCCCGTTAAAACCCCAGCCCCGAGGGGTGCCGGGAACCCAGGAAGGGGGCCCCCAAAAGGGCGAACAGGAAGAGGGCGTAGGCCCCGAGGAGGAGGCCCGCCCGAAGAAGGCCCCGCAGCCGCTCGTCCAGAAGGAAGTAGAGGGTGAGGAGAAGCCAGCCCAGGACCACCGAAACCTCCTTGGGGTCCGGGCTCAGAGGGCTCCCGAAGTAGCCGAAGGCCCAGGCCATGCCGCTCGCAAGCCCCAGGGTGGCCGCCACGTACCCCACCCGGAGGTAACCCCGCTCAAGCCGCCTCAGGCTCCAAAGGGGGGCGGCGGCCACGGCCCGCTCGGGGGCCAGGCGGAGCCTCAGGTCCTGGAGGGCGCACATCGCCCCCGCCCCCACCCCCACGCTCAGGGCGAGGTAGGCCACGAGGAAGGCCCCGGCGTGGAAGAGGGTGAGGAGGAGGGGCAGGTCTCCCCCGGGGTGGGGTAGGGACCGGAGGGCGAAGAGGGCGAGGAGGAGGGCCAAAAAGGCCAGGTACCGGCCCAGGGGCCTAAGCCGGGGCCGGTCCCAAAGGGTCTTTCCCCGGAGGGCGAGGAGCCCCCCCAGGACCAAGGCCACCTGGGCGGGCCCGGCGAAGGGCCCTTCGGCCAGGGCGTGGAAGAGGGCCCCAAGGAGGAGGAAGGCCCCGCCCCAGGAAAGCCCCGCGGGGAGAAAGACCCCAAAGGCCACCCCCACCACCCCGAGAAAGGCCAGGGCCAGGGTCATGTCCGGGAAAGCCGGTAGAGGAGGCAGTCCTCCGGGCAGGGAGGCCCCCCCACCCGGTCCAGGGCGCGGCGCTTCAGCCCCAGGATGAAGGGGTGGGCCAGACGCCCCGCCGCCTTTTCCAGCTCCACAGGCCCGGCCTCCGGCTGGGCCTTGGCCGCCTGGACCCGGGCCCAGGCCTCGAGGGCCCGGATGGCCTCCCGCACCCGGTGGCCCGCGTACCACTCCATGTAGTCCCCTAAGGCCTTCTCAATGAGGGCTTCCACCTTGGGGATCTCCCCCGCGCGGGCCCTTAGGTTCCGGTCCACCACCCGCTTGAGGTCGTCCAGGTTGTAGAGGTAGGCGTGGGGGAGGTCCCCCACCCGGGGGTCAATGTTCCGGGGAAGGGCGATGTCTATGAGGAAAAGGGGCTTGGCCCGCTTGGGCAGGTCCTCGGGGCCCACCAGGTAGTGGGGGGCGGCGGCCGAGGCCACCACCAGGTCCGCCTGGCGCAAGACCTGGGGAAGGGCGGGAAGGCCAAAGGCCTCGCCGCCAAAGCGCTCCGCCAGGGCCTGGGCCTTTTCCTCCGTCCGGTTCACGACCAGGATCCGCCCCACCCCGTGGGCCTTCAGGTGGGTGAGGAAAAGCTCCGCCATCTCCCCCGCCCCCAGCACGGCCACGGAAAGCCCGGAAAGGTCCCCGTAGACGGCGAGGGCCAGGTCCAAGGCGGCGTAGGCCACGCTCACCGCCCCCATGCCGATGCCCGTCTCGCTCCGGGCCCGCTTGCCCAAGGCGATGGCCGACTGAAAGGCCTTCTCCAGAAGGCTTTCCGTGGCGCCCTGCCTCCTGGCCAGGAAGAGGGCCTCCCGCACCTGGCCCAGGATCTGGGCCTCCCCCACCACCAGGGAGTCCAGCCCGGCGGCCACCCGGTAGAGGTGGCGCAGGGCCTCCACCCCCTCCTTCACGTAGAGGTGCCGGGGGGCCACCCCCCTTGAGAGGAGGAAGGCCCTGGCCTTCTCGGGGCTTCCCACCCCGTAGAGCTCCGTGCGGTTGCAGGTGGAGAGGACCACCCCCTTGCCCAGGGCGGAAAGGGCGGCGGGGAGGGCCACCACGGGGTCCAAGGCGGCCCGCTCCCGCACCTCCAGGGGGGCGGTCTTGTGGGAGAGGCCCACCAGGTAGAGGGGCAAGGCCATACGCTTCCCTGAGTATAGGCCACCGGGGTAGGGACGTTTGCCCTACCGCCCGAGGGCCCGGAGAAGGGCGGCAAAAAGCCCTTCTAGCCCCGGGCTTTCCGCCTCCACCACGGGAAAGCCAAGCCTCCGGGCCTCCTCCCCGGTGCTCGGGCCGATGGCGGCCGCCTTGGGGCGCTTAGCGGTCCAGCGGGCGAAGGCCCGCACCCCGCTCGGGCTGAAGAAGGCCACCACCTCCGCCCGCTCCAAGAGGGCCACCTCCTCGGGAGCGAGGGCCCTTTCCCGGGTGGCGTAGACCGGAAGGCGCACCACCTCCACCCCCCGCGCCCTAAGCCCTTCCTCCAGGTCCCGCCCCGCCAGGTCCCCGGCCACGAAGAGGACCCTTTGCGCCTGGGGAAAGCTTTGGGCCAGGTCCTTGGCCGTGGCCCGTGGGGGCAGGAAGGCCGGGGGAAGCCCCCCTGCCCTCAGGACCCCCGCCGTGCCCTCCCCCACGGCCGCCACCTTTAGGAAGGGGCGGCCCGCCTCCTCCCAGGCAAGGAGGAGGCGCCTCGCCCCCTCCTTGGAGGTCACGGCCACGTAGTCCCACCCCTCCTTGAGCTTTTCGGAGAGGAGGGCGCGGGCGGGAAGGTCCACCTGCTCCAAAAGGGCCACCTCCGCCGCCTCTATCCCGAGGGCGGCGAGCCTCGCAAGGAGCGCCCTATCCTTCCCCCTCGTGAGGAGCACCACGGCCCTTGAGCACCTTCTGGAAAAGCTTCATGGCGGCCAGGGCCCGGGGAAAGCCGAGGAAGAGGGCGGACTGCAGGATGGTCTCCCGCACCTCCCGTTCCGTGGCCCCCACCCTCAAGGCCCCCTCCAGGTGGGTGGCGAGCTCCTTGGGGCTCCCCAGAGCGATGAGGGCGGTGATGGCGAGAAGCTCCCGGGTCTTCAGGTCCAGGCCCGGCCTCGCCAGGACCTCCTCGTAGGCGAAGTCCCGGATGTAGCGGAAGAGGTCCTCGTCCACCGCCTTGAGGCTCTCCTCAATGGCCTCGGCCTTCTCCCCCCAGATGGCGGCCCGGACGCTCATGGGAGGTAGTCTAGCACCCTTTCCAGCCGGGGAAGGGCCTTGGGGTTCTCCCCAAGGGGGTCAAAGAGGAGGGCCCGCATCCCCACGGCCTCCGCCCCCAAAAGGTCCGCCTCCGCGTCCCCCACGTGCACCGCCTCCTCCGGGGAAACCCCGAGGGCCTCCAGGGCCTCCCGGAAGAGCCTCGGGTCGGGCTTGGCGTAGCCGGAGAGGGCGCTCACCGAGAGGTGATCAAAGTAGCGCCCAAGGCCCACCACCTCCAGGATCTCCGGCAGGGTGGCGTCCCAGTTGGAGACCACGGCCAGGGGGTACCCCTTCGCCTTAAGGGCCTTCAGGGTGGCCTCCGCCCCGGGGACGAGGGGCCAGGTGGCGGGGTCCTTCCAGCGGGCCACAAGCTCCCGGGAAAGGGCCTCGGCGTGGTCCTCGAGGCCCATCCCCACGAGGAGCCTCCGGTGGAACTCCCGCCAAAGGCCCAAGGCGGTCTCCAGGTCCCGGGCCTTCAGGTGGTTTTCCTCGTAGAAGCGGAAGGCCTCGAGGGCCGCCTTGCGCACATCCCCCCTCGGCCTCAGGCCCCGCGCCTCCAAAAGGGGCAGGAGCCAGAAGCGGGGGCTCGCCAGGATCAGGGTGTTCCCCACGTCAAAGGTCAGGGCCCGGACCATGGCCTCAGTCTATACCGCTTCTAACCCAAGCCTAACCCCCTCCCGCTACACTGCGTCAGGGAGGTGGGACCATGAAAGGATGGCTTTTCGCGGCGGCGCTCTTCGCCCTCACGGCCCTGGCCCAGACCTTCCAGGTGGTCTCCGGGGAGGCCCGCTACCGGGTGCGGGAGGAGCTTTTGCAGGTGGGCCTCACCGACGCCGTGGGCACCACTAAGGCGGTGCGGGGGGAGGTCCGGCTGCAAGACGGCCGGGTAAGCGGGGAGTTCGTGGTGGACCTGAGGGAGCTCAAAAGCGACCAGGCCCGGCGGGACAACTACCTGCGCCAAAGAACCCTAGAGACGGACCGCTATCCCTTCGCCACCTTCCGGCCCAAGGAGGTGAGGGGCCTCCCGAACCCCCTGCCCCGGCAAGGCAAGGTGCCCATCCAGGTGGTCGGGGACCTCACCATCAAAGAGACGACGGCGGAGGTGGTCTGGGAAGGGGAGGCGGAGTTCCAGGGCGACGAGGTGCGGGTCTTTTTGCGGACGGAGTTTCCCTTTGAGAAGTTCGGCCTCGCCCAACCCCGGGTCTCCGTGGTCCTGAGCTTGGAAAACCGGATCCGCCTGGAGGTGGAGCTCGTCCTAAGGAGGCAATGATGCAAAGACGGGCGGTATTCGGCCTCTTCCTCCTCCCCTTGGCCCGGGGCCAAGGAACCTGCGCCCCCACCCCCGCCCTCACCCAGGGCCCCTACTACCTCCGGGACGTGCCCCAAAGGGAAGACCTGAGGGAGGGGCTTCCTGGGGTGCCCTTGCGCCTCCTCCTTCGCGTGCGGGACCGGGCCTGCAGGCCCCTACAGGGCGCCCGGGTGGACCTCTGGCACACCGACGCCCTCGGCCGCTACTCCGGGGTCAACGCCCCCGGGACCTTCTGCCGGGGCTGGCAGGCCACGGACGAACGGGGAGAGGTGGCCTTCCTCACCCTCTTTCCCGGCTGGTACCCGAGCCGCACCCCCCACCTGCACCTGCGGGTGGAAGCGGGAGGGCGGGTCTTCGCCACCCAGCTCTTCTTCCCCGAGGAGGTCCAGCGCCAGGTCTACGCCCTCCCGCCCTACCGGGAAAGGGGGATGCCCCGGGTGAACAACCGGCAGGACGGCCTCTTCCGGGCGGACCTTCTCCTCCGCCTGGAACGGGAAGGGGAGGCGTACCGGGGGGCCTTCGTCCTCACCCTGCCCGGCTGAGGCTACGCTTGGACCACGGCGTCCCCGTCAGCAGGTCCACCGGAAGCCCCAGTAGAGCTTCTAAGTAATCGCGCAGGTCCACGATCTCCCACCCTAGGGGGCGTTCTAGCGCTACCAGGATATCCACGTCGCTTACGGGGGTGGCCTCCCCCCGGGCGTAGGAACCGAAGATGGCCAGCTCCCGCACGCCGAAGCGCGCCCGAAGCTCCGGCTTGTGCCGGGCCAGGATGCTCAGGATCTCGCCCAGGGTCCTCATGGTCCGCCACCCCGAAAGGGGCCGAAGCGCCTCCGTGCCTCCAGTATACCCCCTTCCTTCGCCTCCCCTGCCCCTTCCCTGGTACCCTTAAGGGCATGATCGCCCGCTACCAGACGCCGGAGATGGCCCGCCTCTGGTCGGAGGAAAGCCGCTACCGGATGTGGGCCCGGGTGGAGGCCTACGCCCTCGAGGCCTGGGAGGCCTTAGGGGAGGTGCCCAAGGGCCTTTCGGCGAGGCTTCTCGCCAAGCTGGAGGAAAAGCCCCTGGACGGGGCCTTCGCCCGGAGGGTAGCGGAGCTGGAGGCGGTAACCCGCCACGACCTCGTGGCCTTCACCCGGGCCCTCGCCGAGTGGACGGGGGACGAGGAGGTGGGGCGCTACCTCCACCTGGGCCTTACCAGCTCCGACATCGTGGACACGGCGCAAAACGCCCTCCTGGTGGAGGCCCTAGGCCTCGTCCTGGAGGAGCTTAAGGGGGTGGAGGAGGCCTTAAAGGCCCTCGCCCTCCGCCACAAGCACACCCCCGCCATCGCCCGCACCCACGGGGTCCACGCCGAGCCCACGAGCTTCGGCCTCCGCTTCCTCTCCTTCCTCGCCGCCTTCCAAAGGGACGAGGAAAGGCTTAAGCGGGCGAGGGAGACCATCGGGGTCGCCATGCTCTCGGGCTCCGTGGGCAACTACGCCCACGTCCCCCCCGAGGTGGAGGCCCACGTGGCCTCTAGGCTTGGCCTCAGGCCCGAGCCCCTTTCCACCCAGGTCGTCCCCCGGGACCGGCACGCCGAGGTCATGGCGGCCCTCGCCATCCTGGGGGGGAACATAGAGCGGGTGGCCGTGGAGCTACGCCACCTCCAGCGCACGGAGGTCCTCGAGGCCCAGGAGCCCTTCCACGAAGGGCAGACGGGGAGCTCCTCCATGCCCCACAAGAAGAACCCCGTGGGCCTGGAGAACCTCACCGGGGTGGCGAGGCTTTTACGGGGCTACCTCTTTCCCGCCCTGGAGGACATCGCCCTCTGGCACGAGCGGGACATCTCCCACTCCTCCGTGGAAAGGGTCATCCTCCCCGACGCCACCACCCTGGCCCACTACGCCCTGAGGCGCCTCAAGGGGATCCTCGAGGGCCTCGAGGTCTTTGAAGAGAACCTGGCCAGGAACCTGGACCTCACCCGGGGCCTCGTCTACTCCCAGCAGGTCCTCAACGCCCTCATCGCCCGGGGCCTTTCCCGGAATAAGGCCTACGCCCTCGTCCAGCGGAACGCCTTGAGGAGCTGGAAAGAGGGGAAGAGCTTCCTGGAGCTCTTGGAGGCCGACCCCGAAAACCCCCTCAAGGGAAAGGAGCTAAGGGCCCTCTTTGACCCCAAGCCCTTCCTCCGGCACGTGGACGCCATCTACGCCCGGTTCGGGCTCTGAGCACCCCGCCCGCGGCTTTCGCCGCGGCGGGGGCCCCGAAAGGCTTCCCCAAAGCCCTAGTCCGGGCAATCCCCTGTGGCAAAACCGGGGTGCAGGCGCTTGGTCCTCACCAGAGAGGGGGGAGGCTCAGGGCGAAGCCGGGGAGCTCCGGGTCCAGGGAAACCCGCTCCACCCCCTCCAGGCGCAAGGGAGGTTTCCCCGGGCGGAAGACCTCCACCGCCCGGGCGTAGGGGTCCACCAAAACGCCCAGGAGCACCCCGTTTCTCAAGTAAATGCCCATCTTGGCCCGGAGCTCCTCCGGGTCCTGGGAGGCGGACCGGACCTCAAACACCGCCTTGGGCGCCAGGGGAGGAAAGCCCTCCCGCTCGGCCTCGGAAAGGGCCTCCCAAGCCCCCCGCTCCACGAAGGCAGCGTCGGGGGAAAGGATGGAGCCGTCGGGGAACTTAAAGCCCGTGGAGGAGTCAAAAACCACGCCAAGGCCCCGCTCCTCGTTCCAGCGGGCGAGCTGGTAGGCGAGCTGGAGGCTCCGCCTGCCGCTTTCGCCACCTGTAGGGCTCACCCAGAGCCTCCCTTCCGGGGAGCGCTCCCACTGGTACCCGGGGTTGAGCTCGGAGAGCCGCCGGAGCTCCTCCTCCGAAACCGGGCGGGCGAGGTCCAGCACCAAGGGCACACCCCCATTGTGGCACAAGGCCCCTTACAATGGGGGGAGAAGGGCCCAAGCGCCCCTTTGAGGAGAGGCATGGAGAAGCTCTACGAGGGCAAGGCCAAGGTGCTCTACCGGGAAGGCCCGGACACCTTAAGGGTCTACTTCAAGGACGAGGCCACCGCCTTCAACGCGCAAAAACGGGGGGTGATCCCGGGCAAGGGCGTGGTGAACAACAAGGTCTCGGCGGCCCTCTTCCGCTACCTCGAGGCCCACGGGGTCAAGACCCACTTCCTGGAGGAGGTCTCCGACCGGGAGATGCGGGTGAGGCGGGTGGAGATCCTTCCCCTGGAGGTGATCCTCCGCTTTAGGGCCGCGGGAAGCTTCGCCCGGCGCTACGGCCTAAAGGAGGGGACCCCGCTGAAGATGCCCCTTCTGGAGTTCTCCCTCAAAAACGACGCCCTGGGGGACCCCTTGATCTGCGAAAACGCCGTCCTGGCCCTGGGGCTCACCACAGAGGGGGAGCTGGAAGGGGTGAAGGCCGCCACGCTCCGGGTGGGGGACCTCCTCAAGGCCTTCTTCGCCGAGCGGGGCCTAGAGCTCGTGGACTTCAAGCTGGAGTTCGGGAAGGTGGGCGGGGAGATCCTCCTCGCCGACGAGATCAGCCCCGACACCATGCGCCTTTGGGACGAGAAGGGGGAGCCTTTGGACAAGGACCGCTTCCGCAAGGACCTAGGCGGCGTGGAGGAGGCCTACCGGGAGGTGCTCCGGCGGGTCCTGGGGTAGACTTGGGCCATATGCCGCGCTACCAGGCCACCCTGCTCATTGAGCTGAAGAAGGGCATCCTGGACCCCCAGGGCCGGGCGGTGGAGGGGGTGCTGAAGGACCTCGGCCACCCGGTGGAGGAGGTGCGGGTGGGGAAGGTGCTGGAGATCGTCTTCCCGGCGGAAAACCTCCTGGAGGCCGAGGAGAAGGCCAAGGCCATGGGCGCCCTCCTCGCCAACCCGGTGATGGAGGTCTACGCCTTGGAAGCCCTAAAGGAACTCCCATGAGGTGGGCCATCGTTCGCTTCCCCGGCGCCAACTGCGACGAGGACGCCCGCTTCGCCCTGGAGAAGGCGGGGATCCGGGCGGAGTTCGTCTGGCACACGGAAAGGGACCTCCGGGGCTTTGACGGGGTCTTCCTGCCCGGGGGGTTCAGCTACGGGGACTACCTGAGGGCGGGAGCCCTCGCCGCCAAGAGCCCGGTGATGGAAGCGGTGCGGCGCTTCGCCGAGGAAGGGCGGTACGTGGTGGGGGTCTGCAACGGCTTCCAGATCCTCACCGAGGCGGGCCTCCTGCCGGGGGCGCTTCTTGCCAACCTCAACCTCCACTTCACCTGCAAGGAGGTGGGGGTGCGGGTGGAGCGGAATGACCTCCCCTTCACCCGGCTCTACCCAAGGGGGCAGGTCCTGAGGCTTCCCATCGCCCACGGCGAGGGCCGCTACTACGCCGATCCCGAAACCCTCGCCCGGCTCGAGGGAGAGGGCCTCGTGGTCTTCCGCTACGCCCCCCTGAAGGACGAGGCGGACTACAACCCCAACGGGAGCCTCCACGACATCGCGGGCATCGTGAGCGAGAAGGGCAACGTCCTCGGCATGATGCCCCATCCCGAAAGGGCCGTGGACGAGGTCTTGGGCAACACCGACGGGCTTCCCTTCTTCCTGGGGCTCGTCAAGGAGGTGGCACGATGAAACCCAAAGCCATCACCTTTGACTTCTGGGGCACCCTCTTCACCGAGGGGGAGGCGTTTTTGGAAAAGGTCATGCCCGCCCGGTACGAGATCCTTCTGGACGCCCTCTCCGAGGCGGGGCACCCCGTGGACGAGGCCGAGGTGCGGGAGGCCTACCGCCAGGCCTCCTTGGCCTTTGAGGAGGCCTGGAAGGCGGGGGAGCACATGCCCGTCTACGAACGGGTGGCCCGGATCTTCGCCCTCCTCGGCGCCCCCCACGACCCCGGGCTCATCGCCCTCACCGCAAGGCGCCTGGAGGAAAGCTCCCTCCTCGCCCCCCTCAAGCCCCTCCCCGGGGTGGAGGTCCTGAAGGACCTCGCCAAGAAGTACCCCCTGGCCATCGTCTCCGACACCGGCATGACCCCGGGCCGCCTCCTCAGGGAGCACCTGAAGCGGCAGGGCCTGGACGTCTTCCAGGCCTTTAGCTTCTCCGACGAGACGGGCTTCGTGAAGCCCAAGCCCGAGGCCTTTCGCGTGGCCCTCGAGGCCCTGGGCGTCGCCCCGGAGGAGGCCCTGCACGTGGGGGACCTGCCCCAGACGGACATCAAGGGGGCCTTCGGGACGGGCTACCCCTGGGCGGTCCAGTACGTGGGCCTGAGGGAGGTGAACGGGGAGGTGAGGCCCACGGCCAAGGTGAAGGACCACCGGGAGCTCCTCTCCCTCCTCACGTGATGGAGGCCCTCGCCAAGGAGATCGGGATCCCGGAAGGGGAGTACCGGGAGATCGTCCAGAGGCTCGGGCGGGAGCCGAACCGGGTGGAGCTCCTCCTCTTCAAGGTGATGTGGAGCGAGCACTGCGCCTACAAGAACTCCCGCCCCCTCCTCAAGGCCCTCCCCAAGGAGGGGGAGGCCGTCCTCCAGGGCCCCGGGGAGAACGCCGGCGTGGTGCGGGTGGGCGAGGGTTGGGCCGTGGCCTTCAAGATAGAGAGCCACAACCACCCCTCGGCGGTGGAGCCCTTCCAGGGGGCGGCCACGGGGGTCGGGGGGATCCTCCGGGACATCATGAGCATGGGAGCCCGCCCCATCGCCCTCCTGGACTCCCTCCGCTTCGGGCCGCCCGAGGAGGCGAGAAGCCGCTACCTCCTCAAGGGGGTGGTCTCGGGCATCGCCTTTTACGGCAACGCCATCGGGGTGCCCACGGTGGGCGGGGACCTCTACTTCCACGAGGGCTACCGGGAAAACCCCCTGGTGAACGCCATGTGCCTCGGCCTCCTGAGGGAGGAGCACCTGAAGCGAAGCCGGGCTTCCTTGGGCCGCCCCATCTACTACGCCGGGGCCAAGACGGGCCGGGACGGGATCGGCGGGGCGGCCTTCGCGAGCCGGGAGCTCAAGGAGGAGAAGGCCGAGGACCGGCCCGCGGTCCAGGTGGGGGACCCTTTCCTGGGCAAGCTCCTCATGGAGGCCACCCTCGAGGCCATAGAGCTGGACCTGGTGGAAGGCGTCCAGGACATGGGGGCGGCGGGGCTCACCAGTAGCCTCTCGGAGCTCGCCCACAAGTCGGGCCTCGGGGTGGAGCTCCACCTGGACCTCGTCCCCACCCGGGAGGAGGGGATGACCCCGGAGGAGCTCCTCCTCTCGGAAAGCCAGGAGCGGATGGTCCTCGTTCCCAAGGAGGGGAAGGAAAAGGCCCTGGAGGAGGTCTTCGGAAGGTGGGGCCTAGACTGCGTCCCCGTGGCCAGGACCATCCCGGAAAGGGTCTTCCGGGTCCTCTTTAGGGGCGAGGTGGTGGCGGAGGTGCCCACGGAGGCCTTGGCCGAAGCCCCCACCTACGTGCGGGTGGGGCGGGAGGACCCCGAGGTGCGGAGGCTTAGGGAAACCCCCATCCCCCCCTTAGAGGCCGACCCCCAGGAGGTCCTAAGGAGGCTCCTCGCCTCCCCCAACCTGGCGAGCCGGGAGGCGGTCTACGAGCGGTACGACCACCAGGTGGGGACCCGCACCGCCCTCCTCCCCGGCAAAGGGGACGCCGCGGTCCTCTGGATCAAGGGCACCCGCCTCGGCGTCGCCGCCAAGGTGGACCAAAACCCCCGCTATAGCCGCCTCCACCCCCGCCTTGGGGCCATGCACGCCCTGGCGGAGGCCTGCCGGAACGTCAGCGTGGTGGGGGCGAAGCCCCTCGCCTACACCGACGGCCTCAACCTGGGAAGCCCGGAAACCCCGGAGGGCTACCACGAGCTCGCCGAGACCATCGCCGGGCTCAAGGAGGCGAGCGAGGCCTTGGGCGTCCCCGTGGTCTCGGGGAACGTCTCCCTCTACAACGAAAGCGGGGGCAAGCGCATCCCCCCCACGGCCATGGTGGGGGTGGTGGGGGTCCTGGAGGTGGACAAGCGGGCGGAGATGGGCTTTAGGCGCCCGGGGGAGGTCCTCCTCCTCATCGGGGAGGAACGGGGGGAGCTTGGGGCGAGCGAGGTCCTCTACCTCCTCACGGGAAAGGAGTTCGGCCACCCCCCAAGGCTTGACCTCGGGCGGGAAAAGGCGGTGCAGGAGGCGATCCGGGACCTCATCCAAAGGGGCCTCACCCGAACGGCCCACGACGTGGCGGAAGGGGGGCTTCTTCTGGCCCTCGCCGAGATGACCTTCCCCTACGGGGTGGGGGCCACGGTGGAAGTGCGGGAGGAGGGCCTCGAGGCCCTCTTCGGCGAGGCCCCAAGCCGCGTCCTCTTCACCGTGGAGAAGACCCGCCTCCAGGAGGCCACCCTCCTCCTAGAGGAGCGGGGCCTCCCCTACCGGGTCCTGGGGGAGACGGGGGGGAAGAGCCTCACGGTCCTCACCCCGGGGGGTGTCCTAGAGTGGAGCCTGGAGGAACTGCTTTCCGCCTGGAAAGCGCCCCTCAGGGAGGTGCTGGATGGATAAGCCCCAGGAGGAGTGCGGCATCCTCGGGCTTTGGAGCGAAGGCCCCGTGGACGTGGCGGGGCTTCTCCACCTCGGCCTCCTCGCCCTGCAGCACAGGGGCCAGGAGGCGGCGGGGATGGCGGTCACGGACGGCAAAGCGTTCCTGGTGGAAAAGGACCTGGGCCTCGTGAACCAGGTCTTCACCGAGGAGCGCCTGGGGAAGCTCCGCCTTCCGGAGGCCCGCCTGGGCATCGCCCACACCCGCTACTCCACCACGGGCTCCAACCTGCGCATCAACGCCCAGCCCCTCACCGCCCGCACCGCCCACGGGGTCTTGGCCATCGCCCACAACGGCAACTTCACCAACGCCAAGCTCCTCCGCGACCGGCTCCTCCTGGAGGGGGCCACCTTCCAGAGCACCTCGGACACCGAGGTGATGCTCCTCCTCCTCGCCCGCATGGGCCACCTCCCCCTCCCCGAGGCCGCCGCCCAGGCCATGCGGCTCCTTCAGGGGGGGTATTCCATCCTCCTCATGAACCGCAAGACCCTCCTCGCCCTCCGCGACCCCCACGGGGTGAGGCCCCTCGTCCTCGGCAAGGCCCCCTGGGGCTACGCCTTCGCCTCCGAGCCCCCGGCCCTCCTCCTCATGGGGGCGGAGTACGTGCGGGACGTGCGCCCCGGGGAGGTGGTCTGGGTGGAGGAGGGAAGGCTCCAAAGCCTCCAGGCCCTCCCCCCAGAGCCCGCCCCCTGCGCTTTTGAGTGGATCTACTTCGCCCGGCCCGACAGCGTTCTAGACGGCACCGAGGCCTACGAGGCCCGGGTGAGGATGGGGATGGAGCTCTTCCGGGAGGCCCCCGCAGAGGCCGACCTCGTGGTCCCCGTCCCCGACTCGGGCATCGGGGCCGCCGTGGGCTACGCCAAGGCGAGCGGGCTCCCCCTGGAGTTCGGCCTCTACAAGAACCCCTACGCCGGGCGCACCTTCATCCAGCCCACCCAGGAGCTCCGCGACCTGAAGACGAGGCTCAAGCTCTCCCCCACGGGGGCGGTGAAGGGCAAGCGGGTGGTCCTGGTGGACGACTCCATCGTCCGGGGCACCACGAGCCGCCGCATCGTGCGCATGCTCAAGGAGGCGGGGGCCCTCGAGGTCCACTTCCGCGTCTCTAGCCCCCCCATCCGCTTCCCCTGCTACTACGGCATAGACACCGCGGCCCGCAAGGAGCTCATCGCTGCGGAGAAGAGCGTGGAGGAGATCCAAGCCTACATCGGGGCGGACTCTTTGGCCTTCCTCTCGGAGGAGGGGGTCAAGCGGGCCATCGGGCGGCCCGTCTGCCTCGCCTGCTTCAACGGGCGCTACCCGGCGGGGGTGCCCGAGGAGGGGGAAAAGCTCGCCCTAGAGCTTCTCTAGGACGAAGACCCGGGGGTAGACGCCCCCCTGCTCCACCACCCGGGCGTGGCGGAGGGCGAAGCCCGGGGGCAGGGCCCGCTTGAGGAGGGCGGGGCGCAGGGTGAGGAGGGCGACCCTTCCCCCAGGAAGGAGGAGGGCCAAGGCCCCGCGGAGGAAGTCCCGGTAGAGGCGGAAAAGCCCCTCCTTCCGGCCCAGGCGGAGGCCGTGGGGCGGGTTGGCGAGGATCCGGTCCACCTCGGGGAAGAAGCGGGGGAGGTGGCGGGCGTCGGCCCGAAGGAAGCGGATCCAGGAAAGCCCCGAGGCCAGGGCCGCCTCCCGAGCGAGCCCGAGCCTCTTCTCGTCCAGGTCCCCGGCGTAGACGGGGCTCGTGGGCCCCAGGGTGCTCGCCGCCTCGAGGGCGATGGTCCCCGAGCCCGTGAAGGGGTCCAGGACGCGCATCCCGGGGCGGGCGTCCGCGAGGCGGAGGAGGGCCTGGGCGAGGACGGGGGTGAGGCTTCCCCGGAGGGCCGCCTTGGGGAAGCGGCGGGAGAGGGGCCTTTCCGTGAGCTGGACCCCGAGGAAGGCCTCCTCCCCGCGGACGTCCACCCGGACCCGCACGGCCGGGCGCTTCAGGTCCACGGGCACGCCGTAGGCCCGGTGGAGGGCCTCCCCTACCCGCCTCTCCACCTCGGGGCTCGTGAAGGGGTGTTCCCCCTCCCTCCGGGCCTCCACGCGGAAGCTTCCCGCCTCCTCAAGCTCGGGCCAGGGAAGGGCCAAGGCGGCCCGCTCCAGGGCCCCCAAGGGGTCCTCCCGGGAAAGAAGAAGCCGGGCGCGGAAGAGGACGAGGTGGTGGGCGAGGCGAAGCCCCAAGGCCTCCTCCCCCACCCGGGCCCTGGGGATGCGGACCCGGCCCTTCCGGGCGTCCACCTCCGCCCCTTCGCCAGGGTAGAGGGCGGAAAGCTCCTCCAGGAGGAGGTCCTCCAGACCCGGGTGGGTGGTGGCCTCAAGCCACAAGGGCCTCCGCCTCCTCCCGAAGCCGCCGCAAGGCCTCCTTGCGGGCCTTAAGCTCGTGGCGCCTCTCCGCCAAGGCCTCGCACCGGTCCCGGTAAAGTCCCCGGAAGCGCTCCTCCTGCCGGGCAAGGCCCTCCTCCAAGGCCTCCTCCAGGGCCCGGCGCACGGCGGCGTAGGCCTCCTCGAGGCCTTGGGAGAGGAGGCGCTTCGCCCGCTCCTTGCGCCTCGGCAGGACGGAGAGGGCGAGGAAGGCCACGAAGAACCCCGCCAAAAGCCCGGTGAGGTCCGCGACCAGCCCCTTGAGCACCAGGGTCAGGGCCGCCCCCAGGCCAAGCCCCCCCACGCCCCCCGCCAGGGTGCGCACCACCGCCTCCTGGGCCAGGCCGGAAAGCCGCGCCGCCTCCTCCTCGGGGCGGAAGCGGGCGAGGGCCTCCTCCAAGGGCGCGAGAAGGGGCTCCTCCCCCTTGGGAAGGGGCCGGGCCTCCTTGAGGAGGGTGAGGGCGTCCAGAAGGAGCTCCTCCTCCCGCCGGGCGAGCCAGCGCAAGGCCTCCCCCACCGCCCGCTCCAGCCTCGCCCCGGCGTCCTGGACCACCTCCTTGAGGAAGCTCTCCCGGAAGGCCTTGGCGTTCAGGAGGTCGGGAAGGCGGCCCAGGCGCACCGTCTCGTCCAAGAAGCGGTGGCCCCGTTCCTCCACCTCGCGGAAGACCCGCTCCACCAAGGCCACCTGCCCGGCGAAATCGCGCCGCACCCGGGCCACGTGCCGCCTGAGGAGGTCCTCCAGGGCCTCGCAGGTGGCGAGGGCCTGGCCCACCTCCTCGGCCTCCGCCTCCAGGGCCCCTTCCCCCTCCACGAGGAGGCGCCGCAGGACCCCGAGGGCGGCGGAGAGCTTGAGGGGGAGGGCCTTCATCGCGATGACCTCCGCCACGTGGTCCCGGAGGCGCAGAAGCCCCTCGTCCCTCCCCTCCTTTCCCCGCCGGGCGGAGACCAGGAAAAGGGGCACCTCCTCCCCCAAGACCGCCCTCGCCCCCTCGGCCACGTAGCGGGCCACGGCCTCCCGGTCCTCCTCGGAGAGGAGGTCCGCCTTGTTCACCACCAGGACCACCTTCTTCCCCCAGTCGCGGATGAGGCGGAGGAACTCGGCCTCGGAGCGGGTGAGGGGGCGGTCGGCGCTGGTGACGAAGAGGATGAGGTCCGCCCGGGGGAGGAAGGTCCGGGTCAGGACCTCGTGGTGCTCCAGAAGGGCGTTGGTGCCCGGGGTGTCCACCAGGGCCAGGGTCCGGAGGAGGGGGTGGGGCTTGCGGAGCCTAAGGAAGCCTTCCCCTTCCTCCCTCCCCTCCTCCCCGTACTCCAGAAGCTGGATCCGGTCCGTGGTGGGGGTGGGGCCCTCGGGGAGGAGGTCCTCGCCCAAAAGGGCGTTCACCAGGCTGGACTTGCCGCTGTTGAACTCCCCCACCACCACGAGGAGGAAGGGCCCCTCCAGGTCCAGAAGGGCCTGGCGCAGGGGAGCGGGGTCAACGGGGGTGCGGGCGAGGGCCTCGAGGCCTTGGGCGAGGAGGGCCCGGACCCGCGCCCGCTTTCCCTCAAGCCCTTCTAGGCGCATTGCGCTTCAGGTAAAGCCCGAGCCCCAAGCCCAGGAGGAAGCCGAGCAGGAGGACCACGAGGAAAAAGGTCCCCGTGCCCACCCCCCGCCAGCCGAAGAACCAGTAGCTGCACCGCCCCGGGGCCAAGGCCCCGGCCGGGGCGGCCGGGACGAAGAGGAAGTTGAAAAGCAGCACCAAGAGGACGAGGGCCCCGAAGAGGACCAGGGCCCAGCGCAGCCCGGTTTGCGCCTTCTCCCTCATGCCGCGATTTTACCCGGCTATAATCGCCCTATGGTGAGCACCCTCAAGCGGGACGAGGCCCTCTTTGAGCTCATCGCCTTAGAGGAGAAAAGGCAGCGGGAAGGCCTGGAGCTCATCGCCAGCGAAAACTTCGTCTCCAAGCAGGTGCGGGAGGCGGTGGGGAGCGTCCTCACCAACAAGTACGCCGAGGGCTACCCCGGGGCCCGGTACTACGGGGGGTGCGAGGTCATTGACCGGGTGGAGTCCCTGGCCATAGAGCGGGCCAAGGCCCTCTTCGGGGCGGCCTGGGCCAACGTCCAGCCCCACTCCGGCTCCCAAGCCAACATGGCGGTCTACATGGCCCTGATGGAGCCGGGGGACACCCTCATGGGCATGGACCTCGCGGCCGGCGGCCACCTCACCCACGGCTCCCGCGTGAACTTCTCCGGGAAGCTTTACAAGGTGGTCTCCTACGGGGTCCGTCCCGACACGGAGCTCATAGACCTGGAGGAGGTCCGCCGCCTCGCCCTGGAGCACCGCCCCAAGGTGATCGTGGCCGGGGCCAGCGCCTACCCCCGCTTCTGGGACTTCAAGGCCTTTCGGGAGATCGCCGACGAGGTGGGGGCCTACCTCGTGGTGGACATGGCCCACTTCGCCGGGCTCGTGGCCGCGGGCCTCCACCCGAACCCCCTGCCTTACGCCCACGTGGTGACGAGCACCACCCACAAAACCCTCCGGGGCCCGAGGGGCGGCCTCATCCTCTCCAACGACCCCGAGCTCGGCAAGAGGATTGACAAGCTCATCTTCCCCGGGATCCAGGGAGGGCCCTTGGAGCACGTGATCGCCGGGAAGGCCGTGGCCTTCTTTGAGGCCCTACAGCCCGAGTTCAAGGAGTACAGCCGCCTGGTGGTGGAAAACGCCAAGCGCCTGGCGGAGGAGCTTGCCCGCCGGGGCTACCGCATCGTCACCGGGGGGACGGACAACCACCTCTTCCTCGTGGACCTGCGCCCCAAAGGCCTCACCGGGAAGGAGGCGGAGGAGAGGCTGGACGCCGTGGGGATCACGGTGAACAAGAACGCCATCCCCTTTGACCCCAAGCCCCCCCGGGTCACCTCGGGGATCCGCATCGGCACCCCGGCCATCACCACCCGGGGCTTCACCCCCGAGGAGATGCCCCTCGTCGCCGAGCTCATAGACCGGGCCCTTCTGGAGGGCCCCTCGGAGGCCCTGCGGGAAGAGGTGCGCAGGCTCGCCCTGGCCCACCCCATGCCCTGAAGGCCCCCGCGGCACCCCCTTAAAATGGGGGGGATGCTCCGCCGCCTCGAGGTCCAGAACCTCGCCGTCATCCGCGAGGCCGCCTTGGACTTCGCCCCCGGCCTCAACGTCCTCACCGGGGAGACGGGCGCGGGGAAAAGCCTCCTCGTGGACGCCCTCGCCCTCCTCCTCGGGGGGCGGGCGGAGGGGCTTATCGGGCCCTACGGGGAAAGCCTCCTCGTGACCGCCTTCTTTGAGGGCCCCCCCGGGGAGGCGGTCCTCTCCCGCCGCGTGGGGGCCCGCTCCACCCCCAGGGTGGACGGGGAGGTGGTCACCCTGAAGGAGCTCCAGGCGGAAGCGGAAAGGCGCCTCTCCCTCCACGCCCAGCACACCGCCTTGGCCCTCCTCTCCCCCAGGCGCCAGCGGGAGGCCCTGGACGCCCTCCTCCCCGAGGGCCTCCTCGCCGCCTACCAGGAGGCCTACGCCCGGCGCGAGGCCCTCCTGAAGGAGAAGGCGGCCCTGGAGGAAAGCCTAAAGGCCCGGGCGGAGCGGGAGGACCTCCTCCGCTACCAGATCCGGGAGATTGAGGAGGCCCGGGTGCGGCCCGGGGAGGAGGAGGAGCTTTTGGCCCTGGCGGAGCGCCTCCGCCACCTGGAGACCATCCGGGAAAGGCTCGCCCGGGCCCTCGCCCTCCTCACGGAGCGGGAAGCCCAGGACCTCCTGGCCCTGGCGGCGAAGGAGGTGCGGGCGGCGGCCCGGCACGACCCGGCCCTCGAGGCCCTGGCCGAGGAGCTTTCGGGGGCGGCCGAGGCGGTCCGGGCCGTGGCCCGGGAGCTGGAGGACCACCTGGAGGGCCTGGACCTGGACCCCGAGGAGCTGGACCGGGTGGAGGCCCGCCTCAGCCTCCTGGAGCGCCTGAAGCGGAAGTACGGCCCCACCTTAGCGGACGTCCTGGCCCACGCCCAAAAGGCCCGGGAGGAGCTCGCCCGGATGGAAGGGGGGGAGGAGCGGCTTTCGGAGGTGGAGCGCCTCCTCAAGGCCCTCCACGAGGAGGTAGAGGCCCGGGGGCAGGCCCTGAGGCGGGCCCGGGAGGAGGCGGCGCGAAGGCTTACGGAGGGGATGGTGCGGGAGCTTCCCGCCCTGGGCCTCGCCGGGGCCCGCTTCGCGGTGGTCCTGGAGCCCCTCCCCGAGCCCGGCCCCCAGGGCCTCGAGGCGGTGGCCTTCCGGGTGGCCCCAAACCCCAACCTGCCCCCGGCCCCCCTCGAGGCCCTAAGCGGCGGGGAGCTCTCCCGCGTGGCCCTGGCCCTCGCCCTCCTCACGGGGACCGAGGCGCCCACCGTGGTCTTTGACGAGGTGGACGCCGGGGTGGGCGGGGAAACCGCCTGGCGGCTCGCCGAAAGGCTCAAGCGCCTGGCCGAGAGGCGGCAGGTCCTGGTGGTGACCCACCTGCCCCAGGTGGCCGCCGTGGCCCAGCGCCACTTCCGGGTGACCAAGACCCCCGAGGGCGTGCGGGTGGAGCCCTTGGCGGGCGAGGCCCGGGTGAAGGAGATCGCCCGCCTCCTCTCCGGGGCCTACACCCAGGCGGCTTTGGCCCACGCCCGGGAGCTTCTGGAGGCCCAGGGCGCCCTTTAGGAGGTGGAAGCGTGAAGGCGAGCGTGCGGTGGGTGGAGTGCCCCAGGGACGCTTGGCAGGGCTTCTCCCGCTTCATCCCCACGGAGGAGAAGGTGGCCTTCCTCAACGAGCTCCTGGAGGCCGGGTTCGCCCACCTGGACCTCACGAGCTTCGTCTCCCCCAAGTGGGTGCCCCAGATGCAAGACGCCGAAGAGGTGCTCAAGGCCCTCCCCCCGCCCAACGGGCGCACCTACCTCGCCATCGTGGCCAACGAGAAGGGCCTGGAAAGGGCCCTCGCCGCCCCCAACCTCACCCACGTGGGCTACCCCTTCTCCCTCTCCGAGACCTTCCAGCAAAGGAACACTAACCGCTCCATAGAGGCCTCCTGGCCCCTGGTGGGGGCCATGGTGGAGAGGACAGAGGGGCGGCTCGGCCTCGTGGTCTACCTCTCCATGGCCTTCGGCAACCCCTACGGGGACCCCTGGAGCGTGGAGGCCGTCCTCGAGGCCCTCGCCCGGCTTAAGGAAATGGGCGTGCGGGAGATCGCCCTCGCCGACACCTACGGGGTGGCGGAACCCGAGCGGATTCATGAGGTCTTGAAGGCCGCCGTGGCCCGCTTTGGCCCGGAAGGCCTCGGGGCCCACCTCCACGCCCGGCCCGAGGGGGCCTTGGCCAAGGTGGAGGCGGTCCTTGCGGCGGGGGTCACCTGGCTCGAGGGGGCCCTGGCGGGGGTGGGGGGGTGCCCCTTCGCCGGGGACGAGCTCGTGGGCAACCTCCCCACGGAGGTCGTCCTCCCCCATCTGGAGAAGCGGGGCCTCGCCACGGGAGTAGACCTAAGCCGCCTCCCCCTTCTCGCGGAGGAGGCGGCGCGGCTTAAGGCCCTTTACGCCTGAAAGGTGAGGACGATCTTCCCCCGCCCGTGCCCGGAGTCCATGCGGGCGTGGGCCTTCCTCAGGTTCTCCAGGCTGAAGGGGAGGACCTCGGCGATGAGGGGCCTCGCCAGGCCCCGCTCAAAGAGGGGGCGCATCTCCAGAAGGCGCTTCCTCTCCCGCGTGAGGAAGACGCCGTAGAGGGTCTGGTTCTTGGTGTAAAGCCCGGAGAGGTTCCCCTGCGGGGGGAGGATGGTGGCGATGCGGCCGAAGGGGCGCACCACGGGGATGACCCGCTCCACCAGGCTCTCCCCGGCGGTCTCAAAGGCGGCGTCCACCCCCTGGCCCTCCGTGGCCTTGAGGACCTCCTCCGCCCAGGGGCCCCGGTAGTCCAGGGCGAGGTCGGCCCCGAGCTCCTTGAGCACCGGGAGGTTTTCCGCGCTCGCCGTGGCGATCACGTAGGCCCCCGCCGCCTTGGCGAACTGGACGGCGAAGGAGCCCACGCCCCCCGCCCCGCCCATCACCAGCACCGTCTCCCCCGGGCGCACGGCCAGGCGGCGCACCACCGCCTCCCAGGCGGTACCCCCCGCCAAGGGAATGGCGGCGGCCTCGGCGAAGGAGAGGTTCTTGGGCTTCTTGGCCACGATCCCCGCGGGCACGGGGGTGTACTCGGCGTAGGTGCCGTGGGGGTTCCCGAAGATCTCGGGGGTGTAGTAGACCTCGTCCCCCTCCTTAAGGTCCTTCACCCCGGGGCCCACCTTGGCCACGACGCCGGCGGCGTCGTAGCCCAGGACGAAGGGGGGCTCCACCCCCGCCCAGCGCCCCGCCGCCCGGATCTTGGCGTCCACGGGGTTCACGGCCACGGCCAGGTTCCGCACCAAGACCTCCCCGGGCCCGGGCTCGGGCACCGGGAGGTCCCGCTCCTCCAGCATCTCCAACCCGCCGAAGCCCTTGAGCACCACCGCGCGCATCGGCTCACCCCCCTCAAAAACCTTAAAGGGGGGTCTAGGCCCCCTTTTGTGAAGAAGCTTCCTAGGCCGCCCGCTTGAGGTAGATCCCGGGGTCCGTGGGGTTGGCGATGGCCATGACCCGCTTGAGGAGCTCCTCCGGGGGCAGGTCCAAGAGGGCCGTCATCTCCCCGGGGGAGACCACGGCCTCGTAGAACCTCCTCGCCCCCTGGGCGAGGAGGAGCCCCACAAGCTCGGAGAGGGCCTCCTCTCCCCCGGGAAAGGCGGGGCCGAAGGCGTCGGGGACGAGGAGGTCCTTCTTGCCCGTGTGGAGGAGGAGGGCGTAACGGGCCTGGTCCCTTTTGTCCTGCCAGTCGGTGATGAGGTAAACCTTGGCCTCGGAAAGCTTCAGGCCGCCCAGGGCCGCCTTCAGGGCCTCGAGGCTCACCCGGGGCGCGGCGCGCATGCCCACGCGTACCATGGCCTCATCTTACGCGCTAAAGGAGCTTCCGGGCGTAGATCACCTGGCCGGCGTGGTGCTGGGCGTGCTCCACCAGGTGGTGGAGGACGTGGGCCCGGGGCGCCTCGGCGCCCAGGTGCCCCACGCGCACCACCTCCGCCAAGGCGGCCTCCTCCACCCGGCGGAAGGCGGCGAGGAGGACCTCCCAGGCCTCCCGGAAGCGGGCCTCCACCGCCTCCTTGGGCTCGGGCGCGCCCGAAAGCTCCCCCTCCCTCCCCTTCCTCGCCCACTCGGGAAGCTCCACGCCCAGGGCGTAGTGGGCGAGGCGCAAGGAGCTTCCCGTGATGTGCCGCACCAGGCCGCCGATGGGGTTCGCCCCCTCTTTGGGCCGCCGCCAGAAGGGCTCCTCGGGGAGGTCAAAGGCCCACTTGTCCAGGTGCAGGGCCACCTCCTTCAGGCCCTTGATCCAGGCGGACACCGCCGGGGAGACCCCGGGCTCCAGGGGTTCTAGAAAGGGCGCGGGCATAGGCGTATTCTACGGGGCGTGGAGGCGGTGGAGCGGGCCTTCCGGGCGCTGGACGAGGGGATCGCCGACTACCTCGCCCGAAAAGGGATCCGTCCCTCCTGCGGCCCGGGGTGCTTCGCCTGCTGCTACGGCTGGGTGACGGCGAGCCGCCTCGAGGCCCAGGCCCTCCTCCCCCACCTCACCGAGGCGCAGAAGGCCCGCGTCCTGGAGGAAGGCCCGAGGCGCCTCGCCCTCCTCGCCCGCGAAAAGGACGACCCCGGCTTCTCTCGCCGCTTCTTCCTAAGCCGAAGCCCCTGCCCCCTCCTGGAGGCGGGGCTCTGCGGGGTCTACGCCCACCGCCCCCTGGCCTGCCGGGGGGTCCTCACCGACGAGGACCCCGCCTACTGCGACCCCGAAAACCCCCACCCCGCCCCCAAGCCCCACCACGGGCCCGGGCACTTCCTCCGGGTGCCCCACCGCATGGCCCGCAGGCGGATGGAGGAGCTTTGGGAGGAGGAGCGGGCCCAGACGGGTTTTCTGGTCCTCGGGGAGCTTTCCGGCCTCCTCTACCTCCTCCTCACCGGCCTCCCCGAGGACCGGGAAGGGGTGGAGGCCCGGCTAGAGGCCCTCGGCGTCCTCGGGGGCCGGTTCGGCTTCCAGGTGGTCTAGGGCCTCCACCTTCATCACCTCCCGAAGAAGGCTCGTGGCGTAGCTCCCCTTGGGCAGGAAGAAGGAAAGCCAAAGCCCCTCCGGGGCCTCCTCCACCTTCCACTCCGCGAGGGGGACCCGGATGGGCCTCCGGGCGCCCCGCCTAGCCCTGAACTCCTCCCGCTTGAGGCCGTAGCGGGCGAGGACCTCGTCCTCTATGGCCCTCGCCTCCCCTTGGGCCTCGGGGTACTTCTTGCCGAAGAGGGGGCCCGTGGCGCTGATCTCAAGCCTTAGGGCGCGCTCGGCCTCCCCCGGGTCTTCCACCAGGAACTCCCCTCCCGTGGCGTGCTTTTTGGCCCAGTCCCCGGGGACCACCCGGTCGTAGAGGCCCAGGGCCATCCTCAGGGCCACCCAGTCGTTGAAGAGGAGGCTCTGGAGGCTTCCGATGAGGAAGCGCTTGAGCCAGGGGCTTCCCCGGCCCTTTCCCTCCTTCACTAGCTTGTAGCCCCTAACCGGGTTTAGCCCCCCAAGGCCGAAGCGCTGGGGGCCGTAGTAGTTGGGGACGCCCTTCTCCGCGAGGCGCTTTAGGACCGCCTCCGCCTCCGCCACCCCCCCTTTGGGGCGGCGGATGAGGATATGGAAGCGGTTCCCCTTGAGGTGCCCCGTCCTGAGCTTGTTGGTGTGGAGGTCGGCGGCAAGGAGCCTCACGCCCTGGAGGTTCTCCAGAAGGCAGAGGGCGTCCTCGTACTTCCTCGGGATGGAGAACCACTGGCGGGTTTTGGCGCGCTTGTCCTTTAGGCCCGCCACCCCGATCTCCTTCTCGGGCACCCCCACCTCGTCCCGCAGGAACTCCAAGACCTCCCGGGTGGTGCGGCCCTCCTTCTCCAGAAGGAGGTAGAGGTGCTCCCCCTCCCCCTTGGGGAGGTAGGCGGGCACCTCCTCCACCTGGAAGTCCTCGGGCTCCACCCGGATCTCCCCGCCCACCCCGGGGAGGTCTTGGGTGAGGAAGGGGTAGCGCTCGGGGCGAAAGACCAGGTCCATCCCCCTATTCTCGCCTAGGGAAGGGCCTTTAGCCAAGACTCCAGGACGCCGAAGCCGTAGCGGAAGAAGGCCTCGGAGCCAAGCTCCACCCCGGCCTCGGCCAGGATCTCCTTGGGGCTAGCGCTCTCCCCGGCCTCCAAAATCCGCAGGTACTTGGGCACGAAGGCCTCCCCCTCCTCCCGGTACTTGCCGTAGAGGGCGAGGACCACCAGGTAGCCCAGGGCGTAGCTGTAGGTGTAGAAGCGGTAGTGGACGAAGTGGGGGATGCCCGCCCAGGCGGCGCGGTCAAGCTCCGTCCAGGCCACGGCCTCCCCGTAGAGCCTCCTCTGCTCCTCGTCCCAGAGGGCGTGGAAGGCCTCGGGGGAGAGGGCGGCCTCCTTGCGGGCCTCGAGGCTTCTCTGCTCAAAGAAGGTGTACATCACCTGGCGGAAGAGGGTGTTTATGGCGTCCTCCACCCTCTCCGCGAGGAGGAGGGTCTTTTCCTCCCCGGAAAGCCTCTCCAGGAGGAGGTCGTCCAGGAGGATCTCGGCAAAGACGCTGGCGGTCTCGGCGAGGGGGGTGGAGGCCCCGAAGTTGAGGAGGCGCTGCTTGCGGGCGAGGTAGAAGTGCACCCCGTGCCCGAGCTCGTGGGCGAGGGTGTGGGCGCTGTCCAGGTCGTCCGTGTGGTTGAGGAGGATGTAGGGGTGGGTGGAGGGAAGCCCCCCAGAGCAGAAGGCCCCGCCCCGTTTGCCGGGCCTCGGGTAGACGTCTATCCAGCGCTTCTCAAAGAACTCCCGGGCGATTTCCGCAAGCTCGGGGGAGAAACGGCGGAAGGCCTCCAGCACCAGGGCCCGCGCCTCGGCAAAGGGCACCTTGGGCTTCTCCCCCAGGGGGGCGAGGAGGTCCTCGCTTGGGGTCTTCTCCCGGCCGAGCCTCCCCGCCTTCCAGCGGTAGTAGCGCTCCACCAGGGGGTAGTGGGCCTTTGTGGCCTCCAGGAGCGCCTCAATCTCCCTCACCTCCACCTCGTCGCGGAGGGCCACGGGCTCCAAGGGGTGGCGGTAGCCCCTAAGGCGGAGGTCCTGGAGGTAGTCCAGGTAAACCGCGTTGAAGACGGCGCTCAGCGTGGGGGCCTCGGCGAGGAGCTTCCCGTAAAGCGCCCGGTGGGCCTCGCGGCGCACCTCGGGGTCCGGGTCACGGCGGAGGGCCCGGACCTCCATCTCCGTGAGCTCCCTTTCCCCCACCCGGAAGCGGAACCGGCCCGTGTACTCCGTGTAGAACTGGCTCCAGGCGCTCCTTCCCACCAGGGCCTTGAGGTTCAGAAGCTCCTCCTCCCTTTCCGAGAGGGTGTGGGGAGCGTAGGCCCTTTGCCTTTTCAGGAAGTGGCCGAGGTCGGCGAGGCCCGGGTGGGCGAGGAGCCTCTGGAAGGCCTCCTCGGGAAGCTTCCTCAGGGCCACCTCCAGGGGCACGAGGCGGTTTCTGACCTCGGTGAAGCGGCTCCGCACCCGGTCCAAAAGGGCCTTGGCCTCGGGGTCTTGGGTGCGGGTGGCGAAGTAGAGGCTTGCGTAGTTCAGGGGCTTGTAGGCGAGCTCCAGGGCCTTCTCGTACCGCTCCAAGAGGTCCTGGGCCCCTTTCGGGTCCAAAAGCCCCTGGGGGTCAAGGCCCTGGGCCAGGGCGAGGGCGGCCTCGAGGTCCTGGAGGATCCTCGGGTCTTGGGGGCCTGAATAGAGGTCGGAGAGGTCCCATTCCATGGGAGCCAGTATAATGGCGGATAATGCTTCTTTGCTTTGTGGACGAGTCTGGAGATCACGTCCTAGACAGAATAGATCCATACTACCCCATCTTCGTCCTGGTGGGGCTACTCGTGGACGAGGAGCACTATGAGACCGTCATCGTTCCGGAGATGGCCCAAATCAAGAGAAAGCTATTCGGCCATGACGGGGTCGTCTTCCACACCGCCGACATAACGCGTAACCGCAACGGCTTTGAGCGTCTAAAAGATCCACGGTTCCGCCTGGAGTTCTACGAAACGCTCAACGAGGCCATGGCAAGGTGGGAGTACACCGTGGCGGCTGTGGTGGTGGATAAGCGGCGCCACAAGGAGGTTTACGGAGAAGCCGCCCTGGACCCTTACGAGCTTTCCCTGAAGGTGTTGGTGGAAAGGCTGGTCTTTGAGGTGGAGGAGCGCGGAAGCCAGGCCAAGGTCACTGCGGAAAGCCGCGCCCCCCACCTGGATGGGAGCCTCAAGCGCGCTTGGGAAGACCTCCTACAAAGGGGAACCCGCTACCTGTCAGCCAAGAGGCTCCGAAGGGCTCTGCATCGCTCGGAGTTAGAGTTCCGCAAAAAGCGGGAAAACATAGCGGGGCTCCAGTTGGCAGACCTGGTGGCCACACCCATTGGGCGCTGGTACCTCAAGAAACCCCTAAAAGAAGACTGGCGGATCATAGAGCAAAAGCTCCGCCGGGGTCCCCAAGGGTACATGGGATACGGGCTTGTCGTCCTGCCTAAGCCCCAACAAAAGGATTGAGGCCGGGGACCCGCTACGCAGTTCCCGGCCACCCAGGCTTCATTATAAGGAGGACACCCATGGCCGTCAAGCAAGCCCTTGTCGTCTACAAAGGCAAACCCGCCCTCGCCGAGGAGAAGGGGGGCCGCTTGGAGCTCACGCTGGAAGGAGGCGCAAGGCTGAGGGTGCGTCCCAAGGACGTCCTCTTCCTCCACCCGGGGCCCGCCTCCTTAGGCCTGAAGGTGCCCGAGGGAGAGGAGGAGGCCGCCTGGGAACTCCTGGAGGGGCAGACGGTGAGCCTTAGGGAGCTCGCCGAGCTGGTCTACGGGGCCTACACCCCGGAGGCCGCTCTGGGCGCCTACCTCCTCGCCCAGAAGGGGGAGCGCTTCGTCCTCGAGGGGGAAGGGGTCCGGGCCCGCACCCGGGAGGAGCTTCGGGCCTTAGAGGAGGCGGAAAGGAAGCGGGCCGAGCGGGAACGGGCCTTCCAGGAGGCCCTGAAGCGCCTAAAGGAGGGAAGCCCCGCCCCCGAGGACCGCCCCCTCCTCGCCGAGGTGGAGGCCCTGGCCCGGGGGGAGAGGAAGGAAAGCCCCGTCCTCCGGGCCCTGAACCTCCCCGAAACCCCCGAGGCGGCCCACGCCTTCCTCCTCCGCCTGGGCCTTTGGCAAAGGGAAAACCCCCACCCAAGGAGGCTCGGCCTTCCCCTCCAGCCCCCGGACCTCCCCGCCCCACCCCTCCCCGAGGAGGACCGGGTGGACCTCACCCACCTCCCCGCCTTCGCCATAGACGACGAGGGAAGCCAGGACCCCGACGACGCCGTCTTCGCCGAGAAGGTGGAAGGGGGCTTCCGCCTCTTCGTCCACGTGGCCGACGTGGCCGCCCTCGTCCCCCCCAAAAGCCCCCTGGACGAGGAGGCCCTGCGCCGGGGGGCGAACCTCTACCTCCCCGAGGGAACCGTGCCCATGCTCCCCCCCGCCGTCACCGAGGCCCTCGGCCTGGGCCTAAGGGAGGTCTCCCCGGCCCTCACCTTTGAGCTATGGGTCTCGGAGGAGGGGGAGCTTCTGGAGGAGAGGGTCTACCCCTCCTGGGTACGGGTCACGCGCCTCACCTACCGGGAGGCCCTGGGGGTGGAGGCCCTGAGGCCCCTGGAGGCCCTGGCGGAGGCCTTCCGGGCGAAGCGCCTCGCCGCGGGCGCCCTGGAGATCGCCCTCCCCGAGGTGAAGGTGCGGGTGGAGGGGGAGGAGGTCCGGATCACCCCCTTGCCCCCCTACCCAAGCCGCGTCTGGGTGCGGGAGGCCATGCTCCTCGCCGGGTACGCCGCGGCCCACCTGGCGGTGCGGGAGGGGCTTCCCTTCCCCTTCGCCACCCAGGAGGCCCCCGCAAGGCGGGTGGAGGGGGAGGGGCTTGCCGCCATGTGGGAGCAGCGGAAGGCCCTGAAGCGGGCCCAGCTCAAGGCGGTGCCCGCCCCCCACAAGGGCTTAGGCCTTCCCCTCTACGCCCAGGTGACGAGCCCCCTAAGGCGCTACCTGGACCTGGTGGCCCACCAGCAGCTCAGGGCCTGGCTCAAAGGGGAGAGGCCCCTCTCCCAGGCCGAGGTCCTGGAAAGGGTGGGGGCGGCGGAGGCGGTGGCCGACCTGGTGCGGGAGGCGGAGCGCAAGAGCAAGCTCCACTGGACCCTCCTCCACCTCGAGGCCAAGGGTTACGAGGGGCCCGGCGTCCTGGTGGAAAGGCGGGGGGGGCAGGGGGTCTTCCTCCTCCCCGAGCTCGGGCTTTCCGCCCAGGTGGCCCTGCCCAAGGCCCTTCCCCTGAACGCCGAGGCCCGCCTCCGCTTCCTGGAGGCGGACCTTCCGGCCCTCGAGGCCCGCTTCGCCCTGGTCTAGGCGCCGCATCAGGCTCGGGGCCATGCCGGGCCCCATGCCGGCCCAAGCCGGCATGGGGTGGCCTTAGTCTTCCCCTTGGGCCTTGGTGAAGCCGGGCTCGCCGTCAAATTCCTGGAGCTTCTCCAGGTGCATCCAGCGGAAGCGGCTTGCCACCCGGCTTACGAGGTCCAGGATCTCCGGGTCCTTAGCCTCCCCCTCCCCCGTGTAGAGGAAGCGGCAGCGGTAGTGGTCCACCAGGTCCGTGAGCCCGCCGGTGGGGGGGTAGACCTGGGTGCCCCGGTTGGAGATCATCTTGAGCCGGAAGGGGGTGCCCGCGGCAAGGTCCTCCAGGGCCTTTCCCAGGGCCTCGGGCAGGAGGTTGGTTTCCACGAAGACGTCCACCCCCACAACCCGGCGGCTCCTAGGGACGATGGGGGCGATGGCCCCGTCCACCTGGGGCAGGCGGAAGGGCTTGTAGCCCCGCACCTGGGTCTTCCTTGGGGTCTTGCCCAGGTTCTGGATGATGGCCTCGGTGTACTCCGTGGTCTTGGCCCCCCGGTCGTAGCCCACCACGTCCCCCGTGAGGACCCGGCCCTCCTCGAGGGTGTAGAGGAGGGCGTTCTCTATAAGGTCCGCCGTGGCGAACTCCTCCAGGTAGCGGAGCATCATCACCGCCGAGAGGAGGACCGCGGTGGGGTTGATGACGTTCTTCCCGGCGTACTTGGGGGCGGAACCGTGGACGGCCTCAAAGATGGCCACCTCGTTGCCGATGTTGGCCGAGGGAGCGAAGCCCAGGCCCCCAATGAGCCCCGAGGTGAGGTCGGAGAGGATGTCTCCGTTCATGTTGGTGGTGACGATCACCTCAAACTGCTCGGGCCTTTTCACCAGCTGGTGGGCAGCGTTGTCCACGATGATGTGGACCGCTTCTATGTCGGGGTACTCCTGGGCCACCTGCTCAAAGGCCCGCTTCAGGGTCCCTTCGGCGAGCTTCATGATGTTGGACTTGGTGGCGCAGTGGACCTTCTTCCGCCCCTCGGCCCGGGCCAGCTCAAAGGCGAAGCGGACGATCTTCTCCGATCCCTTCCAGGAGATGAGCTTGAGGGTCTGGGCCACGCTCGGGGTCTGCATGTGCTCAATCCCGGCGTAGAGGTCCTCCACGTTCTCCCGCACCACCACGAGGTCAATGCCCCGGCCCGCATAGGGGGTGGGGACGTTGGGGAACTCCCGCACGGGGCGGACGTTGGCGTAGGTCTCAAAGAGCTTCCTTAGGGTGACGTTGGCGCTCTTCTCCCCGTAGCCCACCGGGGTTTCCAGGGGACCCTTCAGGACCACCCGGGTCTTGCGGATGGACTCAATGGTCTCCTGGGGAACGCCCGAGGCGATGCCCCGCCGGAAGACGCTCGCCCCCGCCTCTCGCACCTCGTAGGCCAGGGGGGCCTTGGCCGCCTCTAGGACCTTGAGGGTAGCCTCCACGCACTCGGGCCCGATGCCGTCTCCGGGGATGACGGTGATGAGCTTGCGCCCGTCCTCGAGAACGTGCATCTTCTTGCCGGTTTCCGTGGTGATCAGGGGCATGGGTTCACCTCCGGGGGCGGAATCGCCCCCCTTTACACTACACCACGGGGCTTGAGGCCTTGTAAACTCGGGGCGTGGCCCGGGTGGTCGTGGTGGGGGCGGGGATCGTAGGGGCGGCCTCGGCCTACCGCCTGGCGGAAAAGGGGCTTAGGGTCTTGGTCCTGGAGAAGGAGGCCACCTACGCCCAAGGGTCCACCGGGAAAAGCGCCGCCGGGGTGCGGGTGCAGTTCTCCGAGCCCTCGAACGTCCTCCTCTCCTACCGTTCCATCCTGGAGTACCGGGAAATCCCCGAGGCCGCCTATCGGCCTACGGGCTACCTCTTCCTGGTGCCCGAGGCCCAGGCCGAGGCCCAGGAAGAGGCCCTAAGGGTGCAGAAGGCCCTGGGGGTCCCCGTGGAGAAGCTCTCCCTGGCGGAGGCCCAAAGGAAGGTGCCCTTTAGGGAGGAGGGCCTGGCCTACGCCACCTTCGGCCCCATGGACGGGACCATAGACCCCCACGGGGCCACGGCCTATTACCTCAGGGAGGCCAGGCGCCTGGGGGCGGAGGTGCGCTTTTCCGAGCCCCTCCTTAGGGCCGAGCGCCGGGAGGGTGTGTGGCGGGTGGAGACCCCGAAAGGGCTGTACGAGGCCCCTTTCCTCCTCCTGTGCACCGGGGCCTGGACAGGGGAGGTGGGGCGAACCTTGGGCCTGGAGATCCCCGTACAGCCGGTGCGCCGCATGGTCTTCGCCACCGCCCCTACGCCATTTCCCCACGCCTTTCCCCTCACCGTGGACCTCGGCACGGGCTTCTACTTCCGCTCCGAGGGAAGCCGCCTGGTCAAGTAGAGCGCACATTAGCGCACTCCGGCCCCCCACCAGGATGAGGACCTAAGCCTCCCCTCCACCCCTCCCACGATCCCCCGAAGAGGATGGGCTTGAGGAGAGAGAGGTCCCTCGGCACCTCGCGCCCGAGGAGGGGAAGGAAGGTGCCTACCCTCGTCAGCGAAGCTACCTTGTGGACCCGCCAGGGATTAACGCCAGGGGAGTTCCTTCCATCGGTGACCTCCCTCCGGCTCCCCGGCGAGCCCTGAAGGCTTGAAAGCAAGGAGAGGTGGCGCTTCGCCCTCTCAAGCTCTTGAGAAAGCCTGCGCCTGAGGTAGGGGTTGGGCTCCGCGCTTCTCTTCGCGCGGAGTTCCTGCACCCTGGAGGCGTAGAAGCCCTGGACGTGGTCCCTGAAGCTTAGGTCCTGGAGAAGCTTCCCGTAGCCTTTGGGGAGCTTCTCCTTGAACCCTAAGGCCCTTCTCCCGATGACGTAAGCGGCGGCCACGTCCTTGGACAGGGAAAGCTGCGGGGCGTACTTGAGCATGCCTATCGTGGAGGTGTCCTGGGGGTTGACCTCCACGACTTGGACACCTTTCTTCCCGGCCAAGGAGTGGACCTTCCGGAGGAGGGAGGCGTAGGCGAAGCGGTGCTGCTTCCTGCGGAAAGCTCTTCCAGAGCCGTCCCCTCTCCTTCCCTTAGGGAGGTGCTTCAGGCGCTCGGTGGCGACGGCTACGCCGTGCTCCTCCGCCAGGGAGACCACCTCGTGGGCGATCTTCCAGAGGACGAGCTCCTTGGCTCCTTTGTTCGGAGCGCGGTCCACTTCTTCCAGGGAGAGGGTGAGGTGCCTCCTGAGGTTTCCATCAGGGGAAACGAGGGCTAAGGCGAGGTGGTAGGGGTCCGAGTTCACGTCCAGGGCAAGGACCCCGTTCTCCTTCGTGGCCACGAGAGGAGCGGGTTCTTCCTCCCAGGTGAAGGTGGCGTAGACCTTGCCCTCCTTGAGGGAGAGCTCCACGTTGTAGGGGAGGGAGGCGTATACCCTCTGGAGGAGGGTGCTCAGGTTGGGGTGCTTCGTTTGGATCAGGGCGTGGGCGTAGCCTCCGTCTCCGAGGTTGATCCGGAGCCACAGGGCTCCGTCCTTGACGAAGAGCCTCAGGTTGAGGTTGCCCCCCTTGGTCTTGTCCCCACGGGAGTAGAGGAGGCCCTGGCGCTTCTCCTTCCACTCCCGCTTGACCTCCTTCAGGGGCTTACCCGAGAGGTGCCTGCGCCTCAGGGTCTCAAAGAGCCTCCTTCCCCCGAAGACGACCTTCCGGGGGTCTTCTCCTCTCTCCCGGGCGGAGTCCAGGAGGGCCTGGGCCTTCATCACCGCGTCGTCGGCGTAGCGGGTGTTGAGGCGGAAGAAGGTGCAGAGGGGTCCATTTTCCCGTTTGAGGGCTTCCCGGCTCCATCCCTCAAGCAAGCGGTTGTAGGCGTAGCGCGGGGCGGCGGAGAAGCGGCGCATGAGGTCCAGGGTGGCCTTGTGGTCTTCTCCGGAAGGGAAGAGGAGAAGAGCCTGGACTCCGGTGAAGGCTTTCGCCCTCTTCTGCGAGGTACGCTTGCGCGTGGCCTTAGGCTTGGCCTTCACCTGTGGCCTCCTGTGGGGGAGTATAGCGCTTCGGGGCTTTTCGTATGTCGCGGGGGCTCGCTGGGGTGAGGTGGCGGGAAGCGGGGACGTACGAGCGTTGGGGTGAAGTAATGTGCGCTATTTCCCAACTGTTTGCACCTCCTCTTCGGCCGCTCCAACCCCGAGGAGCCCCCGGGCTTCCGGGAGGGGATGGACTGGGGCTGGCTTGGGCCCACCCTCGAGGCGGGCCTCGCCCGCTTCCCCTTCCTGGAGGGGCTTTCCCTGGACCGAAGGGCCAGCTGGTGGGGCTACTACGAGATGACCCCCGACCACAACCCCATCCTGGGCTTCGTGGAGGAGGGGCTTCTCGTGGCCGCGGGCTTCTCGGGGCACGGGGTGCAGCAGGCGGCCATGGTAGGCCGCCTCATGGCGGAGGAGGTGGCCTTCGGAAAGGCGCAAAGCCTGGACCTCACCCCCTTCCGCCTAAGGCGCTTCTGGGAAGGAAAGCCCTTGCGGGAGCGGGGCGTTGTGTAACGGGCTTGTGTCCACACGAGGACCCCGGCAAAAGGTCCTTGGGGAGGCTCCCCGGGCCAATGGCGAAACGATTGACCAGAGGCCCAGCCTCCCCTATGATGGGGGTTGCCTGGCGCCTGGCGGCGTAGCTCAGGTGGTCAGAGCACACGACTCATAATCGTGGTGTCGTGGGTTCGAGTCCCACCGCCGCCACCAGGAGGCCCCCCGGGAAACCGGGGGGCTTGCCTATGCGTTTCTTCCACTTCGGTTAGCATTGGCCGCCCCCGCCCCGAAAAGTCGTGAAGAGGGCAAATCGTCAGGGCATAGAAGGGGAAAACCGGTAGTCGTGGAGGTAAAATATGCGGGGCACAATCACGGACTGGGCGGAAGCTTGGCTTCTGGACTGCAGGGCTAGGGGGCTTTCCCCGAACACCATCGGCTACTACCGGGACGCGGTGAAGGCTATGGTGAAGGTGGTGGGCGACAAACCCATGGCGGAGCTTACGGCGGACGACCTTCGGGCCTTCCTCGTGAAGTCCTTTGAAGACGGCCTTAGCCCCGGCGGCGTGGCGGCTAGGTGGCGGGCGGCGCGGGCCTTTGTGCGGTGGGCGGTGAAGGAAGGGGCCCTCGGTGTTGACCCCACGGGGAAAATCAGGCCGCCTAAGGTGCCCGAAGCGGACCTTCCCGTGGTGCGGGAATGGGAAGTGAAGAAGCTTCTTGCGGCGGCGGAAATGGGGAAGAACCCACTAAGGGACAAGGCCCTGGTGATGGTGCTTTGGGACACGGGCCTACGGGCCAGCGAGGTTCTCGGGCTTCGGGTTTCGGATGTCAAGGCGGAAGCGGTGCGGGTTCGGCGGAAGGGCGGGGCCGTGCAATGGGTGCCGGTGAGCCTTCCCACCTACCGGGCCATCCTCGCCTACGCCCGGGCGGAGCGTCCCCCTTCGGACCATGACGCTTTATTCTTGACCCGAAGCGGTTTGCCCTTGGCGTATGACGGCTTGAAGATGGTCCTTCGGCGGCTAGCGGAATACGCGGGCCTTCCCCCCAAGCCGCCGCACGCCTTCCGGCGCGGCGCGGCGGTGGCGATGGTCAAGAACGGGATGCCTTCCTACGCGCTTCAAGCGATGCTCGGGCACAAGTCCCCGGTGATGACCGCCCACTATGTGCGGCTTGCGGAAAAAGACCTCAGGGAAATCCACCGGACAGCTTCACCCGTCATCGGCTTGATAAAGCGGCAATAATCTCGCCCGTGGGGTCCAGAAGCGCCCCGACAACCTCGCGCAAGGGGGCACGCCAATATGCCGACCGCCAGCGGGCGCGGCCCCACCTTGACTGATTGGTGTGGCGGTATGGGGCCCATGCGTCCCGCTTCCGTTCTGCGATGGCGCGTAAGGCGGGAACATGGAAGGCCACGGGCGCATCGGCGTAGCGGACGACCAAGACTTCTGCCCGTGTGGTCCAAAGCCACCCCGGTATGGCGCGGTCAATGTCCGAAAAGTCTTCTAGAAAGACGCACGCTGTGCGGATGGGTGCGAGGGTGCCCCCGTACGCTTTTACCTGCACCCCGACTGAGAACGGGGCGCGGTGAACCACAAGGTCAATCCCTTGAGCGTCAAGCTCCGGCGGGGCGGGGCGCACCTTCCCGTCCGGGTAAAGCTCATGTAGAAGCGCGAGAACGGCGCGGTCAGTCTCCGCCCGCTTCCCCCGGGCGAGGTCCACCGCGAAGGAACGGGCCGCGTTCATGTGCGGCCCCCCTTCCCGGGGGCGGCCCCCGGTCTGGGCGGGCCGCACATGGCAAGGGGCGCGCCTACTGCGGCCGCGTAAGCCGCGAGGCGCTCAATGGCCGGTCCACGGATACGGGGGCTGGGGTTTGCGGCCGCTTCTGCGTTGACCTCGAGGAATTGGCGAACAGCAACGACACGCTCCCCGGGGCCGAGGTCCACGGGGCCGGGGACCACGGGGAGCGGCCCTAAGGGGGTAGGCACCACGGGGACGGATGGCGTGTTTCGTGAAGAAACAAGAGCGGCCGTGGCCTCGGCGGCCTCGGGGACTTTCGCCCAGAACCCCCTCGCCCCTTCAACGCGGTCATAATGCCTCTTCTGGTGCGCCCCGATGGCGTAGCGCGCGGCGGCCCGCCCGTCCCGAACGGGCTCGGCGTAAACAAGCCGAAGGCCCGAACGGGCGGCAAGAACGGCGAGGCGTTCGCGGCGAACGCCGTAAACGATGGCGTGGGCGTGGGGGTGGAAGGCTCCGTTCCCCGCACGTGTGGCGGCAGCGATGGCGAAATGGGCCCCCCGCTCGCGGCGCAAACGGCGGGCGAGGGCGGCGAAGCAGTCTGCCACCCGGGCCGGGACCCGGGCTATGCGGCGGGAGGCTTCATCGGGGGCCTCGGCGGGGACGAGGGTAGCGCATATGGCCCCCGGCATGGCCGCCACGGCCTCGGCCTGGGCTAGGCGTTTTCGCCAAGTCTTCAGACTGGTGAAGGCCCGGAAGGACCGCCGCTTCCGTGGGCGACCACGCTTTCTTGTGGTGCGCGGCGCCGGCCGTGGCGGCCCATCGTCTTCTTCATCGGCGCTTTGGTCGTCCGGGCTTTCGGGTGGTGCGGCGGAGCCCCGCCCGGGGGCGGCGGGGGAAGCCCGTCCATGTGGGCGGTGGGCGGCCCGGGGGCGGGGGCGGCGGACGACCGCGCGGCGCACGCCCTGCCACCAGGCCCACGCCCCCGTCAGTCTGATGACGAGGAGGTGAGCGGGGCGGCGCCGTGAACGAAAGGCGTGGCGGAGAATAGTGCGCGCCCTTCGCCTGCCCCGGCGGCGGTCCCTCCGGTTGGGGATTTCCGGGCTTGAACTTCGGGCGGTCTGTGATATACTGAGCACAGGCATAGGACTTTCTCCTTTCGGCGGGCGGTCAACCTCGCCCGCTCCCTTCATTTTATCACTTTGTCAAGGGGCCAAACCACACTTTACCCGGTCTAACTTTCTAGCGTAAGCCCCGTACTAAACGGCGTTTTCCGCACTTGATTAGGGGAAGATGAAGGGAAGCTAAAGGAAAGCTAAAGGCGAAGTCTTGACTTGGTGCAAAATCACGGGGAAGGCGGAAGTGGGCGAAGTGAAATCTGACGGGGCGGGGTAGGCTACGCGCGCGCGGGGGCCGTGGGGGTGCCCCCGGGGTTCGCTTGGGCGGGCGCGGCCCTTTCTCCGGCGCTTGTGTGCATATCTTTGCGGATATGTTGCAAGTCTATGCGGCATAGCGGCGGCGCGCGCTATATAGCCCGCTAGTCGCGGCGCTCTGTTTCTTGCGGAAACAGACAAAGCGCGGCCCCCGGCTTCGGGCGGCTTGGGGTTCGCGGCCTCCTTAGGGCTTGACTTCCGTCCTTCCGCGCTTCGGGCCTCGAGGCCCGGGCGGTCCTTCGTGGGCTTCCCCGGGGCTAGCCTTCCCCGGGAAAAATCGGCGCGGCTCGTGTCGTTCCTGACTTGCTTCGTTCCCCTTTGCGCGGTCTGCAGGGGACAAGTCCCGGGGGCTTAGGGGGTTCTCCCCGGCGGCCGACTTCCGGGGAAAAATGCTCGGCGTCTTTGCCGTTCTGGACTTGCTTCGTTGCTCGTTTGTGCAGTTTGGAGGCTACAAGTATCGGCGTAGGGACCCCCTAGGGCTTAGGCCGCCCCTGGGTTCGGTGAAGGTCCAGGAGAAAAATCGGGCGGGATTTTGCCGTGTGGAAGGGCGTTTCTCGGGGGTTTGTGCAGTTTGGGGACTACAAGTTTTGGGGACTACAAGTATCACGGCGGCGGACCTCCGGGGTTCATTCGCGAAAGTTAGATTTCGCGAATCGTCCCCCCTACCCCAAAAGCAGGAGCGGGCGGTAGAATATCCCCGTGGGGCAAAAGGGGGGCGCGCCGATGCCAAGAAGGGGGGGAAACGCCCTTCAAGGCGGCGTTTCCGCGCCGTTCTTTGGAAAGGCGATGCCTCATAATCGTGGTGTCGTGGGTTCGAGTCCCACCGCCGCCACCAGGAGGCCCCCCGGGAAACCGGGGGGCCGTGGCATCATGGAAGGCGCATGGATGTCCCGGCCTTCCGCGAGCGCCTTCTTCGCCTCGCCCCCAAAGACCCCCTCGTCCTCGCCGTCTCCGGGGGCGGGGACTCCGTGGCCCTGGCCCTCCTGGTGAAGGAAGCAGGGCGCCAGGCGGTGGTGGCCCACCTGGACCACGGCCTGCGCCCGGAAAGCCCCCTGGACCAGGCCTTCGTCCGGGCCCTGGCGGAAAGGCTGGGCTTCCCCTTCTTCACCGAGCGGGTGGAGGTGGCCCGGATCGCCCAGGCCCGGGGCGAGAACCTGGAGGCGGTGGCCCGGGAAGTGCGCTACGCCTTCCTCCACCGGGTGGCCCGGGAGGTGGGGGCCCGGGCGATCCTCACCGCCCACACCCTGGACGACCAGGCGGAGACCGTGCTCCTCCAGCTCCTCCAGGGGACCGCCCGGGCCACGGGCATCCGGGAGCGGGAGGGGATCGTGGTCCGCCCCCTTTTGGCCCACACCCGGGAGGAGCTTCGGGCCTACCTCCGGGCCCGAGGAGAGGCCTGGCGCGAGGACCCCACGAACCAGGACCCCGCCCTGGACCGGAACTTCCTCCGGCTCTTCGTCTTTCCCCTCCTGGAGGAGCGCTTTCCCGCGGCCAAGCGCGCCCTGGCCCGCTTCGCCGAGGCCCGGGCCGAGGAGGAAGGGGTCCTGGAGCGCCAGGCCGAGGCCCGGCTCCTCCCCGACCCCCGCTTCTTCGTCCCCGCCTTCCGGGCGGCGCCCCTCCTCGAGGCTCCCCTGGCGGTGCGCCGCCGGGCCTTGAGGCGGCTTCTGGAAAAGCTCGGCCTTAGGCCGGAGGCCCGCCTCGTCCTCCTCCTGGAGGAGGCCCTCCGCGGCCGGCCCCAGACCCTCCCGGGGGGCGTCCTGGCCCGGCGCAAGGGGGGCACCCTCTTCCTCCTCCCCCCAAGGCCCCGCCTGCCCCTGCCCCCGGGGTTCCGCCGCCCCGCGCCCGGGGACTACCTGGAGCGGCCTTCCGGGAGGAAGCGCCTCGTGGACTTCCTGGCGGAAAAAGGAGTCCCCCGGGAGCTCAAGCCCCTCTGGCCCGTGCGCGCCGAGGGCAACCGGGTGGTGGAGGTCCTGGGCCTTTACCCGCCCCCTCCCGAGGAGGCCCACATGGCGGAGGCCTTGGCGGAGGCGGCCTCGGCCTTCCGGGAAGGGGAGGTGCCGGTGGGGGCGGTCCTCGTCCTCCCGGGCCGCGTCCTCCGGGCCCACAACCGGGTGGAGGGGCTAAGGGACCCCACGGCCCACGCGGAGATGCTCCTCCTTAGGGAGGCGGGGCCCGAGGCCCGGGGCGGGCGGCTTTACGTGACCCTCGAGCCCTGCCTCATGTGCCACCACGCCCTGGCCCAGGCGGGGGTGGAAGTGGTCTACGGGGCGGAAAACCTCAAGGAAGGCGCCCTCACCCGCTTCGGCCTCCCCACCCGGGCCCGGGGTGGTGTGCGGGAAAGGGAGTGTGCTAAGCTCTTAAGGGACTTCTTCGCCCGGCTCAGGGAGGGGTGCCGGAGCGGTTGAACGGGCCGGTCTCGAAAACCGGTAGGCCCCTCGCGGGGCCTCGCGGGTTCGAATCCCGCCCCCTCCGCCAAAAGGGATGGAGGCGGCTTCTGGCCGCCTCCATCCCTTTTCCCTCGTCCCGCTTGGGCTTTTGCGGGGTGCTCAGAAGCGGTAGCCCACCTTGAACTGGGCGGCGAGCGTCCCGCCCGCAAGGCCCAGGTCGGCGCCCACGAAGGCGGGCGCGTTCAGGAACTGGGCCAGGTCGTACTCGGCGTCGGCGCGGAAGTAGAGGCCCAGGTTGGCGAAGCTGAAGCCGGGAAGCGCCACCCCGAGGCCTACCCCCGCCTTAAGCCCTTCGGCCACCGGGTAGAGGTAGCGGAAGAGGAAGGCGCCGTTCAGGCTTCCACCCAGGGTGTAGGCCAGGTCCAAGGCGGGGCGCACCTCCCCCACGGGGGGCTGGAAGAGGAGGCAGTGCCAGGAAAGCTCCCCGCCAAACCCCTGGGTCCCGCCCACGAGGGCGAAGGAGGGCTTCAGGTTCTCCACCGAGAACTGGGCCGAGGCCAGGCCCAGAAGCAGAACCGCGGTCGCCAAAAGCTTCCTCATAGGTTACCTCCCAGGTCTATGTTACCATAGCTAAGCTTACTTGACAAGACCTCTGCAACCTCCACCCCCTCCGCCGGGAGGGCGCGGAGGCCCAGGGCCTCGAGGTGAGGCCCGAGGGCAAGCCCCAAGCCCCGGAGGAGGACCCAGGGGGCGCCCAGGTTCATCATGACCGCGAAGCCCGCGACGAAGTGGGCGAGCTCCTCGGGGGCCATCCTCGGCCCCTCGGTCCTGCCGTACCCGGGCAGGTCCAGGAGGTAGAAGGCGTACCCCTCGGGGAGGGCCTCAGGCCAGCGGGAGGCTTCCTCGGCCACCAGGAGGACGGGAGGCCCCTTCCCCACCCGGTCAAAGACCAGGTTCAGGCCGTAGAGGTGGAGGTAGCCCGCACGCCTCATAAGGCGAGCCCCCCGGGCAGGGGCCTGAACCCCTCCCCCAGGAGGAAGTCCGCCACCAGGTCCCGGACCTCCTCCTGGGCCTCCCAGGGCACGAGGTGCCCGGCCTCGTCCACCACGAAGCGGAGGGCCTCCCCCTTGGCGAAGTCGGCCACCTTGGCCCCGTGAAGGGGCGGGGTGAAGGCGTCCAGGGCCCCCTGGACCACGAGGACCCGGGCCGCGGTGCCCCTAAGCCAGCGCCTTTCGTCGGCGAGGGCCTCGAGGCGGCCAAGCCACCGCCAAAGCCCCGCCTCGCTCAGGCCCTCCTTCCAGGCCTCGTAGACCTCCTCGCTCCCCGCGCTTAAGGCCCCGAAGAAGAGGGCCCGGCCCACCCGGGCAAACCCCTCCACCCCGCCCCGCTCCAGGCCGAAGCGCAAGGCGCCAAGCCGCGCCGAAAGCAGCGCGTCCCGGAAGAGGACCGGGGAGAGGAGGACGAGGCTTCTCGCCCCCTCCTGGAAGGCCACCTTTAGCGCGTCCAAGGCCCCCTCGGCGAAGGCCACGAGGTGGAGCCCTTCCTCCGAGGGGAGGTCCAAGAGGAAGTCCAGCCCCGCCGGGGGGGCGAGGAGGCCGGGGAAGAGCCGGATCTCGCCCACGGCCCCTTTATACTCCAGGGCATGGAGGTCAAGGCCTTCCTGGAGCGGGAAACCTTGGACCGGACCCTGGGGGTCCGCTACCTCAAGGCGGAGAAGGACGAGGTGGTGGCGGAGCTTGTGGTGACGCCCAAGGTCCACCAGCCCTTCGGCTTCCTCCACGGGGGGGCCACGGTGGCCCTGGCGGAAAGCGTGGCGAGCGTGGGGGGGTTCCTGAACTGCCCTCCGGGGCACGCCGCCTTCGGGCTGGAGATCAACTGCAACCACCTCCGCAAGAAGCGGGAGGGGACGATCCGGGCCGTGGGGAGGCCCCTCCACGTGGGCCGCACCACCCAGGTCTGGGAGGTGAAGGTCTACGACGAGGAAGGGCGCCTGGTGGCCGCAAGCCGCTGCACCCTGGCCGTGGTCCCCCTAGAACCAGCCAAGGAGCCAGCGTAGCCAGTTCCCGCCCAAAAACCCCTCGTCCCCTAAGGCGCGGAGGTCCCGGTGCCGGTCCAGGCCCTGGGGCACGGCCTCGAGGCCGAACCCCCCGTCCCAGTCCGTGCCCAGGCCCACCCGCCCCCCGCCCATGAGGGCCTCGGCGTGGGCCTTGTGCCGGAAAAAGGCCTCCAGGGGAAGCCGCGCCATCCCCCGCTTCCAGGCGGGGTCTAAAAAGGCGTTAAAGGGCACGAGGCCCAAAACCCCCTCCCGCCCGGCCAGGGCCCGCAAGAGCCCGTCGGAGAGGTGCCTCTCGGAGGGCACCAGGGCGCGGCAGTTGGCGTGGGTGGCGCACACGGGGCCTTCGTAAACCCTTAGGGCCTCCCAGGCCGCTTCCTCCGCCAGGTGGGAGAGGTCCAGGGCCACGCCCAAAGCCGCCATCGCCTCGAGGAGGGCCCGCCCCTTGGCCGTGAGGGGGCCAGGCTCGGCGTTCCCGCCGGCGTAGGCGTTTCCCGTGGCCCAGGTGAGGGAGAGGAGCCTGAGGCCCCGCTTGCGCAAGGGGCGGAGGTCCTCGGGGGCTTCCAGGGCGTGGGCCCCCTCCAGGAGGAGGACGAGGCCCAAGACGCCGTCTTGGGGGAAGCGCTCCAGGTGGGCCAAGAGGTCCTCCCGCTCCCTTAGGACCCTCACGAGGCCCCGCCTCTCCCAGGCCTCGTAGAGGGCGAGCTGGGCGTAGACCTCCTCCTCCCAGTCCTCCTGTGCCCCTTCCCGAGGGTCCACGAAGAGGGTGGCGAAGGCGAGGGCCACCCCCGCCTCCTTAAGGCTCGGGAGGGTGACCAGGGGGGTGTCGGGGTGGGGGTCCTGGGCGCGGAGGGCCTCCAAGGGGAGGGTGAGGTCCCGCCCTAAGGCGCGGGCGTTCCAGGCCAGGTCCAGGTGGGCGTCCACCAGGAAGGGAGGCACGGGGAAAGTCTACAATGGGGGCGTGCGGGCCCAAGACCTCCCTCCCCTTCCCGAGACCCCCGGGGTCTACCTGTGGAAGCGGGGGGAGGAGGTGCTCTACGTGGGCAAGGCCAAGAGCCTCCGCGCCCGGGTGAAAAGCTACTTCCACGCCGAGGGCAAGGCGAGGCGCATCGCCGAGGAGGCCACAGGGCTAGACTTCATCGCCACCCGGGACGAGGTGGAGGCCCTCCTCCTCGAGGCCAACCTCATCAAGGCCCACCGCCCCCTCTACAACGTCCTCCTCAAGGACGACAAGCACTACCCCTTCCTCAAGCTCACCAACGAGCCCTTCCCCACCCTCCTCGTGGTGCGCCGGGTGGAGGAGGACGGGGCCAAGTACTACGGGCCCTTCCCCGAGGCGGGGGCGCTTCGCCGCATCAAGACCCTCATAGACCGCCTCTTCCCCTTGCGCAAGAACTCGGGCTACCCCATGAAAAGGAGGCGCTACCCCTGCCTGAACTACAGCATGGGCCGCTGCCTCGCCCCTTGCGTGGGGAAGGCGGACCCAGAGGCCTACCAGGAGGTGGTGCGCCAGGTGGAGGCGGTCCTCGAGGGCCGGGTGGACGGGCTCCTTCAGGAGCTCGAGGCCAAGATGCGGGAGGCGGCGAGAAGGCTTGAGTTTGAGCGGGCGGCGGAGATCCGCGACCAGATGGAGGCCCTAAGGGCCTTCTTCTCCACGGACCAGCAGGCCTTTGACCCGGAGATGGGGGACCTGGACTTTCTGGGGATGGCCCGCTCCGGGGCCCTCGCCGTGGTGCAGCTCTACCAGGTGCGCTCCGGGCGGATCCTCGGCCGCATCAGCCGCGTGGTGGAGAAGGAGGAGGCCACGGACGAGGAAATCCTCTGGGCCTTCCTCCGGGACCACTACCTGGAGGCCTCCCCCCTCCCCCCCCTCGTCCTCCTCCCCTTCCCCCTGGAGGACCTGGAAAGCCTCGCCGAGCTCCTCAAGCGCCGCGCGGGGCGGAAGGTGGAGCTTAGGGTGCCGAAGAAGGGGGAGAAGGCGCGGCTCTTGGAACTCGCCGAAAGGAACGCCCGCCTCGCCTTGGAGACCGAGCTCAAGCTCCGGGAAAGGCGGGGGGAGCACCCTGCCCTCAAGGCCCTCCAGGACCTCCTGGGGCTTCCCGCCCGCCCCTGGCGCCTCGAGGGCTACGACATAAGCCACCTCCAGGGCCAGGCCCGGGTCTTCTCCATCGCCGTCTTTGAGGGGGGAAGGCCCAAGCGGCAGGAGTACCGCAGGATGCGCCTCAAGGCGGGGAACGACGACTACGCCGCCATGGAGGAAGGGGTCTTCCGCCGCTACACGGGAAGCCTCAAGGACCTTCCCCTCCCCGACCTCCTCCTCATTGACGGGGGAGTGGGCCAGGTGCGGGCGGCGGCAAGGGCCCTGGAGCGGGCGGGCCTCAGGCTTCCCCTGGTGGGCCTCGCCAAGGGGGAGGAGGTCCTGGTCACGCCGGAAGGGCGGGAGCTCCGCCTCCCCCTCACCCACCCGGCCCTGCAGCTTCTCATCCACCTCCGGGACGAGGCCCACCAAAACGGCCTCCGCTACCACCGGAAGCGGCGGAGCGAGGAGCTTTTCCGGGTCCTCCAGGGCATCCCCGGGATCGGGGAGAAAAGGAGGCGGCTCCTCTTGGAGCGCTACGGGGGGCTAAGGGCCCTCAAGGAGGCCCCCCTGGAGGAGCTCGCCCGGCTTCCCGGGATGAGCCTCGAGGCCGCCCGGGCCCTCAAGGCGGCCCTGGCCGAGGAGGAGCCCGCCTGACACCACCTGCGCCCCAAAAGGGCCTCCCCAAGCCTTGGTCCGGGCCCATGTGCGGGCGCACCTCAGATGAGGGCGCTCACCGACTGGTTGGTGTGGACGTGGCGGATGGCCTGGGCCAGAAGCTCGGCGGTGGAGAGCACCGTGTAGCCCCCGTCCTTTAGGGGGATGGTGTCGGTGAACACCACCTCGCGGACGGCGGGGTGGGCGAGGTTCTCCTTGGCCCCCCCCACCAGGACGGCGTGGGTGGCCATGACCACCACCTCGGGGAGGGCCCCCGCCTGGAGGAGGGCCTCCACCCCCCGCCTTATCGTCCCCCCGGTGGAGACGATGTCGTCCACCAGGATGGGCCTTTTCCCCTCCACGTCGCCGATGACGTAGGTCACGGAGGTCTCCCGGGGCCCGAGGCGCCTTTTGGCCAGCATGGCGAGGGGAAGGCCGAGCCTTTCCGCAAGCCTTCTCGCCTCCTCGGCCCGGCCCGCGTCCGGGGAGACCACCACGGCGTTTTCCACGTACCCCTTTTCCCGGAGGTAGCGGGCGAAGAGGCGCACGGCGGAGAGGTGGTCCACGGGGATGTCAAAGAAGCCCTGGATCTGGGGGGCGTGGAGGTCAATGGCGATGACCCGCTCCACCCCCACCCTCTCCAAAAGCCCCGCCACCAGCCTGGCGCTGATGGGCTCGCGCCCCTCCGTCTGCTTGTCCTGGCGGGCGTAGCCGAAGTAGGGGATGACGGCGTTGATGCGCCCCGCCGAGCTCCGCCTGGCGGCGTCGGCGAGGAGGAGGAGCTCCATCAGGTGGTCGTTCACCGGGGGGCAGGTGGGCTGGATGAGGTAGACGTCCTCCCCGCGGACGCTCTCAAGAAGCCTGACCCGCACCTCCCCGTCGGGAAAGCGGTCCACCAGGGCCTTGCCCAAGGGCACCCCCAGGGCCTCCGCCACCCGCCGGGCCAAGTCGGGGTGGGCGCTCCCCGAGAAGAGCCGGATTTCCATGGAACCCCCTCCTCACTCTACCAGGGCCCGGGCGAGGAGCCCAAGGCGCCTTGCGGCCTCCCGCAAAAAGGCCTGGAAGTCCAAGGCCGCCCCCTCCCCGGCCCCGTCCGTCACCACGCGCAGGAGGACCATGGGGTGGCGGAAGCGCCAGGCCACCATGAGGGCCGCGGCCCCCTCCATCTCCACGGCGTCCGCCCCGTGGAGGGCGCGAAGCCTTTCCGCCTCCTCCCTTTGGGCCAGAAAGCGGTCCCCCGTGGCCACCACCCCCCGCCGGAAGGGAAGGCCCAAGGCCAGGGCGGCCTTCTCCGCCCGGGCGAGGAGGGCGGGGTCCGAGGGGAAGAAGGCCACCCCAAAGGCGGTCTCCCCCGGCTTGCGGCCGAAGGGGGTGAGGTCCACGTCCCACTGGACCGCCTTCTCCGCCAGGAGGAGGTCCAAGGCGCGGAGGGAAGGGTCCAGGGCCCCCGCCACCCCCAGGAAGAAGCTCTCCGAGGGGCGGAAGCGGGTGAGGACGTGGGCCACGGCCAGGGCGGCCGCCACCTTGCCCACGCCCGTTTCCGCCACCAAGACCCCCTCGCCCCGGTGGAGGGGGAAGGGGGCCTCCAAGGCCTCCCCCGCCCCCAAAGCCTCCCGGAGGGCGGAGGCCTCCTCGGGCTCGGCGGCGAAGAAGGCGGTCACCTCGCCTCCAGGGGAACGGTGGCCTGGACCCTAAGCCCCGCCTTTAGCACCTTCTCCGCCCAGGCCTTGGCGCCAGGAAGGTCATGGTCCCGGTAGTTGCCGCACTCCCTGAAGCTCGCCCCGGGGACCTCCCCCTCGTGGGCGAGGACGTCCTTCAAGGCCTGGGCGAAGGCCTCGAGGACCTTTTCCTCCCCCACGGGGCCTTCCACCACCAGGTAAAACCCCGTGCGGCAGCCCATGGGGGAGAGGTCAATGACCCCCGGGAGGTGGTCCCGCAAATACCCCGCGAGGAGGTGCTCCAGGGTGTGCAAGGCCCCCGTGGGCAGGGCCTCCCGGTTGGGCTGGGCAAGCCTCAGGTCGTACTTCTCCACCACGCCCCCCGCGAGGGCCTTCCTCCCCGCCAGGCGCACGTAGGGGGCCTTGACCTTGGTGTGGTCCAGGCTGAAGCTCTCCACCTCGGCCATGCCCCCATTACACACCACCCGGGGGCAGGACGGGAGCAGGGAAAGGCCCAGGCTCCAAAGCCCCCCGGACTTTTTCCGCCCCTTGGGTTCCAGGAGGCGTAGTAGACTCTTGGCGTGGTCCTGGTCCTGGATTTCGGCTCCCAGTACACGCGGCTCATCGCGAGGAGGCTCCGGGAGCTCCGGGCCTTCTCCCTCATCCTTCCGGGGGACGCCCCCCTGGAGGAGGTCCTCAAGCACCGCCCCCAGGCCCTCATCCTCTCGGGGGGGCCGAGAAGCGTCTTTGACCCCGACGCCCCCCGACCCGACCCCAGGCTCTTCTCCTCGGGCCTGCCCCTCCTCGGGATCTGCTACGGCATGCAGCTCCTCGCCCAGGAGCTCGGGGGACGGGTGGAGCGGGCGGGCCGGGCCGAGTACGGCAAGGCCCTCCTCACCCGCCACGAGGGCCCCCTCTTCCGGGGCCTCGAGGGGGAGGTCCAGGTCTGGATGAGCCACCAGGACGCCGTGACCGCCCCGCCCCCGGGCTGGCGGGTGGTGGCGGAGACGGAGGAGAACCCCGTGGCCGCCATCGCCTCCCCGGACGGGCGGGCCTACGGCGTCCAGTTCCACCCCGAGGTAGCCCACACCCCCAAGGGGATGCAGATCCTGGAGAACTTCCTGGAGCTTGCCGGGGTCAAGCGGGACTGGACCCCGGAGCACGTCCTGGAAGAACTCCTCCGGGAGGTGCGGGAGCGGGCGGGGAAGGACCGGGTCCTCCTCGCCGTCTCCGGGGGGGTGGACTCCTCCACCCTGGCCCTCCTCCTCGCCAAGGCGGGGGTGGACCACCTGGCCGTCTTCGTGGACCACGGGCTTTTGCGCCTGGGGGAGCGGGAGGAGGTGGAGGGGGCCTTAAGGGCCCTTGGGGTGAACCTCCTGGTGGTGGACGCCAAGGAGCGCTTCCTGAAGGCCCTAAAGGGCGTGGAGGACCCCGAGGAAAAGCGCAAGATCATCGGGCGGGAGTTCGTGGCGGCCTTCTCCCAGGTGGCCCGGGAGAGGGGCCCCTTCCGCTTCCTCGCCCAGGGAACCCTCTACCCGGACGTCATTGAGTCCGCCGGGGGGCACGGGGCGGCCAAGATCAAGAGCCACCACAACGTGGGCGGCCTCCCCGAGGACCTGGAGTTTGAGCTCCTAGAGCCCTTTCGCCTCCTCTTCAAGGACGAGGTGCGGGAGCTCGCCCTCCTCCTCGGGCTTCCCGACACCCTGCGCCTCCGCCACCCCTTCCCCGGGCCTGGCCTCGCCGTGCGCGTCCTGGGGGAGGTGACGGAGGAGCGCCTGGAGATCCTGAGGCGGGCGGACGACATCTTCACGAGCCTCCTCAGGGAGTGGGGCCTCTACGAGAAGGTGGCCCAAGCCCTGGCGGTCCTCACGCCCGTGAGGAGCGTGGGGGTGGCGGGGGACGAAAGGAAGTACGGGTACGTCCTCGCCCTCAGGGCCGTCACCACCGAGGACTTCATGACCGCCGACTGGGCGAGGCTTCCCCTGGAGTTCCTGGACGAGGCGGCCCGGCGGATCACCCGCAGGGTCCCGGAGATCGGACGGGTGGTCTACGACCTCACCTCCAAGCCCCCGGCCACGATAGAGTGGGAATGATGGGCGAACCCGCAAGGCTCAGGCGGCTCACCGCCGAGGAGTACCTGAGGGAGGAGGCCACCTCCCCCGTGAAGCGGGAGCTGGTGGAGGGGGTTCCCTACGCCATGGCCGGGGCGGGCCGGGCCCACAACCTGATCGTGACCAACCTGGTGCTCCTCCTTGGCCCCCTGGCCCGCAGGAAGGGCTGCCGCCTCTACGTGGCCGACATGAAGCTTAAGGTGGGGGAGGCCACCTTCTACTACCCGGACCTCATGGCGGTCTGCGCTCCACCCCCGGAGAGTCCCCTCTACGAGGAGGCCCCCTGCCTGGTGGTGGAGGTCCTCTCCCCCGCCACGGAGGGGGTGGACCGCAGGGAGAAGCTCTGGCGCTACCTCTCCCTTCCCTCCCTCGAGGGCTACCTCCTGGTGAGCGCCCGGGAGAGGCGGGTGGAGCTCTACCGGAAGGAGGGGGATATCCTCCACCAGGTGGCGGAGGAAGGCGAGGTCCCCCTGCCCTGCCTGGAGGGGAGCCTGCCCGTGGCGGAGGTCTACGCGGGGGTAGAGCTGGAGGGCCAAGAGGCGTAGACTGGAGGGGAAAGGAGGCAAGCCATGCCCACCTTTATCGTCCTCAGCACCCTGACCGACGACGGAGCCGAGACCCTGGTGAAGAACCCCGAGCGCATCAAGGAGGTGAACCAGGAGCTGGAGCGGGACTTCGGGGTCAGGGTGGTGGCCCAGTACGCCGTGCTCGGGCCCTACGACTTCGTGAACGTCGTGGAGGCGGAGGACGCCGCCACCGTGGCCCGGGCCATGCTCCACCTGGCCTCCCGGGGAAGCGTGAAGACGATGACCCTCGAGGCCATCCCCGTGGCCGACCTCATCGCCCGGCTCAAGTAGTGGAGGTTCTGGAGACTTCCGTCTACGCCGAGGACCTGGAGAAGGCCCGGGCCTTCTACGAAGGGGTCTTGGGCCTTCCCTGCTTTCAGTTCAAACCGCCCCGGCACGCCTTCTTCCGCGCCGGGCGGGGGGTGTTCCTGGTCTTCAACCCAAAGCTCACGGCAAAGGAAACCCACCTCCCTCCCCACGGGGCCAAAGGCAGCGTCCACGTGGCCTTCCGAGTGGAGGAGGAGGAGCTTCCCGCCTGGGAAGCGCGCCTCAAGGCGGCGGGCTACCCGGTGTGGTGGGCCGAGTGGCCCAAGGGAAAGAGCCTCTACACCCAGGACCCCGCCGGCAACCTGGTGGAGCTCGCCCCGGCGCGGATCTGGGGCCTGGAGGAGGCGTGAACCCCTCCCCCAGGAAACGCGTGGCCCTCTTCACCGACGGGGCCTGCCTGGGAAACCCCGGGCCCGGGGGGTGGGCGGCCCTCCTCCGCTTCCACGCCCACGAGAAGCTCCTCTCCGGGGGAGAGGCCTGCACCACCAACAACCGCATGGAGCTCAAGGCGGCCATAGAGGGCCTAAAGGCCCTCAAGGAGCCTTGCGAGGTGGACCTCTACACCGACAGCCACTACCTCAAGAAGGCCTTCACCGAGGGCTGGCTGGAAGGCTGGCGGAAAAGGGGCTGGCGGACGGCGGAGGGCAAGCCCGTGAAAAACCGCGACCTCTGGGAGGCCCTCCTCCTCGCCATGGCCCCCCACCGGGTGCGCTTCCACTTCGTGAAGGGGCACACGGGCCACCCGGAGAACGAACGGGTGGACCGGGAGGCGAGGCGCCAGGCCCAGTCCCAGGCCAAAACGCCCTGCCCGCCCCGGGCCCCCACGCTTTTTCACGAAGAGGCATAAAAGCGTTATAATCGGGCCATGCTGGAAACCGCCCTGCGCCCGGAGGACCGGGAAAGCCCCACCTTTAAGGCCAACAAGGACGCCTGGGTGGCCCTGGTGCGGGACTTCAGGGAAAGCCTGGAAAGGGTGCGCCAGGGAGGTGGCCCCAAGGCCGTGGAGCGGCAGCACAAGAAGGGCCGCCTCACCGCCAGGGAGCGCATACAAAAGCTCATAGACCCCGGCACGGAGTTCTACGAGCTCATGGCCTTCGCCGGATGGGGGATGTACGAGGAGTGGGGCGGGGCCCCGGCGGGGGGGGTGATCACGGGGATCGGCCGCATCGCGGGACGGGACTGGATGATCGTCGCCAACGACGCCACGGTGAAGGCCGGGGCCTTCTTCCCCATCACCGCCAAGAAGGTGATCCGGGCCCAGACCATCGCCCTGGAAAACCGCATCCCCACGGTCTACCTGGTGGACTCCGCCGGGGTGTTCCTCCCCCTCCAGGACGAGGTCTTCCCCGACCAGGACGACTTTGGCCGCATCTTCTACCTGAACGCCCGCATGTCGGCCCTGGGGATCCCCCAGATCTCGGCCATCATGGGGAACTGCGTGGCCGGGGGGGCCTACCTCCCCGTGATGACGGACGTCCTCATCATGACGGAGGGAAGCGGCCTCTACCTCGCGGGCCCCGCCCTGGTGAAGGCGGCCATCGGCCAGGAGGTCACCTCCGAGGAGCTCGGGGGGGCGAGGATGCACTACGAGGTCTCGGGAACGGTGGACTTCTACGAGCCCACGGACGAGGCGGCCTTGGCGCGCATAAGGGAGCTCGCCGCCCTCTACCCGCCCCCCCGCCTCGCCCCTTGGGCGGAAGGGCGCAAAGCGCCCAAGGAACCCCTCTACCCCATAGAGGACCTCTACGGCCTGGTCTCCCCCGACGGCTCCCGCCCCTACGACCTCCGGGAGGTGATCGCCCGGATCGTGGACGGCTCGGAGTTTCTGGAGTACAAGGGGGGGTACGGGGAGACCCTGGTCACGGGCTTCGCCCGGATCGGGGGGTACCCCGTGGGCATTGTGGGCAACCAGCGCCTCGTCCTCAAGAAGCGGGGGCGGATTGAGGTGGGCGGGGTCATCTACGCCGAGGCGGCGGACAAGGCGGCCCGGTTCATCCTCGAGGTCAACCAGATGGGGATCCCCCTCCTCTTCCTCCAGGACGTGACGGGCTTCATGGTGGGGAAGGAGTCGGAGCAGGCGGGGATCATCAGGCGGGGGGCGAAGCTGGTGAACGCCGTCTCCAACTCGGTGGTGCCCAAGATCACCCTGATCCTCGGGGGGTCCTTCGGGGCGGGGAACTACGCCCTCGCGGGCAAGGCCTACGCCCCCCGGTTCCTCTTCGCCTGGCCCAGCGCCAAGTACGCCGTGATGGGCGGGGCCCAGGCGGCGAAGACCCTTCTGGAGCTTGAGGTGGAGAAGCTCAAGCGGGAGGGGAAGGAGCCCTCGGACGAGGAGCTCAAGGAGCTCTACGAGCGCATCAAGGGCCGCTACGAGGAGACCCTGGACCCCCGCTACGCCGCCGCCAGGCTCTGGGTGGACGGGGTGATCTTCCCCCACGAGACCCGGAAGTGGCTCATCAAGGCCCTCGAGGCCTGCGCCCTGAACCCGGAGCGGGAGCCTTTCCGCATCGGGGTCTTCCAGGTCTAGAGGAGGCCCTTCACCCCGTCCGCCACGTACTGCACGGCCAGGGCGGCGAGGAGGAGGCCCAGGACGCGGGTGACCACGTTCACCCCCGTCCGCCCCAGGGCCCGGCGCACCGCCGTGGCCCCCCGGAGGAAGAGGTAGGCCAGGAAGAGGACGAGGTAGGCGGTGAAAAGGACCACGGCGAAGCCGTAGGGCACCCCCTTGGCCTCCGCCCCCAGGACCAGGACGCTGGCCAAGGCCCCAGGCCCGGCGATGAGGGGGATGGCGAGGGGAAAGACGGAGATGTCCGCCCGGCTCAAGGCCTCGTCCCGCTCCTCCTCCGTCTCCCGCTCGTGGTGGGCGAAGACCATCTCCGTGGCGATGCGGAAGAGGAGCACCCCGCCCGCGATGCGCAGGGCCTCGAGGGAGATCCCCAGGTGCCCCAGAAGCTCCCGCCCGAAAAAGTAGAAGAAGGTGAGCAGCCCCCCCGCCACCAGGACCGCCTTGCGGGCGATGAGGACCTGGGTCCGGTGGGGGCGGTCCCCCGCCAAGGCCACGAAGACGGGGACGAGCCCCACCGGGTCCATGACCACGAAGAGGGTCAGGAAGGACTTGAGAAAGAGCTCCAGCACCCTAGGAACCGGAAAGCGCCCGCCGCAGGGCCCTTCCCTCCACGAGCAGGCCCGCGAACTCGTCCTCGAGGGCCTGGGCCGCCTCCTCGGTTCGGGCCACCACGAGGATGGTGTCGTCCCCGGCCAAGGTGCCCACGATCTCGTCCCGGCGGAGGCGGTCCAGGAGGTAGGCGATGCCGGAGGCGTGCCCCTCCGCCGTCTTCACCACGAGAAGGTTCCCTCCCCGGTCCACGTCCCGCACGAAGAGGCCGAACTGGCGCTTGAGCTCCTCGTAGGCGTTCTCGGGAAGGTCCGCGGCCGGGAGGACGTACCGGTGCCGCCCCTTGCCCAAGGCGATGCGGGCCAGGCCCAGCTCGGCGATGTCCCGGCTCACCGTGGCCTGGGTCACCTCAAACCCCAGCTGGCGCAGCCTCTCCACCAGCTCCTTCTGGGTGCCGATCTCCTCCCGGCGGACGATCTCCTGGATGGCGCGGTGCCGTTCCGCCTTGTTGCCCATACGCGGCTCCTATCGCTTCCAGAGCTCCTTGACGAAATCCAGTATACGGTGGGCCACCTCCCGCTTGGAAAGCCGGGGAAGCTCCACCACCCGGCCGTCCCGCAGGATCAGGGTCACCTCGTTCTCGGGGCTCCCGAAGCCCACCCCCTCCCGCCCCACGTAGTTCAAGGCGATCAGGTCCAGGTTCTTGCGGGCGAGCTTCCCCCGGGCCCGCTCCAGGCCCTCCCGGGTCTCCATGGCGAAGCCCACGAGCACCCGCCCCTCCTTCCTCTCCCCGAGCTCGCGGAGGATGTCGGGGTTGGGCACGAGGCGGAGGAGCTTTTCCGCCTCGGCCTTGGGCTCCTTGTCCTTTAGGGTCTCGGCGGGCCGGTAGTCCGCCACCGCGGCGGCCATGACCACCGCCTGGGCCCAGGGGTAGCGGTCCAGGAGGGCCTTTCGCATCTCCAGGGCGCTCTCCACCCGGACCACCTCCACGCCCCAGGGGTCGGGAAGCGCGGTGGGCCCGGAGACCAGGACCACCTCCGCCCCCCGGTCCCGGGCGGCCTCGGCCACGGCGTAGCCCATCCGGCCCGAGGAGGGGTTGGAGAGGAAGCGCACCGGGTCCAGGTACTCCCGGGTGGGCCCGGCGGAGACGAGGAGGCGGAGGCCCGAGAGGTCCTTGGGCGCGAGGAAAGCCCGTAACCGCTCCACAAGCTCCTCGGGCTCCAGCATCCGCCCCCATCCCTCCCCCTCCCCCACGGCGGCCAAGGGGCCGTAGGCCGGGCCGAAGAAGGCGTGCCCCAGCTCCTCCAGCCGCCTGACGTGGGCCTGGGTCTGGGGGGCGAGCCACATGGCCTCGTTCATGGCCGGGGCCCAGGCCACCCGTTTGGCCCCGGCGAGGAGGGTGGCGGAGAGGAGGTCGTCGGCGAGCCCCAAAGCGGCCTTGGCCAGGGCGTCGGCGGTGGCGGGGGCCACCAGGACCACCTCGGCCCAGCGGGCGAGCTCAATGTGGAGGGCCCTCCCGTCGGGCCGGAACCAGGCCTCCTCCGTGGCCACCTCGCCCCCGGAGGCCACGGCCAGGGAGAGGGGGGTGACGAACTCCAGGGCCCTGGGGGTGGCGAGGGCCCGCACCTCGTGCCCCTCCCGGCGCAGGAGGCGGAGGAGGTGGGGGGCCTTCACCGCGGCCACCCCCCCCGTCACCGCCACCAGGACCCGGGCCACGGCGCGCTACTCCTCCCGCTCCACCGGGTAGAGCCGCTCCATCTCCTTTTGGAGCCGGTCCTCGGGCACCAGGTTCTCGCCGAAGACCAACCGGCCCGTGAGGAGCTCCTTCATGGCCCAGGTCACGGCGTTGGGGTCGTCAAAAAGCCCCTCGAGGGTCTGCATCTTGGGCCTCTCCTCCGGCTCCAAGACCGTGTTCTTGAAGCCGTGGCGGAGGAGCTGCTGCGCCCTTTTGGCCACCACCACGGTGAGCCGGTACTTGGAGTCCACCATGCCGAAGAGCTTGTCAATGCCCGGTTCCGCCATACCGCCTCCTTAGGATCTCGTCCAGCTCGGCCTCGAGGGCCAAATCGCGCCGCAGGGCCATCTCCAAAGCCTCCCCCATCCTCCCGCTCCGCCGCCTCTCCGCGGTGAGGATGGCGAGGAAGTCGGCCACGGCCTCCTCGAGGACGTCGTTCACCACCACGTAGTCAAAGAGGTGGGCGTTCCTTATCTCCCACTCCGCCTGCTCCAGGCGCTTCTGGATCTTCTCGGGGCTGTCCTTGCCCCGGTAGACCAGGCGGCGCTTCAGCTCGGAGAGAGAGGGGGGTAGGAGGAAGATCAGGACCGCCTCGGGCACGGCCCGCTTCACCTGGAGCGCCCCCTGGACCTCAATCTCCAAGAGGACGTCCTCCCCCCGGCTCAAGGCCCGCTCCACCGGGGCCCTGGGGGTGCCGTAGAGGTGGCCCACGTACTCCGCGTACTCCAAGAAGCCGTCCTCGCGGACGAGGGCCTCAAAGGTGGGGCGGTCCACGAAGTAGTAGTCCACCCCGTCCACCTCCCCCGGCCGGGGGGGGCGGGTGGTCATGGAGATGGAGTAGAAGAGCCGGGTGCGCTCCAGCACCTTCGCCCGCACCGTGCCCTTGCCCACCCCGCTCGCCCCGGTCATCACGAAAAGGCGGCCCCGCATCCCCTTCACCCGGGAGAGGATACCACAGGACCGGGGTGTTAGACTCGGAGGCATGGCATGGTACGAAGGCGCCTTCTTTTACCAGATCTTCCCCGACCGCTTCTTCCGCGCAGGCCCGCCGGGCAGGCCCGCCCCCGCGGGGCCCTTTGAGCCCTGGGAAGCCCCCCCTACCCTCAGGGGCTTCAAAGGAGGGACGCTTTGGGGCGTGGCGGAGAAGCTCCCCTACCTCCTGGACCTGGGGGTGGAGGCCATCTACCTCAACCCCGTCTTCGCCTCCACCGCCAACCACCGCTACCACACCGTGGACTACTTCCAGGTAGACCCCATCCTGGGGGGAAACGAGGCCTTAAGGCACCTCCTGGAGGTGGCCCACGCCCACGGGGTGAGGGTCATCCTGGACGGGGTCTTCAACCACACGGGCCGGGGCTTCTTCGCCTTCCAGCACCTCATGGAAAACGGCGAGCAAAGCCCCTACCGGGACTGGTACCACGTCAAGGGCTTCCCCCTAAAGGCCTACACCGCCCACCCCAACTACGAGGCCTGGTGGGGCAACCCCGAGCTCCCCAAGCTCAAGGTGGAGACCCCGGCGGTGCGGGAATACCTCCTCGCCGTGGCCGAGCACTGGATCCGCTTCGGCGTAGACGGCTGGCGTCTGGACGTGCCCAACGAAATCCCCGACCCCACCTTCTGGCGGGAGTTCCGCCAAAGGGTCAAGGGGGCGAACCCCGAGGCCTACATCGTGGGGGAGATCTGGGAGGAGGCGGACTTTTGGCTCCAGGGGGACATGTTTGACGCGGTGATGAACTACCCCCTCGCCCGGGCCGTCCTGGGCTTCGTGGGCGGGGAGGCCCTGGACCGGGACCTCGCGGCGCAAACGGGCCTAGGCCGCATAGAACCCCTCCAGGCCCTGGCCTTCAGCCATCGGCTGGAGGACCTCTTCGGCCGCTACCGCCCCGAGGTGGTCCGGGCCCAGATGAACCTCCTCACCTCCCACGACACCCCCAGGCTCCTCAGCCTGATGCGGGGGAGCGTGGAGCGGGCCCGGCTGGCCCTGGCCCTCCTCTTCCTCCTCCCGGGGAACCCCACCGTCTACTACGGGGAGGAAGTGGGGATGGCGGGGGGCAAGGACCCGGAAAACCGGGGCGGGATGGTCTGGGAGGAGGCCCGCTGGCAGAAGGACCTCCGGGAGACGGTCAAGCGCCTGGCCCGGCTCAGGAAGGAACACCCCGCGCTCCGCACCGCCCCCTACCTGCGGATCTACGCCCAGGACGGCCACCTGGCCTTCGCCCGGGGGCCCTACCTGGCGGTGGTGAACGCCTCTCCCCACCCCTTCCGCCAGGACTTCCCCCTGCACGGGGTCTTCCCCCGGGGGGGAAGGGCGGTGGACCTCCTCTCCGGGGAGGTCTGCACGCCCCAGGGGGGGAGGCTCTGCGGCCCCGTGCTTCCGCCCTTCTCCCTGGCCCTGTGGCGGGAGGCCTAAAGGGCCCCCTCAAAGCGGAGGAGCCAAAGCTTCAGCCCCTCCTGCCCCTGAAACCCCCCAAGCCGCCCGTCGGCGTGGATCACCCGGTGGGCGGGGACGAGGAGGAAAAAGGGGCAGGCCCTAAGGGCCGCCCCCACCGCCCTGGGGGAGAGGCCGAGCTCCCGGCCCAAGGCCCCGTAGCTCACGGTCCGCCCGTAGGGCACAAGGCGGACCCGCTCGTAGAGGCGGAGCCTGGCCGGGGAGAGGCCGGTGTAGTCCAGGGGGAGGTCCAGGAAGTCGGGCCGCTCCCCGGCGAAGTAGGCCTGGACCGCCTCCCGCACCCTAAGGGCCAGCGCCCCTTCGGCCTCCGGACCCCGGGGGTAGAGGGCGGGCTCGAGGCGGCGCACCCCCAGGGGCGAGACCTCCAGCCACAGGGGACCTAAGGGCGTGGGGAGCCACACGGCCCTAGCGCGCCGCCACCTCGAGGGGGGAGAGGAGGGTGCCCGGGAAGTAGTGCCCCAGGATCTCCCGGTAGCCGTAGCCCCGCTCCGCCATCCCCTTGGCCCCCCACTGGGAGAGGCCCACGCCGTGCCCCGCCCCCCGGCCCAGGGCGAGCCAGCCCTGGAACTCCGCCATGGCGGAGGGCAGGCCCATGAGGCGGAGCAGGCGCTGGGCCTCGGGGCCCCGGACCTCCACCCCCAGGAGGCGCACCCGCCAGGCCCGCCCCGAAGGGCTTTTCTCCAGGACCTGGGGCGGGTCGTCCCCCCTCGGGGCGTAGCCCAAGGCCCGGAGCGCCCGGGCCGCCTCCTCGGGGCGCACGGCCTGCTGCCAGACGCTCTTGGGGCCCTTGGCGTAGGGGTCGGGCCGGGGGCGGAGGTAGGGGAGGGCCTTTCGGAAGACCTCCTCGCTCCCCGCCGTCATTCCCCCGGAGTCGGCGTGGTAGAGGGCCGAGGCCACCTGCCCGGCGTAGCTCAGCACCCGCCCCTCCGTGGCCCGGACCGCCCTCTCGTGCCGGGGCGTCTCCGCGGAAAGCCCCAGGTAGACCTGGCAGGCCTCCGTGGCGCAGAGGTCGTAGGGGGCCAAGGGGTTGAGCCGGCGCACGGCGAAGGTGCGGGCCAGGACGGCCTGGGCCTTCAGGGCCTCCTCGGGGAAGGAGGCGGGCATCTCCGCGGGCAGGACCCCGAGGAGGTAGTCCTCCAGGGGAAGGACGTTGACGAGGAGGAGGCGCCCCCCCTCCACCCGGGCCACGAGCCCTCCCCGGTAGGGCCTCTTCTCCAAGGCGAAGTAGGGCCCCTCCACCGCCCAGGAGGGGAGGAGCCGCCCTTCCACCACCACCCCTTCCGCCTGGCCCCGGAGGGCCACCTCCCCCGTGGGGAGGGCAAGCCGCACCTCCTCCCCCAGCTCCACCTCCTTGAGGAGCACCCGGACGAGGAGGGCCTCGAGGCCCGGGGCCTTCTGCCCCAGCGCCGCCAGGACCAAGGCCAATAGCCCTACCCACGCCCAAAGCCGCTTCAACCCCGCCTCCTTTCGCCGAACATCCTAACCCTTCCTCAGCCGAGGTAAAGGGCCACCCTCCCCTCCCAGGGGGCCTCGGCCAGGCGCCTCAGGGCCTCCCCGTGGCGCAGGGCGTACATGGCGTAGGGGTAGACCCGCTCCTGGGGAAGCCCAAAGGGGAGGAGGTGGACCTTAAGCCGCCCGAGGTGGCGGGCGAGGACCTCGTCCCGGGCCGCCTGGGCCGCGAGGAGCTTCCGCCTAAGCCGCTCCGCCTCCCCCCCAACCCGGGCCCGGAAACGCCGGAGGGGCCGGACGAGGTTGGGCTCCAGGGCCTCCGCCTCCTCCACAAGCCGGGAGGCCTCCTGCAAAAGCCCCTCCACCCGGTCCCGGAAGGCGCGAAAAGGGGCCAGCCAGGCCTCCGCCGCCCGGAGGAAGGCCGCCTCCCCCTCGTCCACGAAGGCCCAGGGGTCCAGGCGGTACTTCTCCAGGATGCGCCGGACGGGCGGCTCCACCACCACCCCGAAGGCCCGCAGGAAGAGGGCGGGCATGGCGAGGCCGTAGCGGGCGTAGACCCCGGAGAGCTCGGCCACGTAGCGGAGCTCGTTGGGCCCCACCACGAAGCCCGCCGTGGGCAGGACCAGGTCCTGGAAGACGGGCCTGAGCCCCGCCGCCGGGGTCAGGCGGGAGGGGTCGGCCCGGGCGATCTCCCAAAGCTCCTTGGCCGTGTACCGCCGCACCCCGTCGGTGAAGGCCCCGCCCTCGTAGAAGAGAAGGCGCCTTTGGTCCGTCTCCAGGAAGAGGTTGGTGGCCCCGGGCTTGCGCCTAAGGGGAGGCTTCCCCCCAAGGGCCCGGATCCTTTCCGCCTCCCGGTTGATGGCCTCGGCGCTCCCCAAGGGGTCGGAAAGCTCCCGCTCCAGGGCCTCGAGGAAGAGGGGGGCGAGCTCCTCCGCCATGGGGTCAAAGGGCACAAGCCCCCGCTCCCCGAGAAAGGCGAGGAGGACGCGGGCGAAGAACTCGGAAAGCGTCTCCGCCTCCAGGGCGTAGCCCAGGCGGTAGTCCTTGGCCCAAGGCCCCAAGAAGGCGCGGAGGCGCTCGCGGTGAGGGGCCAGGGGGATCCTGCCCGAGGGCAAAGGGGGGAGGTCCAGGGAGAGGGTCTCCGGCACCTCGTCCCGGAGCAGGTGGAGGTGGCGCACCTCCTCCACGTCGTGGTCCTGGGAGGCCACCCAGAACACCCCGGCCGCCCCCGCCCGGTCGGCGAGGCAGAGGGCGGTGTGGGCCTTGTAGAAGGTGAGGGCGGGCCCACCGAGAAGCCCCGCCTGCTGCCCCGTGACCACCGCCCCCACCTCGAGGCGCTCCAGGGCCCGGAAGGCCTCCTCGGGGGCCTGAAGGCGCTTCAGGTAGGCGGCGAGGGCCTCCCGCAACCGGGGGTGGCCCGGGCGGCGGAGGCGGGCCTTCAGGGCCTCCTCCCCCTGCGGCAGGCCCAGGCTGCGGACCAGACAGGCGGCTTCCATGCTTTAAAGCCTAAAGTTCCTCGGCAAGGCGGGCAAGGGCCTTGGGCTCCAGGACCTCCACCCTGCGGTAGCCCAGGTCCACCCACCCTTTCAGCGCCCACTCCCCGAGGAGCTTGGTGACCGTCTCCCGGGAGGCCCCCACCATCCGGGCCAGGTCCTGGTGGGAGAAGGGGGCGACCCCGTCCTCCCCCATCCGGAGGAGGAGGCGGGCCAGGCGCTGGGCCACGGAGAGGTGGCGCGCCTCCCAAAGCCGCTCCTCCAAGGAGCAGAGCCGCCCGTAAAGGGCCTGAAGGAAAAAGGCCTCTACCTCGGCGAAGCGCGCCCTTAGGGCGGCCAAGCCCTCCCGGGGGGCGAAGTAGAGCTCGGCGTAGGTGAGGGCCTCGGCCCCGGCGCGCCGCCTCGCCTCCCCCCCCAAGGCCTCCTCCCCAAAGACCCCCCCCGGCCCCACCACGTCCAAGACCCCTTCCTCCAGGCCCGGCCCCGGCCGGTGGAGCCCGACGAGGCCCTGGCGCACCAGGTAGACCCCGTCCACGGGGTCCCCGGGGGCGAAGAGGACCGCCCCCCGCCTCAAGCGCAAAGGACGGAAGACCTTGAGGGCCTCTTGGCGGGCCTCGAGGCTCAGTCCTTGGAGCATGGCCCGAGTTTACACGAAAAGGGGCCGGGGGCTGGGGGCGGCAAGCCCCCGGGCCTCGGCCTCGGCGAAGAGGCGGGCCACGGCCCGTTCCCCCTCCTCCCCCACGTCCAGGCTAAAGGCGTTGACGTAGGTGTGGACGTGGGCCCAGATCACCTCATCGGAAAGCTCCTGGGCGTGGGCCCGCATGTAGTCCAAAGCCTCCTCGGGGTGGGCGAGGGCGTAGGCCACGCTTCGCCGCACCGCCTCGTCCAAAGCCCGGATAAGCCCTTCCCCCAGGTCGCGCCGGGCGAGGATGGCCCCCAAGGGCAGGGGGAGGCCCGTCCGCTCCTCCCACCAGGCCCCCAGGTCCACCACCTGGACGAGGCCGTAGCGGGGGTAGGTGAAGCGGCTTTCGTGGATGATGAGCCCCGCCTCCACCTCTCCTTGGGCCACCATGGGGAGGATGCGGTCGTAGCGCACCTCCACGGGGACGAAGCCCTGGGCGTAGAGGGAGAGGAGGAAGTAGGCGGTGGTGTGCCGCCCCGGGACCGCCACCCTCAGGCCCTCCAGAGCCTGGAGGGGGCCTCGGGCCACCACGAGGGGCCCCACGCCCCGGCCCAAGGCCCCCCCGCTCCTTAGGGCCACGTACCGGTCCCGCACCTGAGCGTAGGCGGCGTAGGAGAGCTTGGTGAGGGGAAGCCTTCCCTCCAGGGCCCAGCGGTTCAGGGTCTCCACGTCCTCCAGGACGGGCTCCAAGGGAACGGGGCTTTCCACCCGGCCGTGGACCAGGGCGTAGAAGATGAAGGTGTCGTTGGGGCAGGGGGAGAAGCCGAGCCTGAGCGCCTCCATACCCCCCTACTCTACCCCCTTCAGGGCCCGTTTGAGGACCTCCGGGGCGAACTGCTTGAGGGCCCGGAGAAACCCCGTGGTCCCCCGGGCCCGGCCGGGGATGACGTGGACGGGCACCCCAAGCCGCTCCGCCTCGAGGCGCACGGGCTCGGAGAGGTCGTGCCCCACGTAGCTGGAAACGATCATGAGGCCGTGGGCCTTCTCCAGGCGGTTCAGGATACGCCTTAGGGCCTCCTTCCCCACCCCCACGGTGTCCGCGTCGTACCAGTCCACCCTAAGGCCCCGCCCCTCCAGGAAGGGCACGAGGCGGCTCCTGAGCTGGGTGTGCCCCCCCACCACCACAAGGTGCTCCCCGTGGAAGCGGGGCAGGTCCTCCTCCAGAAGGTCCCGGGGCGCCTCGGGCAGGTGGGGCGCCTCCTCCCCCAAGGCCTTCAGCCCCTCGCCCACCGCCTTTAGCTCCTCCAGGTAGAGGGCCAGGCTCTCGTCGTGCGGCCGGAGGAAGAGGAGGTTCCTGAGGATCTCCCGGGCCAAGGCCAGGTCCTTCTCCCGATAAAGGGCCACCTCCAGGGCCTTCTGCCAGAACTCCGCCGCCCGGCGCCAGTCCCCCTGGGCCTCGTGATGCTCCGCCAGGTCAAAAAGGACCTCCAGGGCCTGGGGGTGGGCCTTGAGCTCCTCTTCCAGGAGGCGGCCCACCTCCTCGGCGCGCCCCGCGGCGTAAAGAGCGGCCAGGTACTGGCCCCGCGCCGTCTCGGCCTCGGGGCTTTCCCGGAAGGCCCGGGAGAGCCGGTAGGCCAAGGCGAGGAGCTCCAGGGGCGGCTGGGGCGTGCGGCTTAGGGCCTGGTAGAGGACGCTGAAGGCGGCCCACGGCCCCTCCAGCCGCTCCAGGAGGTGGATGAGGCCCGTGAGGTCCTCCTCGGCCACCGCCTCCAGCCCCGCGTCCCGCGCCCGGGAGAGGAGCTCCCGGGCCAGCACCTCCTCCCCCCCCTCCAAGGCCTCCTGGGCCAGGCGGAAGAGGTAGGGGGCGGGGTAGGCCCTTAGGGCGTGGGCCCGCTTGTGGTCCCCGAGGACCTCCTTGAGGGGCCGCCGCAAGGCCCGCTTCACCTGGGCCAGGTGGTGGTAGGCCATCCCCGCCACCTCCCCTTCCCCCCGGAAGGCGGCCCGCTCCAGGAGGTGGAGGGCCTCCCGGAACCGCCCTTCCCTCTCCCTTAGGACCCCGAGGAGGAGGAGGGCCTCGGGGATCTCCGCCCGGCTCAGGGCCTCGGTGAGGTAGGGCTCCACCGCCTTCAGGTCCTCCCCCCCGCGGAGCTCCAGGGGGCTTTTCACCCGCAAGGCGGCGAGGGCGAGCCCCAAGAACCCCTCGGCCTCGTCCAGGTCGGCAAGCCTCCGGGCGTACCGCTCCGCCCGGGCGAAAAGCCCCTGGATCAGGGCGGCCCTGAGGCCCAGGCGGAGCATCTCCCGGGTGAGAAGCCCCGGGGAAAGGTCCTCCACGAACTCCGCCCGGCGGCTCACCTCCGCCCACTCCCCCTCCCGGGCGAAGCGGCGCATCCTCTCGGTGATGCGCTCCAGGGTCTCCCGGGTGTAGAGGTCGGCCTCGGGAAGACCCGACTCCACGAACTGCCGCAGGGCATCGGCGTACCGCCCTTGGGCGAGGTAGACCCGGCCCAGGGCCAGGCGGTACCGCCCGCCCCGCACCGCCAGGGCCTCGAGGCGCCCCCTCGCCCGCTCGTACTCCCCGAGCTCCACCAAAGCCAAGGCCCTGAGGTCCTCGGCCTCCTCGGAAAGGGCCCGCCTAAGAGCCTCCTCCGCCTCGGCGTGGCGGGAGAGGGCGAAGAGGGCCCGGCCCCGGAGGTAGGCCGCCTCCCCTTCCGCCTCCTCCGGCAGGAGCGCGAGGGCCTCGGCGTAGCGGCCCGCCTCCAGGAGGGCCCGGGCCTCCTCCAAGGCCACGGCCACCTCCTCCGCCTCCTCCGGCGACGGGGCCTCCCGCTCCTCCAGCCGCACCGCCGCCAGGGCCTCGGGCTTCCGGGCGAGGACGAGGAAGTACTCCCCCTCCCCCACCCGCTCCACCCGGTCAAACCCCAAGCGCCTAAGGCCCTCCTCCACCCCCTCGGGGCTTTTGCCCAAAAAAGGCCCGTGGCCGTAGACGAGAAGCCCCCCGGGGCGGAGGAGGCGGGCGAAGAGGGGGAGGCGCTCAAAGAAGGCGAAGCGCTTCCAGAAGGCCTCGGGCGCCAGGCGGCTCTCCAGGCCCTGGTCCACGAGCCCCTCGGGGAAGACGGAGAGGAGGAGCAGGGTGTCAAAAGGAGGGAGCTCCACCTCCTCCGCCCAGCCCAGGTGCCAGACCACCTCCGGCACCCTCTTTCTCCCCACCTCCACCGCCTCCTCCACGCCGTCCAGGGCGTGCCACTCCAGGTCGGGCCGCTTCCTTTGCAGGAAGCCCACCAAAGCCCCGGTGAAGGCCCCCACCTCGAGGACCCGCCCCTCCACCCGGGGGGGAAGCTCTTTGGCGTAGAACTCCAGGTGGGGGAGGTGCATCCCGTAGACCAGGGCCTCCCCCTTGGGGACCTTGAGGACCTCCCGGTAGAAACTTCGCACCGCCTCCCTCCCCCCTTGGGCCAAATAGGCCCGCCAGGCCTTGAGGAGGGGAGCGCGCCGGGCGGGGCTTCCCAGACGCTTGGCGAGCTCCGCCTCAAAACGCCCCGGGGACAGAGGCCCCTGGACGCCGAAGCGCTCCTTCAGGAAAAGCCTCAACTCATCGGGCATTTGCCGGGAGTCTACCAAAGGACGAGGGGGGCGGTAAAGCCACCCCCCTTGCCTTCAGGCGGGCGCTTTCTCCCGGAAGAGTTCGGCGTAACGGCGCTTGGCCCGCGCGGGGGCCCGGTGCCAGACGTAGGAGGCGAGGAGGGGGAAGGCGAGGGTCGCCTCGGCGAAGACCATCTGGGAGAGGCGCGCGTCCACCTTGCCCCAGCTTTGCGCCTCGCTCAAGGTGGAGCCGGAAAGCCCCCCGTCCCTTTCGTCGGCCACGGTGATCTGGATGGCGTACTTGTGCATCTCCACCCGGTGGCCCAGGACCTCGGCGGCCACCACGATGTCCTGGGCGAAGTTCTTGGGCACCCCGCCCCCGAGCATCACGAGCCCCGTGGTCCCGGCCTTCAGCTTGATCTCGGTGAGCTCGCGGAAGTCGGCCACGGAGTCTATGGTCACGTGGGCCTCGGGGCGCTTCACCTGGTGGTAGACGAGGCCGAAGCCCGCGGAGGAGTCGGAGAAGGCGGGGACGAAGATGGGCACCCCCTCCTCGTAGGCCGCCCGCACGATGCTCTTCTCCCCGAGGCCCCGTTCCGCCAGGTAGCGGCCCATGTGCCAGATGAACTCCCGGCTGGAGTAAGGGCGGGGCTCTAGGCCGTCGGCGATCTCGGCCACCGTGTAGTCCGTGTGGCGGAGCTCCTCCTCGTCAATGTAGGTGTCGTAAATGCGGTCAATCCAAAGCCGCCTCAAGGCCTCGTCGTCCGCCCTCGGGTCCCCCTGGTAGTGGCGGTGGCCCAACGCCTCAAAGAAGTCCTGGTCCACGATGTTGGCCCCGGTGGCCACGATGACGTCCACCAGGCCCTTCCGGATGAGGTCGTGGACGATGAGGCCCTGGCCCGCCGAGACCAGGCTCCCCGCCAGGGTGAGGATGACGGCGCAGTCGTCCTCCAGCATCCTGAGGTAGATCTCCGCCGCCCGGTGGAGGTTCCTGGCCTGGAAGGCCGTCTTGCCCATGGCCTCGAGGATGGGCCCGGCGTCAAAGGCCTTGATGTCTATGGGGACCACGGGCGTAGAGAGGAGTTCCTTCTTCTGCACGCTTCTCCTTTCCACGCGGGGTGGGCGTCGGGCGGCTCCCCCCCTTTAGCGCCCCCTGCCTTTTAGGGCAGGACCCCGAGTATACCACCCCCGGCGATGGGGGGGTAGACCTCGAGGGGGCCTTCCACCTCCTCGTCCAGGCCCACCGCCTTGTCCCCCACGGCGAGAAGCCAGACCTCCTCCAGGGGGATCCCCAGCTTCTCCAGGGCCTCCCTCGGGGTCCTCGCCTCCACCTGGAACCGCTCGCCGAAGCGGCGGAGGTCGCCGTGAAGGAGGACTTCCATCAGCTCACCTCCCGCAAAAAGGAACGGACCGAAAGGATGCGCAACCCCTTCACCTTAAGGGAAAGCAGGGGACTCTTGTCCCCGGTCACCAAGCAGTCCGCCCTTCCCACCAGGGCGATGCCCAGGAGAAGGTCGTCGTCGGGGTCCGGGGAAAGGCCGGGAGGACGGGGGCGGGCCACCACCTCCGCCTGGCGGCGCAACAGGTTGACAAGCCTACCCACCTTGGCGCGGGGCAGCTCGGGAAACTTGTCCCGCAGCACCCGCCGGGGCTCCCGCAACTGGACCTCGGCGGTGAGGAGGGTATACCTGCCCGCCAACCACAGGTCCACCACCTGGGCGGCCACCCCCTGGGTCAACAGGGCCGCCACCAAGACGTTGATGTCCAGGACGACCCTCACCCCTCCAGGCGGCGGGCCACCTCTTCCTCGGTGAGCCCGTGGGAAGCGGCCGTGGCCCTAAGCTCCCACACCAACCGCGCCAGGGCTTTCCGCTCCTCCTCTACCGCGAGGTGGAGGAGCGCCTTGCGCCAGCCCCGGCCCCGGGCACGGCGGAAACGCTCCAAAGCCTCGGCCACGTCCTCGGGCAGGGCAATGCGCCGCATCCTCCTCCAGGGTAGCACCTTTCCCGCAAGGGGGGCCAAGTGCCCGGGGTGGCCTTAATACCCCTCCCGCACCACGTTCAGAAGAGGCTCTCCCCGGAGGTACCGCCCCACCTGCTCGGCGAGGAAGCGGGCCACCCGGCGGGAAAACCCCTCGGAAAGCCCGGCCACGTGGGGGGTGATGACCACCCCCCTAGCCCGCCAGAGGGGGTGGTCCCGGGGAAGGGGCTCGGGGTCGGTGACGTCCAGGAAGGCCCGGACCCGCCCCGCCTCCAGGGCCTCGAGGAGGGCCTCCGTGTCCACGAGCCCTCCCCTCCCCGCGTTCACCAGGAGGGCCCCCTCCTTCATCCGGGCGAGGAAGTCCCGGTCCACGATGCCCCGGGTCTCGGGGGTGAGGGGGAGGAGGAGGACCACGGCGTCCGCCCGGGGCAGGAGGGCGGGCAGGTCCTCCCGGGTGTAGACCCCGGGGCGGGGGTGGCGGGCCACGGGGAAGAGCGCCACCCCAAAAGGCCTAAGCCTTTCCGCCACCGCCTTCCCGATGGACCCGTAGCCCAGGAGGAGGACCCTCTTCCCCTCCAGGTCGGAAAGCCTCCTCGGGGCCCAGCGCCCTTCCTTTTGGGCCTCGAGGAAGCCGGAGAGGTCTTTGAGGAGGGCGAGGAGGGCCAGGACCACCCACTCGGCCACGGGGGCGTCGTGGATCCCGGAGCCGTCGCAGAGCACCACCCCCTCGGGGACGAGGGGAAGGATCCAGTCCACCCCCGCGGAGAGGGTCTGGACCACCTTGACCTCCACCTCCTCCAGGACCCGCCGCACCACCTCCTCCTGCCCGTAAGGGGGGATGAAGAGGTCGCAGGCCTTGGGCCAGGGCTCGTCCAGAAAGCGCACCTCCACCCCCTCGGGCAGGGCGGCCCACACCTCCTCCCTAAGCCTCGGGGCCAAGATCCTCACGGCGCACCTCCATGTGCACGTCCTCCCTCCCCCTGGGGCCCGGCACCACGCCCACCTCGCGGAAACCCGCCTTCTGAAAGGCCCGCCGGGCGCGGAGGTTGTGGGCGAAGGTCCTGAGCTTCACCCGCCTCAGGCCCAGGACGCGGAAGGCGTAGTCCAAAGCCGCCCGCACCGCCTCGGTGCCGTAGCCCTGCCCCCAGCGGTCCTTCCTCCCGATGAGGATGCCCAAGGTGGCCTCCTCGGGGGTGAGGTCGTAAAGCTCCAGCGTCCCCAAATACTCCCCCTTCTCGTCCAGGATGACGAAGGCCACGCGGTCCTTTCTCCGGGCCTCCGCCAGGACGAAGCGCTTGAAGAGCCAAAAAGGCGAGCGCAGGGGGCTTGAGCCGTTCCACTCCGCCACCTCGGGGTCGCGGAAGGTCTCGTAGAGGCCCTTCCACTCCGCCTCGGAAAGCCCGGCGGAGAAGGGCTTGAGGACCACGCGGCCGAAGCGGGGCCATTCCACGGGGATAGCCTAAGGGTATAGGCCCCGGAGGGCCTGGGCCTCGAGGACCCGGGTCGCCGCCACCACGTAGGCGGCGGTGCGCAAGGGGATCTTCTTCTCCTGAGCTACCTGCCACACCGCCCCAAAGGCGTTGCGGAGCACCCGCTCCAGGCGGGCGTTGATCTCCTCCTCCGTCCAGAAGTAAGAGTTGAAGTCCTGGACCCACTCAAAGTAGCTCACCGTCACGCCCCCGGCGTTGGCGATCACGTCGGGGACCACCAGGACCCCCTTCTCCAAGAGGATGTCGTCGGCGGCCGGGGTGGTGGGGCCGTTCGCCCCCTCGGCCACGATCCGGGCCCGGATGCGCCAGGCGTTCTGCTCGGTGATCTGCTTCTCCAAGGCCGCCGGGACGAGGAACTCCACGGGCAGGCCCCAGAAGTCCGCCGCCGGCAGGGGCTCCGCCTTGGGGTAACCCCTCACCCCCCCGAACTCCTGCACGTAGCGGAGGAGGTCGTAAGGGTCAATGCCCGCCTCGTTGTAGACGGTGCCGGTGTGGTCCTGGACGGCGACGACGCGGGCCCCGTGGTCGTGGAAGGCCCGGGCGGCGGCGTTGCCCACGTTGCCGAAGCCCTGGATGGCCACCCTGGCCCCCTCCACCTGAAGCCCGATCTTCTCCGCCGCGGCCGCCGCGGTGATGAAGACCCCCCTCCCCGTGGCGTCCCTCCGGCCCAGGGAGCCGCCTAAGGCGATGGGCTTCCCCGTCACCACCCCGGGCACGGTGCGGCCCACGTTCATGGAGTAGGTGTCCATCATCCAGGCCATCTCCCGCTCCCCGGTGTTCACGTCGGGGGCGGGGATGTCCCGGTCGGGACCGAGGAGGATCCCGATCTCCGAGGTGTAGCGGCGGGTGAGGCGCTCCAGCTCCCCGGGGGAAAGCTTCCTCGGGTCCACCCGTATCCCGCCCTTGCCGCCCCCGTAGGGCAGGCCCACGGCGGCGTTTTTGATGGTCATCCACCCCGCCAGGGCCATGACCTCGGAGAGGGTGACCTCGGGGTGGTAGCGCACCCCGCCCTTGGCGGGCCCCCGGGCGGTGTTGTGGTGGACCCGGTACCCTTCAAAGTAGGCCACGCTCCCGTCGTCCAGACGCACGGGGACGTCCACGATGAGGACTCTCTTGGGCCGCTTGAGGCTTTCCGCCAGGGGGGCGAGCCGCCCCAGGTAGGGGACGACCCGGTCCACCTGCTCCGTGAAGATCTCCCAGGGGCCTCCGTCCTTGCCCAGGTAGGAAAGGGGTTCGCTCTTCATCGCCGCTCCTCACGGGTACACGCCCCGAAGCCGGGTGGCCTCGTCCAGCCGCTCCAAGGCGAGGGCCAAGGCGCCCATCCTCAGGTCCAGCCCGCCCCGCTCCGCCCGCCGGCAGACCGCGTCCACCACCCGGGCCACACGGGTTTCAAAGCGCTCGCGCACCTCCTCCGGGCTCCAGAAGAACATGTTGAGGTCCTGCACCCACTCCAGGTAGCTGGCGAGGAGTCCGCCCCCGCCGGAGAGGAGGTCGGGCACCACCAGCGCTCCCTTGCCCAAAAGGTAGGCCTCGGCCTCGGGGGTGAGGCCGAAGTTGGCCACCTCCACCACCGCCTGGGCCTGGACCTGCCGGGCCCTGTCCCCGTCCAAGGCCCCCTCCCGGGCCGCCAGGACGAGGACCTCGGCCTCGAGGCCGAAGACCTCCTCCGGGGCCAGGTCCAGCCGGGGCAAAAACCCCGTGGCCTCGTAGGTGGAGAGGACCTCGGCCACGTCCAGCCCCTCGGGGGCGTACATGCCCCCCATGGAGGTGGCCACGGCCACCACCCGCATCCCCAGGCGCTCGGCGTGCAGGGCCACCGCCGCCCCCACCTGGCCGAGGCCCTGCACCACCACCCGGGCGCCCCGAAGGTCCAGGCCCCGCCTCTTGGCCAGGGCCTCCAGCACGAGAAGCGCCCCAAGCCCCGCGGCGTCGTCCCGCCCCTCGCTCCCCCCCAGGGCGTGGGGCTTCCCCGTCACCACCCCGGGCACCGTGGAGCCCACGGTCATGGAGTAGGTGTCCATGATCCAGGCCATGACCTGCTGGTCCGCCCCGAGGTCGGGCCCCAGGATGTCGCTGTCGGGCCCGATGAGGCCCACGAGCTCGGCGGTGTAGCGGCGCACCAGGCGCTCCAGCTCCTGCGGGGAAAGCCCCTTGGGGTCCACGGCGATCCCCCCCGCCGCCCCGCCGAAAGGCAGGTCGTAGACGGCCGCCTTCAAGGTCATCCAGGCGGCGAGGCCCGCAGTCTGGCCCAGGGTGACCCCCGGGTCCAGGCGGACCCCGCCCTTGGCCGGTCCCCGGGCGATGTCGTGCACCACGCGGTAGCCCTGGAAGATGCGCACCTTCCCGTCGTCCATGACCACGGGAAGGGAGAGGGTGACCAGGCGCTTGGGGTGGGCCAGGTACTCCAGAGTGGTGGGGTGGGCCTCCGCCACCTTCAGGGCCCGTTCCAGCCACTCCAGGTAGGTGTCCCAAAGCCCCGGGTCCTCGGGGGGCCGGTAGGCTTTTAGCGGCATAGCATCACCGCCGAGGATTATACCCCTAGAAGCGCTCGGCCACCGCCTTCATCTCCAGGAAGAGCCTAAGGTAGTCCAAGGCCCCGGTCTTGGCGTTGGTGCCGGAGAGCTTGAAGCCGCCGAAGGGCTGGACCCCCACCAGGGCCCCGGTGATCTTGCGGTTGAAGTAGAGGTTGCCCACGTGGAACTCCCGCCTGGCCCACTCCAGGTGCTCCCGCTTCCTGGAGTAGACCCCGCCCGTGAGGCCGTAGGGCGTGTCGTTCGCCACCTCCAGGGCCTCGGCGAAGTCCTTGACCCGGATCACGGAAAGCACCGGGCCGAAGATCTCCTCCTGAGCGATCCTGGCCTTGGGCGGCACCTCGGTGAAGACCGTGGGGGCGATGAAGTACCCCTCCCCCTCGAGGCGCTTCCCCCCCAGGACGAGCTGGCCCTCGTTCTTCCCGATCTCAATGTAGGAGAGGACCTTCCTCTCCTGCTCGGCGCTCACCACGGGGCCGAGGTCGGGGTTCTCCTCGGCGGGGCCCACGGAAAGCCTTTCCGCCCGCTTCAGAACCCTCTCCAGCACGGGCTCGTAGGCCCCCTGGGTGAGGATGAGGCGGCTCGCCGCGGAGCACTTCTGCCCCTGGAAGCCGTAGGCGGAGACCACCACCCCCTCGGCGGCCAGGTCAAAGTCCGCCGTCTCGTCCACGATGATGGCGTCCTTGCCCCCGGTCTCCACGTAGGCCCGCTTGAACCAGGTCTGGCCCGGGGCCAGGCGCCCGGCGGCCTCGTAGATCTTCAGGCCCACCTCGAGGCTCCCCGTGAAGTTGATGAAGCGGATCCTGGGGTGCTCCACCAGGTACGCCCCCACCTCCTCCCCCACCCCGGGCAGGAAGTTGACCACCCCGGGGGGGAAGCCCGCCTCGTGGAAGATCTCAAAGACCTTGGCCCCCACCACCACGGCGTCCTCGGCGGGCTTGGCGATCACGGTGTTCCCCACGGCCACGGGGCCCACGATCATCCCAGTGAAGATGGCCACGGGGAAGTTCCAGGGGGCGATGACCACCCCGGCCCCCAGGGGCACGTAGAAGCTCTCGTTGTCCTCCCCGGGGTAGGGGACCACCTCCACGGCGGGGTAGCGGTAGCGCAGGGCGGCCCGGGCGTAGTACTCAATGAAGTCAATGGCCTCGGCCACGTCCGCGGAGGCCTCCACCCAGTTCTTGCCCACCTCGTAGACCAAGGTGGCCTCCAGCTCCCGCTTCCGCCGCCGCATGAGGGCCGCCGCCTTGAGGAGGAGGCGGCTCCGGTCCTCCTGGGGCCAGTCCTTCCAGGTCTTGAAGGCCTTCCAGGCGGCCTCGAGGGCGGCCTCCGCCTCCGCCTTCCCCGCCTTGGCGGTGGTGCCCACCACCTCGCTTGGCGCCGAGGGGTTGAGGGAGACCATGCGCTCCTTCGTGTCCACCCACTCCCCCCCGATGTAGAGGGGGTAGTGGCGGCCGAACTCCTCCCGCACCCGCCTCAGGGCCTCGCGCATGGCGCGCCGGGCCTCCTCCGTCTGGAAGGTCTCAATGGGCTCGTTCCGGAAAGGTTCCACCGTCATCCTCCTCCACCTCCTCTAGCCGGAGACCAGGCTCCTCAGGACGAGGAGGAGGTTCTCCGGCCTCTCCGCGATCCTCCGGGTGAGGTAGGGGTACCAGTCCCGGCCGTAGGGCACGTAGGCCCGCACCGTGTACCCCTCCTGGGCGAGCCGCCTCTGCTCCTCGGGGCGCACCCCGTAGAGGAACTGGAACTCAAAGCGCGACCTGGGGATCCCCATGGCCTCGGTGTAGCGCTTGAGCTCGGCGATGATCCTGGGGTCGTGGGTGGCGAAGGCCACGTAAAGCCCCTCCTTAAGGGCGAGCTTCCCCAGGTGCAGGTACTCGGCGTCAATGAGGCGCTTGTCCGGGAAGGCCACCTCCTTGGGCTCCCGGTAGGCCCCCTTGACCAGGCGGAGGTTGGGCCGGTAGGGCAGGAGGTCCAAAAGGTCCTTCTCCGTGCGGTAGAGGTAGCTTTGCAGGACGATCCCCACCTGGGAGAAGCCCTCCTCCCTGAGGGCCTTGTAGATGCGCAAGGTGGCCTCCACCCGGGGAGAGTCCTCCATGTCCAGGCGCACGAAGACCCCCCGGGGCTCGGCCTCCCTAAGGACCTCGCGCAAAAGGGCGAGGGCGAGGTCCTCGGAGAGGTCCAGGCCGAGCTGGGTGAGCTTCAGGGAGATGTACTTGGGCCAGGGCTTCCCCGCAAGGGCCCAGACGAGCTCAAGGAGCCCCCTTTGGAAGGCCCTGGCCTCCTCCTCGGTGCGCACCATCTCGCCCAAGAGGTCCAGGATGGCGTGGACGCCCTCCCGCTCCAGGGCCTCCGCCGCCTTAAGGGCCTCCTCCAGGGTCTCCCCCGCCACGTAGCGCCGCACCAGGCCCTTCGCCCGGTGCTTGATGAGGCGCTCCACCTGAGGGTGGCCCGCCACGCCGAGCACGAAGGAACGGTAAGCCAGGTCCAGGTTCATCCTCCCTCCTCCCGAAGCCGCCCCACCACCAGGTCGCGGAAGCGGAAGACGTGGGCCTCCACCGCCCGCCTCGCCTCCTCCGGGTCCCTGCGGAGGAGGGCCTCGAGGATCGCCCGGTGCTCCCGCCTCGTGGCCTCGTCCTGGGAGAGGGTGGGAAGGGCGCTCCGGGCCAGGGCCAGGGTGGCGAGGAGGTCCTCGTAGAGGCGGTAAAGGGTGCGGTTCCCGGATAGCCGCACCAAGGCGCGGTGGAACTCCAGGTCGCGGCGCATCTGCTCCGGGTAGTCCTCCCGCGGGGCCTCGTCTATGGCCTGAAGGAGGCGCTCAAGCTCGGCGAGCTCCCAGGGGGTGGCCCTCAAGGCCGCCTCCCGCGCCGCCTCCCCCTCCAAAAGGGCCCGCACCCCGTAGACCTCCTCCACCTCCTCGGGGGCAAAGACCCGGACCCTCGCCCCCTTCCCCGGGACGAGCTCCACCAAGCCCTCCTCGGCGAGGCGCATCAGGGCCTCCCGCACGGGGGTGCGGGAGACGCCGAGCTCCTGGGCCAAAAGGGGCTCGGAAAGCCTCTCCCCCGGGGAGAAACGCCCCGAGAGGAGGAGGTCCTTGAGGTGGCGGTAGACCGCCTCGCGCACCTGGTTGGGGCGGCGGAAGCCCAGGGTCTGCATCCTGTATACAGGATAAAGCAAGGGTCCACGCCCCGCAAGCCTCCCGGCTAGCGCCCGGTCAGGAGGCGCTTCAGCCCCCCGCCAAGCCGCTTCCACACGCCCCCGAAGTGGGCTTCGTAGCTCTTCGCCGCCCCCTCGGGGCCGGGGTCCACCCCGAGCTCCCGGGCCAGGAAGTAGCGGTGGTCCATGACCCAGAGGTAGAGGTCGGCCTCGGTGCGCCCCGGGAAGTCCCTGAGGAGGCCCAGGCGGCGGATGGCCTCCACCGTGGGCTTGTAGAGGTTCTCGTACCAGTCCACCACCGCCTCCTCCCAAGAGATCTCCCGCCCCTCCTCCAGCCCCTTGAAGTAGCGCCGGGTGGCGATGTGGTCCAGGAGGCGGTCGTAGCGGCCCAGGGCGGTGAAGCGGATCTCCTCCGCCCCGGGGACGAGGTCTTTGAGCCGCGTCTTCTCCAGGAAGTGGGCGTACTCCGCCTTGAGGAGGAGGTCTTTGGGCGTGTCCCCAGGCTCTATGGGCACGGGGACGTCCAAGGCGATGACGTGGGCGTCAATGAACTTCTGCCCCGTGGCCTTGGCCAGAGCCACCCGGTGGTTCCCGTCCTTCACGAAGTAGGCCTCCCCCACCTGGTAGACCTCTATGGGGGGGAACTCCGCCCCCGCAAGCTGGAGGGCGCGGAGGCGCTTCCAGCGCTCCAGGGTGTGGGGGGTCTTGGGGAGGAAGCGGTGGTCAAAGTCCTCGTAGCGGTCCACGGAGCCCACCACCTTGTCCACCTCGATGGTCCTGAGGCCCAGATGGCGCTCCCCTCTGGGCCTCAGCGCCAGGGCCTGGTGGAAGGGAAGGAGGACGTTCGGCTCCCCCCTTAAGCGGTGGAGGAGCTCGTGGAGCTTCGCCTGGCGTTCCAGGCGCTCGGCTTCGGTTTCGGCTTGCAGCTCGGCCCTCATGGAACCGCTACCACCCCCATCCCTAGGGTAGCGCCTTTCGGTCAGAGGAAGGTGAGCCCCTGGACAGTCCCGGGGCCCAGGCGGTTAGATAAGGCCATGAGCCTGGATCTGCGCGCACGCGTCCGCGAGGAGCTGGAAAGGCTCAAGCGGGAGGGGCTTTACATCTCCCCCAAGGTCCTCGAGGCCCCCCAGGAGCCCGTGACCCGGGTGGAGGGGCGGGAGGTGGTGAACCTCGCCTCCAACAACTACCTCGGCTTCGCCAACCACCCCTACCTCAAGGAGAAGGCCCGCCAGTACCTGGAGAAGTGGGGGGCGGGAAGCGGGGCGGTGCGCACCATCGCCGGCACCTTCACCTACCACGTGGAGCTGGAGGAGGCCCTGGCCCGCTTCAAGGGGACGGAAAGCGCCCTCGTCCTCCAGTCGGGCTTCACCGCCAACCAGGGGGTGCTGGGGGCCCTCCTCAAGGAGGGGGACGTGGTCTTCTCCGACGAGCTGAACCACGCCAGCATCATCGACGGCCTCCGCCTCACCAAGGCCACCCGGCTGGTCTTTCGCCACGCGGACGTGGCCCACCTGGAGGAGCTCCTCAAGGCCCACGACACCGACGGGCTCAAGCTCATCGTCACCGACGGGGTCTTCTCCATGGACGGGGACATCGCCCCCCTGGACAAGATCGTCCCCCTGGCCAAGAAGTACAAAGCGGTGGTCTACGTGGACGACGCCCACGGCTCGGGCGTCCTCGGGGAAAAGGGGAAGGGCACGGTCCACCACTTCGGCTTCCACCAGGACCCCGACGTCGTCCAGGTGGCCACCCTCTCCAAGGCCTGGGCGGGGATCGGGGGGTACGCCGCGGGGGCCCGGGAGCTCAAGGACCTCCTCATCAACAAGGCCAGGCCCTTCCTCTTCTCCACAAGCCACCCCCCGGCGGTGGTGGGGGCGCTTCTGGGAGCGCTGGAGCTCATAGAGAAGGAGCCCGAGCGGGTGGAGCGGCTCTGGGAGAACACCCGCTACTTCAAGCGGGAGCTCGCCCGTCTGGGCTACGACACCCTGGGGAGCCAGACCCCCATCACCCCCGTCCTCTTCGGGGAGGCCCCCCTGGCCTTTGAGGCGAGCCGCCTCCTCCTGGAGGAGGGGGTCTTCGCCGTGGGCATCGGCTTCCCCACCGTGCCCAGGGGGAAGGCGAGGATCCGCAACATCGTCACCGCCGCCCACACGAAGGAGATGCTGGACAAGGCCCTCGAGGCCTACGAGAAGGTGGGCAAGAGGCTCGGTATAATCCGCTAAGATGCTCTTTCCTCCTTCCCTACCCCCTACGGCCTCCGGGCGAAGCCTGGGCCGAGTAGAAACCCCACCAGGGCTAGTGCGCTTCATGGTGGGGCTCGCCGAGGCCCCGAAAGGGGGAAGGGTCCTGGAACCCGCCTGCGCGGACGGGCCCTTCCTCCGGGCCTTCCGGGAGGCCCACGGGACGGGCTACCGCTTCGTGGGGGTGGAGATCGACCCACACGCCCTGGACCTTCCCCCTTGGGCGGAAGGGGTGGTGGCGGACTTCCTCCTCTGGGAGCCCGGGGAAGCCTTTGACCTCATCTTGGGCAACCCGCCCTACGGCATCGTGGGGGAGGCCAGCAAGTACCCCATCCACGTCCTTAGGGAGGTCAAGGGGCTTTACAAGAAGACCCTATCCACCTGGAAGGGCAAGTACAACCTTTACGGGGCCTTCATAGAGAAATCTGTGCGCCTCTTGAGGGAGGGCGGAACCCTGGTCTTCGTAGTCCCGGCCACGTGGCTCGTCCTGGACGACTTTTCCCTCCTTCGGTCATTTCTGGCCCGAGAAGGGAGAACAGAAGTTTACTATCTAGGCGAGGTCTTCCCCGGAAGAAAGGTGAGCGCTGTGGTTCTTCGGTTCCGGAAGGGAGGAAAAGGCCTCGCCCTTTGGGACACCCGGAGAGACGGGGAGACCTTCACGCCCCTCTTGTGGAGCGAGAAGCCGGAATGGAAGGGAGAGATCATCCGCTTCGAAACAGGGTGGACCAGGGAGATGGAGGCCTCGGGTCCACCCCTAGGTAGCCTATTCCACATCCGCTTCGCCGCCAGGAGCCCGGAGTTCAAGAAGCATCCCGCCGTCCAAAAGGAACCGGAACCTGGCCTTGTGCCCGTCCTGACGGGAAGGAACCTGAAGCCGGGGTGGATAGACTACGAAAGCAACCACTCCGGCCTTTGGATGCCCAAGGAAAGGGCCAAGGAGCTTAGGGACTTCTACGCCACGCCCCACTTGGTGGTGGCCCACACTAAGGGCACCAAGGTGGTAGCCGCTTGGGACGAGAAGGCCTACCCGTGGAGAGAAGAGTTCCACCTTCTGCCCAAGGAGGGTGTGGAACTAGACCCCTTGTTTCTGGTAGAGTGGTTAAACTCCGATAAGATACAAGAGTATGTCAAAACCCTTTACAGGGACTTTGTTCCTCACTTGACGCTTAGAATGTTGGAGCGGATACCTGCGTTGCTTCCCCGAAAGGGGAACACCGAGAGGAGGAAACATGGCCCCTACACAAGCCCAGAAAGTGCTGGAAGCTTTTGAGGATTTTCTGAAGTGTTTGGACCTCGAGAGCTACCAAGAAAAATACCGCCCCATCAAAACAGTAGAGCAAGACCTACCTAGAGAGCTTAACCCACTTCCAGACTTGTACGACCACTATTGGAAGCCCAACGGGAACACCCTTCACTTTCCAGATTTTGAAACTTTCTTCGACCAGTGGTGGGAGAAGCGCCTCCGGCCCCTAAACGAGTTTATTCGCAAGTATTTTTGGGGATGTTCCTATGAATTTGTCCGTCTCGGCTTAGAAGCGAGGCTCTACCGGACCGCTGTTTCCATTTGGACGCAATTTCACTTTTGCTATCGCTGGAACGCCTCTTGTCAACTTCGCTTGACGGCCACCTGGGAGTTGGACGCCCAGGGGATAGATGCACAAATTCAAGCAGAAGACCGCCTGATAGGCATTCAGATAAAAAAGGAAACCTATCGCTCGGAAGCCCGGGAGGGAAACCGCTTCCTAAGAAGGCGCGAACATTCCGCCCTCCTGGAAGTTCCCTACACGCTGCAAAGCCCAGAGGAACTCGAAAGAAAAGCCCAGCGTGCCCGAACCAGAGAAGAAGCCTACCGCTTGTGGGTCAAAATCGCCCACCATCTAGAACGGCTTCCCAACGGATTCGTCATCTTCCGAGAAAGCTACGTAAAGGACTTGGAAAACTTTTTAAAGCAAAACGCCACTACATTGTCCGGACTCATACCCTGGGATAAGGTAGCCCGGGAAGCCCTCACCGGCCCGTGAGGTACACCCGGAGGACGAGCCCCACGCAGAAGAGAAGCCCCAGGGCCACGAAAAGCTCGGGGCGCTTGGGCGGGTCCTTGAGGCCCCGGTAGAACCACCCCCCGGGCTCGAGGCCCCCCAGGTAGTGGAGCCCCGCCGCCAAGAGGAGGCCGTAGAGGAGGTGGAGGCCGTCCTTGGGCCTCAAGCCCTGGAGGAAGAGGAGAAAGCCCAAGAGGACCTGGAGGATCGCCACCCAGGCCACCCCCCGGAGGAAGGCATAGAAGCGGGAGGGAAGGGGGCGGAAGAAGCCTAAGAGGCCCACGAGGGCCAAGGCGGGCACCGCGACCAGGAGGAAAAGGCCCAGGGAGGCGTGCAGGAAGACCCCAACCATGAGGGCAGGATACCCGGGGAACGCCCGGGCGGAAAGCGGCAATACACTGGCCTCAGTCCGATAAACTTTCCGGCCCCAGGCAAGGAGAGCTCCCTTTACAAGGGGAAAAACCCCGCTCCGGTTGTGGTATACTGAAGGGGTGAGCTACGACGCTTCTGCCATTCGGGTGCTCAAGGGCCTGGAGGGGGTCCGCCACCGCCCGGCCATGTACATCGGCGGCACGGGGGTGGAAGGGTACCACCACCTCTTCAAGGAGATCCTGGACAACGCCGTGGACGAGGCCCTGGCGGGCTACGCCACGGAGATCCTGGTGCGCCTCAACGAGGACGGCTCCCTCACCGTGGAGGACAACGGCCGCGGCATCCCCGTGGACCTCATGCCCGAGGAGGGAAAGCCCGCCGTGGAGGTCATCTACACCACCCTCCACTCCGGGGGCAAGTTTGAGCAGGGCGCCTACAAGGTCTCCGGGGGGCTCCACGGGGTGGGGGCGAGCGTGGTGAACGCCCTTTCCGAGTGGACCGTGGTGGAGGTCTTCCGGGAGGGGAAGCACCACCGGATCGCCTTCAGCCGGGGCGAGGTCACGGAGCCCCTCCGGGTGGTGGGCGAGGCCCCCAGGGGGAAGACCGGGACCCGGGTCACCTTCAAGCCCGACCCCGAGATCTTCGGGAACCTCCGCTTTGACCCGAGCAAGATCCGGGCCCGCCTCCGGGAGGTGGCCTACCTGGTGGCCGGGCTCAAGCTCGTCTTCCAGGACCGCCAGCACGGAAAGGAGGAGGTCTTCCTGGACAAGGGGGGCGTGGCCTCCTTCGCCAAGGCCTTGGCCGAGGGGGAGGACCTCCTCTACGAGAAGCCCTTCCTCATCCGGGGCACCCACGGGGAGGTGGAGGTGGAGGTGGGCTTCCTCCACACCCAGGGGTACAACGCCGAGATCCTCACCTACGCCAACATGATCCCCACCCGGGACGGGGGTACCCACCTCACCGCCTTCAAGTCCGCCTACAGCCGCGCCCTGAACCAGTACGCCAAGAAGGCGGGCCTCAACAAGGAAAAAGGCCCCCAGCCCACGGGGGACGACCTCCTGGAGGGGCTCTACGCCGTGGTCTCGGTGAAGCTCCCCAACCCCCAGTTTGAGGGGCAGACCAAGGGGAAGCTCCTAAACCCCGAGGCCGGGACCGCCGTGGGCCAGGTGGTTTACGAGCGGCTTCTGGAGATCCTGGAGGAGAACCCCCGCATCGCCAAGGCCGTCTACGAGAAGGCCCTGAGGGCCGCCCAGGCCCGGGAGGCGGCGAGGAAGGCGAGGGAGCTCGTCCGCAGGCAGAACCCCCTGGAGTCCGACGAGCTTCCCGGAAAGCTCGCCGACTGCCAGACGGAAAACCCCGAGGAGGCGGAGCTTTTCATCGTGGAGGGGGACTCGGCAGGGGGGAGCGCCAAGCAGGGCCGGGACCGCCGCTTCCAGGCCATCCTGCCCCTCCGGGGGAAGATCCTCAACGTGGAGAAGGCGGGGCTCTCCAAGGCCCTGAAGAACGCCGAGGTGCGGGCCATGGTCTCGGCCATCGGCGTGGGCATCGGGGGGGATGGGGAGGCCCACTTTGACCTCGAGGGCCTCCGCTACCACAAGATCATCATCATGACCGACGCCGACGTGGACGGAAGCCACATCCGCACCCTCCTCCTCACCTTCTTCTACCGCTACATGCGCCCCCTCATTGAACGGGGCCACGTCTACATCGCCCAGCCTCCCCTCTACCGCCTCCAGGTGGGGAAGAAGGTGGAGTACCTCTACTCCGACGAGGAGCTCCAGGCCCGGCTCAAGGAGCTGGAAGGCAAGCACTACGAGGTCCAGCGCTTCAAGGGCCTGGGGGAGATGAACCCGGAGCAGCTTTGGGAGACCACCATGAACCCGGAGAAGCGGGTCCTCAAGCGGGTGGAGCTCCAGGACGCCCTCGAGGCCAGCGAGCTCTTTGAGAAGCTCATGGGCCAGGAGGTGGCCCCGAGGCGCGAGTTCATAGAGGAGCACGCCCGCTACGCCGAGCTGGACATCTAATACCGCCCCAGGCCGGCTTGCGCCAGCCTGGGAGGCCCGAGGGGCGCTTAGGTGAGGGCGAGCTCCACCAGGCGCCTGAGAAGCTCCGGGTAGGCCACCCCCCCCGCCTCAAAGAGGCGGGGGTACATGCTGGTGGGGGTGAAGCCGGGGATGGTGTTGAGCTCGTTCAGGTAAAGCTCCCCCTCCGCGAGGAAGAAGTCCACCCGGGCCATCCCCCGCACCCCGAGCACCTTGTAGGCCTTGAGGGCGAGCTCCTGAACGGTCTCCTGGGTGCCGGGGTCCAAGGGCGCGGGGATGAGGAGCTCGGCCCGGCCCGGGGTGTACTTGGTCTCGTAGTCGTAGAAGGGCGCCTCGTAGCGCACCTCCCCCACGGGGCTCGCCTCCCCGAAGACGTTGCCCAAGACCCCCACCTCCAGCTCCCGCACCGGGGAGAGGGCCTTCTCCACCACCGCTTTCTCGTCGTAGCGGAAGGCCAAGGCCAGGGCGGCCTCCAGGTCCTGGAAGCGCTCCACCCGGCTTATCCCCACGCTGGAGCCGGTGTTGGCCGGCTTGACGAAGAAGGGGGGGTCAAAGGGCACCACGGGGGGCTCGCCCTTCCGCACCGCCACCCAGGGGACCACGGGCACCCCCGCCTGGGCGAGGACCCGCTTGCTCAGGTCCTTGTCCATGCAGAGGGCGCTCGCCGCCACCCCCGCCCCCACGTAGGGCTTGCCCAAAAGCTCCAGAAACCCCTGGACCGTCCCGTCCTCGCCGAAGCGGCCGTGGAGCAAGGGAAAGACCACATCGTACCGCTCCCAGGAGAGGGGCGGGGGGAAGGGGTGCTCCCCCTCGGGGGCCGCCTTGGCCTCCAAGGCGGTCAAGGCCTTTTCCCCCAGAAGCCAGCGCCCGTCCTGGGCGATCACGGCGAGGTCCGTGGGGAAGGGGATGTGGCGCAGAACCCCTTCCGCGGAAAGGAGGGAGACCTCGTGCTCGGGGCTTACGCCCCCGGCGATCAGAAGAACCCTCATGGCCTGAGCTTACCCCAAGGAGAGGTCCAGGCCGTTGAAGCGCCCGGCGCAGGGGGGGAGACCCTCCCGCACCCAGCACCAAACCGCCTCCTTGGCCGCCTCGAGGACCCGCTCCACCACGGGAAGCTCCTCCTCGCGGAAGGGGGAGAGCACGTACTCCGCCCCCCGGGAGGGGTCCGGGGGCTTCCCGATGCCGAGGCGGAGGCGGTGGAAGGCCCGGGTGCCCAGGGCCTCCTCTATGGAAAGCACGCCCCGGTTCCCGGCGGCGCTCCCCCCGGCCTTGAAGCGGATCCGCCCCAAAGGGAGGTCCATCTCGTCGTGGACCACCAGGATCCGCTCGGGAGGGATCTTGTAAAAGCGGGCGAGGGGGGCCACCGCCCGCCCCGTGAGGTTGTAGTAGGTGAGGGGCTTGAGGAAAAGCCCGCCCTCCGCCTCCGCCACGAGCGCCTCGCCCCGGGGGCGGAAGGAAAGGCCCAGGCGGTCCAGGACCATGAAGCCGAGGTTGTGCCGGGTGCGGGCGTACCGCTCCCCCGGGTTCCCCTGGCCCACCACCAGGAACACGCCCGGACCCTTGGGCTACTCCTCTTCCTCTTCCTTGCCCTTCTTGATGACCTCGGGCTCCGCCACCTCGGCCGCCGCTTCCTCGGCGAGCTTCTCCACGTCCTCAGGCGGGACCACGGCGGCGATGGTCTCCTCGGGGGAGACGGCGAGCTCCACCCCAGGAGGCAGCTTGAGGTCGGAGGCGTGGAGGCTGTCGCCGATCTCCAGGCCGCTCACGTCCACCTCAATGAACTCGGGGATGTTCCGGGGGGAGACCTTTACCAGGATGTCCCGGTGGATCTCCTGGAGCACGCCGCCCGCCCGCACCCCGGCCGGGGTGCCCACGAAGCGGAGGGGCACGTACATCTCCACGGGCTCGTCGGAGAGGACGAAGAAGTCCACGTGCTCGGGGCGCCGACGCCGCTTGTCCAGGTTCACCTGGCGCACCAAGGTGGGCAGGCTCTGGCCGTCGGGAAGCTCCAGGACGATGACGTGGTGGATGGAGGCCTGGCGGAAGACCTTGTCAAACTCCACCAGGTCCACGTAGACCTTCCGGTTCAGGTGCCGGTTGTACATGACCCCAGGCAGCTTGCCCGCCCGCCTGAGGGCCGACGGCTTCTCTCCCTCGCGGTAGTACGCTTTCAAACGGTACTCCATGGCTCCTCCCAAGCCCCCAAGGGGCACACGGAGAAAAGCTTAGCACATGCCGGGGCCAAGGCTAAGCCCCCCGCCCGCGGCGGGGGCCCCAAAGCGCCTCCCCACCCACTCTGCCCGGCCTAAAAGAGGGGCAGGGGGCGGAGGTCCTGGTCCAGGCGGAGGATCCCCACCACCCGCCCGCGGTGGAGGACGAAGCAGCGGTACTCCCCCTCCACCTCCAGCACCCAGGGGGCCAGGGTGAGCTCCCGCAGGAAGGGGAAGGGCCGCTTGGGCAGGGGCCTCCCCCGGGGCGGCCGCGGGTGGGGCCAAAGCCTTCCCCCCTCCAGGGCCAAAACGAGGAGGGGCCGCTCCCGCCCGAGGAGGACGAGGAGGTCCGGACCCTCCCGGTAGAAGGCCTGGACCTCGAGGCCCTTGAGGACCTCGAGGCAACGGAAAAGCGCCCGCTCTCCTAGGTATTCTCCTGACGGAGAAGCCACCGGCCCGCCGGCCCCCCCCTGGCCCAGGACCGCCTGGGCGAGGAGGAGGAGGCCGGCGAGCCACCGCATCCTTACCCTAGAACCCCCGTTCGGCGGAGATCAGGGCCAACGCCGCCTGGGCGAGGAGGAAGGCCCTTCCGGGCTCCTTGTCCAGCCGGGCCTTGGCCTCGGCGATGAGGCTTCGCACCAGCGGGTCCTGCCCCCGGTAGTAGGCGAGCTCCTTCTCCGCCCGCTCCACCGCCTTCGGGGCCTGGGCCTTCACCCTCTGGGCCAAGGCCTCCCGGCGCTCCCCAGGGCCGAAGCCGGGGTGCCTCCGCGCCATAAGGCCGGGCTTCCCCCGCTCGGGGGCGGGCCGGTCCCGCCGCACCTCTCCACCCATCCCCTCCTTCTCCTTCGGGGCCCCCTGGGCCGCCCGGTAGAGGAGGAGGGCCGCCTGGGCCTCCCGGAGGGCCTTGAAGTGGTCCTGGGCCTCGTAGCTCCGCTCGGCCCGGGCCTTCACCTCCTGGGCCCACTGGAGGAGCTTCTCCTCCCCCGAGGCCTTCTCGGCCACGGTCTGGAGCCGGGCGAGGGCCGCCGCCGCCCGGGCCGCCTCCCGGTAGTCCACCTGCTGGGCCAGGGAGAGGCCCGCCAAAAGAGCCAGCACGCCGACAACCGCTTTCTTCATCCCGCATCACCTCCCAGGACCCAGGCTAGCCCCCCTCCCCAAAGGGCACACCGGGGGAAACCTTAAGCGGAGCCAAAGGCAGGTAAAGCCCCACCCCCGCCCCCCCGCGGTTCTCCACGCGGACCCTGCCCCCGTGGGCCCGGGCCACCGCGGCCACCAGGGCGAGGCCGAGCCCCGTCCCCTTGCCCCCGTGGACGAAGGGCTCCAGGACCCGGGGAAGGAGGTCCTCGGGGAACCCGGGGCCCGCGTCCACGAGCCAGACCCAGACCCCTTCCCCTTCCCGGGAAAGCTCCGCCCGCACGGGAAGCCTGCCGTGGCGGCGGGCGTTCTCCAGAACGTTCTCCACCGCGAGGGCCAAAAGCTCGGGGTCGGCCAGGACCCTCCCCTCCCCCTGGACCTCGAGGCCCTGGGCCTCCAGGAAGGCCCGGAGGTCCAAGGGGACCCTCTGGGGCGGAAGGGCCTCGAGGCGGGAGAGGCGGAGAAGCCCCGCGAGGAGGGCCTCCATGCGCCCGGCCTCCCGCAAGGCCCCCTCCAGGGCCCGGGGCTCGTTTTTCCGGCGGAGCACCTCCAGGTAGCCCTTGAGGGCGGTGAGGGGGGTGCGGAGCTCGTGGGAGGCGTGGCGGGCGAAGCGCCGGGCCGCCTCCTCCTTCTCGGCGAGCTCGGCGAGGAGCCTCCCCACCCGGGCGAAAAGGGCGTTCAGCGCCGCCACCACCGGCCTTAGCTCGGCCAGGCCCGGGTCGGGGAGGGGGCTCAGGTCCTCGGGCGCCCGGGCCCGCAAGGCCTTCTCCAGGTCCCGGAGGGGACGGAGGGTCCAGGAGAGGGCGAGGGCGGCGAGGAGGAAGACCCCAAGCAAAAGCCCCCCGCCCCAGAGGGCGTAGCGGGCGAGGAGGCGCCGGCCGAGCCCGGAAACCCCTTCCAGGGGCACCGCAAGGCCGTAGGCGAGCCCCCCTTGGGCCAGGGCCACATAGAGCGTCCCCCGAAAGACCCCCTGGTAGACCCCTTCCGCCGCCAAAGCCGCGGGAAGCCCGGGGGGCAGAGGCCAGTCCCCGAGCTGGGTGAAGCGGGCCTCCCCCTCCCGGAGGACAAACCCCACCCCGCCCCCGAAGAGCTGGGCCAGGCGGAAAAGCTCCAGGAGGAGCCGCTCCTCGTCCTGGACCCCCTCCGCCTGGAGGAGGTAAAGCCGGGTGTAGAGGGCCCGCCTCAGGTCCTCGCTCGCGGCCCGCTCCGCCTCCCGGGCGGAAAGCCAGGCCAAGGGGGCGAGGAGGAGGAGAAGGGCGAGGAGGAGGAGGGCGAAGAGCCTAGCCCTCAGGGAGGAAAAGGCGGTAGCCATACCCGCGCACCGTCTGGATGGGACTGGGCTCCCCCAGGGCCTTTCTCAGGGCGGAGAGGTGGACCTCCAAGGTGGCGGGCTCCACCTCCTCCCCCCAGACCTTCCGCATCAGGGCCTCCTTGGACAGGACCTCCTCCGGGGCCTCGAGAAAGGCCTTCAGGAGGAGGAAGGCCTTGGGGGAGAGGGCGAGGCGCCTTTCCCCGCGGAAGGCCTCCATGCGCCGGGGGTAGAGGCGGAGGTCCTTGTAGGCGAGGACCTCCTCGCGCCTCCGCGCCCGGCGGACCAGGGCCTCGAGGCGGGCGAGGAGCTCCTGGAGGCTGTAGGGCTTCACCAGGTAGTCGTCGGCCCCCTCCCTAAGGCCCTTCACCCGCCACTCCACCCCGTCCAACGCGGTGAGCATGAGGACGGGGACCTCGGAGCGCTCCCGGATCGCGCGCAAAAGGGAAAACCCGTCCCCCTGGGGCAAGAGCACGTCCAAAACCACCACCTCGGCCCAGGAAAGAAGGCCTAAGGCCTCCTCGGGCCGGTCCACGGCCCGCACCTCGTGCCCCTCCAGGGAAAGGCCGAGCTCCAAGGCCTCCCGCACCCCAGGGTCGTCCTCCACCAGAAGCACCCTCACGGCGTCCGCCTCCAAAGGGCCAGGCCTCGCACGGGCGCGTAGACCTCCAAGGGCGGAAGGGCCTCCCCGGTGTCCAGGGAGATCCGGTGGATGCGGCTAGAGCCCCGGCGGGCGGCGTAAAGGACCCGGCCCACAGGAAGGAGCTCCACGAGGCTCATCCGGTCCTCCCCCTCCAGAAGGGGCAGGGGGTAGGAGGCGAGAAGCCGCCCCGAGAGGTCCAGCACCCGGACCTTGACCGCCTCCACGTCGTAAAGGTAGAGCCTGCCCTCCCCCACCCCCAACCCCCCGAGGAGCCTAAGGGCCCCGTCCTCGCGGGAGCGGCGGAAGGCGTAGCGGGAGAGGTACCCCCCCTCGGGGGTGAGGCGCTGCACCTGCCGGTTGCCGTAGTCCAGGACGAAGAGGTGCCCCTCGGCCGCCACCAGGGCCTTGGGGTCTTGGAAGGTGCCCCGCCCAAGCCCCTGGCCCCCGAAGCGGCCCTGGTACCGCCCCGCGAGGTCCAGCCGGCTCACCGTGGCCGTCTCCCCGTCCAAGACGAAGACCTGGTCCTCGAGGACGGCGAGCCCCACGGGGAGGAGGAACTCCCCCGGCTTCATCCCGTAGGGCCCGGTGGAGAGGAGGACCTCCCCTTGGGGGGAGAGGCGGTGGACGAGCCTCTCCCCGTGCTGGAAGACGGCGACCCAGATCCCCCCCTCGGGATCGGCGGCCACGGCCAAGGGAGGCGAGGGGAACTGCCCCGCCCCCGACCCCACCCCGGAGAGGAGGCGGGCCGGGGTGCCCTCCAGGTCCAAGAGGCGCACCGCCCCCTTCTTCGCCTCCACGGCCACCAGGAGGTACTGGGCCTCGGGAAGCTCCCGTTCCTCCTCCCAGGGGCCCTCGAGGACCCGCACCACCTCGTCCAGGCCCGGCCGCTTGGCGGGGTCCTTCTCCAGCATCCTGAGGACCAGGTCGGAAAGGGCCTGGGGGATCTCGGGCCTGAGCTGCTTGGGGGGCGTGGGCATCTGGAAGATCTGCTGATGGATCACCGTCTCGTACCCCCCGGTGAAGGGGGGCTGGCCGGTGAGGGCCTCGTAGAGGACGATCCCCAGGGAGTAGATGTCCGAGCGGTGGTCCAGCTTCTGCCCCTTGGCCTGCTCCGGGCTCATGTACACGGGGGTGCCGATCCGGGCCCCGGTGATGGTGAGGCGGGTGAGGACCCGGCCCGCGGCGATGCCGAAGTCCATGAGGCGCACCCCTCTGGGGTCCACCCCGTCCTCCCTCAAGGCCCCCTTGAGGACCATGATGTTCCCCGGCTTGATGTCCCGGTGGACGATCCCCTGGGCGTGGATGTGCTTCAGGGCGTCCGCCACCCGGGCCAGGATGGCCGCCGCCTGCCTAAGGGAGAGGCGCCTTTCCTCAATGAGCTTGTCCAGCCCCTCCCCGTCCAGAAACTCCATGGCGATGTAGTGGACGCCCTCCACCTGGCCGTGGTCGTAGACCTTGACGATGTTGGGGTGGTCCATGCGGGTAAGGACCTCGGCCTCCCGGTGGAAGCGGCGCACAAACCTGGGGTCCCCGAGGAAGCGCTCCTGGGGAACCTTCAGGGCCACCAAGCGGCCCGTCTTCCGGTCCTTGGCCTTGTAGACGGTGGCCATCCCCCCGAGGCCCACCTTCTCCAGGATCTCGTACCGCTGGGAGAGGGCCTCCCGCTCGGCCGTGGTCCCCGCCGCGGCGGGGCGCTTCGGGCCTGGGGGCCGCCGCTCGGGCCGCTTCCGCCGCCTCGGGCCCAAGTAGAGGCGGGGGGCGGCGAGGGCCCCGAGCAAGAGAAGCGCCCCGGCGGGCAAGGCCTCCGAGCGGACCCCCAGGGCGTACCCGCTCCCGGCGAGAAGGCCGAGGAGGAGGGCCGAGGCCCAGGCCGGGAGGCGGACGGCCAGGAGGGCCGTGAGGAGGACGAGGAGGGCGGCGAGGAGCAGGGCCATCACTCCACCCGCAGGGCCACGGCGGTGACGTTGTCGTCCCCGCCCCGCCGCAAGGCCTCGGCCACCATGGCCTCCAGGCTCGCCTGGAGGTCCCGCCCAAGCCGCCACTCCTCCTCGGGCACGTGCCCGTAGAGCCCGTCGGTCACGAGAAGCACCCCCTCTCCCGGGGCGAGGCGCACCTCCACGAGGTCAAAGCGCGCCTCGGGAAGGCCCAGGGCCCGGGTGAGGACGTTGCGGTAGGGGTGGCGCTCCGCCTCGGTCCGGGTGAGGACCCCCTCCTTCAGGCGTTCCGCCACCCAGGAGTGGTCCTCGGTGAGGCGAAAAACCCCGGTGGGGCCGAAGCGGTAGGCCCGGGAGTCGCCGATGTGCCCCACCACCCCCTCCTTGAGCCAGTCGGCGTAGAGGAAGGCGGTGAGGGTGGTGCCCATCCCCCGGCGCCCGGGCCGCTCCGCCTCCCGCTCCACCCGGCGCCGGGCCAGGAGGAAACCCTTTTCCATGACCCGGGCGAGGCCCACGGCGGGGCGGCCGCTCTGGAGGTGCTCCGCGTAGCCCCGGGCCGCCTCGGAGAGGGCCTCAATGGCGAGCTTGCTCGCCCACTCCCCGGCCTCGAGGCCCCCCATCCCGTCGGCCACCGCGAGGAGGAGCAAAAGCCCCGCGGGCGTCTCCAGGGGGAGGACCCGGTGGAAGTCCTCGTTGTTCTGGCGGCGGCCCACGTGGGAAACGGCGGCCACGCTCAGCCGGGGACCGATGCGCATCGGCTCCATTGTATAGGATGGAGGCGTGGACCACCTGGACGACCTGGTGGACCTCTACGAGTACCGGGTGGAGGACCTCCTCCAGGGCCGCACGCCTAAAGGGGGGAAGCAGGCCCTCCTAAGGCTCCGCCAACTCCTCATCCAGTCCCGCCTGCCGGGGCCCTTGGCCAAGCGCTTCCGCCAGGCGGACGCCCGCTTCCGCGCCCAAAGGCGGGCCCTCGCCCCCGAGGCCCAAGCCCCCGTGGAGCTCCCCGCCATCGCCGTGCCCGAGGAGCCCGAGCCCCCGCCTCCGGAGGCGAGCCCCCTGGCCGCCCTAGCCCTCAAGGTGTGGCGGCTCCAGGTGGAGCGGGACGTGAAGGCCCGCCTCGAGGCCCTCCTCGCGGGGAGGCGGGAGGAGCTCCGGCTCATCCACGCCTTCCTGGACAACTTCGCCCTCTACCGGGAGACCCCGGGGTTCAAGAGGGACTTCAACCTCTCCCGCTTCGTCCCCACCCGTCCCATCCCCTCCCTCTCCGACACGCTCGTGGACCTGGACGACCCCAAGGTGGCCCAGGCCCTGGTGGTGGACTTCCTGGAGACGGCGCGGGAGCTTCCCAAGCTCCTCCCCCTTCCCCCGGAGGAGACGCGCACCTACGTCCGGCGCTTCCTGAACCGCCTCCTGGAGTGGGAGGGGGCCTACAACCTGCCGCCCAAGCCCGACCTCCCCGCCCTCCGCCGGGCCCTGGAGGAGGCCCGCCGCCTGGGCGCGGGCGAGAAGGAGGTGGCCCAGCTGGAGGAGCGCCTGCGCAAGGCGGCCCAGGAGGCGAGGCGGCGGGACCTCCTCCTGGAGGAGGAGAAGGGACGGTTCCGCGTGGCCCTGGAGAAGGTGGTCGCCCTCCTCAGCCTCCTCCCCACCCCCCAGGGGGAGACCCCCTGGCCCAGGGTCCCCGAGCCCGGGCAAGAGGAGGAGGGCCTCCTCACCCTGCGCCTCGCCCCGGGCCCCGTGGCCCTCGGCCCCCTCACCCTCACCCTGAGCCACGCGGGGGGCACCTGGTACCTGGGCCTCGAGGGGGAGGACCACCCCCTGGAGGACACCCTCGTCCTCCCCTGGGAGGACCTGGAGGTCTGGGCGGTGCGGGAGAACGACCTCCTCCACCTGAGGCTCGAGGCCCGAAGCGGCCTCCGTCTCTACGAGCTTCTGGCCGAGGGAAGGCTCCTCGCCTACCTCCTTCACCCGGGAAAGGACTACGCCTACCTCCGGCTCCTGAGGGGGCTTTCCACCCGCCTCAAAGGCGAGTTCCAGGCCCAGGCCTTCGGCCCCGCCCTGGCGGAGAAGTACCGCAAAGCGCCGGAAGAGGCCCTCCAGGACTTCGCCCGCAAGGGCCTGGAGCTCACCCTCAAGCGCCTGGGCCAGGCCGACCCCCTTCCCCTCCTCCAAGAGGTGGGCCAGGCCCTGGGCCTGGAGGCGGAGGCCCAGACCCTGGGCCAAGCCCTCCGGGAGTACCTGGGCCGCCGCCCCCCCACCCGGGAGACCCTCGGGGGGGAGGTCCACTTCCTGGCCCTGACCCCCGAGCCCCAGGCCCTGAAGCTGGACCAGCACGTCCTCTCCGTGCGCCTGAAGGAGGACGCCGTCTACCTGGGCCAGGCGGGGGAGGTGCCGAGGCGGCTAAAAGACCTCCTGGTCTACCGCCTGGGGGAAAGGGCCCTGGTCCTGGCCCGGGAAGGGCGCCGCCTGGCCTACACCCTCCTCCCCCTCCCTTGACCTGGAGAACGGCCAAGGTATAATCCGCTCCAAGGAGCGGCGATGCGGGTCTTGCGCCATAAGGCCTTCGCCCGCCTGGTGGCGGCCTACCTGGTCTCCCAAGCGGGGAGCAAGGTCCACCGGGTGGCCCTCCTCGTCCTCGTCTACCTGCTCACGGAAAACGCCCTCTGGGTCTCCCTGGTGCTGGGCACCCAGCTCCTCGGCACCGTGGTCTTCTCCCCCCTGCTTTCCGCCTGGGCCGACACCCAGGACCGGAAGCGGCTTCTGGTCTGGTCGGACCTCCTCAGGGCCCCCCTCGTGGCCCTCATCCCCCTCCTCGGGGCCCAAAGCCTTCCCGCGCTTCTCCTCCTCGTCTTCCTCATGGAGCTCCTCCGAGACCTCCACGACCCCATTCAAAACGCCGTGGTCCCCGACCTCGTGCCCGAGGAGGAGGTGGACGAGGCCAACGGCCTCATCCTCCTCGCCGACCGCATCTCCGAGGTCCTCTTCGTGGGGGCGGCCGGGGTCCTGGTGGCCTGGGTGGGCCCCGCCTACGCCTTCTACCTGGACGCCCTCACCTACCTGGCCTCGGGCCTTCTCCTCGCCGGCCTTCCCCCCTTGAAGCCCCAGGCCCTGCCCAAGGCGGGGTACCTGGAGCGGGTGAAGGAGGGCCTGGGCCACCTCTTCCGCCAGCCCGCCGTCCGCCGCACCGTGGGCACCCTCTTCGCCGCCGCCGCCTTCGGCTCGGTAGAGACCGCCTTGGGCGTGGTCCTCGCCCTCAAGTGGCTCGGGGTGGGCTCGGCGGGGTTCGGCTTCATGGAGGCGGCCATGGCCCTGGGGGCCATCCTGGGGGGCGTGGGCCTCCCCTACCTCCTGAGGCGGATCCCCCGGGAGCGCCTCTTCCTCCTCGCCCTTCTCCTCTTCGGGGTCTTTGAGGCCTCGGTGGGGCTCTTCCCCGTCTACGCCTGGGTCCTCGCCGCCTTCTTCGTGAGCGGCTTCCTCAACATGGCCTTCATCGTGCCCGCCCGCTCCATCCTCCAGCTCAACACCCCGCAGGAGATGCGGGGGCGGATCTTCGCCGCCTTCAGCGCCGTGATGAACGCCGCCGTCCTCCTCGGCACCATGTGGGGCGGGGCCCTGGAGGAACCCTTGGGCGCCCCCAGGGTCTTCCTCCTCGCGGGGGCCATGGTGGCCCTCGCTGCGGGCTACACCCTCCTCACGGGGGGCATCCCTGCCCCTAAGCCCAAGGAGGCCTAGGCCTCCTTCAGCCAGCGGGCGGCCTCGAGGGCGTAGTAGGTGAGGATCCCCTGGGCCCCGGCCCGGCGCAGGGCGAAGAGGCTTTCCAGCACGGCCCGCCTCTCGTCCAGCCACCCCTTGAGGGCCGCGGCCTTGAGCATGGCGTACTCCCCGGAGACCTGGTAGGCGAAGAGGGGCTTGGCGAAGCGTCCCTTCAGGGCGGAAAGCACGTCCAGATAAGGCAGGGCGGGCTTCACCATGAGCATGTCCGCACCTTCTAAATCGTCCAAAGCCGCCTCGCGAAGGGCGTCCCACAGGCCCGCCCGGGGGTCCATCTGGTAGCCCGAGCGGTCGCCGAAGCCCGGGGCGCTTTGGGCCGCCTCCCGGAAGGGCCCGTAGAAGGCGGAGGCGTACTTCACCGCGTAGGAGAGGATGGGCACGTGGGCGAACCCCCCCCGGTCCAACGCCTCCCGGATGGCCTTAACCTGCCCGTCCATCATGGCGCTCGGGGCCACCACGTCCGCCCCCGCCTGGGCCTGGGAGAGGGCGGTCCTGGCGAGGAGGTCTAAGGTGGCGTCGTTGTCCACGTAGAAGCCCAGGGGGCCCTCCTTCACCACGCCGCAGTGGCCGTGGTCCGTGTACTCGCAAAGGCAGGTGTCGGCGAGGACGAGAAGCTCGGGGAACTCCCGCTTGAGAAGCCGTATGGCCCGCTGCACCACCCCGTCCTCGGCGTAGGCCCCCCTCCCCATGGGGTCCTTGGCCTCCTGGGGCAGGACGCCGAAGAGGATGACCCCGCCGAGGCCCGCCTTCAAGGCCTCCTCCGCCACGCGGGGAAGCCCGGAGAGGGGGTGGCGGAAGACCCCGGGCATGGAGGAAACCTCCTCCTTCTCCCCCCCCTCCTTCACGAAGAGGGGGAGGATGAGGTGCTTTGGGGAAAGCTCCACCTCGGCCACCAGGGGGCGGAGAAGAGGCGAACGCAGCCTCCTTGGGCGCTCCATGCCTTCCACTATACTCATAGGGGAGGGACGATGAACTTCCAGAAGCTTCTCAAGGAAGCGCAGAAGGCTCAGAAGAAGGCCGCCGAGGTGCAGGAGCGCCTGGAGCGGATGACCGTGGTGGGCTCGGCCCAGGGCCTCGTGGAGGTGGAGGCGAACGGCCACGGGAAGATCCTCGCCCTGAGGCTCAAGCCCGAGGCCCTCAAGGCCTTCCAGGACGACCCGGAGGGCCTCGAGGACCTCCTTCTGGTGGCCATCCAGGACGCCCAGACCAAGGCCCACGAGCTCTCGGAGAAGGAGATGGCCAAGGAGCTCGGGGGCGTGGGGCAGATGCTGGGGAAGCTCTTTTAGATGCGCTACCCGGAAAGCCTCCTCAAGCTCACCCGGGCCCTCTCCCGCCTCCCCGGCATCGGCCCCAAGACGGCCCAGCGCCTGGCCCTCCACCTCGCCTTCCACAAGGAGGAGGCCGAGGCCCTGGCGGAGGCCCTGGAGGGGATCAAGCGGGTCCGGGCCTGCCGCGAGTGCGGCAACCTGGCCGAGGGGGAGCTCTGCCCCATCTGCCAGGACGAGGACCGGGACCGCTCCCTCCTCGCCGTGGTGGAGAGCGTGGCCGACCTGTACGCCCTGGAGCGGAGCGGGGAGTTCCGGGGCCTCTACCACGTCCTGGGAGGGGCCTTGAACCCCCTGGAGGGCATCGGCCCCAAGGAGCTCAACCTGGAGGGCCTCTTCCGGCGGCTGGAAGGCGTGGAGGAGGTGGTCCTCGCCACCTCCATGACCGTGGAGGGGGAGGCCACCGCCCTCTACCTCGCCGAGGAGCTGAAGAAGCGGGGGGTGCGGGTGACCCGGCCCGCCTACGGCCTCCCCGTGGGGGGGAGCCTGGAGTACGCCGACGAGGTGACCCTGGGCCGGGCCCTGGAGGGGAGGCGGCCCGTCTAGGGATGCGGATCGGACCCGAGCTTCTCCAAGACCTACTGGACCGGGTGGAGGGGAGCCTGGCGGCGGCCATCGGCACCGCGGACGGCCTCCTGGTGGAGGGGGTGAGGAAGCGCCCCCTGGACCTCGAGGCCGCCATCGCGGAGCACGCCGCCTTGTGGCGGCAGGCCCGGGCGGCCTACGCCCGGAGCCTGGGGGCGGAGGAGGTGGGCGAGCTCCTGGTGGGGGGGACGGGCGTGGTAGGCTACCTGAGGAGCATGCGCACCCGGGACCCGGAACCCCTCTTCCTCCTTCTCCTCCTCACCCCGGAGGCCAACCTGGGCCAGGCGCGGCTGGCCGCCCGGCGCCTTCTGGACCGGGCAGGGGGGGTGGTGGCATGGCCTACTTGACGGGCTTGTCGGCCTTGGGCGTGGACCAGGCGGTGTTCACGGGGATGGACGGCCTGGTCATTGAGGCCTTGGGCCAGGGGCCGCCTTCCGCCGAGGCCCTGGCGGCGGAGCTCGCCGCCTTGGCGCGGCGCATGGACCCCCTGGCCCAGGCCCTGGGCGGGAAGGTCCTCCGCTTCACCCTGGCCACGGAGGACCGGGAGGTCCTGGCCGTCCGGGTGGGGGAGTTCCTCCTGGGGGCGGTGGTCCACCGGGGCCTGAACCGCAAGGCCGTGGGACAGGAGCTTTCCCGCATCGCCCTGAGGCTGGAGGAAGCGTGGAGGGAAGGCTGAGGGAGGTCCTCGAGGGCCTTTTGGAGCGGGGCGTCCGGGGAGCGGNCCTGCTCCGCCCCGACGGCCTCCTCCTGGAGGCGGTGGGGGAGGCCTCCGGCGCGGCGGAGCGGGCCGCCGCCCTTTTGGGCCTGGGCGTGGCCCTGGCCCAAAGCCAGGGGGAGGAGGTGGCGGAGCTCGTGGTAGAGTACCCCGAGGGCGCCCTCTTCCTGGCGCCCGTGGCCGGCCACCACCTCCTGCTCTTGCTGGAGGACCTCCAGGACCTGGGCCGGGCCCGGGTGGCCCTCAAGGGAGTGCGCCTGCGCATTGAGGAGGCGTTAGCATGAACGAGCTGAAGCTGGACATCAACATTGACAAGGACGTGGCCCAGGGCCGCTACGCCAACCTGGCCCTCATCGCCCACACCAAAAACGAGTTCATCCTGGACTTCGCCCTGCTCCAGCCCCAGGGGGGGGCCCTCGTGGTGAGCCGGATCGTCACCAGCCCCCAGCACGCCAAGGCCCTCCTCCGTAGCCTCGCGGAGAACATCGCCCGCTACGAGGAGGCCTTCGGCCCCATCCCCGAGCCCGTGGCGGAGAACCAGGCCTGAAGCCTCCCCGGTAAAACCCCCTGCCTCCCCCGCCCTACCCGGCGAAGGAGGCAGGGGGTTTACAGGTTTTCCCGCCACCAGTCCAGGTAGGCCCGAAGCCGGGCCAGGCGGCGGTCGGGCCGCCCCGAGCGGGAAAGCTCGTGGCCTTCCTCGGGCACCCGGAAGAAAGCGGTCTTCACCCCGAGGTGGAAGAGGGCGGTGTACCAGGTCTCCCCCTGGTCTATGGGGCAACGGTGGTCCTCTTCCGAGTGGACCACGAGGGTGGGGGTCCGGACCCGGTGGACGAGGCGGAGGGGGCTCTTCTCCCAAAGGACCTCGGACCTTTCCCAGGGCTTGGCCTTAAGCTCCAGGTAGGTGAACCGGGGGCCGATGTCGCTCGCCCCGAAGAAGCTCAGCCAGTTGCAGATGCTCCGGTCGGTGACGGCCGCCTTGAAGCGCTCGGGGTAGCGGGCCGTGAGCCAGTTCGTCATGTACCCGCCGTAGCTTCCCCCCGCCACCCCCACCCGCTTGGGGTCCAGGGGGAAGTGGGCGAGGACGTGGTCCAAGAACCCCATGAGGTCCCGCTCGTCCCGCTCCCCCCACTCCCCCTCCAAAAGGGCGAAGTCCTGGCCGTAGCCCGTGGAGCCCCGGGGGTTGGAAAAGGCCACGGCGTAGCCCGCCCGGCGGAAAAGCTGGAGCTCCAGCATGGGGGCGGCCCCGAAGGCGGTGTGGGGCCCCCCGTGGATGTAGAGGATCACCGGGTGGGGTCCCTCCCCCTCGGGCAAAAGGACCCACCCCGGGACCTTGTGCCCCTCGGGGCTTGTCCACTCGGTGTAGAGGGGCTCGGCCAGGTCCAAGACCCCGGCGTTGGGGTCAAAGGTGCCCAAGGGGCCCTCGAGGCGGGCCGGGTGGGTGAAGTCCTCCTTGAGGAGGAAAAGCCCCCGCTCCGTGAGGGCGAAGGCGAGGACGCTCCCCTCCTCGGTGAGGGCCTCCGCCTTCCCGTCCAGGCCCACCCGGTAAAGCCGCGCCCTCCCCGCCTCGGTGCGCACCACATAGACCCCGTCTTCGCCCCACCTGGGGCCCTGGGGGTGCTGGCCGTAGCGCAGGTCGGAGTTGAGGGAGTTTTGGAGGCTCCCCTCGAGGAGCACCCGGGCCTCGCCCCCCCTAAGGTGGTAAAGCCTCGCCTCCGTGCCCCCACCCCGCTCAAAGGCGTGCCCCAGGAAGAAGAGCCCTTCGGGGCTCCACTCCAGGGCGAAAATGGGGCCCACGCCCCCATAGACCTTCTCCAGCCGCCCCTCCCGGAGGAGGAAGAGGGTGTCCCGGCCCTCCGCCTGGGCCCGGGCGTCCTCGGGCATGACCAAATAGAGCCCCTCGGGGGCGTAGACCATCTCCTTGGGCGGGGGGTAGCGGTCCAGGAGGAGGCGGACCTTGCCCTCCTCCAGGGCGTAGAGGGCCACGTTCCCCTCGGGCAGGAGGCCGCGGCCGTCAAACTTGAAGGGCCAGCCTTGGAAGCGGCGGGGGCCGCCGGGCCTGGGCGCCTCCTTGAGGGCCAGGAAGGCCACCCCGCCCCCGGGGCCCAAGGCGTAGTCCAGGACCCCGGCGGTCTCCGTGAGACGCTCCGCCTCGCCTCCCCGGAGGTCCAGGCGGAAAAGCTCCTCCCGCTCCCCCACCCGGCGCAGGAAGTAGAGGAAGGGGGCGCGGTAGCGGGGCCTTCTCGCCTCCTCCTGGGTGAGGAGGCGCAAGGCCCCGTCAAAGAGGGCGATGCGGGAACGGTAGCGGGGCGGATCCCCCTCCTGGATCTCCGTGAGGAGGAAGAGGGGAAGGCCCTCAGGGCCTGGGGTGAGGTCGGAGAGGAAGCGGAGCTTCAGCAGGGTTTCGGGCTCCATGCCGTCATAATACTGACCGGTCATCCGCCCGCAAAGCCCCCCGGGAGGCATCGGGTAAGCTTTCCCCATGGACCGGGACGAGCTGGTGCGCTACCTGGACGCCTACCTGAGGATCCAGGACTTCCCCCAGGACCCCTCCCTGAACGGCCTCCAGGTGGAGGGGAAGAGGACCGTCCGCAAGGTGGGGGCGGCGGTGGACGCCGGGGAGGCCATCTTCCGGAAGGCCCTGGAAGAGGAGGTGGACTTCCTCATCGTCCACCACGGCCTCTTCTGGGGAAAGCCCTTCCCCATCGTGGGCCACCACAAGCGCCGCCTGGAGACCCTCTTCCAAGGGGGGATCAACCTCTACGCCGCCCACCTGCCCCTGGACGCCCACGAGGAGGTGGGCAACAACTTCGTCCTGGCCCGGGAGCTCGGGCTTGTGGACCTCACGCCCTGGGACGTGGGGGTGAAAGGGCGCTTCCCCCAGCCCACCCCCCTCCTGCAGGTGGCCGACCGCCTGGGCCAGCTCACCGGGATGCAGCCTTTGGTGCACCAAGGAGGCCTGGACCACGTGGAGACGGTGATCCTCGTCTCAGGCTCGGGAACGGGCCTCCTCCCCAAGGTGGACGCCGACCTCTTCGTCACCGGGGAGCCCAAGCACAGCGTCTTTCACGAGACCTTTGAGCGGGGCCTCAACGTCATTTACGCCGGCCACTACGACACGGAGACCTTCGGGGTGAAGGCCCTCGCCGCCCACCTCGAGGCCCGCTTCGGCCTCCCCTGGGTCTTCCTGGACCACCCCACGGGGCTTTAGATGCCGGGGCTCTTCCTCACCCTCGAGGGCCTGGACGGCAGCGGCAAGACCACCCAGGCGAGGCGGCTCGCCGCCTTCCTGGAGGCCCAGGGCCGCCCCGTCCTCCTCACCCGGGAACCCGGGGGAGGGCTTCCCGAGGTGCGGAGCCTCCTCCTCACCCAAGAGCTTTCCCCCGAGGCGGAGTACCTCCTCTTCAGCGCCGACCGGGCAGAGCACGTGCGCAAGGTGATCCTCCCCGGCCTCGCCGCGGGGAAGGTGGTGATCTCCGACCGCTACCTGGACTCCAGCCTGGCCTACCAAGGCTATGGCCGGGGCCTCCCCCTCCCCTGGCTGCGGGAGGTGGCCCGGGAGGCGACCCGGGGGCTTAAGCCCCGGCTCACCTTCCTCCTGGACCTGCCCCCGGAGGCCGCCCTCCGCCGGGTGCGCCGCCCGGACCGCCTGGAAGGACTCGGCCTGGAGTTCTTCCGCAGGGTGCGGGAGGGGTACCTGGCCCTCGCCCGGGCCGAGCCCGGGCGCTTCGTGGTCCTGGACGCCACCCTCCCCGAGGAGGAGATCGCGAGGGCGATCCAGGCCCACCTCCGGCCCCTTCTGCCATAATGGGCCCATGCGCCACCGGCTTTGGGGACTCTTGGGCCTTTTAGGGCTCGCCCTGGCCCTCACCTTCCCCAAGAGCACCCTCTACGTGGAGGGGAACGGCAAGCGCCACCTCCTCAAGGTGGAGGTGGCCGACACCCCGGAGCGCTGGGCCCAGGGCCTCATGTTCCGCGAGCGCCTCGGCGAGGACGAGGGCATGGTCTTCCTCTTCCCCGAGCCCACGGCGGGCGGGTTCTGGATGAAAAACACCCTCATCCCCCTTTCCATCGCCTTCTTTGACCGGCAAGGCGTTATCCTGCGCATCCTGGACATGGAGCCCTGCCGGGCCGACCCCTGCCCCGTCTACTACCCGGGCGTGGTCTACCAAGGGGCCCTGGAGGTGAACCAGGGCTGGTTCCGCCGCCGCGGCCTCGCCGAGGGGGCCCGGGTCGGGGGGGAGGCCCTGAAGCGCTGGCCCCAGCGGTGAGATGAAGCCAGTGGAGCGGAACCCCTTCCTCCCCCTTTTGGCCTTCGCCCTCCTCGTCCTCCTCTCCGTCCTCTCCTTTATGGGCTACCTGCTCGCGGCGCGGCGCCTCCAGGCCCCCCCTCCGGCCGAGGTCCTCACCGTCCTCACCCCGGAAGGCCCCCACACCCTCCGGGGGCGGGTGGCCCGGACCCCGGAGGCCTGGCGGCGGGGCCTCGGCCTGCGGGAGGAGGGGCTGGAAGCCCTCCTCTACCTCTTCCCCGAGGCCACGGACGCCCCCTTCAGCGCCGAGGGCTACCGCTTCCCCGTGGTGGTGGCCTTCCTGGACGGGACCCTGCGGGTGCTCCAGGTCAAGCGGCTAAGCCCGGGGGAGGTCTACGCCCCCGGGACCGCCTACCGGGGCGTGCTGGAGGTGCGGGAGGGGCTCCTCTCCCTCGCCCCGGGGGACCAGGTGGTGCCCTGGGCGCCCCCTACCAGAACGGGGCCGCCCAAAAGCTCCCCGCGCCAGCCGGGCGAAGGAAACGGGGAGAAAGGGGACTAGTCCTCCTTGTCCTTGGTGTCCGAACCCTCTTCCTTCTTGGCGCCGGAGTCCTTCTTGGCGTAGTCCTTCACGTGCCAGCCCGAGCCCTTGAAGATGATGGCCGGGGGGGTGATGACCCGCTTCAAGGGCTCCCCCGTCTCGGGGTGGGCCTTGAGGGGTTCGTCGTGAAAGCCCTGCTCAAACTCGTAGTAGTTTCCCGTCTCCAAGCCCTTGTAGACGTAGATCGGCATACCCTTCCCTCCCCAATGGGATTTTGACGCTTAGCCTTCTTGAGTGTCAAGAGGCGGGCGTGGTACCCTCCCCCCGTGACCAAGGCCGAGCTCCGCCGCAGGGCCCGGGCCGCCTGGCGAAGGCTGGACCTTAAGGCCCTTTCCCGGGCCGTGGGGGCCGCCCTCCTCCCTTGGCTACGGGAGCGGGGCTTCCGGCACATCCTCCTCTACCACCCCCTGCCCCATGAGCTCAACCTCCTGCCCCTGATGGAGGCTTACCCCGCCCGCTACTACCTGCCCAAGGTGGCGGGGAAGGGGCTCACCGTCCACCCCTTCGGCCCCCTCGCCCCCGGGCCCTTCGGCCTCCTCGAGCCCACCACCCCGCCGGAGGACCCCCGGGTCCTGGACCTGGTGGTGGTGCCGGGCCTGGCCTTTGACCGGGAGGGGTACCGCCTGGGGCACGGCCAGGGGTTCTACGACCGCTTCCTCAAGGAGGTGCGGGCCGCCACCGTGGGCGTGGTGCCCCAGGCCCTCCTCTTCCCCGCCCTCCCCCGGGACCCCTGGGACGTGCCCGTGGACCACCTGGCCACGGAGGCGGGGGTGGAGGCGGTCAAACGCCCAGCCCCGGGCCCCGGGGGCCTGCTAGACTAGGCCCCATGCGCGGGGCCCTTTTGGACCGCGATGGGGTCCTCCTCCTTTTGGACGAGAAGGCCCTTTACCGGAAGGCCGTGGAGCTTGCGGCGCGGGGCGCCGGGCTGGAGCGGAGCCTGGCCGCCTTGGCCCGCGCGGTGCGGGCCTTGAACGAGGCGGTGCGGGGGCTTGCGGTGCGGACCCTGGAGGAGGAGGAGGCCCTCTGGCGGACCCTGGTCCTCGAGGTGGCCCGGGAGCTACGGGTGCCGCCCGAGGAGCTTCTCCCCTGGAGGTACTACCGCTTCATGCGGCCCGCCCCCGGGGCCGAGCGCCTACTGCACAGGCTCAAGGCCCGGAACCTCAAGGTAGGCGTCCTCTCCAACACCCTGCCGAGCCTCCGGGAAAGCCTGGCCCACCACGGCCTCGCCCGGTACGTGGACGGCTTCTTCGCCTCCTGCGCCCTGGGGGTGGCCAAGCCCGACCCCCGGGCCTTCCTCCTCGCCCTGGAGGGCCTGGGCCTCGCCCCTGAGGAGACCCTCTACCTGGACGACGACCCCGAGAACGTGGAGGCCGCCCGGAGGCTCGGCCTCCGGGCGGAGGTCTACGCGCCCATAGGGGCGCCAGGGCGCCGGGCTTAGAGCACGGGAAGCTCCGCCACCGTGTCCACGGCGAGGCCGGGCGTGCCCTGGCGGAAGACCGCCAGGCGGGCCACCACGTGCCCTCCCGCCCGGAGGACCATCTTCTCCATGGCCCTCATGGTCTCCCCGCTCGCCACCACGTCGGAAACCAGGACCACCCTCTGGTTGAGGAGCTTTTCCGCGAAGCGCCGGTCCAGCCAAAGCACCTCCCCCACCCCGAGGGTCAGGGTCTGGACCTCCTGGATGATGGGGTCCTCCATGTAGGGGCGGCGGCGCCTGCGGGCCACCACGTAGGGCAGGCCCAGCGCCTCCGCCAGGACGTGGGTGAGGGGGATGGGGCTCGTCTCCGTGGTGAAGAGGATCTCCGCCTCCTTGGGCACCAAAGGCCTTAGGGCCTCGGCCGCGGCCCGGGTGAACTCCGGGTCCCCCAGGAACTCCACCAGTGGGATGCGCCTCCCCGGAAGGGGCTCAATGAGGGGCACGTGCCGCGTCACGCCGCCTACGGTGATGGGGTAGGTCTCCATAGGGTCCTCCTACTCCGGCTTGAAGAGGGGAAGGTGGCCGAGGGCCACGACGTCCTGGCGGGGCGTGCCCTCGGTGAAGACGGCGAGGACGGCGACCACCTCACCCCCCACGCTCTCAATGAGCTCCCTCAGCCCCGCCAGGGTGGAGCCGGTGGACACCACGTCGTCCACGATGGCCACCTTCTTGCCCCGAACCCGGGGGATGTCGGCCCCGTCCAGCACCAGAAGCTGGGGCTTCCCCGTGGTGATGGAGAGCACCTGGCGGCTCACGGGGTTGATCATGTAGGGCTTTTCCGTCTTGCGGGCCACCACGTAGGGCTTGCCCGTGATGCGGGAGAGGGCGTGGGCCAGGGGCACGGCCTTGACCTCGGGGGTGACCAGGACCTCCACCTCCGGGGGAAGCCGCTTGGCCAGCGCTTCGGCGGCCGCCTCGGTGAGCTCGGTGTCCCCCAAAAGGTTGAGCAGGGCCACGGCCACGCCCGGCCCCACCTGGACGATGGGGAGCTCCCTGCGCACGCCGGCGATCTCAACGGGGTAGGTCCTCACGGGCCCAGTCTATACTGAGGGCATGCTGCACGCCAAGATTGAAACCCTGGGCGTGGACCCCCAGAACGGCAGCGTGGTGGTCCTGCTCAGGACGGAAAACGACAAGCTCCTCCCCATCGTCATCGGCCCCCTCGAGGCCCACCACATCGTGGTGGCCCTCCAAGGGGAAAAGCCCCCAAGGCCCCTCACCCCCGACCTCCTCCTCTCGGTGATGGAGATGCTCCAGGCCAAGCTCAAGCGGGTGGAGATCGTTGACCTTAGGGACGGCACCTTTTACGCCCGCCTCATCCTGGAGCACCGGGGGATTGAGCTGGAGGTGGACGCCCGTCCCTCCGACGCCATGGCCCTGGCCCTCAGGGCGGGGGCGCCCATCCTGGTGGCGGAGGAGGTGGTGGAGAAGGCGGGCGTGGAGGAGGCCAACATCCGCCCCCACGGGGCGGCGGAAGCCTAAGCGGCGTTCCTCAGAGCGGGGGGCCGGGGCCATGCTTGGCCACCGAGGGACGGGCGCTCGCCTCCTGCGCCTCTTCGTCCCCTTTCTTTTCGCCCTCACCCTGGCCCAGGCCCAGCGCCTGGGGGTGATCGGGGACTGGGGGGCGGACACCAGGGGGCGGGCCCAGGTGGCGGCCCTCCTCCGCAAGGAGCACGCCCAAAGCCCCCTCACCGCCCTCCTCACCGCCGGGGACAACTTCTACCCTAGAGGGCGGGTGGTGGAGGCCTACCTTCAAGACCTCCCCCCCGTCCCCCTCTACCCCGCCTTCGGCAACCACGACGCCCCGAACCTCGAGGCCCAGCTCCGCCGCTTCGGCCTGGAGAGGCCCCACTACCGGGTCCGCTTCGGCGGCCTCGAGGTCTTCGTCCTCTACACGGAAGGCGACCTCAGGGCCCAGAGGGCCTGGCTGGAGAAGGCCCTGCAAAGCTCCACCGCCCCCCTCAAGGCCCTCCTCCTCCACCGCCCCCTCTACTCCTCGGGGCTCCACGGGGGAAGCCCCGCCTTAAGGAGCCTCCTAGAGCCCCTCCTCCGCCGCCACGGGGTGGCCCTGGTCCTCGCGGGCCACGACCACCACTACGAGCGCCTGGAGGTCCAGGGCCTCCTCCACGTGGTGACGGGAGGCGGGGGCGCGGGCCTTTACCGCACCCGCCCTCCCCTCCCCTGGAGCCGGGCCCTGGCCGTGGCCCACCACGCCCTCTTCCTGGAGGTGGGGCGGGAGGGCCTTTTGGGCTACGCCCTGGACCCCCAGGGGAAGCTCCTGGACCGCTTCCTCATCCCCATCCGCCCATGACGTGCACGTGGACGTGGAAGACCTCCTGCCCCCCCTTCTCCCCCACGTTCACCTGGACCCGGTAGCCCTGAAGGCCCAAAAGCCGCGCCACCCGGTTCGCGGTGCGGAAGAGGGCCCCGAGCTTCCTCTCCCCTTCCTCGGTGTCGGGGTAGTCGGAGAGCTTCTCCACGTGCTCCTTGGGCACCACCAGGACGTGCACCGGGGCCTTGGGCCTGATGTCGTGGAAGGCCACGAAGCCCTCGTCCTCGTAGACCTTTCTGGAGGGGAGTTCCCCGGCGATGATGCGGCAAAAGACGCACTCCATGGAAAGCATCCTACCGCACGGGAAGCTCCAGGGGCCCCCTGGCCCCTTCCTTCACCCCCTCCACCCGGCCCAAAAGGACGTACCCCTCCACCCCGTGGACCCGGGCCCAGACCGTCTCCCCGGGGCGGGCCTCGCCCTCAAGGCGGGCCTCGTAGTAGTCGGGGGTGTGGCCCAGGGCCTCGCCCCCCTGCACCCTTTCCACCAGGACCTCCACCCGCTCCCCGAGCCTGGGGCGGATCCGCTCCTCCGCCAGGCGCTGGGCCAGGGCGATGAGCTCCTTGGTGCGCCGCTTCCGCACCTCCGGGGGGACCTGGGGCATAGAGGCCGCCCGGGTCTTGGGCCTCGGCGTGTAGGTGAAGGCGTGGACCCGGGTGGGCCTGAGCTCCTCCAGGAAGGCCAGGGTCTCCCGGTGCTCCTCCTCCGTCTCCGTGGGCAGGCCGGCGATGACGTCGGTGGTGAGGGCGAAGCCGGGGATGAGGTCGTAGGCCCGCTGCACCAACTCCCGGTAGTAGGCCTTGTCGTAGCGGCGGCCCATGAGCTTGAGGAGCCGGTCCGAGCCCGTCTGCAAGGAAAGGTGGAGGTGGGGCCTGACCTCGGGGGCGTAGCGGCCGATCACCTTAAGGAGGTCCTCCCCCGTGTCCTCGGGCTCTATGGAGGAAAGCCGCACCTTGGCCCCCAGGTGGTAGAGGTCCTCCACGAGCCCGGCAAGGCCCCGGGGGTGCCCCTTGTAGCTCCCGAGGCGCACCCCGGTGAGGACGATCTCCTTGATGCCCATCCGGAGGAGGGCCTCGGCCTCGGCCAGGGCCTCCCGGTGGTCCCGGTGGCGCTCCTTGCCCCTAAGCCTCGGGATGATGCAGTAGGCGCAACCCGCCTGGCACCCGTCCTGGACCTTGAGGAAGGCCCGCACCCGGCTGTTTAAAAGCCCCCTTTCCCCCGCGCCCCAGAACTCGTTGGGCGGGGTGGTGATGGGGTCAGAGGGAAGGCCGAAGCGCTCCAGGATCACCCGGGGAAGCTCGGCCTTCCGGGCGTTGGGGACCACCGCGTCCGCCCCGAGCTCCTTTAGGACCTCGGGGGCGAGCTCGGCGTAGCACCCCGTGACCACGATGAAGGCGTGGGGGTTGTACCGCCTCGCCCGGCGCACCTCCTTGCGGGTGTCCGCCTCCGCCGTGGTGGTGACGGCGCAGGAGTTGATGACCACGAGGTCCGCCCCCCCGGCCTCCAGGGGCACCACCTCCGGCTCCAGGGCCTTGAGGAAGCCCAAGAGGGCCTCGGTCTCCACCTGGTTGACCTTGCACCCCAGGGTACGGAAGGCGGCGCGCATCCTTCTGATTTTGCGCCGGGGGGAAGGCCCCGTCAAGGACGGAGGCCGTATAATCGGCAACCGTGCTGGTCGTGCCCGCCCGCCTCCACCGCTGGCCTCCCGAAGTGCAGGACCTCTTCGGCCGGGAAGGCCCCCTGGTCCTGGAGATCGGCTTCGGCGACGGCCGCTTCACGGCGGAGCTCGCCCGGTCGCGCCCCGACTGGCTCGTCCTCGGGGCCGAGGTCTCGGCGGCCAGCGTCCTCCGGGCCCTTCGCCGCATGCGCCGCGAGGGCCTCGCCAACGTCCGCCTCTACCACGGCCAGGGCCCCTTCGCCCTTCGGAACCTGGTCTTGCCGGGGACCCTGGACCAGGTCATTGTCAACTTCCCCGACCCCTGGCCCAAGAAGCGGCACCAGGAGCGGCGCCTCCTGCGGGAGGCCTTCTTCCGCAGGCTCTCCACCCGCCTGAAGCCCGGGGGGAGCCTCCTCCTCACCACGGACCACGAGGAGTACTTCCGCTTCGCCCTGGAGGAGGCGGAGCGGACCGGGCTCTACCGGGTGGAGGTCCGGCCGCCCCCCGAGGCCCACCTCCGCACCAAGTACGCCCTAAAGTGGAAGGAGGCGGGGCGGGCCTTCTTCCACGCCGCCTTCATTAAGCTTCGCGAAGACCCCGCCCCCTGGCCCCCCTTAAGGAGGTACGACGTGGCCCACGCCCTGCTTTCCGGCGAGCTGCCCCAAGACCTGGCCCTGGAGAAGACCCCCGTGCGCCTGAAGGAAGGGGTCGCCGTCTTCCTGGAGGTGGCCCGGGGCAAGGAGGGGTTTTACGTCCTCACCCACGTGGAGGAGGAGGACCTGACCCAGGACCTGCTCCTCGAGGTCCGCAAAAGCGCCCGGGGGGTCTACGCCGGGGTGAGCCGCTTCGGCAGCCCCCTCATCACCGAGGCCGTCAAGGGGGCGGTGCGGGCCCTGGTGGACCGGCTCGAGGCCCACGGGCTGGAGGTGGTCCAGGACCACACCTGAGGCCGGGTAAGATAAGCCCATGGACCTGCCTCCCCGCACCGGCTCCCTCAAGTGGGGCACCTACCCCGAGGACGTCCTCCCCCTCTGGGTGGCGGACATGGACTTCCCCCCGGCCGAGGCGATCCAGCAAGCCCTCGCCGAGCGGGCCCGGGGCTTTCTCGGCTACCCGCCCCGGGAGGGGGACCGGGAGCTCAGGGAGCTGATCCTGGAGGCCCTGGGCCTCGAGGCGGAGCTCGCCTTCATGCCCGGGGTGGTGGTGGGGCTCTACGCCGCCGTGGCCGCCTTCACCGCCCCGGGCCAGGGGGTCCTCACCCAGGTCCCCATCTACCCGCCCTTCCTCGCCGCCATCCGGGACCAGCGCCGCACCGTCCTCGCCAACCCCTTGCGGGAGACCCCGGAAGGCTACCGGCTGGACCTCGCGGGGCTGGAGCGCCTGGCCTTCGCCACCCGCCTCCTCCTCTTCTGCCACCCCCACAACCCCACGGGCCGGGTCTTCGGCGAGGAGGAGCTCGCCGCCCTGGCCCAGATCGCCCGCAGGCACGACCTCATCGTGGTCTCCGACGAGCTCCACGCCCCCCTCACCTACGAGAAGCCCCACGTCCCCCTGGCCCGCTTCCTCCCGGAAAGGACCCTCACCCTGGTGGGCCCGGGGAAGACCTACAACCTGGCGGGCCTGCCCATCGGGGCGGTCCTCGGCCCCAAGCCCCTGGTGGAGGCCGTGAAGCGCCACCTGCCCCACGTCTTCCCCAACGTCCTGGCCATGGCCGCCTGGAAGGCGGCCCTGAAGGAAGGGGGGCCCTGGCTTAAGGCCACCCTGGAGCAGCTTCGGGCCAACCGGGACCGGGTGGCGGCCTGGGCCAAGGCGCGGGGGCTCGGCCACCACCCGCCGGAGGGAACCTACCTGGCCTGGATCCAGACCCCCTTCCCCAAGGCCGCCGCGTACTTCCTGGAGCGGGCCCGGGTGGCCCTGAACCCGGGGGAGAGCTTCGGCCGGGGGTACGACACCTACGTCCGGCTCAACTTCGCCACCTACCCCGAGGTGCTGGAAGAGGCCCTGCGGCGGCTGGACGGGGCCCTAAAGTAAGCCCCCCCCCTGGGGGAACCCAGGGGGGTTAAGGCCTCACGCCCTTACTGGACCACCTCAATGGGGATCCGCCTGGCGCGCGCCTCGGCCACCTTGGGCAGGGTGAGCCGGAGGATCCCGTTCCGGAACTCCGCCTTCACCCCGGAGGCGTCCACCTCCACCGGCAGGGTGAAGGTGCGGACGAAGGAGCCGTGGGCCATCTCCTGGAGGTAGTACCGCCGCACCCGCTCGTCGGCCACGGGCTTCACCTGGCCCCGGATGGTGAGCTTGTTGCCCTCGAGGCTCACCTCCAGGTCCTCAGGGGTCATCCCGGGCACGGCCATCTCCAGGATCAGGGCCTCGTCCGTCTCGTAGAGGTCGGCCGGGGCCACGTAGGCCGCGGCGGGCCGGACGAGGTCGGAGAAGGCCTCCTCAAAGAGGCGGTTGACCTCGTCCACCAGGGTGAAGGGGCTCCAGGTCCGGAAGGGCGTGAGCTCCATGGGGCGAGCGTCCCTCCGCACCAGGGTCATCGCCATCACCTCCCATCCTCGCTTATATCACATGCGCTTGTTTTTGTCAAGAGATGTGAGGCCATTAACTTACCCGTGAGCCCTCTATAATCAGGGGCATGAACCTTCCCGAGGACGCGGTCCTGGTGGACACCCGCCCCCGCCCCGCCTACGAGGCGGGCCACCTCCCCGGGGCCCGGCACCTGGACCTCTCCGCCCCCAAGCTCCGCCTGCGGGAGGAGGCGGAGCTTAAGGCCCTGGAAGGCGGGCTCACGGAGCTCTTCCAGACCCTGGGCCTAAGAAGCCCCGTGGTCCTCTACGACGAAGGGCTCACGAGCCGCCTCTGCCGCACCGCCTTCTTTCTGGGCCTGGGCGGCCTCGAGGTCCAGCTTTGGACCGAGGGCTGGGAGCCCTACGCCACGGAGAAGGAGGAGCCCAAGCCCGAGCGTACCGAAGTGGTGGCCAAGCTGCGGCGGGACTGGCTCCTCACCGCCGACGAGGCCGCCCGCCACCCCCTCCTCCTGGACGTGCGGAGCCCCGAGGAGTTCCAGGGCAAGGTCCACCCCCCCTGCTGCCCCCGGGGCGGGCGCATCCCCGGGAGCAAAAACGCCCCCCTGGAGCTCTTCCTGAGCCCGGAGGGGCTTCTTGAAAGGCTCGGGCTTCAGCCGGGCCAGGAGGTGGGGGTCTACTGCCACTCCGGGGCCCGGAGCGCCGTGGCCTTCTTCGTCTTAAGGAGCCTCGGGGTCCGGGCCCGGAACTACCTCGGCTCCATGCACGAGTGGCTCCAGGAGGGCCTGCCCACCGAGCCATGAGGGTCTTTCCCGTCACCCTAGGCCCCCTGCAGGAAAACGCCTACCTGGTGGAAACGGGGGAGGGCCCGGTCCTCATTGACCCCGGGGACGAGCCGGAAAAGCTCCTGGCCCTCTTCCAAACCACGGGCCTCATCCCCTTGGCCATCCTCCTCACCCACGCCCACTTTGACCACGTGGGGGCCGTGGCCCCCCTGGTGGAGGCCCTGGACCTTCCCGTCTACCTCCACCCCCTGGACCTCCCCCTGTACGAAGGGGCGGACCTCGCCGCCCGGGCCTGGGGCCTCGCCATCCCCAAGCCCCCCCTCCCCGTGCGGCCCCTGGAGGAGGGCATGAGGCTTTTCGGCTTCCAGGTCCTCCACCTTCCCGGCCACAGCCCCGGCCACGTGGCCTTCTACGACCCCGAAGGCGCCCAGGTCTTCTCCGGGGACCTCCTCTTCCGGGGAAGCGTCGGCCGCTACGACCTCCCCGGGGCCGACCCCAAGGCGCTTTTCGCCTCCCTAAAGAGGCTCCTTTCCCTTCCCCCGGAAACCCGGGTCCACCCGGGGCACGGGCCCGGGACCACCCTGGGCCTCGAGGCCCGGACGAACCCCTTTCTCACGGGGTTAGAATGGGAAGCGTGAACGGGGCGGAGGCACTGAAGGCACTCTACGCGCTCCAGGAAAAGGACCTGGAAATAGACCGGCTCCGGGCTGAGGCGGAGAGCCCGCCCGAGGAGCTCGTGGCCCTCCAGGGCCAGGTGGAGGCCCTGGAGGAAAGGCTCACGAACCTCCTGGAGCGGCGGGCGGAGCTGGAGCGGGAGTACAACCGCCACAGCCTAGACATTGAGGACCTGAGCGCCAAGGAGAAGCAGGCGGAGGAGGAGCAAAAGCGGGCCCAAAGCGCCAGGGAGCAGACCCAGTACGAGAACCGCATCCAGCAGATCAAGGACCGGATCCGGGAACTCCTGGAGCTCTCCACCCCCATCATGGAGGCCATGGAGAACCTGGAGGCGGAGATCGCCCAGGTGGAGGAGGAGCTCGCCGCGCTCAGGCCCAGGCTCCAGGAGCTCCTCGAGGCCAACCGGGCCCGGGTGGCGGAGCTGGAGGCCGCCATCGCCGCCAAGGTGGAGGAGCGGACCACCATGGCGGCGGCGATCCCCGCCCAGATCCTCAAGGAGTACGAGGCCATCCGCAGGGCCCGCCGGGGCACCGGGGTGGCCCGGATGGCGGCCCAGGGCCAGGTCTACCGCTGCGAGGGGTGCAACGTGGTCCTGCCCACCCACGTGGCGCAAAAGGTGGTGCGGGGGCAGGTGGTGCGCTGCCCCTCCTGCGGCCGCCTCCTCTGGAAGGGGGAGTAGCCCCTAAACCAGGCGGGCCGTAAGGACGACCTCCTTCACCCCCGCAAGGGCCCGGGACACGGGGCAGCCTTCCTTGGCGGCCTCGGCGATCTCCAGGAACTTCTCCGAGGAGATCCCCGGCACCTCCGCCTCGGTCAGAAGCTCAATCCGGGTGAGGGTGGGCTTGCCGTCCACCACCTCCAGGTGGACCCTGGCCTCGGTGGAGACCCGCTTCGGGGGAAAGCCCTCCCGCTCCAGGCTGGCCGCCAGGGCCATGGAGAAGCACCCCGCGTGGGCCGCGGCGATGAGCTCCTCGGGGTTCGTCCCCTCCCCTTCCTCAAACCGGGAGGGGTAGGAGTAAGGCCCCTGGAAGGCCTGGCTTTGCAACTCCATAACCCCCTTCCCCTGCCTAAGGCCGCCCTCCCATACCGCCTTCGCCTTCCGGACCGGCATAGAACCTCCCTTCCTCAAAAGGCTACCCCATGCCCGGAAGCGCTTTGGGCATGGGGACACAAACCCTTGGGCCCTTTAGCCCCCGCCTCCCACGGCGCTGGCGATGTGGCCGTAGTAGGCCATAAAGCCGGTGAGGAAGGCCCCCAAGGCCATCAGGGCCAGGACCAGGGCCCCGAGGTAGGCCCAGGTGCGCCGGGCCTCGGGGCGGCTATAGGCGTAGAAGAGGATCCCGAGGCTGGCGAGGCCCGCCGCCCCCCACATGAGGGCGGTGAGGGGAGGGTTGCGGGTGAGGCCGAAGTCCAAAACCGCCCGCGCCCCCTGGAGGAGGTAAAGCCCTAGGAAGGCGGAGGGCCAGGCCAGGGCCTTAAGCTCCAGGCCCTGGTAGAGGTAAAAGCCGGCGAGGACCATCATGAAGGCGAAAAGCCCCGTGGCCACCCCGAAGAGCTCGGTGTACTGGGGCACCGGACGGCCCGCCCAGTTGGTCCAGTAGAGCTGGGCCACCGCCCCCAGGGAGAAGACCCCCAGGGTGAAGAAGAGGGGGCCATAAAGCCGCCCCAGGGCCTTCTCGTCCCCACCCCGGGCCACGGCGAGCAAGTAGGCCACCCCCGAGACCCCGGCCGCCGTGACCAGGCCTAGAACGAAGACCAGCGGGTTGTAGCTTCCCATACCCCATCACCTCCTAAGCTCAGGGTACCTCTATCCCCCTGTGGCAAATGTCCCCCCTTAGGATGGAAAGGTGCTCTTCCTCTTCGTGGACGGCCTGGGCCTGGGAGGAGCCTTGGAGGACCTCTTCCCCTTCCTCCTCGCCCTCGCCCCCACCCCCTTGGACGCCACCTTGGGGGTGGAGGGCCTGCCCCAGTCGGGCACGGGGCAGACCGCCCTCCTCACCGGGGAGAACGCCGCCAGGCTCCTCGGCCACCACCAGGGCCCCTTTCCGAGCCCCAGGCTCAGGCCCCTCCTGGCGCAAGGCCTCTACGCCTGGGCCAAGGGGAAGGGCCTAAGGGTCCTCCACGCCAACGGCTACCGCCCGGACTACCTCAGGCGGGCCACGGAAGGGAAAAGGCTCCTCCTCTCCGCCTTCGCCCAGGCGGCCCGCCTCGCGGGCCTTCCCCTCCTCCCCCTGGGCCACCCCCTGGCCCTTCTCCCCGGCTTCTGGGAGGACCCCTACGGGGCGGGGGCCAAGGCGGCGGCCTTGGCCCGGGCCTTTGACCTCGTGGTCCTGGAGTACTGGGCCCTGGACCTCGCCGCCCACCGCCACCCCGAAAGCCTCCCCGACCGCTTCCGGGAGCTCACCCTTTTCCTCCAGGGCTTCCTCGCCGAAGGCGGCGTCCTCCTCCTGGCCTCGGACCACGGCAACGCCGAGGAGCCCTGGCACCCCCGCCACACCCTAAACCCCGTCCCCCTGGTCTACACCGAGGAGGCCCCGCCCCCACCGGAAGACCTCACGGGCGTCTTCCCCTGGTTGCGAACGATTATCACTTCTAAAACCAATAAATCCGACCGGAATACTTGACATTCCCCCCGCCCCGGGGTACCCTCCTTCCCGGGAGGCGCGCCTCCCGAGGAGAACGGAGGTACCCATGATGAAGCGCTACCTTTTGACCCTTGCGGCTTTCGCGGCCCTAGGCGCCCTTGCCCAAAGCCCCACGCTCACCATCTACTCGGGGCGGGGACAGAGCCTGGTGGAACCCTTGGTCAAGCAGTTTGAGGCGGAGACCGGTATCCGGGTCCAGGTCCGCTACAGCACCGACGCCCAGATCCTCGCCGCCCTCCAGGAGGAGGGGAGCCGTTCCCCCGCCGACCTCTTCTGGGCCAACACCGCCGGGGCCCTGGGCCAGGCCTCGGCCAAGGGGCTTCTCCGCCCCTTGGGGGAGACGCTCCTAGAGAAGCCCATCGCCTTCGTGCCCGCCTCCAGGACCTGGGTCCCCGTGACCGTGCGCCTCAGGGTCCTGGCCTACAACCCGGACCGGATCAAGGCGGAGGAGCTCCCGGAAAGCCTCCTGGACCTCCCCCGCTTCGCCCGGGAGAAGGGGCTCGTGGGCCGGGTGGGCTGGACCCCCACCTACTCCAGCTTCCAGGACATGGTGGCGGGGATGATCGCCCTCTACGGGGAGGAGAAGACCCGGGAGTGGCTCCTCGCCATGAAGGCCCTCGCCCCCAAGGCCTACCCCTCCAACCCCGCCATGCTGGACGCCATCCGGGCGGGGGAGGTGGACCTGGGCTCCACCAACCACTACTACGTGGTCCGCTTCCGCCGGGCGGGGTACCGCCTGGGGATGCACCACTTCCGTGACGGGGACGCGGGCAACCTGGCCCTGGTCACGGGGGCGGGCCTCCTCAAGACCAGCAAGAACCTCGCCGCCGCCACCCGCTTCCTCACCTACCTCCTCTCCCCTCAGGCCCAGCAGTACTTCGTGGGCAACATCGGGGAGTACCCCCTGGTGAAGGGGGTGGCGCTGGACCCCAACCTCCTCCCCCTGGAGGAGGCCCTGGCGAAAAGCCCCAAGCTGGACCTTGAGAAGCTTCCCCTGGACCGGGCCCTGAGGCTTCTGAGGGAGACCGGGGTCCTCTAGCGGGCCCAAGGGGCGGGGTTTCCCCGCCCCTTCCCCAAACGGCCATGACCCTCTTCCGGCGCGCCACCCTTCCCGGCCTACTTCCCTTTCTCCTTCCCGCCCTCCTCACCGGGGGCGGGGTCCTCCTCCCCGTGGCCTACCTGGGGGTGCGGGCCCTCGAGGCCGACCCTTTGGTCCTGCGGGAGATCCTCCTCAGGCCCAAGAACCTGGAGCTCCTCCGCAACACCCTGGGCCTCGCGGCCGGGGTTTTGGGCCTCGCCACCCTCGTGGCCCTTCCCGCCGCCTACCTCACCACCCGCACGGACCTCAGGGGCAAGCGCCTCTGGGCCACCCTCCTCACCCTCCCCCTCGCCGTCCCGGGGTATGTGGGGGCCTACGTCCTCCTCTCGGCCACGGGGCCGGGGGGGCTCCTCCCCCTGCCCCGGCCCGAGGGGTACTGGGGAGCCCTCCTCGTCCTGGGCCTCATCACCTACCCCTACCTCTTCCTCGCCCTCCGCGCCGCCTTCCTGGGGGTGGACCCCTCGGTGGAGGAGGCGGCCCGCACCCTAGGCCACCCCCCGTGGCGGGTCTTCCTCCGGGTGACCCTGCCCCAGCTCCTCCCCGCCTTCCTCTCGGGCTACCTGGTGATCGCCCTCCACGTCCTCGGCGACTTCGGCACCGTGAGCCTCCTCCGCTACGAGACCTTCTCCTACGCCATCTACCTCCAGTACAGCGCCGCCTTTGACCGGGTCTACGCCGCCTGGCTCGCCCTCTTCCTCCTCCTGCTCACGGGAAGCCTCCTCCTCCTGGAGGCCGCCCTCCTCCGCCGCCTGAGCCTGGGCCGGACCGGCCGGGGCGCGGCCCGGACCTCGCCCCCCGCCCGCCTGGGCCCCCTCGCCCCCTTGGCCCACCTCTTCCTCCTCCTCCCCTTCCTCCTCGCGGTGGCCTTCCCCCTCTACGCCCTCCTCCACCTGGCCCGCCGCTTCCCCGCCTCCGCCACGAGCGGCCTCGCGGAGGCCTTGGGCCACGCCCTCCTCGTGGCGCTCCCCGTGGCCTTCTTGAGCGTGGGCATGGCCCTGCCCATCGCCTACCTGGCCTCCCGCTACCCCTCCGCCGCCTCCCGCACCCTGGAAAGGCTCGCCTACCTGGCCTACGCCATCCCGCCCCTGGCCTACGCCCTCGCCTGGATCTTCTTCAGCTTGAGGACCCTCCCCTTCCTCTACGGCACCCTGGCCCTCCTGGTCCTCGCCCTCGCCCTCCACTTCCTCACGGAAAGCCTAGGCCCCGTGCGGAGCGCCCTGGCCCAGGTCCCCCCTAGGCTGGAGGAGGCGGCCCGCACCCTGGGGGACACCCCCACCCGGGCCTTCTTCCGGGTCACCTTTCCCCTGCTTTGGCGGGGCGCCGCCGCCGGAGGCAGCCTGGCCTTCATCGGGGCCATGAAGGAGCTTCCCATCACCCTCCTCCTGGCCCCCACGGGGTTCAGCACCCTGGCCACCCGGGTTTTCGGCTACACTCAGGAAGCCATGTTCGCGGAGGCCGCCCCCTTCGCCCTCCTCATCGTGGGGCTTTCCGCGGCCTTCGTGGGGGTGTTGCTGTGGAACGAGCGCCGCTTCTAGAGCTCAAGGGCATCCGCAAGCGCTTCGGAGAACTGGAGGTCCTCCGGGGCGTGGACCTCGCCCTCTACCCCGGGGAGATCCTGGCCCTCCTCGGGCCCTCGGGCTGCGGCAAGACCACCCTCTTGCGGGTGGTGGCGGGCCTCGAGGTCCCCGACGCAGGCCGGGTCTTCCTGGAGGGGCGGGACATCACCGCCCTCCCCCCGGAGAAGCGGGGCATCGGCTTCGTCTTCCAGGACTACGCCCTCTTCCCCCACCTCACCGCCTTGGGCAACGTGGCCTTCGGCCTTAAGGGCAAGGACCGCCTGGCGCGGGCCCGCAAGGCCCTGGAGCGGGTGGGCATGACCCTCTTCCAGGACCGGAGGCCGGGGGAGCTTTCGGGAGGGCAGCAGCAGCGGGTCGCCCTGGCCCGGGCCCTGGCCCCCGGGCCCAAGCTCGTCCTCCTGGACGAGCCCTTCTCCAGCCTGGACGCGGGGCTTAGGGCCGCCACCCGGGAGGAGGTGCGCAAGGTGCTCAAGGAGACGGGCACCGCCGCCCTCCTCGTCACCCACGACCAGGAGGAGGCCCTCTCCTTCGCCGACCGCCTCGGGGTGATGCGGGGCGGGGAGATCCTCCAGGTCGGGACGCCGGAGGAGGTCTACCTCCGCCCCAAGACCCCCTTCGTGGCCCAGTTCCTGGGCCGGACCAACCTCCTCCCCGGGGAGGGCCGGGGGAGGTACGCCGAGACCTGCCTGGGCCGCGTGCCCCTGGCGGAAGCCAGGGAGGGCCCCCTCCTCCTCTCCCTCCGCCCCGAGGCCCTGCGCCTCACCCCCCCGGGGCAGGGCCCCCAGGGGGAGGTGGTGGCCCGGGAGTTCAAGGGGCACGACCTCACCTACCGGGTGCGCCTCCACGGGGTCCAGCCCGAGCGGGAGGTCCTGGTGCAGGAAGGCCCCACCTGCCCCTTCAAGGTGGGGGACCGGGTAGGGCTAGAGGTGGTGGGGGAAGGGGTGGCCCTGGAGGGTACCCCCCCTGCCCCGGTCCGGCAGGAGGCCTGAGGGCGTGCGGCGCCTCCTCCTCCTTTGCGAGTACGACGGCACCCTCTTCGCCGGGCTGCAGCGGCAGGGGAGGGGCTTGCGCACGGTGCAGGGGGAGCTGGAAAGGGCCCTGCCCGGGATCGGGGCCTTGCCCAAGGCGGTGGCCGCGGGGCGCACGGACGCCGGGGTGCACGCCCTGGCCATGCCCTTCCACGTGGACGTGGAAAGCGCCATCCCCGTGGAGAAGGTCCCCGAGGCCCTCAACCGCCTCCTCCCCGAGGACCTCAAGGTGGTGGGGGCGAGGGAGGTGGCCCCCGACTTCCACGCCCGCAAGGACGCCCTGTGGCGGGCTTACCGCTACCGGATCCTCGTGAGGCCCCACCCCTCCCCCCTCCTCCGCCACCGGGCCCTTTGGGTGCGGCGCCCCCTGGACCTGGAGGCCATGGAAGAGGCCCTCTCCCTCCTCCTTGGGCGGCACAACTTCCTGGGCTTCGCCAAGGAGGAAACCCGGCCGGGGGAGCGGGAGCTCCTCGAGGCCCGGCTCCAGGTGGCGGAGGGGGAGGCGGGCCTCGAGGTGCGCCTCTACTTCCGGGGGAAAAGCTTCCTCCGGGGCCAGGTCCGGGGCATGGTGGGCACCCTCCTGGAGGTGGGGCTTGGGAAGCGGCCCCCGGAGAGCCTAAAGGCCATCCTGAAAACCGCCGACCGCCGCCTGGCGGGCCCCACCGCCCCGGCCCACGGCCTTTACTTCGTGGAGGCCGCCTACCCCGAGGAGAAGCTCAGCCCCTAAACCCCCATGCCGGCGCAAGCCGGCATGGGACGGCCTTAGAGGCGGCTCCTCGGGTCCAAAGCGTCCCTAAGCCCGTCCCCGAGGTAGTTGAAGGCCAGGACCGTGATGAAGATCATGAAGCCCGGCGGCAGGGCAAGCCAAGGGGCGATGAAGATGTACTCTTGGGCGTTGGTGAGCATGTTGCCCCAGGTGGCCACGGGGGGCTGGATGCCAAACCCGAGGAAGGAGAGGGCCGCCTCCACCAGGATGGCCTGGCCCACCTGCAAGGTGGCCTGGACGATGAGGGGGGCCATGGTGTTGGGCACCAGGTGGCGGAACATGATGCGGAAGTCCGTGGCCCCCAGGGCCTGGGCGGCGGTGGCGTAGTCCATCTCCCTCAGGGAGAGGATGCTCCCCCGCACGAGCCTTGCCGTCCCCAGCCAGCCAAAGAAAACGAGGATGGTGATGATGATGAACACGCTGGCGGCGTCCCCAAACACCCCCTGAGCCCAGCGCCCCACCGCCACCTCGGGGTCCCGCAGGAGGGCGGAGAGCACCAAGAGGAGGGGGAGGGTGGGGATGGTGAGCATAAAGTCAATGAGGCGGCTTATGGCCACGTCCAGGTCCAGGCGGATCTCCCCCCTAAGCCCGAACCAGGCGGCCCAAAGGGCGAGGGCCAGGACGAGGCCGAAGCCCAGGTAGCCCCATAGGCTTCCCGCCCGGATCCCCTCCGCCGCCAAGGTCCAGGCCACGGAGACCGCGAGGTACAAGACCCCGTAGTAGAGCACCCAGGAGAAGACCCGCCAAAGCGCGAAGCTCCAGGGATAAAACCCCTCCTTCTCCCGCCGCAAGGGGCCCAGGTAGAAGCGGAGGGGCCGCCCGGCGTAGTAGCCCGCCAGGGTGCCCATAAGGGTCCCGATGATCACGCTGGACAAGGCCACGGCGAACCCCACGAGGAGGGAGATCCTGGAGCCGTAGATGATCCGGGAAAGCACGTCCCGCCCCAGGTCGTCCGTGCCCAAGGGGTGTTCGGGAGAAGGGGGCAGGAAGTAGTAGGCCCCCACGTCCTCGCCCGTGGGCTGGGCCGTGGGGTCGTAGGGGGCGATCCAGGGGGCGAACAGGGCCATGAGGACGAGGAGGACGATGACCACAAGGCTCGCCATGGCCATCTTGTGCCGCCGGAGGCGGCGCCAGAAGAGGCTGAAGAAGGTCCGGGGCTTAGGGGAAGCGGTCGCGGTCGCCATGAAGCACCTCTAGCTGTAACGGATCCGGGGATCCACCACCGCGTAGGCCAGGTCCGCCAGGAGGTTGAAGAGGGCCGTCATCAGGGCCAGAAAGGCCAGGGCGGCCATGGCCACGTTGTAGTCCTTCTCCACCAGGGCGTCAAAGATGGCCCGGCCCATCCCGGGATAGCTGAAGATGGTTTCGGTGATGGTGGCCCCGCCCAAGACCCCGGGAATGGCGAGGCCCACCAGGGTCACGATGGGGATCAGGGCGTTCCTGAGGGCGTGCTTGTAGAGCACCACCCGCTCGGCGAGCCCCTTGGCCCGGGCGGTGCGGATGTAGTCCTGGGAGAGGACCTCGAGGAGAGAGGCCCGCATGAAGCGCGTCCACTCCGCCATCTGCAACGCCGAGAGGGTGAGGACGGGGAGGACGAGGTGCCAGGCCCACTGGCCCAAGAACTCCCAGAGGCTCACCGCCCCAGAGCGCACGTCCTCCCAGAGCACCCCGGGCACCCCGCCCGTGGGGAAGCGGGGAAAGCCCGGGATGCTCTCCGGCAGGACGATGGCGAAGAGGTAGAGGAGGAGGATCCCCAGGAAGAAAACGGGCATGGAAAAGCCCACGAAGGAGAGAAAGGTGATGGCGTAGTCGGCCAGGGAGTACTGCCGCACGGCGGAGAAAACCCCCACGGGGATGGCCACCACGAGGGCCAGGGTCAGGGCGAGCCCGGAAAGGATCAGGGTTTTGGGCAGACGCTGGACAAAGACGTACTCCGCCGCCGGGATCCCGTAGGTGCGGCTGTAGCCTAGGTCGCCGCGCAAGGCCCGGTTGAGCCACTTGAAGTACCGGATGTGGAGGGGCTGGTCCAGGCCGTAGGCCCGCTTCAAGGCCTCAAACTGCTCGGCGGTCATGCGGGGGTTCTGCCGCCTGAGCTCGTCCAAAGGGTCCCCCGGCTGCAGGGCCAGGAGGGCGTAGATCACCACGCTGGCCGCGAAGAGCAGGGGGATCATCTGCAAAAGCCTGCGCACCGTGTAGGCGAACACCCTTGTACCTCCCGTTTGTTCCACCAAAAAGCCCGCTGGGCTAAAGCCCAGCGGGCCTCACTATACCACCCGGGTTACCTGGTGGAAAGGGCGTACTTCGCCTGGTCCCACTTCTTCACGGCGCCCCGGCTCTCCCAGCCGATCTCCCAGGCGTTCCAGCCGGGGTAGCCGTAGCCGCCGGAGTAGGCGCTGGCCACGTAGTTCACGAGGCCCTTCCGCACCACGTAGGGGTTGGCGCGGAAGTAGAGGGGAAGCGCCGGGAGCTCCTCGGCCCAGATCTCCTGGGCGCGCCAGAAGAGCTGCTTGCGCCGCTCGGGGTCAAACTCCAGCACGGCCTGGCTCGTGAGGCGGTCAAACTCGTCGTTCCGCCAGCCGCCGATGTTCTGGCCCTGGTAGTTGTTCTCCTTGGTGGGGACCATGATGGCCCCGGTGTTCAGGTTCTTGTACTGGAAGAGGGAGCCGTCCTCCTGCAGGTTGGAGACCCAGGCGAACTCAAACATCCCCGTCCACTTGCACTCGCTGGCCCGCTGGATGAACTCGTCGGCGAAGACCACGGCGCTGGGGGCGTTGTTGATCTTGACGGCGATGCCGATCTTCTTGAGGTCCTCGGCGAAGAACTGCTGGGTGCGCTCGCGGACGACGTTGCCCGCGGTGGTGACGTACTCAATCTCAAAGCGCACGGTGCGCCCGTTCACGGTGCGCTGGAGGATGCCGTCCGGCCCCTTCCTCCAGCCCATCTCCGCCAGGAGGGCCTCCGCCTTCTTCAGGTCAAACTCGTACTTCTTCACGTTGGGGTTGAAGAGGGGGTTGACGGGGGCGATCCAGGTGTGGGCCACGGGCTGGAGGCCGTCAAAGAAGGCCTTCACCAGGCCCTCCCGGTTCAGGGCGTGGAGGATGGCCTGGCGGGTGCGCTTGTCGTTAAGACCGAGGTCCTTGACCACCTGGCAGTTCTCAAACTTGTTGATGTCAATGTGCTCCCAGATGGCGCCGGGGACGAACCAGATGTCAAAGCGGCCGGGAGCGCGCCGCACCAGCTGGGGCGAGCGGCCCTGGTCAAAGGTGAGGGAGACGCTGGAGGTGGCGTCAATGGAGCCGCCGATCACCGCCACCAGGAGGGAGTTGGTGTTCTGGATGAAGCGGTAGACCACCTTCTGCACGTACTTGCTCTCGCCGCCCTCAGGCTTGATGGGGAAGTTGGGGTTCCGCTCCATCTCAATGGAGTTCCCCGGCACCCAGCGCTTGAGCTTGAAGGGCCCGGAGTAGACCATGGCCCCGCGGTTCAGCGCCTGGGGGGTGGCGAACTTGAGGAAGAAGTTGCGGTAGAGCTCGTTGAGCTTCTCCGCGTCCTTGTCGGGGTCCAGGCCCCGGGCCGCCGCCTTCACCCGCTCCCACTCGGGCCCCATGATGTGCTTGGGGGCATAGGTGTTAATGGGGCCGTAAGTGTCGTAGTAGTAGGCAGGCTCAAAGATGAGGGTGAAGTTGCGGGCGTCCTTGATGCGGACGTTCACCCGCTCCCAGAAGTCGGGGTTGAGCACCGGCATGCCCTTGGCCTTCCCCACCTCAAAGTAGAAGGCCACGTCCTCCGTGGTGATGGGCCTGCCGTCGGACCACTTGGCGTCGGGGCGGATGGTGATGTCCATCTCCAGGCGCTTCTTGCCCCCGCCGATGTCCGTGACCCGCAGGCGGCCGTTCTCCAAGGTGGGCACCTCGGTGGCCAAAACGGGGAAGTTCTGGCTGTCGGCGTTGAAGCCGATGAAGGGGGCGAAGAGGTACTGCTCAATCTCCGACTTGATGGCCTGGTTGGAGATGACGCGGAGGAAGTCCCCCGCCAAGACCCTGGGCTCCTGGGAGGCCCCGATGACGAGGCTGTTGTCCTGGGGCCCCGCCAGGGCCAGGCCCAAAGCGGTTATACCGAGTACAGCCAGCTTACCTAGGTTCCTCATACCGCCTCCTTTCGTGGCACTATCGCAGTGGCCGAGGTTATTATACGGCCCCTCCGATGAAGGTCAATAAGGCCCAAAGCTAAAGGGGCCTGAAGCCAGGCCCCTTTGCCCCCTGAGTGGCCCACCGCGGCGAAAGCCTATAGAAGCCCCGACGAGCCTCCCACGTGGCGAAGCGGACGCTCAGTGCCCGCAGGTGCGGGGGGCCCCCTCCTGGTCCTTGGTGCGGAAGGAGTGGCCGCAGCCGCAGGTGCTGGCCGCATTGGGGTTATGGACGGTAAAGCCCCCGCCCATGAGGCTTTCCACCCAGTCAATCTCCGAGCCCACGAGGTAGGGCAGGGACATCCGGTCCACCACCAGGCGCACCCCGTGCATCTCCACGAAGGTGTCCCCCGGAAGCTCCCTTTCGTCCACGGCCATGCCGTACTGGAAGCCCGAGCAGCCGCCGGACTTGATGTAGACGCGGATGGCCGCGTGCTCCTTGCCGTAGCGGGCAAGGATCTCCTTGGCCTTCTCCGCCGCCAGGGGGGTGATGCGGATGACCGCCTCTTGGGTTTCCACCATGCCGAACCTCCTTACCCCTAAGGCTAGCACGGAAGGGGTAGGAGAAGGTGAGGGAGCTTCCAGAGGTAGGATGGACCCATGGAGCTACGGGCGGTGCAGGAGGTCCTAAAGGAAGAACGCCTGGACGGCTGGCTTCTTTATAGCTTTGGCGGGAGCAACCCCCTGGCCCTCGAGGTCCTGGGCCTCGCCCACCTCCACCTCACCCGCCGCTTCGCCTACCTCATCCCCCGGGAAGGAGCACCCACCCTCCTCTGCCACGCCATTGAGGCAAGCCTCTTCCCTCCCCTCCCCGGAAACCGGAAGACCTACCACACCTGGAGGGGCTTCCTGGAGGGCCTCGCCCACCTCCTTGGGGGGATGAGGCGCGTGGCCTTGGAGTACGTCCCGGGGGGGCAGATCCCCTACCTCTCCCGGGTGGACGGGGGCACCCTGGACCTCCTCCGGGGCCTGGGCCTCGAGCTCGCCTCCTCCTGGCCCCTCCTCCTCCTCTTCCAGACCTGGGACGAAGAAAGGCTGCAAAGCCACCGGCGGGCGGCGGCCGGCCTCGCCCGGGCCAAGGATCTGGCCCTGGACTTCCTGCGCCAAAACCCCGAGGCCAGCGAGCGGGAGGTCCAAAGCGTGCTCGTCCGGGCCTTGGAGGGGGAGGGGCTCATCTTTGACCACCCCCCCATGGTGGCCTTCGGGAAAAACGCCGCCAACCCCCACCACGAACCCTCCGAGGTCCGCCTGGAGGAAGGGGCGGTGGTCCTTCTGGACCTGTGGGCCAAAGCACCTGGGGGGGTCTACGCCGACCTCACCTGGATGGCGGGGAAAAGGCCCCCGGAGGCGGCCCACCGGGCCTTCCAAGCGGTGGCCCGGGCGCGGGACGAGGCCATCGCCTTCGTGGAAAGGGCCTACCGGGAAGGCCGCTACCCCAAGGGCTTTGAGGTGGACCGCCTGGCGCGCAAGGTCCTGGAGGAGGAGGGCTATGGCCCCTACATCCGCCACCGCACCGGGCACAACCTGGGGGAGGAGGTCCACGGCTCCGGGCCCCACCTGGACGACCTGGAAACCCACGACCTCCGCCCCCTGGTGCCGGGCCTGGCCTTCACCGTGGAGCCCGGGGTCTACCTGGAGGCCTTCGGCGTGCGCACCGAGGTGGACGTCTACCTCCACCCCACGGGCCCCGAGGTCACCACCCCCCTCCAGGAGGCCATTACCCCGCTTTAGGGGGGCGTGGTATCTTGGGGGACGGCATGGACCGCCCCCTCTTGATCTTCTCCGGCCAGTCCAACCGGCCCCTGGCCCAGGCCATCGCCGAGGCTTTAGGCCTCCCCTTGGGCAAGAGCACCACCTTGCGCTTCGCCAACGACAACCTCTTCGTCCGCTACGAGGAAAGCCTGAGGGAGGGGGACGTCTTCATCGTCCAGTCCTTTGTCCCCCCGGTGCAGGACCACCTGATGGAGCTCCTCATGATGGTGGACGCCGCCAAGGGGGCGAGCGCCGCCCGGGTCACCGCCGTCATCCCCTACTTCTCCTACGCCCGGAGCGACAAGAAGGACGCCCCCAGGATCTCCATCACCGCGCGGCTCATCGCCGACCTCCTGCAGACGGCGGGGGCCGACCGGGTCCTCACCATGACCCTCCACTCCCCTCAGGTCCACGGCTTCTTCAAGATCCCCGTGGACCACCTCTCCGCCGAGCCCGTGATCGCCAACTACTTCGCCACCCGGGTGGACCTGGAAAACGCCGTGGTGGTGGCCCCGGACGCCGGGGACCTCAAACGGGCAAGCGCCCTCGCCCGCAGGCTCGGCCTTCCCCTGGCCTTCATTGATAAGGAACGGGTTTCCGACACCGAGGTGCGGGTCCGGATGCTGGTGGGGGAGGTGGAGGGAAAGACGGCCCTCATCGTGGACGACGAGATCTCCACGGCGGGGAGCCTGGTGGAGGCGGTGGAGGCCCTCATGCAGGCCGGGGCCAAGGAGGTGTACGCCGCCGCCACCCACGGGGTCTACGTGGGCCCGGCCCTGGACCGGATCGCCAAAAGCCCCGTGAAGGAGGTGGCCGCCACGGACACCTGCCCCCCCAAGGAAGGCCCCAAGCTCAGGACCCTCACCGTGGCCCCCCTGTTCGCCGAGGCCATCTGGCGGATCCATAGGGGGGAGTCGGTGTCCAGCCTCTTCACATGAGGGTGCGGACCGAGCGGCTCACCTTGGCGGGGCTTTCCGTCCTCGCCCGGATCCCCGAGGCGCCCAAGGCCCTCCTCCTCGCCCTCCACGGGCTCCAGGGCTCAAAGGAGCACATCCTCGCCCTCCTCCCCGGCTACGCGGAGCGGGGGTTCCTCCTCCTCGCCTTTGACGCCCCCAGGCACGGGGAAAGGGAGGGCCCTCCCCCCTCCTCCAAGAGCCCCCGGTACGTGGAGGAAGTCTACCGGGTGGCCCTGGGGTTTAAGGAGGAGGCCCGGAGGGTAGCGGAGGAGGCCGAGAGGCGCTTCGGCCTTCCCCTCTTCCTCGCCGGGGGGAGCCTGGGGGCCTTCGTGGCCCACCTCCTCCTTGCCGAGGGCTTCCGGCCTCGAGGGGTCCTCGCCTTCATCGGCTCGGGCTTCCCCATGAAGCTCCCCCAGGGGCAGGTGGTGGAGGACCCCGGGGTCTTGGCCCTCTACCAGGCCCCGCCCGCCACCCGGGGGGAGGCCTACGGCGGGGTGCCCCTTCTCCACCTCCACGGCAGCCGGGACCTCATCGTCCCCCTGGCCCGGATGGAGAAGACCTTGGAGGCCTTGAGGCCGCACTACCCCGAAGGCCGCCTGGCCCGGTTCGTGGAGGAGGGGGCGGGCCACACCCTCACCCCCCTCATGGCCCGGGTGGGGCTGGCCTTCCTGGAGCACTGGCTTGAGGCCCGGTAGCGAGATCCTGGTGGGGCTCAGGGGCTACCGGGGCTTCCCCGGGGGGTTCAAGGCCTACCGCAAGGCCTTCCCCACGGTGGAGCTCTCCTGGTGGCACCGGGTGGGGGACGTGGGGACGATAAGCCGCCTCCGGGCCCTCGCCCCCGAGGGGTTCCGCTTCAGCGCGGTGGGCCACAAGCACCTCACCTTCCGCCCCACGGGGGAGGAAAGGCGCGTCCTTAGGCGGCTTCTCCGGCGCTTCCGCCTCTTCGGCCCCAAGGCGGGCGCCCTCCGCCTCCTCCTTCCCGAAGACCTTTCCCCGGAGGCCCTCGAGGCCTGGCTCCCCCTCCTCGAGGCGGTCCAGAACGAGCTCGGCCCGGTCCCCATCGCCTTCCAGGCCCCCGCGCCCCTGAAGCCCCTCCTCCTTGAGCGGGGCCTGGCCGTGGTGAACGCGGAGGAGGGCCCCTTCCTCTACCTCCTGGACCCCGAGCGCCTCCCCCCGGGGAAGGGGTACGCCTACTTCGCCCCGGAGCGGGTCTTCCCAAACCCACCTCCTGGGCCTACACTCGGGGAGGAGGTTGAGGGGCGTTGAAGGTGGCCAAGCGCTTCACCCTTAAGGACGCGGAGGAGCTTTACCTGGTGCCCCACTGGAGCGGGGGCTTCTTCCGGGTGGGGGAGAAGGGGGATCTGGAGGTCACCCCCTTGGGCCCCAAGGGCCCCGCGGCCTCCCTCCTGGAGATCGTGGAGGCCTTGAGGGACGAGGGTAGGCCCCTGCCCCTCGTGCTCCGCTTTCCCCAGATCCTCGAGGCCCGGGTCCGGGACCTCAACGAGGCCTTCCTGGAGGCCATGGCGAAGTACGGCTACCAGGGCACCTACCGGGGGGTCTACCCGGTGAAGGTGAACCAGCGCCGCCTGGTCCTGGAGACCGTGGCCCGGGCGGGGAGGCCCTACCACCTCGGCCTCGAGGCGGGGAGCAAGCCCGAGCTCGCCCTCATCCTGGCCCAGGACCTCTCCGAGGAGGCCCTCATCACCACCAACGGCTTCAAGGACGACGACTTCGTCCGCCTCGCCCTCATGGGGAGGAAGCTTGGCCGCAACGTGGTGATCACCCTGGAAAAGTTCGCCGAGCTCTTTCGGGTCCTCCGCCTCTCCAAGGAGCTCGGCGTGAAGCCCCTTTTGGGCATCCGCTACAAGCTCAAGGCCAAGGGGGCGGGGCAGTGGGAGGCCTCCGGGGGCGAGAACGCCAAGTTCGGCCTCACCACCCCGGAGATCGTGCGGGCGGTGGAGGTCCTCCAAGAGGAGGGCCTCCTGGACGCCCTGGTGATGCTCCACGCCCACATCGGCAGCCAGGTCACGGACATCCGCCGGATCAAGGCCGCGGTGCGGGAGGCGGCCCAGACCTACGTCCAGCTCCGGAAGCTCGGGGCCCCCCTCCGCTACCTCAACCTGGGCGGGGGCCTGGCCGTGGACTACGACGGCTCCAAGACCAACTTCTACGCCTCGGCCAACTACACCCTCTCCGAGTACGCCGAGAACCTGGTCTACGTCACCAAGGAGGTGGTGGAGGCCCAGGGCGAGCCCCACCCCATCCTGGTCACCGAAAGCGGGCGGGCCATCACCGCCTACCACGAGGTCCTGGTCCTCCAGGTCATTGACGTCATCGCCCCGCCCGGGGAGGCGCGGCCAAGCCCCCCGCCCCCCGAGGCCCACCCCCTGGTGAAGGAGCTCTGGGAGAGCCTGCAAAGCCTCTCCCCCAAGAACTTCCAGGAGGTCTACCACGACGCCTTCGCCGACAAGGAGACCCTCCAGACCCTCTACGACCTGGGCCTGGTCTCCCTGCGGGACCGGGCCCTGGCGGAGGAGATCTTCTACCACATCGCCCGCCGGGTCCAGACCATCGCCCAGAACCTCCCCTACGTTCCCGACGAGCTGGAAGACCTGGAAAAGCTCCTCGCCGACAAGCTGGTCTGCAACTTCTCCGTCTTTCAGAGCCTCCCCGACGCCTGGGCCATCCACCAGCTCTTCCCCGTGGTGCCCCTCTCCCGCCTGCTGGAGCCCCCGACCCGGAGGGCCACCCTGGTGGACATCTCCTGCGACTCGGACGGCAAGATGGACCGCTTCATTGACCTCCACGACGTACGCCAGACCCTGCCTGTCCACCCCGTCCGCCCCGGGGAGCCCTACTACCTGGGGGTCTTCCTGGTGGGGGCGTACCAGGACGTCCTGGGGAGCAACCACAACCTCTTCGGCCAGGTGGGGGAGGCCCACGTGCGGGTGGAGGAGGAGGGCTTCGCCATAGAGCGCTTCGTGGGGGGGGAGACGGCGGAGCGGGTGATAGAGAAGATGGGCTTCACCGCCCGGGAGCTGATGCTCGGGGTGGAGCGCCTGGTGCGGCAAAGCCGCCTCTCCCCCGTGGAGAAGGGCGCCTTCCTGGAGCGCTACGCCCGGGAGCTTCAGGGGTACACCTACCTGGAGGACTAAGCCCCCGCCCTAACCCGTTAAGGCCCGGTTAAGGGGGGGCGTGGCAGGATGGGGCCATGGCCTCCTTGAAGGGCCGTTATACTGGTCTTAACTTGTCCCCCACCCTGGAGCTCCTGGACCCCTTGAACCCGGTGCGGCGGCAGATGGCCCTTTGGCTCCTGCCCCTGGGAAGCCTCCTGGCGGGGGCGGCCTACTGGGCCTCGAGGCCAGGGGGCCTGGACCCCGTGGACCGGATCTTCCTGCCCCCAATGGCCCTAGGCTTTCTCGCCTTCGCCGCCCTCCTATGGCGCTTTCCCACCTCGGCCCGGTGGGTCATCCCCGGCGCCCACGCCCTCATCGCCTTGTACCTCCTTTCCACCCTGACCTACCAGCTCCTCTTCAAGCCTAACCCCTTGGGTCTCTCCCCCGCCGCCTACTGGGTGCCCTTCTTTTACTTCTCCAGCTACCTTTTCTTCCCCGCCAAGAGGGCAGCGCGCCTGGCCCTCCTCTACCTCCTCACCCTCTTTCCCGTGGCCCTTCTGGGCCTCATGCGCAACCCCTTCCAGCCCGTCCACTGGAACGCCCTGACCCAGTTCTTCGGGGCCAACCTGGCCTACGTGGGCCTGCTCTACCTGCTGGTGCGCCTGAAGGAAGGGTACATGGAGGCCCAACTGGACGCCTACACCGACTTTCTCACCGGGCTCAGAAACCGCCGCTATCTAGAGCTCATTTTGGAAAGGGAGCTCTTCCGCCTGCAGCGCTACGGCCGCCCCCTTTCCCTCGTCCTCCTTGACCTGGACGGCTTCAAGGCGGTGAACGACCTCCACGGGCACGAGGTGGGGGACCGGGTGCTCCAGGCCCTCGCCCAACGCATCGAGGCCCACCTCCGGCGAAGCGACCGCGCCGTGCGCCTGGGCGGAGAGGAGTTCGCCCTTCTCCTCCCGGAAACCCCCCTCCCCCAGGCCCTGCGCCTGGCGGAGCGCCTGCGGCGGGCGGTGGAGGCCATGGCGGTGCCCCCCGTGGCGCGGATCACGGCGAGCTTCGGCGTGGCCGAGGCGCGCCCCACCGACACCCCCCTCACCCTCCTCCGCCGGGCGGACGAGGCCATGTACCGGGCCAAGCGCAAGGGGAAAAACCGGGTGGAGGCGGCCCCCAAATAAGTGCCCCACCGCGGCTTTCGCCGCGGTGGGGGCCCCAAAAGGGTCTTTCTAGACGCGCGGACGCTTACCCCCATGCTGGCTTGCGCCAGCATGGGGTGGCCTCAAAGCCCCGCTTCCCGCCTCAAGGCCTCCACCCGGTCCGTCTCCTCCCAGGGGAAGCCCGGGCGGCCGAAGTGGCCGTAGGCCGAGGTGGGGGTGTAGATGGGCCGCAGGAGGTCCAGCTCCTCAATGATGGCGAGGGGCCTCGGGTCAAAGACCTTCTTGGCGATCTCCGTGAGCTTCTCGTCGGGCAGGACCCCGGTGCCGAAGGTCTCCACCCTAAGGGAGACGGGCCTGGCCTTGCCGATGGCGTAGGCGAGCTCCACGAGGGCCCTCCTCGCAAGCCCCGCCGCCACGATGTTCTTCGCCATGTAGCGGGCGTAGTAGCTGGCGGAGCGGTCCACCTTGGTGGGGTCCTTGCCGCTGAAGGCCCCGCCCCCGTGGGGCACCGCCCCTCCATAGGTGTCCACGATGATCTTCCGGCCCGTAAGCCCCGTGTCCGCGTGGGGCCCGCCCAGGATGAAGCGGCCCGAGGGGTTGATGAGGTACTCCGTCTCCCCGTCCTTCAGGTACTCCGGGGGGATGGCCTGGCGCACCACCTCCCGGATCAGGTCCTCCCGCAATTGCTCCTGCTCCACCTCGGGGGAGTGCTGGGCGGAGACCACCACGGTCTTGACGTAAAGGGGCTTGTCCCCCTCGTAGACCACGGTGACCTGGGCCTTGCCGTCGGGCCGGAGGTAGGGCAGAAGCCCCGTCTTCCGCACCTCGGCGAGGCGCATGGTGAGGCGGTGGGCCAGGGTGATGGGGAGGGGCATGAGCTCGGGGGTCTCGTCGGTGGCGTAACCGAACATGAGCCCCTGGTCCCCGGCCCCCACCCGGTCCAGGGGGTCGGTGGACTTGAGGACCCGCCACTCGTAGGAGAGGTTGACCCCGCCGGCGATGTCGGGGGACTGCTCGTCTATGGCGGTGAGGACGGCGCAGGTGTCGGCGTCAAAGCCGTACTTGGCCCGGGTGTACCCCACCTCCCGCACCGTCTTGCGCACCAGGTTGGGGATGTCCACGTACCCCTCGGTGGTGATCTCCCCGGCCACGAAGACGAGCCCGGTGGTCACCAGGGTCTCCGCCGCCACCCGGGCCTTCTTGTCCTGGGCGATGAGGGCGTCCAGGATGGCGTCGGAGATCCGGTCGGCCAGCTTATCCGGGTGCCCCTCGGTAACCGATTCAGACGTGACCAGCCTCAACGCGCGCACCTCCTTTACCCCGATGCCCCCTTCGGGGCAACCCTGATAGTATAGCACCCCCCCCTTTCCGTCCAGAGAGGTAGGATGGGGCCCCGTGAAGGACCCCAAGGCTCCCATCGGCGTCTTTGACTCCGGGGTGGGGGGGCTTACGGTGCTCAAGGCCCTCCGCCGCCTCCTGCCCCGGGAGGAGTTTCTCTACTTCGGGGACACGGCCCGCGTGCCCTACGGCGGCAAGCCCCTCGCCATGGTGCGCCGCTTCGCCTGGGAGATCGCGGGCTTTCTCCTGAGGCAGGGGGTGAAGGCCATCGTGGTGGCCTGCAACACGGCGAGTTCCGCCGCCCTGCCCGACCTCGCCGAGGACCTCTCCGTGCCGGTCTTCGGGGTGGTGGAGCCCGCCGCCAGGGCCGCCCGCGGCTTCCGGAAGGTGGGCCTCATCGGCACCCAGGCCACCGTGGAAAGCGGGGCCTACCCCAGGTACGTGGACCTGGCCTGGGCCAAGGCCTGCCCCCTCTTCGTCCCCCTGGTGGAGGAGGGGCTTTGGGACGACCCCGTGGCCCTCCTCGTGGCCCGCCACTACCTCGAGGACGCCCCCAAGGACCTCGAGGCCCTGATCCTGGGGTGCACCCACTACCCCTTCCTCAAGGGGGCCATCGGCGCGGTCCTCCCCGGGGTGGCCCTCCTGGACTCCGCCGAGCTCACCGCCCAGGAGGTGGCGAGGGCCCTCGAGGCCGAGGGGCTCCTCAACCCGGAGGGCCGGGGCCGGACCTTCCACCTCGTCACCGGGGACCCGGAGGCCTACCGGGCCCTGGCCGAGCGCCTGGGGGAAAGGGTGGAGGCCGTGCGCCGGGTGAGCCTGGAGGAGCTTTAGGCCCCCCAGGAAGGGGTAGGCTTAGGGCATGCCCAAGAAGCCCCTCATTGACCAGCTCCACCACGAGGACAGCTGGCGCCTCTTCCGCATCCTGGCGGAGTTCGTGGAGGGCTTTGAAACCCTCTCCGAGCTCCAGGTGCCCCTGGTCTCCGTCTTCGGCTCCGCCCGCTTCGGCGAGGGCCACCCCGCCTACGAGGCGGGTTACCGCCTGGGCAGGGCCCTGGCCGAGGCGGGCTTCGGGGTGGTGACGGGAGGGGGGCCCGGGGTGATGGAGGCGGTGAACCGGGGAGCCTACGAGGCAGGCGGCGTGAGCGTGGGCCTGAACATAGAGCTTCCCCACGAGCAAAAGCCCAACCCCTACCAGACCCACGCCCTCTCCTTGCGCTACTTCTTCGTGCGCAAGGTCCTCTTCGTCCGCTACGCCGTGGGCTTCGTTTTTCTGCCCGGGGGGTTCGGCACCTTGGACGAGCTCTCCGAGGTCCTGGTCTTGCTCCAGACGGAGAAGGTCCACCGCTTCCCCGTCTTCCTTTTGGACCGGGGCTACTGGGAAGGGCTCGTCCGCTGGCTCGCCTTCCTCCGGGACCAAAAGGCCGTGGGGCCGGAGGACCTCCAGCTCTTCCGCCTGACGGACGAGCCTGAGGAGGTGGTCCAGGCCCTCAAGGCCGAAGCGCCACCACGGTAACCCCATGCCCCCCCTCGCCGGGCGGGGCGTCGGCGAAGCTTTCCACCCGCTTGTCCCGGCGGAGGGCCTCCCGGATGGCCTGCCTTAAGGCCCCCGTCCCCTTGCCGTGGAGGAGGCGGAGGGTGGAAAGGCCCAGGGCCCGCGCCTCCTCCAGGGCCTGGTCCACCTCCAGGAGGGCCTCGGCCACCGTGAGGCCCCGGAGGTCCACCTCCTTCACCTCCCGTCGGGGCTTGGCGAGGAGGGGCTTGCCCGGTTCGGCCTCGGGAAGGGGCTTCACCTCCTGGGGCTTGAGGCTCATCTTCAGGGGGCCCACCTGGACCAGGACCTCCTCCCCCCTGAGCTCCACCACCCGGCCCCGTTTGCCCAAGGAGGGCACCTCCACCAAGACCCCGGGGGCGAGGCCCGGGGGAGGCGGGGGCGGCGGGGCCTTCTTGGCGTAGCGCTCCCGGAGGGCCATGAGCTCCCGGAGGGCGTCCCGCTTGCCCTCGGTCCGGGCCTTCTCCTTGAGGGCCTTGAGCTCGGCCTCCACCTTGAGGAGCTCGGCCCGCACCTCCTCCTCGAGGGCCTTGAGCCTTTCCGCCCGCTCCTCCTCAAAGCGGGCCTCCCGCTCGGCCAGGGCCTTGCGCAGCCTCTCCACCTGGGAAAGCTCCCGCCTCAGGCGCTCCCGCTCCGCCTCCAGGGCCAGGCGCTCGGCCTCGAGCCTCTCCAGAAGGGCCTCCAGCCTCCCCCCCTCGGGCAGAAGGGCCTCGGCCCGCTTGAGGACCTCCTCGGGGAGGGCGAGCCTCCTCGCGATGGCCAAGGCGTAGCTCCGCCCCGGCACCCCGAGGACGAGCTCGTAGGTGGGGCGGAGGGCCTCGAGGTCAAAGCGCATGGAGGCGTTCTGGATCCCCTCCCTTCCCTGGGCGAAGGCCTTCAGGGGGGAGAGGTGGGTGGTGACCATCCCCTTGACCCCCCTCTCCAGGAGGGCCTCCAGGATGGCCTGGGAAAGGGCCGCCCCCTCCTCGGGGTCGGTGCCGCTTCCGAGCTCGTCAATGAGGACGAGGCTATGGGAGGTGGCCTCCTCCAGCATCTCCCTGAGGCGCCTTAAGTGCCCGGCGAAGGTGGAGAGGTTCTCCTGAAGGGACTGCTCGTCCCCGATGTCGGCATAGACCCGGTCGGGCCAGGCCAAAAGGGCCTTCTCCGCCGCCACGAAGAGGCCGGACTGGGCCATGAGGACAGCGAGGCCCAGGGTCTTGAGGAGGGCGGTCTTTCCCCCCATGTTGGGACCGGAGATGAGGAGGATGCGGTTTTTCTCGTCCAGGGCGAAGGAGTTCCGCACGGCGTCCGGGATCAGGGGGTGAAAGGCCCGGTAGAGCTCGTACCGCTCCCCGAAAGCGGGGCGGGAAAGCCCCAGGTCCCGGGCCAAGGCGGCCTGGGCCTGGACGAGGTCCAAAAGGCCCAGGGCCTCCAGGGTCTTCGGCACCCCCTCGTCCTTGGCGAGCCTCTCGGAGAGGTCCCGGAGGATGCGGTTCACCTCCTCCTCCTCCTTTAGCCTCAGGGCCTGGAGGCGGTTGTTGAGCTTGACCACGGAGAAGGGCTCTATGAAGAGGGTCGCCCCCGACTCGGACTCGTCCAGGAGGATCCCCGGCACCTTCTGGGCCATCCCCGCCCTCACGGGGACGCAGTAGCGCTCCCGCCTTAAGGTGACGAAGCGGTCCTGGAAGGCCTCCCTGTGGCGGTCCATGAGGGCGTAGAGGCGGTCCAGGATCTGCTGGCGGAGGGGCCTAAGCTCCCTTCGGATCTGGGCAAGCCTCGGGCTCGCCTCGTCCTTCACCGCCCCCTCCTCGTCCAGGGCCTTCCTCACCCGCTCCAGGAAGGGGGTGTGGTCCCCGATGCCCTCCGCCACCTGGCTTAAGGCGTTTTTCAGGGGAAGGAGCTCCTCCTTCAGGGCCATGGCCTCCTCCAGGGCCTTGGCCGCCTTTAGGAGCTCGGGGCCGGAAAGCCTCGCCCCCGCGAGGGCCCTCCCGTAGGCCTCCCTTAAGGTCCCCGCCTCGGGGAGGGCGTAGGGGTAGCTTAGGGCCTCCCCCGTGAGCTCGTGCCGCTTCTCCGCCTCTTCCCGGGGAAGGGGCGCGAGGGCCAGGGCAAGCTCCCGGCCCAGGGGGGTCTTGGCCCTCTCCGCCAGCAGGGCCCGGACCCGGGGGAACTCCAGGACCTCGAGGACGTCCCGCACAAAGAAAGAGTATACCCCGGGCTTAGCGCTTCAGGAGCTTAAGGAGCAGGGAAAGAACCTCCTTCTTCGCCGCGAGCTGAGCCCCCTTGGCCGCTAGAAGGCCCAACCGCCCAAGCCTCCCCGCGGGAAGCAGGGTCAGGAGGGCCGTGATCTGGGAGAGCAGTTGCTCCCTTTCCTCGAGGCTCAGGGCCTCCCAGCGGCGCTGAGCCCCTTCTATCAGGGCACGTAGCCGCTCCCGAAAGCCCTGCGCACCGGCGCCCTCCTTATGGAGGGCCCCCGCTTCAGCAAGGAGGTCCACCGGGGCCTCAACCTTCTTTCGCGCCACCCGCCGCACCTTCCCCTTAAACCGCTTGAGGCGCATCCCCTTCATTCTAAAGGCTCCAGGAGGAGGTACCGCGCCTCCACCTCCCCCGCCACCTCCCTTCCCGAAAGGAGGTCCACCCCCCGGGGAAGGGAAAGGCGCACCTCTTCCTTGGCGAAAAAGGCCCAGACCTCCCTCCCCCGGTGGCGCCGCCTGAAGGCCAGGACCCCCGGAGGGGCCTTGAGGGGGAGGAGCCCCCCGAGCCTCAAGGCGGGGTGGGTCTTCTTGAGGAGGATGAGGCGCCGGAGGAAGGCGAGGAGGTCCTTGTCCCAAAGGGCCTCGTCCCAGGGGAAGGGGGCGCGGCAGTAGGGGTCTCCCCGCCAGACCTCGTAGGGGTTGGGCTGGGAGAGGCCCACCTCGTCCCCGTAGTAGACGGCGGGGCTTCCGGGGAAGGCAAAGAGGAGGGCGTAGGCGGTCTTGAAGCGCTCCTTGTCCCCCCTGAGGCGCCAGAGGGCCCGGGGGATGTCGTGGGAGGAGAGGAGGGTGTACATCGCGTGGCGGAGCTGGAGGGGAAGGGCGGCGTAGTGGTCAAAGAGGGCCCGCCAAAGGTCCTCGGCCTCCAGCTCCACGGGGTTTCCGTGGAGGTCCCGCCCCGAGAGCCACTCCATCACCGGGTGGGCGAAGCCGGCGTAGTGCATGGCCCCGTCCAGGGTGTGGGCCCTCAGCGTGGGGACGGTGTCGTAGGAGAGCTCCCCGAAGACGAGGGCGTCCTCCCGCTCCTCCTTGGCGGCCCGGGCCAGGGCCCTGAGCCAGCGGGCGTTCTTCCGGTTCGTCCCCCCTTCCCCGATGGAGTGGGCCACGTCCAGCCGCCAGCCATGGGCGAGGCGCATCCAGTAGCGGACGGGGGCCTCCTTTCCGAAGACGAAGCGCTCCTGGGTGAGGGCGGAAGCGTAGTCCAGCTTGGGCATGTGCTTCACGCCCCAGAAGCTGGCGTAGCTCCCGTCCGGATAAAAGGTGAACATCCCCCGCTCGGGGGAGGAGGGGTCCTCAAGGGCCTTCTGGAACCAGGGGTGGGTCGCCCCCACGTGGTTGAAGACCCCGTCCAGGATGAGCTTCATCCCCCGGGCCTCGAGGGCCTCGTAAAGCGCCCTAAGCGCCTCCTCCCCGCCTAGATGAGGGTCCACCCGGTGGTAGTCCTCGGTGTCGTAGCGGTGGCTGGAGGGGCTTTGGAAGATGGGGGTGAGGTAGAGGGCCTCCACCCCCAGGGCCTCCAGGTAGGGGAGGGCCTCGAGGACCCCAAAGAGGTCCCCCCCGTAGAACTCCCGGGCCCCGTCCTCCCCGGGGGGCTCGTGCCAGGCCTTCTTGCGGATGGGCCTCCCCCCGTAAAGCCAGGCCCCCTCCTTGGGGGCAAGCTCCGGGCGCCCTTGGCGGAAGCGGTCGGGAAAGATCTGGTAGAAGACCGCCCCCAGGGCCCACTCCGGGGGAAGGGGCTTGGCGAGGAGGTGGAAGAAGCGGTCGTAGCGGGGCAGGGTCCTCTCCAGGCCGTGGCTGCCCAGGTAGCCTTGGGGGAGGCGGAAGCAGTAGCGGAAGGGGCTCGCGTGGACGGGCACCCGCGCCTTTAGGCCCCGCTCCCAAGGCGCCATGGGCTTTTTCTGCAACTCCCCGTCCCGCTCGTAAAGGAGAACCCCTTCCCGCGCCTCGGTTTCCAGGAAAAGCTCCACCTCCTCCCCGAGCTCGGGAAAGGGGGGGTCAGCGTGTTCCAGGTCGTGGTGGTTCAAGGATCAACCTCCAAGAGGGCTTGCACCTGAACCTTTAGCGCGGGCAAATCCCGGACCACAGTAGACCAGACCTCTTCCAAGTCCACGCTGAAGTACTCGTGGACGAGGAGGTTGCGCATGGCCACCATCTCCCGCCAGGGGATGTGCGGGTGGGCCCCGGGGGTTCCTCATAGAGGGATGGCCTCCCGCAGGACTTGCTCCCGGAGCCTAGGGGCCAGGCCCCTCTCGCTCACGATATCTACCCGCACCCCCAAGAGCCCCTCCAGGGCCAGCTTTAGACGGGCATGGTCCAGAAGCGTGCGCCCCTCCTCAAAGGCCACCAGGAGGTCCAGGTCGCTGTCTTCTCGGGCTTCCCCCCGGGCCACAGAGCCAAAGACCCGCACCCTCACCGCCCCGTGGCGGGCGCAGAGGCTTAGCACGGCCTCCCTTCTGGCCCTGAGGGTCTCCAGGTCCATGCCCTTATTCTTTCACGGCCCCCGCGGTGTAGCCGGAAACGAAGTACTGCTGGAACCCGTAGAAGAGGAAGAGGATGGGTAAGGAGCCCAAGACGCTCGCCGCGGCGAAGACGCCCCACTTGGTCTGGAACTGCCCCGTGGTGAAGCTCCTAAGCCCCACGCCCACGTTCCAGCTCTCCACCCCCGTGAGGACGAGGTTGGCCAGGACGAACTCTGAATAGGTGCCCACGAACTGCAGGAGGAAGATGAAGACGAACATGGGGGCGGAGAGGGGAAGGAGGATCTTGGTGAAGACCTGCCACCTCGTGGCCCCGTCCACCATGGCCGCCTCCTCGAGGCTCGGGCTGATGCTCTCCAGATAGCCCTTGTACACCCAGGTGCCGAAGCTGATGATCCCCCCGGAGTAGGCCAAAACGAGCCCGGTGAAGGTGTTCAAGAGGTCCAGCCAGGAAAGCAGGTAGTAGATGGCCACCAGGGCCAAGAACCCCGGAAACATCTGCACGAAGATGAAGAAGAGGAGCATGGGGTAGCGGCCGGGCAGGTGGCGGAAGCGGGCGAAGGCGTAGCCCGCCGTGGCGGTGAGGAGGACGGCGAGGAGGCCCGTGAGGCCGGAGATGAGGAAGGTGTTCCGCACCCAGAGGAGGAACTTGGTCTCCGTGCCCTGCCCGGTGAACTGCCTGGGCGAGAGGGAAAGGGCGAGGGCGAAGACGAGGAGGGCCATGAGGAAAAGGAGCCTCCCCTGCCAGAAGTCCATCCACGCCTCGGGGGCAAGAAGCCTGCGGAGAAGGCCCACGATCCCCACCCCCAGGAGGGCGAGGCCCGCGAGGAGGGCGAGGGCCACCTGGTAAGGGTAGAGGACCACCCCCTCCACCAGCTTGGCGTAGTTTTCCAGGGAGGGGTTGGGCAGGTAGGGGATCACCTTGGCGTCCACGAGGAGGAAGCCCGTGTCGGGCCTACGGAAGCTGAAGAGGTTGTTGGTGGGGTCAAAGCTCGCCGCCACCACCTGGACCACGGGGTAGTAGACCAAGAGGATCAGGACCCAGAGGAAGAGGTGGGTCACCCCCTGGAGGAAGAGGGGCCAGGGGCTTTTCCGCCTTCCCTGGAGGCGGTTTACGAGGGCGGTATAGAGGAGGCTATAGAGGAGGACGAGGAGGACCAAGGCCCCGAGGAAGCCCAGGGCGTAGGCCCAGCCATAGGGCACGAAGACGCTCCCGAAGGCCACCTGCTTGCGGTAGGACCCCTCGTCAAAGAGGCGGTTCGCCGCGAACCAGTAGGCCCCGTAGAGGGCGAGGCCCGTGAGGAGGAAGGCCACGAGCTTGCGCATCTACCTCACCTCCCGAAGCGCCCCGGTCACCCGGAAGTTCACCAGGCTTATGGCCACGGTGATGGCGAAGATGAGGAGGCTAATCGCCGCCCCCAGGCCGTAGGCCGACTGCCCCTCGGCGCTGAAGGCCGTCTTGTAGGCCCAGGAGATGAGGATGTCCGTGGCCTGGGCCGTGGCGAGCCTGCCCTCTTGGGCCGGGCCGCCCCCGGTGAGGAGGTAGATGAGGTAGAAGTTGTTGAAGTTGAAGGCGAAGGCGGAGAGGAGAATAGGCAGCATGGGCTTCTCCAGGAGAGGAAGGGTGATGCGGAAGAGGGCCTGCCATGGGGTGGCCCCGTCCACCTTGGCCGCCTCGTAGAGCTCGTCGGGGATGGTGGAAAGGGCCCCTAAGGTGGCCGTCATCATGTAGGGAAAGCCGAGCCAGAGGTTGACGAGGAGGACGGCCACCTTGGCCCAGTCGGGGTCGTTGAGCCAGGGGATGGGGTAGATGCCCAGGACCCCGAGAAGGCGGTTGATGGCCCCGAAGTTGTAGTTGAGGAGGGCCACCCAGACCTGGACGGTGATGACCCCGGGCAGGGCCCAGGAGACGATGAGGAGGGTGCGGTAGAGGTTGCGGAGCTTCAGGGCCCGGTTGTTGAGCACAAGCCCGAGGACGAGCCCCACGAGGCCGTTCAGGACCACCGTGGCCAAGGCGAAGACGAGGTTCCAGAGGAAGACGGGAAAGAGGGCCTGGTTGGCCTGGGAGAGGATGAAGGCGAAGTTCTTGAACCCCACGAAGTGGAAGGCGTTGACCCGGGCCACGTACGCGGGCGTGAAGGGCAAAGCCCGGTCCAGGAGGAGGGTGGCCCCTTCCACGGCCTGGATCCGGGCCCGGGCCCTCTGCCCTTCGGCGTAGGCCTCCACGACCTCCCCCACGCAAGGGTCGCAGCGGAGGGCCTCTTGGGCCTCGGCCTCGAGGACGAGCCGCGCCCCCTCATGGGCCACCACCCGGGTCTCGGTGGAGCGGTCGGGGAAGCCGTTCCGCTTCCCCGAGTAGTCGGTGAAGGCCAGGTAGACCGTGAGGCCGATGGGGTACAGGGTGAAGACGAGGAGGAAGGCTAGGGCGGGGAGGAAGTAGTACCAGTCGGTGAGCCAGGGGAAGAGCCGCCCCACCGCCACCGCCCCGGGGACGAGGACGAGGAGGGCGAAGACGAGGACGGACCACCCGGGAAGATCCAGGCGGGCGGAAAGGGCGAGGTAAGCGGCGAGCCCTAGCCCCGTGGCCACGAGGAGGAGGCCCAGAAGAAGCCCCATGGCCAGGAGGAAGCCTTTGAGTCCGGGAGGGTGCTTCATGGTCTAAAGATACGCCCCCCACGGGAAGCGGGAGGTCCCGTGGGGAGCGTCCATAGGGGTTACCTGCCGATGGCCTTCTTGATCTCGGCCACCATGTCCTCCACGATCTTCTTCACGTTGGAGTCGGGCCGCTGGATGGCGAGGCTGATGGCGTTGCCCCAGGGACCCCAGACCTTGCCCATCTCGGGGATGTTGGGCATGGGGGCGCCCAAGGGGAAGACCTTGGAAAAGCCCGCCACCACCGGGTCCTTCTCCAGCTGCTTCACCGCGCTCTTGGAGACGGGGATGCGCCCGCCCGCCTGGTTGAAGGCCACGAGGTTCCGGCCCGTCACCAGGGTCTTGGCGAAGTTCACCGCCTGGGTCTTGTTCTTGGAGTAGGCGTTCACCACCACGCCCTGCACCCCCAGGAAGGGCCCCCAAGGGTTCTTGGCCCCGGGCGGCGTGGGGAAGGGGGCGATGCCGAAATCCACCTTGGCCTTCTTGTAGTCGCCCAAGGCCCAGGGGCCGTTGAGGATCATGGCCAAGGCCCCATCCTTGAAGGCCCCGTCCGCCACCCCGTAGTCCACCCCCTCGGGGACCAGGTTGTACTTGAAGCGGAGGTCCTTGATGAACTGGAGGGCCTTCTCCCCCACCTCGCCCCCGATGAGGAGCTTGGTGGGGTCCAGGTTGCCCTTGGCGTCCTTGGCGAAGACGTTCTCGGCGCCGAAGGCCTTGAAGAAGCCGAAGTTGAAGTAGGGGTCGCCGATGTTGTAGAGGAAGCCGAAGGTGGCCCCCGTGGTGAGCTTTTGCGCCAAGGCCAAAAACTCCTCCCAGGTCCTGGGGGGTTCCTTCACGTACTTCTTGTTGTAGATGAGGGCCACGCTCTCGGCGAAGGCGGGAAGGCCCATGAGCCTCCCCCCGAAGGTGAAGGCCTCCACCGCCACGCCCTGAAGGTCCGCGAGGTAGGTTTGGGTCACGTACTTGCCCACGGGCTCGAGGACCCCGGCCTGGGCCATCTCCCCCACCCAGTCGTGGGGCACGGTGACCACGAGGTCCGCCGCCTGGCCCTGGGGGGCGCCCAGGATGAACTTCTGCTTGATCTCCGCGAAGGGGACCTCCACCACCTCCACCTTGGTGCCGGAGGTCCTCTCAAAGGTCCGGGCCTGCTCCTTGAGCCACTCCAGCTCGGGGCCGCCGAAGTGGGTCCAGACGGTGATCTTTCCCTGGGCGAGGGCCAGGGAAAGGCCTAGGGCCAATACCGGAACGAGCCTCCTCATACTCCACCCCCGGGCGCGTGGTAGCGCTTCCTCAAGGAAGGTTTTTCCCGCGCCCTTCAGGGTAAAGCATACCACCTCCAGACCGGGACACAAGTCCCCTCAGTGGAGGGCCCGCACCACCTCAAAGGCGATGAGGGCCAGGATGGCCACCTCCACCGCCTGGGTACGGAGGTGGGCCACCTCCTCGGTCACCATCTCGTAGGTGGCCTCGAGGACCCTGAGCTTCTCCTCCACGCTCTTTTCCAGCTCATAGGCCCCGTAGAGCTCCAAGGCCGCCCGGTAGATCTTGGCGTAGAAGAGGTCCTCGGTGATGCGCAGGGCCCCCTCCATCCGGGCCTTCACGTCGGCGATCTCCGCGTGCCGGGCCATGAGGCGGCGGCGGAGGCGCTGCAGCCTCCCGTACCCCCAAAGCCCCCGGTGCCTTAGGACCTGGGGCACCAGCTCCAGCTCCTCGGTGAGCACCCGGTCGTAGTAGGAAAGCTCCAGGAGCTGGGCGTGGACGAACTCCACCAGGTCGGCCACGTCCCAGATCCCCTCGGAGTCCAGGATGAGGACGCGGTCAAAGCCCAAGAGGGCCAGGTCCTCCGTGGAATAGCTGTAGCGGTAGCGCTCCACCTCCCGCCGCACCTCGGGGGCGAACTCCTCCTCGGCCCCCATCCATAGGGGAGTGAGGTCCACCGAGGGGCGGAAGGCCTTCTCCCCTTCCAACCCCAGGGCGTGGTAGACCACGAACTCCTCGGAGAGGCGCTTCTCCTCGGGGCGGAGAAGGGCCCCTCGGAGGTGGGGCTCGAGGGCGGCGAGCTCCGCCAGGAAGAACCCCTCCCAGAAGGGAAGCTCGGGGATCCTGAGCCCCTTCTCCAGAAAGGCCTCCCAGGGCACCCGCTCCCCCAGGTGGATGCGGAAGGAGAGGGAGACCACCCCGAACTCGTAGAGCCTGGCGGTGAGGAGGCCGGAAAGCCCCTCCACGTTCCGCACCCCGAGCTCCATCTCCCCCGGCGGGTTCTCAAAGCGCACCGCCCCGAGCCTCGCCCGGGAGAGGCGGAGGCGGGGCGTGGAAAGACGGCCTAGGTCAATCTCGTCGGCCACGTCAAAGAGGCGGTAGAGGGCGATGTGGGGGGAGAGGACGTTCATTCCAGCTTGGAGACCTCCCTCGGGGGCGGCCCGTCCTTGTAGGCCTCGAGGAGGGCCCTAAGGGCCTTTCCCCGGTGGGAGTACCGGGCCTTCTCCTCTAGGCCCATCTCGGCGAAGGTCTTCCCCGCCTCAGGGACGTAGAAGAGGGGATCGTAGCCGAAGCCCCCCTCGCCCCGGGGGGCCTCGAGGATCACCCCCTCCACGCTCCCCTCGTAGGCCTCGGCGTGCCCGTCGGGGTAGGCCAGGACCAGGACGGCCACGAAGCGGGCCTTGCGCTCCTCCCCTTTGAGGTGGCGCATCCTCTCCAGGAGGTAGACGTTCCGCTCCCGGTCCGTGGCCCTCCCCCCGTAGCGGGCGGAGTAGACCCCGGGCTCGCCCCCGAGGGCGTAGACCTCGAGGCCGGAGTCGTCGGCGAGGGCGGGAAGCCCCGTGGCCTTGGCCACGTACGCCGCCTTGAGGAGGGCGTTCTCCAGGAAGGTGGCCCCCTCCTCCTTGGGCATGCGCAAGGCGAAGTCCGCCAGGGTGAGGAGGGTCCAGCCCAAGGGGGCGAGGCCCTCCTTGAGCTCCCGCACCTTCCCGGGGTTGCCGGTGGCCAGGACCACCTTCATCCCCCTAAGCATACCCTAGCGGACCCGCTCCGCCTCCTTCAGGGCGAGCTCCCGCAAGGCCTCCCGGAAGGGGCTCGGAGGCAGGGCCTCCAGGGCCTGGGCCGCGGCCTCGGCCCGCTCCCGGATGCGGCGCACCGCCTCCTCGGCCGCCCCGCTCTCCCGGGCCAGGGCCCGCACCCGTTCCAGGTCCCCGGCCTCCCGGGCCCGGCGCCTGAGCACCTCCCGCACCTCGGGGTAGCGCTCCATGAGGAGGAGGGGGATGAGGGTGGCCTTGCCCTCCCGCAGGTCCCCGCCCACGGGCTTGCCTAGGACCTCCGGCGTCCCCATGAGGTCCAGGTAATCGTCCCGCATCTGGAAGGCCTGGCCGTAGAGGAGGCCGTAGCGGTAAAGGGCCTCCCGCACCCCGCTTTCCGCCCCGAGAAGAAGGGCGGGGCCCTCCGTGGCGAGGGCCATGAGGACTGCCGTCTTGGCGGTAATGATCCGCTCGTAGTTCTCCAGGGAGTAGTCCTCGAGGGCCGCCACCTGGAACTGGAGGACCTCGCCTTCGGAGAGGGTCTTGGCCACCTCGGCGAACCGCTCCACGAGCTCCATCCGCCCCGTCTTGGCGATGACGTGAAGGAGCCTTGAGAGGAGGAAGTCCCCGGAAAGCACGGAAACGGCGTTCCCGTACTTGCGGAAGGCCGCCTCCTTGCCCCGCCTGGTCTCGGCGTCGTCAATGAGGTCGTCGTGGAGGAGGGTGGCGGAGTGGAGGAGCTCCACCGCCAGGGCGAGCTCCAGCTCAAAGGGCGCCCCCCCTAAGGCCCTCGAGGCCAGAAAGACGAGCCTGGGCCGGATGCGCTTCCCCCCCGCCGTCACCAGGTCCTGGTGGATGAGGCGGATGAAGAGGACGTCGGACTGGACGAGCTCGGAAAGGGCCTCTTCAAAGCGGCGGAGGGGGGCCTCGAGATCGGTCACGCCCCCCAGTATAGCCCTAGTAGAGCTCTATCGTGGCGTTCAGGGGGACCACCTTGGACTGCCCGTTGGCCGAAATGGTCCGGTACTTCACCGCCTGCACCGGGGTCAAGGGCGCGAAGGACTTCTTCACCACTTCCCGGGTGTAAGGCCCGCAAGGGTCGGGGTTGCTGGGCGGGCAAGACTCGGGGATGAGGAAGGGGGCCTCCAGTTGGTTCTCCGAGGCGTCCAGGAGGATCACCGTGCCCGCCCCGGAGCCCGGAAGGGCGTAGAGAACGATCTGGTAGCTGTAGGTGTAAACCGTATTGTTGTTTTGGTCCGTCTCCGTCTGAAACGAGAAGTTCTCCCGCGAGGCCAAGACCGTCGGCCCACCCAGGATGACGCCGTCAGCGAAGAAGTTGCCACATCCCCCTAGGGCCACAAGGACCAAACCGCCAAGGAACCTAACCCATATACGCCGCATAAACCACCTCGCTCACCCCATCATCTCTTCCCGCCACTTGGGGTTCAGGATAGCGAAAGAAAGCCGCGTGAGCCCCGCCAAGAAGTCCACGTTCTCCACCGCCACCTCCTTGGGCACCTCGAGGACCACCGGGGCGAAGTTCAGGATCCCCTTGATCCCCGCCGCCACCAACAGGTCCGCCGCCTTCTGGGCCGCTTCCCGGGGCACGGTGAGGAGGGCGATCTCAATGCGGCCGGGAACCCGCTGGGGCAGGAGGTCCACGTGCTCAATGACCCCGCCCCGCACCGGGCGGCCCACCTTCTCCGGGTCCACGTCAAAGAAGCCCCTGAGCTCAAAGCTCTCCCCGAACCCCGGGTAGTCGGCCAGGGCGCTCCCGAGCCGGCCCATGCCCACGATGCACAGGCCCCACTTGCGGTTGAGCCCCAGGATGTGGCGGAGCTCCCGCTTCAGGACGGGGACGGTGTACCCCACCCCGCGCGTCCCGTAGGAGCCGAAGTAGGAAAGGTCCTTCCGCACCTGGAAGGCCGTGACCTGGGCGAGCTCCCCAAGCTGCTCGGAGCTCGTCCGGTGAACCCCCTGGGCCTCCAGCTCCTCCAGGATGCGGAGGTAGGTGATCAGGCGGCTGATGGCCGCTTCGGGGACCTTCATCGCACCTCCAAGGCCTCGAGGCCCAGCGCCTTGAGCCGGGCCTTCACCTCGTCCACCTGGCCCACGGGCACGGGGCCCACCCGCACCCGGTGCAGGCCGTCCTCGCTCAGGACCACGCTGAACCCCAGCCCACGGAGCTTCTCCGCCAAGGCGAGGGCGTTTTCCCGCTTCTGGAAGGCCCCCACCTGGAGGTAGACCCGCTCGGGGGAGAGGGGCGCCGGGCCCTCCCCCCGGTAGACCTGGGGGGCGTAGTCCCGGAGGGCCTCGGCCACCCTCCTGGCCTCGGCCTCGGTGGCGTAGGGGCCCACCACCACCCGCGTGAGGCTTCCGGCGGGCTCCAACCGTGCGGGGTAGCCCTGGTCCGCCAGCGCCTGGCGCAACCTGGCGGCGTTCTCGGGGTTGGCGAAGGCCCCCACCGCCACCCGGTAGACCCCCTGAGGACTTGCGGGCGGGGAAGCCGCGCCGGCGCTAGACCGGGCGGGCTCCGAAGGCGAAGGCGCCGAGACGGGCGCGCGCCCCGAGGCCTCCCCCGGGGAGGGAGCGGGCGGCGCCTCGGGCAGGGGCAGGACGGTGACCACGGGCTCCTCCGCGGGGGCCTCGCCAGCGGGGCCAGGCGCCGTGGCCGCGGGCGCCTGCGGGGCCGGGGGCGGGGCCGGGCGCGCGGCGAAGGGGTTTAGGCCCACGAGGTAGAGGACCACGCCCACCGCCACCACGGCGATGAGGACGAAGATGAGAAAGTCCAGCCAGTTCTCCCTTAGCCAGCGCATCCTACCTCCCGAGAAGGGCCCGGGCCTCCCTCGAGCCCAAGGCGGCGGCCTGCCTCAGGGCCCGGTCGGCCTCCGCTTGGCGGCCCAGGCCCCGGAGGGCCAGGCCCAGGTTGTACCAGGCGGCGGCGGAGGAGGGGTCCTTGGCCAGGACCTCGCGCAGCACGAGCTCCGCCTGGCCGAAGCGCTTGACGAGGACGAGGGCCGCCCCCAGGTTCACCCCCACCTGGGGGTCGCGGGTGGCCTCGTAGGCGGCCTGGAGGGCCGCCACCGCCTCCTCGCCCTGGCCCTCCTCCAGGAGGAGGCTTCCCCGCAAGGCCAGGGCCTGGGGCGAGGCGAGCCCCTCGAGGAGCTTTAGGGCCTCCTGCCGCCGTCCTAGGCCTTGGGCCGCCTGGGCCTGGAGGAAGGCCCCGGCGGGCCCGGCCTCCTTGGCGTAGCGGTAAGCGTTGGCGTAGTCCTTGGCCTTGAGGTAAGCGGCCGCCAAGGCCAAGGCCACCTCGGGATCCTGGCCCTTGGCGTAGGCCTCCTGGAGCCAGCGGAGCCCCTCCTTCAGGTCCCCCGCCTCAAGCCGGCGCCGGCCCAGGAGGTAGGCGGCCTGCCAAAGGTCCGGGTCCAAGGCCAAGGCCTCCCGCCAAAGGGGCTCGGGGTCTTCCACCAGGGTTCCCTTGCGCAGGAGGAGGAGGGCCTTCCCCTTGGGGTCCTGGACCGCCTCGAGGCCCCGCTCCACCTCCCGGCGCGCCCGGTCCGTAAGCCCCACCTCCGCCAGCACCCGGGCGAGGAGGTCCCAGGCCTCCGCCCGGCCAGGCTCCCGGTTGAGCGCGGCGTACAGGTGGGGCACCGCCGCCTCCCGCTCCCCGGCGGCGTAGAGGGCCTGGGCCAGGGCGAGGCGGTAGGCGGGGCTCCGCTCCGGGGAAAGGCCCCGCTCCAGAACGGCCGCCGCCTCCCTGGCCTTCCCCTCCTGGAGGAGGGCCCCGGACCAGGCGAGGTAGGCCTCCTCCCGGGGGGCGATGGCGGCCGCTTTGGCGAAGGCCTCGGCCGCCTTTCCCGCCTCCCCCAGGCGGAGGTAGACCTGGCCCAGGTTGAAGTGCCCCTCGTACCGGTCCGGGAAGACCCGGGTCATCTGGTCAAAGGCGAACCGGGCCTCTTCCAGCCGGCCAAGCCGCACCAAGGCCACGCCGAGGCCGAGGTGGGCCTGGAACTGACCGTAGTCCTGGCGCAGCACCTCCTCAAAGGCGGCCACGGCCTCCGCGTAGGCCCCCTCCGAAAGGAGGCGCTCCCCCCTCTCCAGCCAGGCTTGGACGCCCTGGGCCAAGGCCGCCCCAGCCACGAGCCCGAGGGCGAGGATACGCATCAGAAAAGGTCCCATAGAAGCCCCCTCTTTGCCGCTAGCATAGCACACCCCTGTGCTAAGCTGAGGCCGTGAACCTGGACGCCCCACGGGTCCTGGTCCTCAACGCCGCCTACGAGGTCCTGGGCCTGGCCAGCATCAAGCGGGCCGTGCTCCTCGTCCTCGGGGGCGGGGCGGAGATGGTCTCGGAAAGCGGCCTCTACCTCAACACCCCCTCCACCCGGATCCCCGTCCCCAGCGTCGTCCGCCTCAAGCGCATGGTCCGCCGCAGGCCGGGGCGCGTTCCCTTGAACCGCAGAAACGTCCTCCGGCGCGACCGCTACACCTGCCAGTACTGCGGGCAAAAGGGCGGGGAGCTCACCGTGGACCACGTCCTCCCCAAAAGCCGCGGGGGCAAGAGCACCTGGGACAACCTGGTGGCCGCCTGCCGCAGCTGCAACCTCAGGAAGGGGGACCGCACCCCCGAGGAGGCGGGGATGCGCCTCCTCCGCCCCCCGAAGCCCCCGAGGGTGCCCCTCTTCCTTTTGGACCTCAAGGAGGTCCCCCCGGACTGGCGGCCCTTCGTGGAGGGCCTCCTCGGCTAGCGCCGCACCGCAAGAAGCACCGCCAGGATCACGAGCAAAGCCCCGAAATAGCCCAAGGGCGAAAGGACCTCGCCGAAGAGCAGGTAGGCGAGGACCACGGCCACCACGGGCTCCAAGGTGGCCACCACGCTGGCCACGGTGGCGGGAAGCCGCCTGAGGCCGGCGTAAAAGGCGAGGTAGGCCCCGTAGGTGGAGAAGAGGCTCAAGGCCAGGAGGGCGCCCAGCGCCCGAGGAGTCAAGGGGCCGAACTCCGCCCAGGGCGCAAGGGCCAAAGCGGCCACGGGCAGGGCGTAGGCGAAGAAGGTGGGGGTGGCGTAGCGGCCGAGGTAAAGCTTGCCGAGAAGGTAGTGAAGGGCGTAAAAGAAGCCGGAGGCCAAGCCGAAGAGGAAGGCCCGCACCCCGAAGCGCACCTCGCTCCCCCCGCCCAGGCCCAAAAGCCCCACCCCGAGGAGGGTCAAGGCCACCGCCCCCCAGGACCTGGCCGTGGGGGGCTCCCGGAGGAAGGCCCAGGAGAGGAGGGCCACCCAGGCGGGGGCGGTGTAGAGGAGGACCGAGGCCAAGGCCGCCCCCCCGTAGAGGACGGCGAGCTGGTAGGCCCCGTAGAAGAGGGCCACCCCCAGAAGGCCGAAGAGGGGAAAGACGGGCAGGTCCCGGGGCGCCACCCGAAGGCCTCCCGTCCGGGCCGCGTGGGCCAGAAAGAAGATCCAGCTCAAAAGCGCCCGGTAGAAGGCCACCGTCAAAGGGGTAAGCCCCTCCTGGAAGGCCATACGGCTTAAAGGCCCGATGAGGCCCCAAAGAAACGCCGCCAGCAGGACGTAAAGGTAGCCCATGGGCCAAGTGTATAATCGGCCCAGAGGTTATTGGAGGCTTTATGGGAGTGCGTACCTTTTTTGCCCTTCTCGTCCTGGTCCTGGGCGGCCTCTTCGCCTGGCTCAACTGGCCGGAGGTCACCCGGACGGCCCCCCTCTCCCTGGGGTTCACCCGGGTGGAGGCCCCCCTGGGCCTGGTCCTCCTCGTGGCCTTAGGGGTGGTAACCCTCCTCTACCTCCTCTTCACCCTCGGCCTCGAGACCGCCGCCCTCCTGGAGGTGCGGCGCTACGCTCGGGAACTCCTCCACTACAAAAAGCTCGCGGAGGACGCGGAGCAAAGCCGCTTCACCGAGCTCCGCCGCTACCTGGAAGGGGAGTTCCAGGCCCTAAGGGAGGCGGAGCGTGAGGAGCTTAGGGCCCTGAAGGAGGAGGTGGCGGAAACCCTGGAGAAGCACGGGAACACCCTCGCCGCCTACATCGGGGAGCTCGAGGACCAGATCCTGCGCCTCCTGGGCGAGCGCAAGCAGGACCCCGGAGGCTAAGCGCCCGCACCTTGTCTGGACGGCCACGCGCGGACCCTTGGGGAAAGCCCCCGTGCCCCGCCGGCACGGGGTAGCCCAAAGCCCCCCGGGCCGAGGCTCCGGGGGGGCCGGTCCCGGCGGGGCTACTCCACCAGCTCCACCAGGGCGAGCGGCGCCCCGTCCCCCCGCCGGCGCTCCGCCAGCTTGAGGACCCGGGTGTACCCCCCCTGGCGGTCCCGGTAGCGGGGGGCGATCTCGTCAAAGAGCTTCCGCACCAGCTTCACGTCCTGGAGGTCCCTAAGGACCAACCTGCGGGCGTGGAGGTCGCCCCGCTTGGCCAGGTGGATGAGGTGGTCCACAAACCCCCTGAGCTCCTTGGCCTTGGGCACGGTGGTGGTGATGCGGCCGTGGGTGAGGAGGCTTTTCGCCTGGTTGCGGTAAAGGGCCAAGCGGTGGGAAGAGTGGCGGTTCAGCTTACGTCCGGACTTCAGGTGGCGCATGGTCTCACTCCTTCAGGGTGAAGCCCTTCTTCTCCAGGGCTTCCTTGATCTCCTCCAGGCTCCGCTCCCCAATCCCGGGGATGTTCTTCAGGTCCTTGAGGTTGAGGGCGAGAAGGGCCCGGACGGACTCAATGCCCTCCTCCTTGAGGCTGTGGAGCACCCGGGTGGAGAGGCCGAGCTCCTCCAAGGGCAGGTCCAGCTCCTCCTCCTGCTCTGGCGGCGCCTCGGGCTCCTTGGCCTCCTCGGGGGCCGCCACGGCGGCCGCCTGGGGGTTGGAGAAGTAGGTGAGGTGCTCCCGGAGGATCTCCACCGCCTGGTTCAGGGCCTCGAGGGGGGTGACGGAGCCGTCGGTCCAGATCCTGAGGGTGAGCTTGTCCAGGTCGGTGCGCTGCCCCAGGCGGGTGTCCTCCACCTGGAAGGCCACGCGGCGCACCGGGGAGAAGACGGCGTCCACCGGGATGGCGTTGATCCGGTCCTTGATGCCGTGCTTCTCCGCCGGGACGTACCCCACCCCCCGGTCCACCCGGACCTCCATGTTGAGCCGACCCCCCTCCTCCAGGGTGGCGATGTGGAGGTCGGGGTTCATGATCTCCACGTCGGCCACGGGAAGGAAGTCCCGCGCCTTCACCTCCTTGGGGCCCTCGGCCTTGAGGAGGAGGGTCACGGTCTGGAGGCTGGGGTTCAGGAACCGGACCACCAGCTCCTTGAGGTTGAGGATGATCTCCACCACGTCCTCCTTGACCCCGGGGATGGTGGAGAACTCGTGGAGGACGTCCTCAATGTAGACGCTGGTGACCGCGGTCCCAGGGATGGAGGAAAGGAGGATGCGCCGCAGGGGGTTTCCCAGGGTGACGCCGAAGCCCCGCTCCAGGGGCTCCAGGACGAACTCCCCGTACTCCCGCCCCTGGGTGCGCACCGTGAAGACCGGGGCCTTGAGCTTGGAATCCAACATACGCCTCCTTCCAGGGGCTTACCTGGAGTAGAACTCGATCACCAGCTGCTCGTTCACGGGCAGGGCCAGGTCCTCCCGGTCGGGCAGGCGGAGGAACTTGCCCTTCATGCCCTCCACGTCCAGGGAGAGCCAGGGGCCCACCTTCCGGCCCTTCATGGCCTCGAGGTTCTGGCGGATGAGCTCGAGGTTGCGGCTCTTCTCGGCCACGGCGATCTCGTCCCCGGGCCGGACCCGGTAGGAGGGGAGGTCCACCCGGCGCCCGTTCACGGTGATGTGCCCGTGGCGCACCAGCTGGCGGGCCTGGCGGCGGCTTACGGCGAAGCCCAGCCGGTAGACCACGTTGTCCAGACGGGACTCCAAAAGCCCCAGGAAGACGGAGCCCGTGACGCCCTTCTTCTTGCTCGCCTCCTCAAACAGGTTGCGGAACTGGCGCTCGGAGATGCCGTAGATCCGGCGGAGCTTCTGCTTCTCCCTAAGCCGCACCGCGTAGTCGGAGGGGCGGCGCGCCCGCTTCTGCCCGTGCTGCCCAGGGGGGTAGGGGCGGCGCTCCATGGCGCACTTGGGGCTGTAGCACCGCTCCCCCTTGAGGTAGAGCTTCACGCCTTCCCGGCGGCAAAGACGGCAAACTGGACCAATGTAACGACCCATCGCTCACTCCTTCTAGGAAGCCTTACGGAACTTCTTCTTGGGCCTGCAGCCGTTGTGGGGGACGGGGGTGTCGTCCACGATGGACTTCACCTGGAGGCCGGAGGCCTGGAGGGCCCTTATGGCCTGCTCCCGGCCCGCCCCGGTGCCCCGCACGATCACGTCCACGCTCTGCATGCCGTAGGCCATGGCCTTCTTGGCGGCGTCCAGGGCCGCGAGCTGGGCGGCGTAAGGGGTGCCCTTACGGCTTCCCTTGTAGCCGATGACGCCGCCCGAAGACCAGGTGATGGGGTTGCCGTCCGGGTCGGTGATGGTGACGATGGTGTTGTTGTAGGAGGCGTGGATGTAGGCGCGACCGCTCGCCACCTGCCGCTTGACCTTTTTCTTGCTCGGCTTCTTGGCCATACTCTCCCTCTCCGGAGTATCCTCTGGCCCTCAGGCTCACTTCCTCGGGGCCTTCTTCTTGCCCGCCACCGTCTTGCGGGGCCCCTTGCGGGTGCGGGCGTTGGTGCGGGTCCGCTGGCCCCGCACCGGCAGCCCCCGCCGATGCCGGAGGCCCCGGTAGCAGCCGATGTCCATGAGGCGCTTGATGTTGGCCGCCACCTCGGCCCTGAGCTCCCCCTCCAGCTTCCAGGTGTTCTCCACGTACTCCCGGAGGCGGACCACCTCCGCCTCGGTGAGGTCCTTCACCCGGGTGGCGGGGTTGATCCCCGTCTTCTCCAGGGCCTCCTTGGCCCGGGCCTTGCCGATGCCGTAGATGTAGGTGAGGGCGACGTCCACCCGCTTGTTCCTGGGAATCTCTACCCCTGCGATCCTCGCCACAGTCCTCCTCCCTAACCCTGCCGCTGCTTATGCTTGGGGTTCTCGCAGATGACGTAGACCCGCCCGTGCCGGCGGATCACCTTGCACTTGTCGCAGATCCTCTTGACCGACGCGCGCACCTTCATGCCTGCCTCCTACTTGCGGTAAACGATCCGGCCCCGCGTGGGGTCGTAGGGGGTGATCTCCACCACCACCCGGTCCCCGGGGAGGATGCGGATGTAGTGCATCCGCATCTTGCCCGAGATGTAGGCCAAAATCTCCGGCCCCGAGTCCAGCTTCACGCGAAAGGTGGCGTTGGGCAACGCCTCGGTGACCACGCCCTCCGTCCGAATGGTGTCCTTCTCCTTCGCCATACCCCTCCCTACTCGGCCCGCGCCAGGGCGACCCCGGTGAGAAGCTCGGGGCCTTCTTCCGTCACCAGGACGGTGTTCTCGTAATGGGCGGCGAGGTTGCCTCGGCCGGCGCTCGCCGCCCAGCCATCGTCCAATATTACCACAGGTGCGGGCCTTAAGGTGACCATGGGCTCGAGGGCCAGGGTCATCCCGGGGCGGATCTTGGGCCCGGTCCCGGGCTTGCCGAAGTTCGGCACCTGGGGGTCCTCGTGGATCTCCCGGCCCACCCCGTGCCCCACGAACTCCCGGACCACCCCGTAGCCCCGGCTCTCCAAGAAGGTCTGGATGGCGTGGCCCACGTCGCCGAGGCGGAAGCCCGGGCGCAGGTACTTCATCCCCTCCCAGAAGGCGGCCTCCGTGTCCCGGATGAGCCTCTCCGCCTCCGGCGAGACCCGGCCCACGGGAAAGGTGCGGGCCATGTCGGCGGCGAACCCCTGGTAGATGAGGCCCACGTCCACGGAGAGGATGTCCCCTTCCTTCAGGGGCTCCTTGGAGGGGATGCCGTGGACCACCACCTCGTTCACCGAGGTGCAAAGGGTGGCGGGGAAGCCGTAGAGCCCGAGGAAGGCGGGCTTGGCCTTGCGCTTGCGGATGGCCTCGTAGGCGATCTGGTCCAGCTCCCAGGTGGAGACGCCGGGCTCCACGTGGCGGGCCACCTCCTCCACCACCTCGGTGAGGAGGGCCCCCGCCTCCCGCATGCGCTCAATCTCCCAGGGGCTTTTCAGCTTGATGGCCATCAGATCCCTAACGCCGCCCGGATCCGGGCGTAGACCTCGTCCGGGGTGCCGAGCCCGTCCACCCGCTTCAGCACCCCCCTGGCCTCATAGTAGCCCACCAGGGGCTCGGTTTTCTCCCGGTAGACCTCGAGGCGGCGCCTCACGGTCTCCTCGTTGTCGTCGGAGCGGCCCTCGAGCTCGGCCCGCCTGAGGATGCGCCGGACGAGCTCCTCCTCGGGGACCTCCACCAGCACCACCCCGAGGAGCCGGGTGCCGGTCTCCGAAAGGAGGCGGTCCAAGGCCTCGGCCTGGGCCAGGGTGCGGGGGAAGCCGTCAAAGATCACCCGCTCGGCCAGCTCCTCCCGGATAAGCTCCAGGATGAGGTCGTCGGGGACCAGGTCCCCCCGCTCCATGATGGGCCTCACCCGCTCGCCCAAAGGGGTCCCCCGGGCCACGTGGTCCCGGAGGATGTCCCCCGTGGAGAGCTTCTTGAAGCCGAGCTCCTGGGCGAGCCTCGAGGCCTGGGTGCCCTTGCCCGCCCCCGGAGGTCCCAGGAAGATCACCGCCTGTCCCACGTCCACCTCCTACCGGTTCCGCCCCCGCAGGCGCCCGCGGGAGAGGAAGCCCTCGTAGCTCCTGAGCATGAGCTGGCTCTCCACCTGCCTCAGGGTGTCCAAGGCCACGCCCACCACGATGAGGAGGCCGATGCCTGAGAAGGCGATGCTGTGGATGCCGGTGAGGTTCTGGATGATCTGGGGAAGGAGGGTCACGAGCCCAAGGAAGAGGGCCCCCCAGAGGGTGAGACGGGAAACGATATGCTCCAGGAACTTCACCGTGGGCTCGCCCGGGCGGATCCCCGGGATGAACCCCCCGTACTCCCGCAGCGACTCGGCGATGCGCTTGGGGTCAAACTGGACGGCGGTGTAGACGTAGGTGAAGAGGATGACGAGGAGGACCTCTATGAAGAGCCCCGAAGGCCGGGTGGGGTTGAAGAAGTTGGCGATGCCCTGCAGCACGGGGTTGTCCTGGAAGGGGGCGGCCAGGAAGATGGGGATCTGCAGGATGGCCGCGGCGAAGATGATGGGGATCACCCCGGCGGCGTTGAGCTTGATGGGGATGTAGGTGGCCTGGCCCCCGTAGACCCTGCGCCCCACCACCTTGCGGGCGTACTGGACGGGGATCCTGCGCTCGGCCTGCTGGACGGCGGCCATGCCGGCGAAGGCCAGGACGATGAAGGCGAGGAAGAAGAGGAAGGCCACCAGGTTGACCTCCCCGGTGCGGATGAGGCCTATGGTGCGCAGGATCTGGGGAAGCCATTCCACCACGATCCCGGCGAAGATGATGAGGCTCGTGCCGTTGCCGATGCCGTACTCGGTGATGCGCTCCGCCATCCACAGGAGGAGGGCGATGCCCGCCACCTGGGTCACCACCACCACGAACCAGAAGAAGGGGCCGGGGGACCAGCCCGGGAGGAGGAAGCGGCCCCCCTCGGCCCCCAAAAAGGCCGTGGCCAGGAAGAACCCCTGGAAGGCGCCCAGGGCGATGCCCCCGATGCGGGTGTACTGGTTGATGATGCGCCGCCCCTCCTCCCCCTCCTTGGAGAGCTTCTCCAGCGCCGGCACCACCGTGACCAGGATCTGCATGATGATGGCCGCGGTGATGTAGGGCATGATGCCCAGGGCGAAGATGGAGAAGCGCTCAAAGTTGCCCCCGGAGAAGAGGTTGATGATGCCGAAGACCCCGCCTTGGGCCGTGCGCAGGAACTCCTGGATCTTGTCCAGGTCCACCCCCGGGGTGGGGATGAAGGCCCCGAGGCGGTAGGCGGCGAGGACGAGGAGGGTGAAGAGCACCCGCTGGCGGAGCTCGGGGATCTGCAGGGCGCTCCAGAAGGCCTTGAGCATCTCAGGCCTCCAGGAGGACCGGCTCCCCGCCCGCGGCCTTCAGCTTCTCTAGGGCGCTCTTGGAGAAGGCGTGGGCCACCACCTTGAGGGGCTTGGCCTCGCCCTCCCCCAGGATCTTGAGGCGGTACCCCTTCTTCAGGAGGCCCGCCCGGACCAGAAGCTCCGGGGTGACCTCGCCCTCAAAGCGGGCGAGGTCCTTGAGGTTCACCCCCTGGTACCGGGGGCGCTTGATCTCCCCGGGCACCTGCCCCTGCATGCCCCGCTTGGGCAGGCGCATCAGGGTCGTGGACCGGCCGCCCTCAAAGCGGCGCGGGTCCTTGAGCCCGCCGGAGCGGGACTTCTGCCCCTTGTGCCCGCGGGTCGCCGTCTTGCCGTGACCGGAGCCCGGGCCCCGGCCCACCCGCTTGCGCCGCTTGTTGGCCCCCGGGTTGGGCCTGAGATCGGAAAGCTTCATTCCACCACCTCCACGCGCACGAGGTGCGCCACCTTCTCCACGTTCCCCCGGATGGCGGGGGTGTCCTCGAGGACCCGCTCCTGCTGAAGCCGCCTAAGCCCCAGGGCCTTGAGGGCCGCCTTCTGGTCCTTGGGGTAGCCGATGGGGCTCTTCACCAGCTTAACCTTGAGCCTGGGCATGGGCCTCCCCCTTCCTGAGCCGCTCCACGTCGGCCTTGGTCCTGAGCTGCCGCAGGGCCTCCATGGTGGCGTAGGCGATGTTGATGGGGTTGCGGCTCCCGAGCTCCTTGGTGAGGATGTCGGTCACCCCGGCGAGCTCCAGGATGGCCCGGGGCACCGCGCCCGCGATCACCCCCGTGCCCGGGGCCGCCGGCTTCAGCACGATCTTGGAGGCCCCGAACTCCACCTCAATCTCGTGGGGGATGGTGCCGTTCTGGAGGGGCACCTCCACCATGTTGCGGCGGGCGTAGTACCCCGCCTTCTGCACCGCCAGCGGCACCTCGGGGGCCTTGCCGAAGCCCAGGCCCACCCGGCCCTGACGGTCGCCCACCACCACCAAAGCGCCGAAGCGGAAGCGGCGCCCGCCCGCCTGCATCCGGGCGGTGCGCCGGATCAGGATCATCTTCTCTTCAAAGTCGGTCTCCGGCATGGGTCTCCTCCCTTAGAACTCGAGGCCGCCTTCCCGGGCCCCTTCCGCCAGGGCCTTCACCCGGCCGTGGTACTTGTAGGGCCCCCGGTCAAAGGCCACCTGCTTGATGCCAAGCGCCAGGGCCTTCTCCGCCAAGGCCCGGCCCACCTGGCGGGCCACCTCCGTCTTGTTGCCCTTGAGCTTCAGGGCCAGGCTGGAGGCGGACACCAGGGTAACCCCCTTCTCGTCGTCAATGATCTGGGCGTAGATGTGCTTCAGGCTCCGGAAGACGGAGAGGCGGAGCCTCCCGGTGCGCTTGATGCGGTTGCGCACGCGGAACTTACGGCGCTCGTAAGCGGTCAAACGTGCCATCTCTCCCCCCGCTACTTCTTGGCCCCGGCCTTACCCGGCTTGAGGCGGACCGGCTCGCCCGCGTAGTAGATCCCCTTCTCGTGGTAGGCGCTGGGCTTCCTGATGGCCCGGATGTTGGCGGCCACCTGCCCCACCTTCTGCTTGTCGATCCCCGAGACCCGGACCCGGGTAGGCTCGGGCACCTCAAAGGTGATGCCCTCCGGGGGCTCCACCACCACGGGGTGGCTGAAGCCCACGGTGAGCTCGAGGGCCCGCCCCACGAGCCGGGCCCGGTAGCCGATGCCCTTGATGAGGAGCTCCTTGCTGTACCCCTCGGAAACGCCCTTGACCGCGTTGGCGATGAGGGTCCGGGTCAGGCCGTGGAGGCTCTTGTGGCGGCGCTCGTCGGAGGGCCGCTCCACCCGGACCACGCCCTCCTCCACCACCACCCGCATCTCGGGGCTTACCGGAACCTCCAGCTCCCCCTTGGGGCCCTTGACCTTGACCCGCCCGGGAGCCACCTCCACGCTCACGCCCTTGGGTACGGGAATGGGTAGCCTTCCGATCCTAGACATCACCACACCTCGCAGATGAGCTCGCCGCCCACGCCCAGCTTCCGGGCCTCACGGTCGGTGAGAACCCCCTTGGAGGTGGAGAGGATGGCGATCCCCAGGCCCCGGCGCACCCGGGGGATCTCCTTGACCCCCACGTACACCCGCCGCCCCGGCTTGCTGATCCGCCGGATGTGGTGGATCACCTGCTCCGGCCTGGGGTCAGGCCCTTGGCGCCGGGGGCCGTACTTCAGGTAGACCCGCAGGTAGGGCTTGCCGTCCACGTCCACCCGCTCGTACCCCTTGATGAACCCCTCCCGCGCGAGGATCCTCAGGATCTCCTCCTTGAAGCGGGAGGCGGGCACGTCCGTGCTCTCCTTGTAGACCCGGGTGGCGTTCCTGATCCGGGTCAGCATGTCGGCGATGGGATCCGTCAGCATTTCCGCTCTCCTTTGTCGCTACTCCTGGCCCATGCGGTCTCGGGAGAACCCCCCCGACCGGACCACGGCCTACCAGCTGGCCTTCCGCACCCCGGGAAGCTGCCCCTTGTGGGCGAGCTCCCGCAGGCAGATCCGGCAGAGCCCGAAGAAGCGGTACACGCTCCGGGCGCGGCCGCACCGCACGCAGCGGGTGTAGGCCCGCACCTTGAACTTAGGGGTCCGCTTGGCCTTCTCAATCAGCGCCTTTCTCGCCATCGCAACCTCACTTGCGGAAGGGGAAGCCCAAAAGCTCCAAAAGGGCCCGGGCCTCCTCGTCGGTCTCGGCGGTGGTCACCACCGCGATGTCCATGCCCCGCAGGGCGTCCACCATGTCGTAGGTGATCTCCGGGAAGATGAGCTGCTCCCTCAGGCCCAGGTTGTAGTTGCCCCGGCCGTCAAAGCTGTTGGGGTTGAGCCCCCGGAAGTCGCGGATGCGGGGAAGGGCCACGTTGAGGAGCTTTTCCAGGAAGATCCACATCCGGTCGCGCCGCAGGGTGACCCGGAGGCCGATGGGCATCCCCTTGCGGAGCTTGAAGTTGGAGATGGACTTCTTGGCCCGGGTGACCGCGGGCTTCTGCCCCGTGATGAGGGCGAGCTCCTGGGCCGCCTTCTCCAGGATGCGGGCGTCCTCCTTGGCCTCGCCCAACCCCTGGTTGATGACCACCTTCTCCAGCCTGGGCACCTCCCAGACGTTCTGGTAGCCGAAGCGGCGGATGAGCTCGGGGCGGACCTCCTCGTAGTACTTGCGCTTAAGGGCCACGTCCAAGGGCATACCTCACTCCTCCGTGTCCAGGGCCCCGCCGCACTTGGCGCAGACCCGGATCTTCTTGCCGTTCTCCAGGAACTTCTTCCGCACCCGGGTGGGCTTGCCGCAGGCGGGGCAGATGGGGCGGACCTTGGAGGCGTGCAGGGGGGCCTCCTTCTCAATGAAGCCGCCCTGGGGGTACTTAGGGCTCACCCGCACCGCCTTCTTCACGATGTTGACCCCCTCCACGATGACGGCGTACTTCTTGGGCAAGACCTCCTTCACCTTGCCCACCCGGCCCTTGTACTTGCCGGAGGCCACGAGAACCGTGTCCCCCTTCTTCACGTGCATCTTCACCCGCATTAGAGCACCTCCGGCGCCAGGGAGACGATCTTCATGAAGCCCTTCTCGCGAAGCTCCCGGGCCACGGGGCCGAAGACGCGGGTGCCGCGGGGCTCCAGCTGGTTGTTGATGATCACGGCGGCGTTGTCGTCAAAGCGGATGGCGGAGCCGTCGGGGCGCTTGATCTCCTTCTTGGTGCGCACCACCACGGCCTTGACCACGTCCCCTTCCTTGACCGCCCCCCGGGGGATGGCCTCCTTGACGCTGGCCACGATCACGTCCCCCACGGTGGCGTACTTGGCGTTGGAGCCCTTGAGCACCCGGATGCACATGATCTTCCGGGCCCCGGTGTTGTCGGCCACCTCGAGGTAGGTCTGCGGCTGGATCATGCCTTACCTCCCCGCTTGGAAAGGCTCTCGTAGTTCTGGCGGCGGATGAGGTACTTCTCCACCAGGTCCATCCGGCCCGACTCCACCAGGCGGAGCACCCGGAAACGCTTGCGCTTGGAGATGGGCCGGGACTCAATGATCTCCACCACGTCCCCCAGCTTGTACTTCTCCTCGGGGTCGTGGGCCAGGTACTTCTTGGAGCGCTTGATCACCTTGCCGTAGAGGGGGTGGGGGAACTGGCGCTCCACCAAGACCGTGACGGTCTTCTGCATCTTGTCGCTGACCACCACCCCGGTGAGGACCTTCTTAGGCATTCTGCCTCCTCTTCTCGTTCAAGACCGTAAGGAGCCTGGCGATCTGGCGCTTGAGGTCCCTGATCTTGTGGTTTTGGGAAAGCTGGCCGATGGAGGCCTGGAAGCGGAGCTCCATGAGCTCCCGCTTCTTCTCCCGCACGAGCTTCTCCAGCTCCACGGGGGAGAGCTTCCGGGCCTCCTCCAGCTGCTTCCTCACCTCACTGAGCTTCATCGTAGGCGTCCCTCCTCACGATCTTGGTCTTGATGGGGAGCTTGTGGCCCGCGATGCGCAGGGCCTCCATGGCCTGCTCCTCCGTGACCCCGGCGACCTCAAACATGACCCGGCCGGGCTTCACCACGGCCACGTACCCCTCCACGTTGCCCTTCCCCTTACCCATCCGCACCTCGAGGGGCTTCTTGGTGTAGGGCTTGTCGGGGAAGATGCGGATGAAGATCTTCCCGCCGCGGCGGAAGTGGCGCACCATGGCCACACGGGCGGCTTCAATCTGCTGGGCCGTGATCCAGGCGGGCTCGAGGGCCACGAGGCCATAGTCCCCGAAGGCCACGTAGTCCCCGCCCTTGGTGGCGCCCTTGAGCCGCCCCCGCTGCTGCTTGCGGTACTTCATGCGCCTGGGCATCAGCATGGCTCACTCCTCCTTCTTCACGCGCACGGCAGGGCGACGGCGGCGGGGCCTCTCCTCGGCCTTCGGCAGCTCGGGCCGGGCCTTGGGCTTCTGGCCGCCGATCACCTCGCCCAGGAAGATGTAGGCCTTGACCCCGAGGACGCCGTAGGTGGTCCGGGCCAAGGCAAAGCCGTAGTCTATGTTAGCACGCAGGGTGTGGAGGGGCACCCGCCCCTGGGCGGCCCACTCGGTGCGCGCCTGCTCGGCCCCGCCGATGCGGCCGGAGACGATCACCTTGGCCCCCTTGGCCCCGGACTCCATAACCCGCTGAACCGCCTGCTTGATGGCCCGGCGCACGGCGAAGCGGCGCTCAATCTGCTCCGCCACCCGCTGGGCCACGAGGGGGGCGGAGAGGTTGGGGTTCTGCACCTCCTGGACGTTCAGGGCCACGTTCTTGCCGGTGAGCTTGGCCAGCTCCTCCCGGAGCACCCGGATCCGCTCGCCACCCCGGCCGATGACCACCCCGGGCTTGGCCACGTGGACGGTCACGGCCACGTTGTCGGCGGCCCGCTCAATGTCCACCCGGGCGAGGCCCGCCGAGTAGAGCTCCTTCTCCAAAAGGCCCCGGATCCTCTGGTCTTCGAGGAGCAGGTGGCGGTACTGCTTCTTGCCGGCGTACCAGCGGGACTCCCAGTCCCGGGTGATGCCGAGCCGGAAACCGATGGGGTGGATCTTATTTCCCATGCTTCTCCCCCAGGATCACGGTGATGTGGCTGGTCCTCTTCTTGATGATGTCCGCCCGGCCCCGGGCCCTGGGAAGCACCCGCTTCAGGGCGGGGCCTTCGTCCACGTAGGCCGCCTTCACGTAAAGCCGGTCCTCCAGCATGTCGTGGTTGTTGACCGCGTTGGCGGCGGCGGACTCCAGCACCTTGGCCACGAAGTAAGCCCCCCGCTTGTTGGTGTAGCGCAGGATGTTGCGGGCCTCCTCGAGGCTCTTTCCCCGGATCAGGTCCACCACCAGGCGGACCTTCCGCGGGGAGATGCGCACGTATCGGGCGATCGCTTTCGCTTCCATGGCTACTTCTTCTTGGTGGCCTTGGCCTCTTTGCCGTGCCCCCGGTAGGTCCGGGTGGGGGCGAACTCCCCCAGCTTGTGCCCCACCATGTTCTCGGTGATGTAGACGGGCACGTGCTGCTTGCCGTTGTAGACCGCGATGGTGTGCCCCACCATCTCGGGCACGATGGTGGAGCGGCGGCTCCAGGTCTTGATGAGCCGCTTCTCCCCCTTGGCGTTGAGCTCCAGGACCTTCTCCAAGAGGTGGTCGTCTACGAAGACGCCTTTCTTGAGACTACGCGGCATACCTCACCTCACTTCTTGCGACGGGCGATGATGAAGCGGCTGGAAGGCTTACGCCGCTTCCTGGTCTTGAGCCCCTTGGTCTGCCAGCCCCAAGGCGAGGCGGGAGGACGACCCCGGGGCGCCCGGCCCTCGCCGCCGCCGTGGGGGTGGTCCACCGGGTTCATGGCGGCGCCGCGGACGTGAGGCCTGCGGCCGAGCCAGCGGCTGCGGCCCGCCTTGCCCAGGACGATGTTCTTGTGGTCGGCGTTGCCCACGGCGCCCACCGTGGCGTAGCACTCCCCGTGCACCTTCCTAAGCTCCCCGGAAGGCAGGCGCAGGATCACGTAATCCCCTTCCCTGCCCTGGATCTGGGCGCTGGTCCCGGCGGCGCGGGCCAGCTTGGCCCCCTTCTTGGGCTCAAGCTCCACGGCGTGGACCACGGTGCCCACGGGGATGAAGCGCAGGGGCAGGGCGTTGCCCACCTGAATGGGGGCGTCGGGACCCGCCACCACCTGCTGCCCCACCTGGAGGCCGTCCGGGGCGATGATGTACCGCTTCTCCCCGTCCACGTAGTGGAGCAGGGCGATGCGGGCCGAGCGGTTGGGGTCGTACTCAATGGCCGCCACCTTGGCGGGGATGCCCACCTTGTCCCAGCGCTTGAAGTCAATGATGCGGTACAAGCGCTTGTGGCCGCCGCCGCGGAAGCGCACCGTGATCCGCCCCTGGTTGTTCCGCCCCCCCGTCTTCTTCAGGGGCTTGACCAGGGACTTCTCGGGCTCCGTCTTGGTGATCTCGGAGAAGTCGGCCACCGTCATGAAGCGGCGGCTCGGGGTGTAGGGTTTGAACTTCTTAACGGCCATTTCCTCTTCCTCCTTGCCGGATCAGGGCCGGGCTCCCTTTCCCGGCGAGGTCTAGATGAGGCCCTCCAGGGCCTCAATCTTCTGCCCGGGGGCCACCTGAACGATGGCCTTCTTCCTGTCGGGGCGCTTGCCCAGGTAGCGCCCAAGCCGCTTCTTCTTGCCCCGCACGTGGAGGGTGTTCACCTTGACCACCTTGACCTTGAAGGCCGTCTCCACGGCGTTCTTGATCTCGGTCTTGGTGGCCTTGGGGTGCACCCAGAAGGTGTACTTGCCCTCGGCGAAGCCCGCATAGGCCTTCTCCGAAAGCACCGGGGCCAGGATCACGTCGTAGGCGGTCTTCACGCCTCACCCCCTATGCGGTTCTGGAAGACCTCCCAAGCGTCCAGGTCCATGACCAGCCGCTCCGTACGGACGATGTCGTAGACGTTGAGCCCCTCCGGGGCCAGGGTCACCACCCAGGGCAGGTTGCGGGCCGCCCGGCGGACCAGCTCGTTTCCGGTCACCAGGAGGACGCTCTCGGAGCCGTCCAGGCCCGCCTCCTTGGCCCAGGCCAGGAACTCCTTGGTCTTGCCGTTGACCCCGGCAAACGCCTCCACGAGGAGGAGCTTCCCCTCCCGGGCCCGGTCGGCCACGGCCATGGCGAGCCCCTTCTTCCGGACCTTCTTGGGCAGGGTGTAGCTGTAGTCCCGGGGCTTGGGACCGAAGACCACGCCGCCGCCCACGAAGATGGGGGCGCCGATGTCGCCGTGGCGGGCACGGCCGGTGTGCTTCTGCGGCCAGATCTTCCGGCCGGAGTAGGCCACCTCGCCCCGGGTCTTGGTGCTGGCGGTGCCCCGGCGGCGCTTGGCCAGCTGCCACCGGACCACCTCCCAGAGGAGGTGGGGGTTGATCTCCGCGGGCAGGTCGGCGGCAAGCTCGCGCCTGCCGCTAGGGGAAAGGACGGGAATCTGGTACACCGCTACCTCCTTCACTTGGCCGCCTTCTTGGTCTCGCGGACGATGACCAGGCCGCCGTTGGGACCGGGGACGGCCCCCTTGACCAAAAGCAGGTTCTCCTCGGGGATGACGTCCACCACCTCGAGGTTCATGACCGTCACGCGCTCGGCCCCGTAGTGGCCCGCCATCTTCTTGCCCTTGTAGACGCGACCGGGGGTCTTGCGGTTCCCGATGGAGCCGGGGTGGCGGTGGATCTTGTGGGCGCCGTGGGAGTCGGGGCCGCCCGCGAAGTTCCAGCGCTTCATCACGCCGGCGAAGCCCCGGCCCTTGGAGGTGCCCGTCACGTCCACGCGCTCCCCGGGCTTGAAGATCTCCACCGTGACCGTGTCGCCTTCGGGGTTGAAGTCCCGGATCTCCCGCAGGATGCGCACGGGCTCCACCCCGGCCTTGGCGAAGTGCCCCTTAAGGGGGCGGTTCACCCGCTTGGGGTTTTGGGGAAGGAAGCCCAGCTGCACCGCGGTGTAGCCGTCCTTCTCCGGGGTGCGGCGCTGCACCACGGGGCACGGCCCCGCAAGGATGACCGTGACGGGGACGGCGCGGTCGTCGCGGAAGATGCGGGTCATGCCCACCTTGACGCCCAAGATGCCCTTCACCGGCCACCTCCTACGGTCTTGATCTCAATCTCCACCCCGGTGGGCAGGTCCAGGGTCATGAGCTGCTCAATGGTCTTCCGGTTGGGGTTGATGATGTCCACAAGCCGGTTGTGGGTGCGCAGCTCAAAGTGCTCCCGGGAGTCCTTGTGCTTGAAGGGCCCCCGGATCACGGTGAAGCGGCGCACCCGGGTGGGTAGGGGGATGGGGCCGGAGACCTGGGCCCCGGAACGCCGGGCCGCCTCCACGATCTTCTGGGCCGAGGCGTCCAGGGTCTTGTGGTCAAAACCCCGGAGCTTGATGCGGATCTTGGGCATACCTCACCTCACTCCAGGATCTTGGTGACGACGCCGGCGCCCACGGTCCGCCCACCCTCACGGATGGCAAACCGCAAACCCTCCTCCAGCGCCACCGGCTTGATCAGCTCCACCGTAAACGTCACGTTGTCCCCAGGCATCACCATCTCCACGCCCGGAGGCAACTGCACCACCCCCGTCACGTCCGTCGTCCGAAAGTAAAACTGCGGACGGTACCCCGAAAAAAACCCCGTGTGCCGTCCACCCTCCTCCTTCTTCAACACATACACCGAGGCCTCAAACTTCGTGTGCGGCGTAATGCTCCCAGGCTTCGCCAGCACCTGCCCCCGCTCCACCTCCTCCCGGCTCACACCCCGCAGGAGCACCCCCACATTGTCCCCAGCAATCCCCTCCTGCAAGGTCTTCCGGTGCATCTCCACACCCGTCACCACCGTCCTCCGCGTCTCCGGAGCAAGGCCCACAATCTCCACCTCGTCCCCAACCTTCACCTTGCCCCGCTCAATCCGACCCGTGGCCACCGTCCCACGACCCGTGATCGTAAACACGTCCTCCACCGGCATCAAGAACGGCTTGTCCACGTCCCGCACCGGCGTGGGAATGTACTCGTCAATCGCGTCCAACAGCTCCCAAATCTTGTCCACCCACTCGTTCTCCCCACGCCTCGTCTTCGGGTTCCTGTGCATCTGCTCAAGCGCCAAAAGAGCACTCCCCCGAATCACCGGAACCTCGTCCCCAGGAAACTCGTACTGGTTCAAAAGGTCCCGCACCTCCATCTCCACCAGGTCCAGCAACTCGGGGTCGTCCACCATGTCCACCTTGTTCATGAACACCACAATGTACGGCACCCCCACCTGCCGCGCCAGCAAAATGTGCTCCCGCGTCTGCGGCATCGGCCCGTCCGCCGCCGACACCACAAGGATCGCCCCGTCCATCTGCGCGGCACCCGTGATCATGTTCTTGATGTAGTCCGCGTGCCCAGGGCAATCCACGTGGGAATAGTGCCGCTTCGCCGTCTCGTACTCCACGTGCGCCGTGTTGATCGTAATCCCCCGCGCACGCTCCTCCGGCGCCTTGTCAATGTCCCCGTAGTCCTTAACCTCTACATTCGGGTTCTCCGCCGCCGCCACATACGTCAACGCCGCCGTCAGCGTCGTCTTCCCGTGGTCCACGTGCCCAATCGTCCCCACGTTCACGTGAGGCTTCGTCCGAACAAACTCGCCCTTCGCCATCTCCGTCCTCCTCGCAAGGAAGGGGCGGGCCCTAAAAAGGCCCACCCCGAAGCCGCGCTATTGACCCTTGATGAGCTTCTCCTGGACCTGCTTGGGCACCTCCTGGTAGTGGTCAAAGAACATGACGAAGGAGCCTCGCCCCTGGGTCTTGGAGCGCAGGTCCGTGGCGTAGCCGAACATCTCCGCCAAGGGCACGAAGGCCCGGATCACCTGGGCGTTGCCCCGGGGCTCCATCCCCAGGATCTGCCCCCGCCGGGCGTTCAGGTCGCCGATGACGTCCCCCATGTACTCCTCGGGGGTGGTGACCTCCACCCGCATGATGGGCTCGAGGATCACCGGGTCCCCCTTCTGCACCGCCTCCTTGATGGCCATGGAGCCGGCGATCTTAAAGGCCATCTCGGAGGAGTCCACCTCGTGGTAGGAGCCGTCGTAAAGGGTGACCTTGATGTCCACCACGGGGAAGCCGATAAGGGGCCCGGACTGCATGGCCTCCTCGATCCCCTTCTGCACGGCGGGGATGTACTCCTTGGGGATCACCCCGCCCACGATGGCGTTGACGAACTCAAAGCCCGAGCCCCGGGGGAGGGGCTCCACCTTGATCTTCACGTGGCCGTACTGGCCGCGGCCGCCGGTCTGGCGGATGAACTTGCCCTCCACGTCCACCGGCTTGGTGATGGTCTCCCGGTACGCCACCTGGGGCTTGCCCACGTTGGCGTCCACCTTGAACTCCCGCTTGAGCCGGTCCACGATGATCTCCAGGTGGAGCTCGCCCATCCCACTGATGATGGTCTGGCCGGTCTCGGGGTGGGTGGAGACGCGGAAGGTGGGGTCCTCCTCCGCCAGGCGGGCCAGGGCCTGGGAAAGCTTCTCCTGGTCGGCCTTGGTCTTGGGCTCAATGGCCACGTCAATCACGGGCTCGGGCACCTCAATGGACTCCAGGATCACCCGGGGCGCGTCCTCGCCCACCAGGGTGTCCCCGGTGATCGTCTCCTTGAGGCCCACCACGGCGCCCAGGTCGCCCGCCTTGAGCTCCTCCACCTCCTCCCGGTGGTTGGCGTGCATGCGGAGGAGCCGGGCCACCCGTTCCTTGCGGCCCTTGGTGGTGTTGTAGACGTAGGAGCCCGAGGTGAGGGTCCCCGAGTAGACGCGGATGAAGGTGAGGCGGCCCACGTAGGGGTCGGCCATGATCTTGAAGGCCAAGGCCGCCAAGGGGCCATTGGGGTCGGGGTGGATCTCCACCACCTCGCCCTCAGGGGTGGTGCCCTTGATGGGGGGGATGTCCAAGGGGGAGGGCAGGTAGTCCACCACCGCGTCCAGGAGGAGCTGGACGCCCTTGTTCTTCAGGGCGGAGCCCAGGAAGACGGGGGTGATCTTGAGGTCAATGGTGCCCTTGCGGATGGCGGCCACCAGCTCTTCCTCGGTGGGCTCCTCGCCCTCGAGGTACTTCAGCATGATGTTCTCGTCAAAGTCGGCGGCCACCTCCACGAGCTTCTCGTGGTACTCCCGGGCCTGGTCCAGGTACTCCTCGGGGATGGGGATCTCGCGGATGTCCGTGCCCAGGTCGTTGCCGTAGGTGTAGGCCTTCATCCGGAGGACGTCAATGATCCCCGAGAAGGTGTCCTCCCGGCCGATGGGGAGCTGCATCACCACCGGGCGCGCCCCCAGGCGCTCCTGCATGGTGCGGATCACGAGCCAGAGGTCGGCCCCGGTCTTGTCCATCTTGTTGGCGAAGGCGATGCGGGGGACCTTGTACTTCTCCGCCTGGCGCCAGACGGTCTCCGACTGGGGCTCCACCCCCTGGCTGGAGTCAAAGACCACGATGGCCCCGTCCAGGACCCGCATGGAGCGCTCCACCTCAATGGTGAAGTCCACGTGGCCCGGGGTGTCGATGATGTTGATGCGGTGGTCCTTCCAGAAGCAGGTGGTCACGGCGGCGGTGATGGTGATGCCCCGCTCCCGCTCCTGCTCCATGAAGTCCATGGTGGCGGCGCCCTCGTGGACCTCGCCGATCTTGTGGATCCGGCCCGTGTAGTAGAGGATGCGCTCGGTGGTGGTGGTCTTGCCCGCGTCAATGTGGGCGGCGATGCCGATGTTCCGGAGCCGCTTGAGGTCGTACTCTACCTTGACCGCCATACTCACCACCGGTAGTGGGCGTAGGCCCGGTTCGCCTCGGCCATCCGCTCCACGTCCTCCTTCTTCTTCACCGCCCCGCCCTTACCTTCGGCGGCGTCCATCAGCTCGTGGGCGATGCGCACCGCCGCGCGCCGCTCGGGGCGCTGGTTGGCCGCCTGAACGAGCCACCTCAAGGCCAGGGACTGCTGGCGCCTCGGGGAGACCTCCATGGGGACCTGGTAGTTGGCCCCGCCCACGCGGCGGGAACGGACCTCCATCCGGGGCTTGACGTTCTCCACCGCCTGCTTGAAGACCTTGAGGGGCTCCTGGCCGGTCTTCTCCTGGATGATCTTGCAGGCGTCGTAGAAGATGCGGGCGGCCAGGTTCTTCTTCCCGTCCCGCATGATCTTGTTGATGAAGGCCGTGACCAGCACGTCCCCGTAGACCAGGTCGGGCTGGAGCTGACGGACCTCTGCTCTCCTTCTCCGTGCCATAGCTCACCTACTTCTTGGCCGCGGTCTTGGCCGCCTCCTTGGGCTTCTTGGTCCCGTACTTGGAGCGGCTCTTCTTCCGGTCCTTCACCCCGGCGGCGTCGTAGACCCCGCGCACGATGTGGTAGCGCACGCCCGGCAGGTCCTTCACACGGCCGCCCCGGATGAGGACCACCGAGTGCTCCTGAAGGTTGTGCCCCTCGCCGGGGATGTAGGCGGTCACCTCGTAGCCGGAGGTGAGGCGCACCTTGGCCACCTTACGGAGCGCCGAGTTGGGCTTCTTGGGGGTGACGGTGCGCACCACGGTGCACACCCCCCGGCGGAAGGGCGCCCCCTTCAGCGCCGGAACCTTGCTCTTTTTGCGGACCTTCTCGCGGCCCTTTCGGACGAGCTGATTGATCGTCGGCAGTGCCACCACTCCCTTCTTCTTGGACTTGCCCCCTTGTTCTCAAGATCCCCCCGGAGGGGAACGCCCTCCGTGATGCCCCACACGGGGCCCACCCTCAGGGCCAGGGGCTGGCCCTGAGAGCCCTCAACTGCCCTAGTGTACAGGCAAAACCCTTCCTTGGCAATACCTTCCAAGGCGAGGCCCTGCCATAATGGGGGCCATGGAAAGCCTTCGCTGGATGGAAGCCCGCCTCCCCGAGATCCTCAAGGACCTGGAGGCCTTCGTCCGCCGGGAGTCCCCCTCGGGGGACCTGGAGGGCCTGGAGGCCGCCGCCCGCTTCCTGGAGGAGGCCTTCGGGCCCCTCGAGGGCCGCCTCTCCCGCAAGGACACCCCCGCGGGCCCCGTCCTCCTCCTCAAGCGGGAGGGCGAGGGCGCCCCCGTGCTCCTCCTCTGCCACTACGACACCGTCCACCCCAAGGGGAGCTTCCCCGAGCCCTTCCGCCTGGAGCGGGAGAAGGCCATTGGTCCCGGGGTCTACGACATGAAGGGGGGGATCATCGCCCTCCTCTACGCCCTGCGCTACGCCGAGGCCACGGGGCGGAGGCTTCCCGCCCTCGAGGTCCTCTTCACCCCCGACGAGGAGGTGGGCTCCCCGGAAAGCCGCCCCCTCATTGAGGCCGCCGCCAAGAAGGCCCGGGCGGTGCTGGTCCTGGAACCCCCCACCGCGGAAGGCCACCTGAAGGTGGCCCGCAAGGGGGTAGGGCTTTACCGGCTTAGGGCCATCGGCAAGGCCGCCCACCAGGGGGTGGAGCCGGAGAAAGGGGTGAACGCCATCCTGGAGCTCGCCCACCAGGTCCTCAAGGTGGCGGCCCTGGAGGACCGGGAGAAGGGGACCACCCTGGGGCCGAACCGCATCCGGGGCGGCACGGCCACCAACGTGGTGGCCGAGGAGGCGGAGGTGGAGATTGACCTCAGGGCCTGGACCCTGGAGGAGGTGCAGCGGGTGGAGGAAGGGCTTAAGGCCCTAAAGCCCGTCCTGCCGGGGGCCAGGCTCGTGCTCTCGGGTGGCCTCAACCGCCCCCCCATGGAGCCCACGGAGGCAAGCCTCGCCCTCTTCGCCAAGGCCCGGGCCATCGGGGAGGCCCTTGGCCTGAGGCTCGAGCCCGGCCGGGTGGGCGGGGGGTCGGACGGGAACTTCACCGCCGCCCTGGGAGTGCCCACCCTGGACGGCCTGGGGCTTTTCGGGGGCAACGCCCACCAGAAGACGGAGTACGTGGTGGTGCCGGAGATCCCCCGCCGCACCGCCCTCCTCGCCGAGCTTCTCGCCGCCCTATGAGCCTCTCCCCCTCCGCCCGACGGGTCCAAGGGGCCCTCGAGACCCGGGGCTTCGGCCACCTGAAGGTGGTGGAGCTTCCCGCCTCCACCCGCACCGCCAAAGAGGCCGCCCAGGCCGTGGGGGCGGAGGTGGGGCAGATCGTGAAGAGCCTGGTCTTCGTTGGGGAAAAGGGCGCCTACCTCTTCCTGGTGAGCGGGAAGAACCGGCTGGATCTGGGAAAAGCCACGCGTCTAGTGGGCGGCCCCTTGCGCCAGGCCACGCCGGAGGAGGTGCGGGAGCTCACCGGCTTCGCCATCGGGGGCGTCCCCCCGGTGGGGCACAACACGCCCTTGCCCGCCTACCTGGACGAGGACCTCCTGGGCTACCCCGAGGTCTGGGCGGCCGGAGGCACCCCTAGGGCCCTTTTCCGGGCCACCCCCAAGGAGCTCCTCGCCCTCACCGGGGCCCAGGTGGCGGACCTGAAGGAGGGATAGCCGTGTGGCTTTTCCGCAAAGACCCCCACGTGAAGCCGGAAGGCCCCCTGGCCTTCCGGGTCCGGGTGCGCACGAAAAGCGGGGAGGTGGTGGAGCTCAGGCTCTCCAAGAGCGCGGAGATCTCCCCCACGGAAGAGGGCTACTACGTGCGCAAGGAGATCGTGGCCCCAAAGAGCCTGGACCGGGCGGTGCTGGAGATCTGGTTTGACCGCCGCTACCGCCCCGTGCGCAAGGCCGTTGAGGGAGGCGAGCTCATACCCATTCGGGAATGGTAAAATGGGGCCAAATGGAGAAGGTTCTCCTTGTCCTCGGCCTCTTGGTCATGGTCTACAACCTCCTCTATGGCCTTCGGCTCAAGCGGGCCGTCCCCGGTGGGGTTATCGGGGAAAGAAGCGGGCAGATGCTCTTCCTCATCGCCTTCTTCGCCCTCGCCTACCTGGGGGTCCTGCTCCTCACCTGGAACGAGCCCAGTAGTCTTCTCCTGTTCCTCCTCTCCCTGATCCTCCTCCTGGGAGCGGTCTTCGTTTACCTGGTGCTCCGCCTGGTGGACGCCATCGTGGCCTCCCTGTAGCCATGGTCTTCCGCCGCAACCCTACCCCTCCTGAGATCGAGTGGAAGCCGACCCCGGAGGAGTGGCGGGTCTACGCCCTCTGCGACGGGCGGCGCACGGAGGAGGAGGTGGTCCGGGAAAGCGGCCTGGGAGAGGAGGCCTACGCCATCCTGGCCGCCCTCCTTAAGCGGGGGCTCATCCTGCCCGTGGAGGGGCCAAAGGAGCTCTGCCAGAGGCTGGTGGAGCTCCTCAAAAGCCGGCTCGGCCCCAAGGCCGAGCCCTTCGTGAAGCGGCTGGAGGAGTGCCCAAGCCGGGAAAGCCTCGAGGAGGAGGCCCTGAGGGTGGCCCTCAAGGTGAAGCTCACCCTGGACAAGAAAGCGGGGGAGGAGCTGGAAAAGGCGGTGAGGACCCTCTTCCGCTGAGACCGCCCTAGGCCGTGGCCTTAGCGGGGGGGCACCCAGGGCTCCCCGCGGAAGAAGCCGTAGACCAGGCGTCCCACCACCCCGCCCAGAAGGACCAGCCCCAGGAGGTTGGGAAGGGCCATGAGGCCGTTTAGGGTGTCGGAGACGGCCAAAAAGGCCTCGAGGCCCCCCAAGGGCCCCACGAAGGCGAGGGTGGCGAAGGCGAGGCGGTAGGGCCAGCGAACGCCCTCCCCGAGGAGGAAGGCCGCGGCCTCCTCGCCGTAAAACCCCCAGGAGACCATGGTCCCCAGGGCGAAGACCGCCACGGTGAGGGCGAGGACCACGCCTCCCAAGGGGTGGGCCTGGAAGAGGGCCTGGGCGGCCTCGGCGGCGCCACCCCCTTCCCGCCAAAGCCCGGAGGCGACGAAGGTGAGGGCGGTGAGGGAGGTCACCAGGAAGCTCACGAGCATCTCCGTGACCCCCCAGAACCCCTGGCGCACGGGGTGGTCCACCTGGGCCTGGGCGTGGGCGATGGCGGCCGAGCCCAGCCCCGCCTCGTTGGCGAAGATGCCCCGGCCAAGCCCGGCGTTGATTACGGCGAAGAGGCTGTAGCCCGCGGCCCCGCCCAAGGCCGCCTCCGGGGTGAAGGCGGCCTGGAAGACCAGGGCCAGGGCCTCGGGAATCCTCCCGGCGTAAAGGACGAGGAGGGGCCCCAAGGCCACCAGGAAGAGGAGGAGCTTCAAGGGCACCACCACCTGGGCGAAGCGGGCCACCCGCACGATCCCCCCGCCCAGGACGAGGCCCACCAGAAGGGCGAGGAAGAGGCCCACCAAAGCGGGCGGGGCCCCCAAGGGGGCCAGGGCCCCCCCCACCGCCCCCGCCTGGGAGAGGTTGCCGATGCCAAAAGCGGCCACCGCGGCGAAGAAGGCGAAGAGGTGGCCCAGGAAGCGCAGCCTAGGAAGCCCCCGGGAAAGGTAGTACATGGGCCCGCCGGAAACGGAGCCGTCGGCGAAGCGGCGGCGGTAGTGGACCGCCAGGGTGGCCTCGGCGAACTTCGTGCCGGTGCCGAAGAAGTAGCCCACCCACATCCAGAAGACCGCCCCCGGCCCCCCCACGAGGACCGCCGCCAGCATCCCCAAAAGGTGGCCCGTGCCCAGGGTGGCGGAGAGGGCCACCATGGTGGCCTGGTAGGGGGTGATCTGGCCGCCGAAGCCGTAGGCCCGCTCCCGGATCGCCCCCAGGGTCTCGCTGAAGGCCACCCGCGCCATCCTGAGGGGGGCGCTGAACCAGCGGATCCGGAAGATCACCAGGTAGGCCCCCACCAGGAGGTAGACCAGCTTCATGGGAAAGCCGAAAACGATGCGGTTCAAGGTTTCGTTCCAGGCCAGGATGTCCATGGGCTACACCTCCGGCACGGCCTCCACCTTGTCCCCCCGGCGGAGGCGCAGGCGCTTCAGGTCCTCCTCCATAAGCCCCACCCTCCCCTGGAGGTTGGGCCGGGGGCGGACCTCGAGGACCGCCCCCAGGGGCAGGAGCCGCACCCTAAACCCTCGGCGGATGGCCCGGGCCCACTGGGCGTAGAGGGCCTCGTCCACGTAGGCCACCCCCGAGCCCGGCCCGTAGATGGGGAGGACCACGAGGGGCTCGGGGGGAAGGTCCACCTCGGGGTAGGCCTCCAGGGCCCCCACCTCCAGGAGGGTGCTGAGGACCCGGGCCTGCCGCAACACCCCGGGGGCGAGGAGGACCTCGGCGATCCGCTTCCCCTCCACCCGGGCGAGGAGGCCTAGCGCCTCCGGGGGAAGCTCCACCGCGCTCCCCTCCCGGGGTAGGCGGAGGCGGAGGCCCCAGTCGGCGGGCAGCTTGACCTTCTCCCAGGCGGCCTGGGCCTGGGCGAGCCGGGCCGGGACCTCGAGGCCCCCAAGCAGGGTGGTGTGGGGCGGAAGCGCCTCGGGCTCAAAGACGAAGGGGGCCCGCCTGAGCCCCACCAGGAGGTCCAGGGCCTCCTCCCCTTCCAAGGCCCTCTCCCCCGCCTGGGCCTTGGCGTGGACCACCTGCCCGCCCCGAAGGTAGACCTCGGCCTCCAAAAAAGGGGGACGCAGGTGCAGCCTCCCCGTGCGCCCGGCGCTCATCAGCGCCCCCACCAGGGAGGGAAACGGGAACTCGGCCAGATCCCCCGAAAGCATTCGCCCCACGTTTTACCACGGGCGCACCCTCCCGTCCAGACGGGGTATGCTTAGGCATGCACCTTCTCCTCCTCCACGGCTTCACTTCCCACCCCGTCCTCACCCTCGGCCCCCTGTCGGAAAGGCTTAAGGAGGCGGGGTGGGAGGTGCGCCAGCCCGCCCTGCCGGGCCACGGCACGCGGCCCGAGGACCTCCTAAAGGTGCGCTTTCAGGACTGGCTCCTGGCGGCGGAGGAGGCCTACCTGGAGCTTCCCGAGCCCCGGGGGGTGGTGGGGCTTTCCATGGGGGGGCTTCTCGCCGCCCACCTCGCCGCCCGCCACCCCACAAAGGCCCTCGTGGCCCTGGCCCCCGCCTTCGCCCTGAAAAACCCCTTGGCGCCCTACCTCCACTGGCTCATCCCCCGCTTTCCCGGCCCGCCCTCCATAGAGGACCCGGAGCTCAGGAAGCGCAACCCCAACTACCCCTACTTCCCCACCCGGGCCGTCCTGGAGCTCCTCGCCCTCATGCGCAAGACCCCGGAGGTCCTCCCCCGGGTGAAGGCCCGGGCCCTGGTGGTGGAGGCGGGGAAAGACCGGGTGGTGAAGGGGGTGGACCGGTACTTCGCCCTCTTGGGAAGCCCGAGGAAGGACCACCTCGTCTTCCCGGAAAGCGGCCACGACCTCCTCCTGGACCGGGACCGGGAGGAGGTGGCCCGGGCGGTGCGCGACTGGCTTCTTGCAAGTGATAACTACTTGCAATAAAATGGGCCCGGTATGGAAGGCCTGCCCATCACTCCCTGGACGGTGTTCCTCTACGCCTTCCTCACCGCCGTCGCCACAGGCCTCGGCGCCCTCCCCTTCCTCTTCACCCGCGGGATCACGCGGCGGCACCTCGGCCTCGCCAACGCCGCCGCCGCCGGGCTCATGGTGGCGGCGAGCTTCGGCCTGATCTACGAGGGGGTGAACTACAGCCTGGGGCGGACCCTGGTGGGCGTGGGCCTCGGCCTCCTCTTCATCCTCCTCGCCCACCGCTACCTCGAGGGCCGGGAGGTGAACCTCGGCGACCTCAAGGGCCTGGACGCCCGCAAGGCCCTGATGATGGTGGGCATCATGACCCTTCACTCCTTCGCCGAAGGGGTGGGGGTGGGGGTGGCCTTCGGGGGCGGGGAGGCCCTCGGGGTCTTCATCTCCTTGGCCATCGCCGTGCACAACATCCCCGAGGGACTCGCCATCAGCCTCGTCCTCGTTCCCCGGGGGGTGAGCGTGCTCGGGGCCGCCTTTTGGAGCGTCTTCTCCAGCCTGCCCCAGCCCCTCATGGCCGTGCCCGCCTACCTCTTCGTGGAAACCTTCCAACCCTTCCTGCCGGTGGGGCTTGGCCTCGCCGCCGGGGCCATGATCTGGATGGCCGCGGCCGAGCTCCTCCCCGACGCCCTGAAGGAGGCCGAGGCCGAGGGGGTGGCCACGGTCCTCACCCTCTCCGTGGCCCTGATGGTGGCCTTCCAGATCCTGATCGGGGGCTAAGCGCCCGCGGTGGGGTCCTTAGAGCCAGACCCAGGGGAGGGGGGCCTCGAGGCGGAGGGCCTCCAGGCTCGGCCGAACCCTATAGGCCTCCAGGACCACCCCGGCCTCCCGCGCCGCTTGGGCGGCCTCGAGGAGGGCCCGGTCCGCGGGGTCCAGGGCAAAGGCCTCGGCCAGGGGGTGCTGGACGAGCCAGACGGCGAAGGCCCCGTACCCCTCCCGGGCCAAGGCGGCGAGGAGGCGAAGGTGGCGCGCCCCCCTCGAGGTGGGGGCGTCGGGGAAGAGGGCGAGGGCCCCCTCCAGCCGGTTCGCGTTCTTGGCCTCAAAGAAGGCCTCCCTTCCCCCCACCCGGGCCCAGAAGTCCAGCCTTTCCCCTTGTAGCCCCACCTCCCGCCGCAAGGCCTCCAGGGGTCCGTAGCGCCCGGCGCGAAGGAGCCTTTCCAGAAGGGGCCCCGCCAGGGTGGCGTCCACCCCCACGAGGACGCCTTCCCGCTCCACCAGGTAAAGCCGCCCCCGGGTCTTGGCCGTGGGCCTCGGGTGGTAGTGGCCCCGGGTTCCGGGGAGGAGAAGCTCGGTGAGGCGGCCCGTGTTGGCGAGGTGGAGGGGGCCCACGTCCGCCTCCACCACGAACCGGTTCGCCCGCCGGAGGATCCGGCAGGGAAGGAGGGGAGGAAGGGGAAGCTCCATCCCCCCAAGGCTACAAAAGGGAAGGCCCGGGAGGTCCCGGGCCTTTTGGCGGAGAGGGCGGGATTCGAACCCGCGGCACCGGTTTTCCCGGTGCAACACCTTAGCAGGGTGCCGCCTTCGACCACTCGGCCACCTCTCCAAGCCTTTGGCGGAGGGTGAGGGATTCGAACCCCCGGTGGGCTTCGCGCCCACAGCGGTTTTCAAGACCGCCGCCTTCAACCGCTCGGCCAACCCTCCAAGGTATGGCCGCACCCCCTACTATGCGGGAAAAGGGGGGGCGGTGTCAAGGCTACCGCCGAAGAGGGCCACCGAAATCCGGACCCGCACCACAAACCAGGCGAGGAGGAGGGGCACCCCCAGGGCCAAAAGCCCGTAGATCAGGAAGGCGGGCTTGGCCCCCAGGGGCTCGGGGAAGCCGGGGAAGCGCTCCAAAAGGCAGATGACCATCGGATGGACCAGGTAGATCTGCAGGGAGTAGCGGCCGAGGAAGCAGGCGAAACTCCGGTAGAAGGAGGCCCCCAGGACCAGGGTGGTCATGAAGAGGAAGGCGGGCACCGCGAAGTGCAGGGTGCGGTTCACCCCCGCCAGAAGGAGCCACTCGGGACTCCCCTGGGGCAACTCCCGCAGGAACCGGCCCGTCACGTGGTACAGGACCACCTCGAGGATGGCGAGCCCCCGGAAAACCTCCACCCAGGGAAGGCGCTCCACGGGCTCATTATGGGTGAGGTTCATGAGGACTCCCCAAGAGGGGGGCGAGCTCCTCCCGCAGGGCCCGCCTTCGGGGATAGGCCCGAACCAGGCCCCAAGCGGCCTCCCGGGCCCTCTTGGGGTCCAGGCGGGCAAGCCGCCCAAGAAGCCCCGCCGCCTCCCGGTAGGCCGCCCGCCCCCCCGCCTCCACCCGGGCCTTGGCCGCCTCCAGGTAAAGCCGGGCCGCCTCCTGGGGAAGCCTCTCCTCCAGGACCGCGGCGAGGGCGGGGTAGGCCTCCGGGGAAGCCCGCTTGAGGAGGCGGTCCAGGGCCTTCCAGTCCTCCTCCAGGAGGTGGATGCGGGCGAGGAGGGCGGGGTCTTGCACCTGGCGCAGGAGGCGGGGCCGCTCCTCGGCGAAGCCCCGGCCCAGCTTGGCCTTGAGGGCCAGGTAGTCCTCGAGGTTAGGCCTCAGGCGAAAGCGGGCCCGGTGGTCCCCCACCCCGCCCCGGTGGGCCACGAGGAGGTCCAGGAGGGGAAGGAGCCTTGGGTCCCTGCCGAACCAGGCCACGGCCTCCTCGGCGTACCGCAGGGCCTCCTCCCGCCTGCCCAGGCGCAAGAGGCGCTCCACGAAGGCCAGGTAGTCCTCCACCCCCTCAAGCCCCTCCCGCAAGACCCCCAAGGCCTCCTCCTCCCGCCCGAGCCGGAAGAGGAGCTCCGCCTTAAGGGCGCGCTTCAGGGGCTCCCCCCCCGCAAGGAGGGCCAGGGCCTTCTCCGGCGCCTTCTCCCCCAGGGCCAGGAAGGCCTCCCCCAGGGCCTCAAAGGGGTGGCGGAGGTAGAGCTTGAGGAGGAAGGCAAGCTCCCCTCCAAGGTCCAGGTAGCGGCGGAGGACCGGCCCGAGGTAAGGCCCGGGGTCAAAGGGAGCCTCGAGGAGGGCCTCCAGAAAGGCCGCCACCTCCTCCCTCCCCGCCTGGGGGAGGCTAAGGAGAAGCGCCTTGGCCTCCTCCTCCCCCCCGCCCAGGCGAAAGGCCTGCCTTAGGCGCCGAACCCCTTCGGCAAAAACCTCCTCGGGAGAAAGGAGCTCCTTGAGAAGGAAGGCCACCTCGGGCAGGGTGGCAAGCCGCAGGAGAAGCCCCTTGGCCTCCTCGGGGGAGAGGGCCTCGAGGCGGGGCCACAGGTCCTCAGGCCGCCTTTCTAGGTAAGCGTAGAGGAGGGCGGCCGCGTGCTTGCAGGGAAAGAAGGGGTAGGGGCAGGTGCAGCTCCCCACAAGCCCCGGCCCCACCTCCACCCGGTAGGGCCTGGGCTCCGAGCCCTGCACCTCCCCCAAAAGCCTCTCCCCCACCCGGAAGACCCGCCTCACCCGGCCCTCCCTGGCGTAGGCCAGGCCCCGGCGGAGGACCTCCTCGGGGAAAAAGGCGGCGAAGTCCTCCTCCTTCTCCGGGGGAAAAAGCGCCACGGCCCCAGTTTGCTACAATGAGACCAGCGGTATCAAATGACCCTGGCCGCCACCCTAAGGGAAGCAGACCTCTTCCGCTCCCTTCCCAAAGGCTTTGTCCAGTGCCGGGCCTGCGCCCACTACTGCGCCCTCCCCGAGGGCGGGGCGGGGAAGTGCGGGGTGCGGCGCAACCTCGGGGGTAGGCTCTACCTGGTCACCTACGGCAAGGCGGCCGCCCTTCACCTGGACCCGGTGGAGAAGAAGCCCCTCTACCACTTCCACCCCGGGGAAGGCATCCTCTCCGTGGGCACCGTGGGGTGCAACCTTTTCTGCGCCTTCTGCCAGAACTGGCAGATCTCCCAGTTCCGGGAGTTTCGGGTCTCCCCGGAAGGGCGCCTGGACCGCCCCATCGGCGAGGACTGGCCCCCGAAGCGCCTCGTGGCGGAGGCAGAGGCCCTGGGCGTGAGGCTTCTCGCCTACACCTACAACGAGCCCGCCGTCTGGATAGAGTACGCCCACGACACCGCCCGCCTGGCCAAGGCCCGGGGGATGAAGAACGTCTTCGTGACGAGCGGGTTTGAGACCAAAGAGGCCTGGGACTACATCAGGCCCCACCTGGACGCGGCCAACGTGGACCTGAAGGGCTTCACGGAGAAGTTCTACCGGGAGGTCTGTGGGGCCCGGCTCAAGCCCGTGCTGGAAAGCCTGGGACACCTGGTGGCGAGCGGGGTGTGGGTGGAGGTCACCACGCTTCTCCTGGAGGGCTATAACGACTCGGACGAGGAGGTCCGGGCCATGGCCCGCTTCCTCAAGGGGCTCTCCCCCGACATCCCCTGGCACCTCACCGCCGCCCATCCCGACTACCGCATGCTGGACCTGAGGTCCACCCGGCACGCCACCCTGGTCCGGGCCCACGCCATCGCCAAGGAGGAGGGCCTGAGGTTCGTGTACGTGGGCAACGTCCTGGACGAGGAAAGGAACTCCACTTATTGCCCCAACTGCGGCAGGCTCCTGGTGCGCCGGCGGGGCTACCGGGTGGAGGCCCTGTGGGAGGCCCCGGGGGTCTGCCCCGGGTGCGGCCAGCGCATCCCCGGCGTATGGACCTGGTGAGGCCCCCTCAGGTGGCGGGGTATTTTTACCCCGGGGAAAAGGCGGCCCTGAAGGAGGAGGTGAAAGCCCTCCTGGCCGGGGCCCGCACCCCGCCCCTACCCGGGGTCCGGGGGGTCCTCTCCCCCCATGCGGGCTACGCCTACGCCGGCAGGGTGATGGCGGAAGCCTTCCGGGCCCTCTCCGCCTGGCGGGGAAAGGCGAGGCGGGTTTTCCTCCTGGGTCCAAGCCACTTCGTGGCCTTCCCCGGGGTGGCCTTCTTCCCCTACCGGGCCTGGCGCACCCCCTTGGGGGAGGTGGCGGTGGACCTGGAGGGGGGGAGGAGGCTTCTCGGCCAAGGAGCGCCCTTTCGCGCCTACCGGGAGCCCTTCCTGGAGGAGCATAGCCTCGAGGTCCTCCTCCCCTTCCTCCAGGTGGCCCTCCCCCAAACCCCCATCCTCCCCCTCCTCTTCGGGGAGGTGGACCCAGGGGAGGTGGCGGAGGCCCTCCTCCCGGAACTGGGCCCAAAGGACCTGGTGGTGGCCTCCAGCGACCTCTCCCACTACCACCCCGACCCCGTGGCCCGGAGGCTGGACGCCAAGACCCTAAAGCGGGCCCTGGCCTTGGACGCCGAGGGGGTGGCCCAAGGGGAGGCCTGCGGCCGGCTCCCCTGGAGCACCCTCACCGCCTTGGCCCGGGCCCTGGGGTGGAAACCCCGGCTCCTCGCCTACGCCACCAGCGCCGAGGCCAGGGGAGGGCGGGAGCGGGTGGTGGGGTATGGAGCCTTGGCCTATGTATGGAGCCTTGGCCTATGTAGGATGAAGGAGATGACCCCGGTGCGTCGTCGCTTCAGCGTGGAGGAGTTCCACCGCATGGCCCGGGCGGGCCTCCTCGGGGAAGACGACCGGGTGGAGCTCCTGGAAGGGGAGATCTGGCAGATGAGCCCCATCGGTAGCCGCCACGCCGCCTGCCTCCGCCGCCTCCGCCGCCTCTTCACCCCCTTGGAAACCCAAGGCCTATGCCTCCTCGCCGTGCAGGACCCCCTGCGCCTAAGCCCCCATAGCGAGCCCCAGCCCGACCTCCTCCTCCTCAAGCCCCGGGAGGATCTCTACGCCGAAGCCCACCCGGGCCCCGAAGACGTCCTCCTCTTGGTGGAGGTGGCCGACGCCTCGGGGGCCTACGACCGGGAGGTGAAGGCCCCCCTCTACGCCCGGCACGGGGTCCAGGAGGTCTGGGTGGTGGACCTCGTGGAGGGAAGGGTCCACCGCTTCCTGGACCCTTCCCCCGGGGGCTACCGGGAACACCACGTCCTGGGCCCCGGGGACACCCTCTCCCCCAGGGCCTTCCCCGGGCTCTCCGTGTCCGTGGCCTCCCTCCTCTAAAGCCGCACCAGGGGCCGGAACCAGGGGACGGAGAGGAGGAGCACCCCCAGGGCCAGGCCGAAAAGAAGCCTGGCCCCGGGCTTCCCTCTCCGCGCCCGGGCAAGCCCCGCGTGGGCCAGGCCCAGGGCCACAAGCCCCCCCACCCAGTGCTCCGCCGCGAAGAAGCGGGCCTCCCCTCCGGCCCGCATGGCCTCCCCAAAGGCGGCGAGGAGCCCTTGGAAATAGGGGCTCACGAAGGCCAGGATCACCCCCAGGACCACCTGCAGGGTGAGGGCGTGGGCGAAGAGGGCGCCGGGCCTAGGCTCCGGGCGGAAGAGGGCCCAGAGGCCAAAGAAAAGGACCAGCCAGCGCACCAGGTTGTGCAGGGCGAGCACCGCCTCGTACATGGGGAGAGTCTACCCCGGCTCCCAAGGCGCCCAGTGTGGCATCATGCCCATATGGAAGGCGTGGTGCGCCTCGAGGTCCCCACCCCCGAGGAGGGGTTCGTGAACATCACCCGCAAGGTGGAGGCGGCCCTCTCGGGCCATACGGGCTTGGTCTACCTCTTCGTCCCCCACACCACCTGCGGCCTTACGGTCCAGGAAGGGGCCGACCCCACGGTGGCCCAGGACCTCTTAGGCCGGCTCGCCGAGCTCGCCCCCCGGCACCGCCCCCAGGACCGGCACCTAGAGGGGAACTCCCACGCCCACCTCAAGAGCCTCCTCACCGGGGTCCACCTCCTCCTCCTGGCGGAGAAGGGGCGGCTGAGGCTTGGGCGCTGGCAGCAGGTCTTCCTGGCGGAGTTTGACGGCCCCCGGGTGCGGGAGGTCTGGGTGCGCCTCCTCTAAAGCCCGAGGAAGGCCCGCAGGGCCTCCTCATCCAGGTACTTGCCCACGAAGAAGGGGCCGAACTCCCCGTAGCGGGCGGAGACCTCGTCAAAGCGCATCTCGTAGACGATCTTCTTGAACTGGACGGGGTCCTCGCTGAAAAGGTCCACCCCCCACTCCCAGTCGTCCAGGCCCTGGGCCCCGCTGATGACCTGCATCACCTTTCCCTGGTACTTCCTCCCCGTCTCCCCGTGGGCCTTCATGAGGCTCGCCCGCTCCTTGGCCGGAAGCATGTACCAGTTGTCCTGGCCCTGGCGCCGCTTGTTCATGGGGTAGAAGCAGACGTACCCCGATTTGGGAACCCTCGGGGTGAGGCGGGGCTTGACGTAGGGGGACTCGGGGTCTAGGGGCTTCTCCTGGCTTCCCAGCTCCACCACGGAGTAGAAGCTGTAGCTCCGCCCCAGGTACCGGGCGAAGGCGGAGCGGGAAAGACGGGCCTCCGCCTCCAGAAGGGGGTCAAGCCCGGGGCGGAGGTTGAGGAAGAGGAGGTCGGCCTTGTGGCCCACCACCTGGTAGATGCCGTAGGAACCCTGGCCCGCCTCCTCCAGCTCCCGCCACTCCCGCACCAGGCCTTTAAGCTCCTCCCAGGCGTCCTCCCGGGCCTCCAAGGGGGCGGAGAACCAGCGGGCGAAGTCCAAGAGGCGGAAGTCGTGGAGGACGTGCCAGCCCTCGAGGGTGTGGGTGGGTTCGGGAACGTGCCGCTCCATCTCCCCCACTATAGCTCCGGTATACTTGGCCCATGCTGGCCGCGTTGCACATCGCCCTCACCCTGGCGGCAGTGGTCCTTTTGGGACGGCTCGGCGCGAGGCTTTTGGGGAGGCTCGCCGCCCTCACCCCGAGCACCCGGGACGACGCCTTCTTCCGCCTCCTGGGCTACGCCTGGTGGGGGGTGGTGGCTGTGGCCGGGGCAAGCTACCTGAGCCACGCCCTAAGCCTTCCCTACGAGCCCCTGGCCACCTGGGGGCGGAGCCTGGTGGCCTGGCTCGGGGGGAAGGGGGTGGCCGGCGGGGCCGTCCTCCTCGCCACCTGGACGGCCTACCGCCTGGTGCCCCTCCTCCTCAGGAGCCTCCCCTTGCCGGAGACGGAGGGGGAGCTCACCCGGCAGGCGGTGCGGGCCAAGACCCTGAGGAACGTCTCCGAGTCGGCCCTGAAGGTTGCGGTGGTCACCGTGGGCGGCCTCCTCTTCCTCTCCAACCTCGGCCTCAACGTCACCGCCCTCCTCGCCGGGGCCGGGGTGGCGGGGCTCGCCTTAAGCTTCGCCGCCCAGAACCTCATCCGCGACTTCATCAACGGCTTCTTCATCCTCCTGGAAGACCAGTACGGCGTGGGGGACATCGTGAAGGTGGGGGACCTCGCCGGCGTGGTGGAGAAGTTCAACCTGCGCCTCACCGTCCTCCGCGACCTCGAGGGCAAGGCCCACTTCATCCCCAACTCCCAGATCCAGCAGGTCACCGTCTTCACCCAGGAGTGGAGCCGGGCGGTGGTGGACGTGGGGGTGGCCTACAAGGAGGACGTGGACCGCGTCCTCGCCATCTTCCGGGACGAGGCGGAGCGCTTCTTCCAGGACCCGGAGTGGCAGGACAAGCTCACGAACCCCCCGGAGGTCCTCGGCGTCGAAAACCTGGCCGACTCCGCCGTGGTCATCCGCACCCTCTTCGGCACCAAGCCCGCCCAGCAGTGGGCCGTGGCCCGGGAGTTCCGCCGGCGGATCAAGAAGCGGCTGGACCAGGAGGGCGTGGAGATCCCCTTCCCCCACCGGACCCTCTACTTCGGGGAGCCCCTGCGGGTGGTTAAGGAAACGCCATGAGGGAAAGCCCTTACCGGATCCTGGAGGAAGCCCTCAGGCCCCACCTGGGGGCCCGGGCCCAGGTGGTCTTGGAGGAGGGGCTCAAGCGGCTGGGCAAGCGGCCGGAGGAGCTGAGCGAGAAAGACGCCGAGACCCTCCTCAAGGGCCTGATCTTCCGGGAGCTCCAGGCCCGCCTCCCCGCCGCCCAGGCCCGGCGGGCGGTGGAGGAGGCCCTGGCCCGCCTGGCCCCGGCCCCGGAAGGGGGCCTGGAGGCCCTGGAGCGGGGGCTGGCCCGCTTCGGCCTCTACGTGGACTGGCCCGAGGTGGGAAGGCTACGGGCCCTGGTGAACCGCCTGCGCCGGGAGCCCGACCCCAGGCTCCTCCAGGAGGGGCTCGCCCTCCTGGACCACCTGGAGGAGAAGCTGGAGGAGGCCCTCCTGCGCCAGGCCCAGGACCTCGCCCACCTGGAGGAGGCCTTGGAGCGGGTCCGTCCCCTGGGCGGCCCCAAGGTGCGGCGGCTGGAAAGCCTTATCCAGATCGTCCGCGAGGCCCACCGGGAGGGGACCTTGGCCCAGGGGGAGGTGGAGCGGGCTAGGGCCCTGGCCCTGGAGCTCCGCAAGTACCTGGCCTCCAGCGCCGTCCAGCCCGCCACCCTCCCCGAGATGGTCTTTGAAACCCAGGAAGAGGACGTGCTCGTCACCGTGGAGGAGGCCCCGGCCCTCGAGGAGGAGCTGGTCATCGACCTGGAAAGCCTCGCCGAGCCCCAGGCCCAGGAGATCCGGGCCCTGGAGGTGGCGGAGGAGAAGCGGCGCCTGGAGGAGCTCGTCCTCCGCTACGCCCCCTTTTTGGACCACCCCCGGGCGGCCGCCTTGCGGGCGGAGGTGGAGGCCCTCCTGGAGGCGGACCAGCCCGCCCTGGAGAAGCTCACGGAGCTGGAAGCGGCCCTGAAGGAGGCGGAGGCGGAGGCCAAGGCCGCAAGGCGGGCGCGCCTCATCCAGCTGGAGGAGGCCCTCCGCCGCCTTCCCCTCCCCCAGGAGGCCAAGGCCCCCCTGGAGGAGGGCCTCCGCCTGGCGGAGGAGACCCTGAGGGAGGGGGGGCTTCCCGACCTCGCCGCTTTGGAGGCGGAGCTTTCGGCCCTGGAGGAGGAGGCAAGGCGCCTTAAGGAAGAGAAGGCGCGGCTCTTAGAGGAGCTTTCCGCCCTGGGCGAGGCGGCGAAGCCCCTCGCCGAGGAGCTTGCCCACCTCGAGGGGGAGGCGCTCGCCCAGGCCCTGCCCGGGATCCGGGCCCGCTACGCCGAGCTCCTGAAGGGCGCGGGGGAGGAGGCGCGGCGGGCGCGGCTAGAGGAGAGGAAAGCGGCCCTCAGGGCCCTCAAGGAGGAGGCGGAGGCCCTGGGGCTCGGCGAGGAGGTGGCCGAGGCGGAAAGGGCCCTGGCCCAGGGGGAGCTTCCCGACCTGGAGGCCCTGAGGCGCCGCCTGGAGGAGGCCCAGGCCCTCCGGCGGAGGCTCGCCCTGGAGGAGCTCGCCCGGCTCCAGGCCCTGGCGGAGCGCTTCCGCCCCTTGGGGGGCGAGGCGGTCCTCAAGGCCATAGAGGCGGAGCGCCAAAAGCCCCTCCCCGACCCCGCCCCCATCGCCCGGGCCCTCCAGGCCATGAAGCGCCGCCTCGAGGCCAAGCGCCAGGAGCTCGGCACCCGCCTCGCCGCCTTTTTCCGCCGCTACGCCCCCCTGGAGGGGCTCAAAAGCGACACCCAGCGCCGCATCCGTCCCCTGGTGGAGTTCCTCCGCCCCGCCCAGAAGGCCCTGGACCGGCTGGGCCCCCGGGGGGTCTTGGAGGTGGAGCGCGCCCTGGCCCAGGCGGAGGAGGCCCTCAAAGAGTTGGAGAAGGAGAAGGAGGCCGCGGACCGCCTCCTCAAGGAGCTGGGCCAGGAGGACCTGGAGGCCCTCCTAAGCTCCCTGGAAGCCCCGGGGGGCGAAAGGCCGGACCTCTCCCCCCTCCGCCTCCCCGGGGTGAAGGCCCTGGGGCTTCTGGACGACCCCCTCCCCCTCCCCCGCCCCCAGCTCAAGGCCCTCCACCAGGCCCTCAAGGCCCTGGAGGCCGCCACGGGAGAGGCCCTGGGCCCTGCTCTCGTCCGCCTGGGCGGGAGCTATTTGGTCCTCGCCCCCTGGAGGGGGCACGAGGCCGTGGCCCTGGTGGAGCCCGAGGCCTTGGACCCCTTCTTGAAGGCCCTCTCCGGGTAGGGGTGCTACACTAAAAGTAGTGGTCGGCGCGGATCTCGGCCTCTGGAACCGCCTGGAACCCGCCTTGGCCTACCTCGCTCCCGAGGAACGGGCCAAAGTGCGGGAGGCCTATCGCTTCGCCGAGGAGGCCCACCGGGGGCAGCTACGGCGAAGCGGGGAGCCCTACATCACCCACCCCGTGGCCGTGGCCGAGATTCTGGCCGGCCTGCAGATGGACGCCGACACGGTGGCCGCGGGCCTCCTCCACGACACCCTGGAGGACTGCGGGGTGGCGCCCGAGGAGCTGGAGCGCCGCTTCGGCCCCACGGTGCGCCGCATCGTGGAGGGGGAGACCAAGGTCAGCAAGCTCTACAAGCTGGCGAACCTCGAGGGGGAGGAGAGGCGGGCGGAGGACCTCCGCCAGATGTTCATCGCCATGGCGGAGGACGTGCGCATCATCATCGTCAAGCTGGCGGACCGCCTGCACAACCTCCGCACCCTGGAGCACATGCCCCCCGAGAAGCAGAAGCGGATCGCCCAGGAAACCCTGGAGATCTACGCCCCCCTCGCCCACCGCCTGGGGATGGGCCAGCTCAAGTGGGAGCTGGAGGACCTCTCCTTCCGCTACCTCCACCCCGAGGCCTTCGCCAGCCTGTCCGCCCGGATCCAGGCCACCCAGGAGGCCAGGGAGCGCCTCATCCAGAGGGCCATCCACCTCCTCCAGGAGACCCTGGCCCGGGACGAGCTCCTCCAGAGCCAGCTCCAGGGCTTTGAGGTGACCGGGCGCCCCAAGCACCTCTACTCCATCTGGAAGAAGATGGAGCGGGAGGGGAAGACCCTGGAGCAGATCTACGACCTCCTGGCGGTCCGGGTCATCCTTGACCCCAAGCCCGCGCCCACCCGGGAAAGCCAGGCCCTAAGGGAGAAGCAGGTCTGCTACCACGTCCTCGGCCTGGTCCACGCCCTCTGGCAGCCCATCCCCGGCCGGGTCAAGGACTACATCGCCGTGCCCAAGCCCAACGGCTACCAGAGCCTCCACACCACGGTGATCGCCCTCGAGGGCCTGCCCCTGGAGGTGCAGATCCGCACCCGGGAGATGCACCGCGTGGCCGAGTACGGCATCGCCGCCCACTGGCTCTATAAGGAGGGGCTCACCGACCCCGAGGAGGTCAAGCGGCGGGTCTCCTGGCTGAAGAGCATCCAGGAGTGGCAGAAGGAGTTCTCCAGCTCCCGGGAGTTCGTGGAGGCGGTGACCAAGGACCTCCTCGGCGGCCGGGTCTTCGTCTTCACCCCCAAGGGCCGCATCATCAACCTGCCCAAGGGGGCGACCCCCGTGGACTTCGCCTACCACATCCACACCGAGGTGGGCCACCACATGGTGGGGGCCAAGGTCAACGGCCGCATCGTCCCCCTCTCCTACGAGCTCCAAAACGGGGAGATCGTGGAGATCCTCACCAGCAAGAACGCCCACCCCTCCAAGGGCTGGCTGGAGTTCGCCAAGACCCGGAGCGCCAAGAGCAAGATCCGCCAGTACTTCCGCGCCCAGGAGCGCCAGGAGACCCTGGAAAAGGGCCAGCACCTCCTGGAGCGGTACCTCAAGCGCCGGGGCCTGCCCAAGCCCACGGACAGCCAGCTGGAGGAGGCGGCCAAACGCCTCTCCCTTCCCCCCTCCCCGGAGGAGCTCTACCTGGCCCTGGCCCTGAACCGCCTCACCCCCCGGCAGGTGGCGGAAAAGCTCTATCCCAAGGCCCTCCTCAAGCCGGAGAAGCCCAAGCCCCAGGCCCGCAACGAGTGGGGCATCCGGCTGGAGCAGGACCTGCAGGCCCCCATCCGCCTCGCCTCCTGCTGCGAGCCCATGAAGGGCGACCCCATCCTCGGGTTCGTGACCCGGGGCCGTGGGGTCACGGTCCACCGGGCCGACTGCCCCAACCTCCGCCGCCTCCTCCAGGGGCCGGAGGCGGACCGGGTGATCGGGGCCTACTGGGAAGGGGTGGGAGGGAAGGTGGTGGTCCTCGAGGTCCTGGCCCAAGACCGGGCCGGCCTCCTCCGGGACGTGATGCAGGTGGTGGCCGAGGCGGGGAAGAGCGCCCTCGGCTCCGAAACCCGGGTTTTGGGCCCTCTGGCCCGGATCCGGCTCCGCCTGGCGGTCCAGGACGGGGAGGAGGAGCGGATCCTCCAGGCGGTGCAGAAGGTGTCCGGGGTCAAAGAGGCGCGCTGGGCCTGAGGCCACCCCATGCCGGCTTGCGCCAGCATGGGGCCCCGGTAAAGGGGCTTCCTCGGGCTAAGTGGCTGCGCGTTGATTTCGCAACACGGGTTGCCCGCAATAAAGCTTGGAAAGCTTCCTTTTGGGGCCCCCACCGCGGCGAAAGCCGCGGTGGGGTGCTTAGCCGAGCGGAGACACCGCCCCGGCGGAAGGGCCTCCTCACGGGCCCAACGCCCTGAGGGCGCGAGTCCCTTGCGCGCGAGGGAAAAAAGAGCTAGGGTAAAGGCGTACCCCACCCCACCTGGGGTGGGGTAGGAGGTGGAAGGATGCTGAAGCTCAAGGTGGAAGGCATGACCTGCAACCACTGCGTGATGGCGGTGACCAAGGCCCTGAAGAAGGTCCCCGGCGTGGAGAAGGTGGAGGTCTCCCTAGAAAAGGGGGAGGCCCTGGTGGAGGGGACGGCCGACCCCAAGGCCCTCGTCCAGGCGGTGGAGGAGGAAGGGTACAAGGCCGAGGTTCTGGCCTAACCATGCCCCACTCCCATCTGCACTTGGACCCCAAGGTGAGGGAGGAGGCGAGAAGGCGCCTCCTCTCCGCCAAGGGGCACCTGGAGGGCATCCTCCGCATGCTGGAGGACGAGAAGGTCTACTGCGTGGACGTCCTCAAACAGCTCAAGGCGGTGGAGGGCGCCTTAGACCGCGTGGGAGAGATGGTCTTAAGGGCCCACCTCAAGGACCACGTGGCCACCGCCCACGAGCGGGGAGACGTGGAAGAGATCGTAGAAGAGCTGATGGAGGCCCTCAAGTACCGGTGAAGCCATGGCCCAGGAGATCAAGGTAGGCGTCAGGGGCATGACCTGCGCCGCCTGCGTGGCCCGGGTGGAAAGGGCCTTGAAGCGGGCGGAAGGGGTGGAGGAGGCCCGGGTCAACCTCACCACCGAGGAGGCCTTCCTCCGCCTCCAGGAGGGCGTGGACCTCAAGGAGGTGCTGAGGCAGGTGGAGGAGGCGGGCTACGAGCCTGTGGTGGCCCGGGCGGAGATCCCCGTGAAGGGGATGACCTGCGCCGCCTGCGTGGCCCGGGTGGAAAGGGCCATAAAGCGGCTTCCCGGCGTGGTTTCGGCCACGGTGAACCTCACCGCGGAGAAGGCCTTCGTGGAGTACCTGCCGGACACGGTGAGCCTCGCCCGGATCCGGCAGGCCATCCGGGAGGCGGGCTACGAGCCCCTAGAAGGCACGGAGGAGGCGCGTAAAGAAGCGCCCACCTACCGCAAGGACCTCCTCCTCGCCCTTCCCTTCGCCCTCCTCACCCTCCTCCTCGCCATGGGGCCCATGCTCCTCCCCCTGCCCCACTTCCCCGGCTTCCTCCAGGCCCTCGCCGCCCTCCCCGTCCTCTACGCGGGGAGGCGGTTCTTCCGGCAGGCCCTGGCCGAGGCCCGCCACCTTGCCTTCGGCATGAGCACCCTGGTGGCCCTGGGAGCAGGAAGCGCCTACCTCTACTCCTTTTTGGTCCTCCTCTTCCCGGGGCTTTTCCCCGAGGAGGCCCGCCACCTTTACTTTGAGGCCGGGGCGGTGATCCTCACCCTCATCCTCCTCGGCAAGCACCTGGAGGAGGGGGCCAAGAGCAAGGCCTCGGAGGCCATAAGGAAGCTCCTCGCTCTACGGCCCAAGACCGCCCGTGTGGTCCAGGACGGGGAGGAGAAGGAGGTCCCCGCCGAGGCCCTGATCCCCGGGGATGTGGTGCGGGTGTTGCCGGGGGAGCGCATCCCCGCGGACGGGGTGGTCCTGGAAGGGCAAAGCCACGTGGACGAGTCCATGCTCACCGGGGAGCCCATCCCCAAGGCCAAGGGCCCGGGGGACGAGGTGGTAGGGGGAACGGTGAACGGCGAGGGGGCCCTTCTCGTGCGGGTAAGCCGGGTGGGCGAGGCCACCTTCCTCGCCCAGATGGCCCGGATGGTGGAGGAGGCCCAGGGCCACAAGCCCAAAGTGCAGGAGCTCGCCGACCGGATCGCGGGCGTCTTCGTGCCCGTGGTCCTGGGGATCGCCCTCCTCACCTTCCTCCTCTGGCTCTTCCTGGGCCCCGGCCTCGCCCACGCCTTCGTGGCCGCCCTCGCCGTGCTCCTCATCGCCTGCCCCTGCGCCATGGGCCTCGCCACCCCGGCGGCCATCGCCGTGGCCACGGGGCGGGCGGCGGAGATGGGCCTCCTCTTCCGCAAGGGCACGGCCCTCGAGGCCCTGGCCCGGGCGGACACCGTGGTCCTGGACAAGACCGGGACCCTCACCCGGGGGAAGCCCACCCTGGTCCGGGTCCTCCCCTTCGGCCTCTCCCAAGAGGAGGCCCTAAGGCTTGCCGCCGCCCTGGAGCGGGGAAGCGAGCACCCCCTGGCCAAAGCGGTGCTGGAGGCGGCGGAAAGCCTACCCCAGGCCCAGGCGGAGGAGGTGCGGGCCCTGCCCGGGGAGGGGGTGGAGGGCCGGGTGGAAGGCAGGCGCCTCCACCTGGGAGGCCCCGCCCTCATGGAGCGCCTCGGCGTCCCCCTCCCCGAGGAGGCGAAGGCCCTCCCCGAGGAGGGGTACACCCCCCTTTACCTGGTGGAGGGAACGAGGCTTCTCGCCGCCTTCGCCGTCTTTGACCCCCCAAGGCCCGAGGCCCAGGAGGCGGTGGCGGCCCTGAAGGCCCTGGGCCTGAAGCTCGTCCTCCTCACCGGGGACCACCCCGCCCCGGCCAGGCGGGTGGCCGAGGCCCTAGGCATCCCCGAGGTCCTCGCCGGGGTGAGGCCTGAGGGGAAGGTGGAGGCCATCCGCAGGCTCCAGGCCGAGGGGCGGAAGGTGGTCTTCGTGGGGGACGGGATCAACGACGCCGCCGCCCTGGCCCAGGCGGACGTGGGCCTCGCCATGGGAAGCGGCACGGACATCGCCCTCGAGGCCGGGGACGTGGTCCTCCTCACCCCCGACCTCCGGGGGGTGGTGAACGCCGTCCGCCTCGCGAGGCGCACCTTACGCACCATCTACCTCAACTTCTTCTGGGCCTACGCCTACAACGTGGTCCTCATCCCGGTGGCCGCGGGGGCCCTCTACCCCTTCACCGGCCTCCTCCTAAACCCCATGCTGGCCGCGGCGGCCATGAGCCTAAGTAGCCTCTTCGTCCTCACCAACTCCCTACGCCTAAGGGCTTTCCGCCCCCAGGCTTTACCGTCCCTTAACCCCGCGGCGTCAAGCTAAAGGAGTGAGGTGAAGGGCATGTGGTGGTGCGGAAACGGCTGGTACATGGGCTGGTGGGGGCCCATCCTTGGCCTCCTCTGGTTCGTCCTCCTGGGCCTCTTCGTCTACTGGCTGGTGCGGGCCCTGGCCCCGGAAAGGCGGGACCGGGCCTTGGAGGTGCTGAGGGAGCGGTACGCCCGGGGGGAGATTGACAAGGAGACCTTTGAGCGGATGAAGCGGGACCTCGCATGAAGGTCCTTTTGGTGGACGACGACCCGGCCATCCTCGAGGTCCTCGGGGCCTTTCTGAGGGGGGCCGGGTTTGAGGTCTTGGAGGCGGAGGACGGGGAAAAGGCCTTGGAACTCTTTCCCCAGGCCGATCTGGTCATCCTGGACCTGATGCTCCCCAAGGTGGGAGGCCTCGAGGTGGCCCGCCTCATCCGCCAGGAGCGCCCCGAGCTTCCCCTCCTCATCCTCACCGCCAAGGGGGAGGAGGAGGACCGGGTTCTGGGCCTGGAGCTTGGGGCGGACGATTACGTGGTCAAGCCCTTCAGCCCCAGGGAGGTGGTGGCCCGGGTCAAGGCCCTGTTGCGCCGGGCCGGGCTAAGGGAGGAGCTCGTCTACGGTCCCTTGCGCCTCCTCCCCACCCGGCGGGAGGCCTACCTGGCGGGAAAGCCCCTCCCCCTCTCCCGGCTGGAGTTTGACCTCCTCTTAACCCTCGCCCAGCACCCGGGGGTGGTTTTCAGCCGGGAGAGGCTTTTGGAAAGGGTCTGGGGGCCCGGCTTCCCCGGGGTGGACCGGGTGGTGGACGTCCACATCGCCGCCCTTCGGAAGAAGCTCGGGGACGATCCGGAAAACCCCCGCTTCATTGAAACGGTGCGGGGCGTGGGTTACCGCTTCAAGGACCCGGATGCGCCTCTTCCTTAAACTCTTCCTGAGCCACCTCCTGGTGGCCCTCCTCGCCCTTTTGCTCCTCCTGCTGCTGGCGGAGGCCTTCGCCCCCGCCTTCTACCGGGGGCACGTGGAGCGCATGCTCCACGCCCTCTCCATGATGGGGGGCGGCATGATGGGCGAGGCCCTGAGGCGGGACCTGGAGGAGGGGCTTCGCTCCACCCTCACCGCCGCCCTTCTCGCCGCTTTACCCCTCGCCGCCCTGGGCGCCCTCCTCACCGCCTCCTTCGCCAGCCTGCGCCTCGCCAGGACCGCAAGGCTCCTCGCCGAGGGGAGCCGCCGGATGGCCGAGGGGGAGTACGGGGTCCGCCTTCCCCTTTTGGAGCGGGACGAGCTCGGGGAGCTCGCCCTCCACTTCAACCGCCTGGCCGAGGCCCTGGAGAAGGTGGAGAAGACCCGGGCCGAGCTCATCGGCACCGTGGCCCACGAGCTCAGAACCCCCCTGGCCGCCCTCCAAGGGTACGCGGAGGGGCTTATAGACGGGGTCCTTTCCAAGGAGAAGGCCGCGGAGGGGATTCTGCGGGAGGTGAAGGCCATGCGCCGCCTGGTGGAGGACCTTTCCTTGGTCTCCCGGGTGGAGGCGAAGGCGGTGGAGATCCGTCCCAGGCCCCTGGACCCCAAGGGCCTCCTCGAGGAGGCCCTGGCCCGCTTCCAAAGCGCCTTCCAGGCCAAGGGGGTGGCGCTTTCCCTGGAGGCCCAAGACCCCCTTCCCCAGGTGTGGGCCGACGAGGAAAGGGTCCTCCAGGTGCTGGCCAACCTCCTCACCAACGCCCTCCGCCACACCCCGCAAGGCGGCGAGGTGCGCCTTAGGGCCTTCCGCCAGGGGGAGGCCGTGGCCTTCCAAGTGGCGGACACCGGCCCCGGCATCCCCGAGGAGCACCTGCCCCACATCTTTGAGCGCTTCTACCGGGTGGACAAGGCACGTAGCCGCAAGGAGGGAGGAAGCGGGGTGGGGCTCACCGTCGCCAAGGGCCTGGTGGAGGCCATGGGGGGGAGGATCTTTGTGGAAAGCCGGGTGGGCGAGGGAACAACCTTCACCTTCACCCTCCCCCTTTACACGGGCTTAACGCTCAAGGGTTAGGGTTTGGGGCATGAGAAGGATCCTGGCGTTCCTAGGCGTGGCGTTGGCCCTGGGGCTGGCCCAAACCCCCTCTCCAGAGGCCCTAAGGGGCGCCTCTCCCGAGGAAGCCCTGCTCCTTGCCAAGCGTTTCCGGGAAGCGGGCGCCCAGGTGATTAAGCTACGTGACCCCTGAAGCCTTCTTCTTTGAGTTCCCCGACGGCCGCAAAGCCCAGGTGGCCTTGGGGGACCGGTTCTTGGTGGCCGTGGCCCCCTACCGCCAAAGGACCCACCCCTGCCAGGTCCACTACTTCTCCAGCTGCACGGGGGAGCTTCGGGAGGAAACCTTTTCGGTGCGGGTTCTGGAGGAAGGTAAGGAGGTGCTAAAAGCCCAGGTGCGCACCGGCAAGGACGGCTTCTTTGAGCTTTGGCTTCCCCGGAACCGCCGCTATACCCTCGAGGTCCGCCAGGGGGACTGGGTGGCCCAAGGTGCCCTCACCACCTTCGCCCAAAGCCCCACCTGCCTCACGGAGCTAAGGCTTTCCCGGAGGTGAGGGATGCGGCGCCTCCTCACCCTCTGGGTTTTGGGACTGGGCGCCCTGGCCCAGGTTCCCGTGGGCCAGGTGGCCACCCGGGACGTCCACGCCCTCCTCTGGCTTCCCGACGGCCGCCTCCTCTTCGGCCACCACGACGGCCTCCAGGTCTCCGAGGACGAAGGCCGGACCTGGCGGGACCTGGTGCGCAAAACGGGCTTTGACGCCATGGCCCTCGTTCTGGAGGGGGACCGCCTCCTCGCCGCCGGACACTGGGTGCTTTCGGAAAGCCGAGACGGGGGCAAAACCTGGCGGAGCCTCCGCCCCAGGGGGCTTCCCGCCCTGGACCTCCACGGCTACGCCGCCTCAGGGGGCCTCCACTTCGCCCTCGAGGCCACCCACGGCTACTTCGTAAGCGAAGACGGCGGGAAAACCTTCAAGTCCACCGCCCCTAAAGGGCTTCCCAAGGCGGGCATGGCGGCCATGGTCTTCCAGGGGAAGACCCTTTACGTGGCCCCCATGGGCCAGGGCCTCTACCAAAGCTCCGACGGCGGCCGGACCTTCACCCAGGTGCCGACCCCAGAGCGGGAGATCTACGCCCTCGCGACAGGGGCGGGGACCCTTTATCTGGGAGGGAAGACGGGCCTCTGGCAGAGGACCCCGGCGGGCTGGAAAAGGCTCTGGCAGGGCGCGGTCCTGGCCCTCGCCGCCCATCCCCAGGAGGCGGGAAGGCTCGTCTTCATAGATGGCCAGGGACGGGTGTGGAAGCTCCCATGAGGGCACGGGGCCTTCTTCCCTGGCTAGCCCTGGCGGGGCTTTTGAGCCTCCTTCTCCTGCTGGGCCCCTGGCTTGCCCCGCTGGCAGGGGCCCTCTACGGTCTCGCCTCTCGGCCCTTTGCCCTCCTCGCCGAGCCCCTGGATGGGCTCAGGCGCAACCTCGCCCTCCCTGAAGCGGGGGCGCTTCTCCTCGGGCTTCTGGGAGCGCTTGCCCCCTGCCAGCTATCCACCAACGCCGCGGCCCTAGCCTGGCTCGCCCGGCCCAGCCCGGGAAGGTTTTGGAGCCGGTTGGGGGCCTTCCTCGTGGGCAAGGCCTTGGTCTACTCCCTTCTTGGGGCCTTGGCCCTCTTGGGCCTCACCGCCTCCGGGGAGGCCCTAGCCTGGATACGGAAAGCCCTTGGGCCCCTCATGCTCCTTTTGGGCCTTCACCTCCTGGGCCTCCTTCGCCTTCCCGCCCCCACATGGGGCCTCGGCAGGATAGGGGATTGGGCGGAGCACCAAGGCGGCCCCCTGGGCTCCTTCGCCTTGGGCGTGGCCTTCGGCCTGGCCTTCTGCCCCACGCTCTTTTGGCTTTTCTTCGGCCTCCTGCTCCCAAGCGCCGCCACAAGCCCCTTGGGCTTTCTCTTCCCCGCCCTCTTCGCCCTGGGCACGGGGGTTCCGGTCCTCCTCCTCCTCGCCCTTTTCCGGCGGGGGTACGACCGGGGGTCCACCCTTAGGGGTTTCAAAAGGCTAGGAAAGGTGAGCGGGCAGCTAGCGGGCGGGCTCTTCCTTATGGCCGGGCTTTACGACACGGTGGTCTACTGGTTCCTTTAGGGGGTTCTATGCGCTTCGGGATCGTCCTTGCCCTCTTGGTTTTGGTGGCCGGGCTCTTCCTTTTCGGATTGCGCCGGGATCCCTCCCTCCTCCCCTCGGTGCTGGCGGAAAAGCGCAAGCCCGCCCCCGACTTCACGCTTCCGATCCTTCCCCCCTACCGCAAAGCTTGGGGAGAAACGCTCCGGCTTTCCCGGCTCTTCGGCCGGCCTATCGTCCTTAACTTCTGGGCCAGCTGGTGCCCCCCCTGCCGCCGGGAGGCTCCGATGCTGGAAGCCTATTGGCGACGGTACCAGGACCAGGTGCTCTTCATTGGCGTAAACTTCCAGGACACTGAGGAAGCCGCCCTGGCCTTCATCCGGGAGTTTGGCCTGAGTTTTCCCAGCGTGGCCGATCCCAGGGGCCGGGTGGGGATTGACTATGGGGTCTACGGCCTTCCCGAAACCTTTTTCATAGACCCGGAGGGCCGCGTCCAGGCCCGTCACGTGGGGGAGCTTAAGCCCAAGGACCTTGAAGGCTACCTCCGGACCCTCCTTCCTTGAAGGCGAGCCCCGCCACGTGAGGGGCCACCACGGGAAGGGGGAGGGGAAAGGCTTCCGCCTCCACCCGGGGAAAGCGGGCCTGGATTAGGGCGAGGGTCTCGCGGTTCGGGTGGCACCCGTCCCCGAAGAAGGCGAAGAAGGGTGTGGCCACCTCCTGGAGGAAGCGCAGGGGGGTCCGCTTGGGGGCCGCCACGTGCTCCAGGAAGAGGTAGGCCCCGCCCGGCCGCAAGACCCGGTGGACCTCTTCTATGGCCTTTTCGGGGTCCGCCACGGAGCAGAGGACCAGGGTGGCCACCACCAGGTCCACGCTTCCCCCGGGGAGGGGAATGGCCTCGGCCCGCCCGGGGAGCAGGGTAAGGGCGAGGCCCCGCTTCCTCGCCTCCTCCCTTAGGCGGGGGTGGAAGAAAGGGTTGGGCTCGAGGGCCAGGTACGCCACCCCCTCGGGCAGGTGGGCCAGATTGGTTCCGGGCCCGGGACCGATCTCCAGAACCCTTTCCGGCCGCGCCCGCCTAAGGGCCTCCCGAAAAAGGGCCCGCTTCCTTTCCGCCACCAACGCCTCGTGCCGGGCGGAAAGGCCGGGGTAAAGGTGGGCAAAAAGACGTTTTCGCCAAAGCACGCCTCCACCATACTCCGGCCCCGGTAAGCCCGGACTAAGCGCGCTTTACGCAAGCTTAACAATACCGGGCTAGGGTATAGGTGGAGGTGAACGATGGGCATGATGGGTTGGGGTGGAATGGGCGGCTTCGGAGGCTTCTTCGGGCTTTTCAACATGCTCCTCTTCCTGGCCCTTTTGGCCTTCCTGGTCTACCTGGGCTTCAGGGCCCTGGAGCGGTGGGAGGGCCGCAAGGGAAAGGACGAGGCCTTGGAAGCCCTTAGGCTCCGCTACGCTAAAGGAGAGCTGGCCGAGGAGACCTTTAAAAAGCTCAAGAGGGAGCTGGAAGGAGGGGAGGCATGAAACGGACCGGTCTGGTTTTGGGGTTGACGGCCCTCGGGCTTTTGGGGCTCGCCCTCACCCAGGGCATGATGGGAGGCTACGGCCCCGGCTATGGGATGATGGGCCCCGGAATGATGGGGATGGGCATGGGCGGCATGGGCATGATGGCCGTATACCCCCCCGAAGCGAAGCCCATCCCCGAGGAGGTGGCCAAGGCCCGGATGGAGGCCTACGCCAAGCGGCTTTACCCGGGCGCGCGCCTTAAGGACTTCATGGCCTTCAGCCAGAACTACTACGCCCAAGTGGTGGACGAGCGGGGCCAGGGGCTTTTTGAGCTCATCGCCGACCGCTACACCGGGGTGGTCTCCCCGGAACCCGGGCCCAACATGATGTGGAACACCCGCTACGGAATGCACGGCCCCATCCAGGCCCCGGTGCGCTACGGCCTCGAGGAGGCCAAGAAGCTGGCCGAAGCCTTTCTCAAGGGCTTCCTCCCCGGGGCCCGGGTCATAGAGGAGGGCGCCTTCCCCGGGTACTACACCTTTGACTTCGGCCGCAAAGAGGTGGAGGGGATGCTTTCCGTGAACGCCTACACCGGGGAGGTCTGGGTCCACACCTGGCACGGCCCCTTCCTCGGCGGGCACGAGGAGTAGACTATAGGGGTAGGAGGTATCTATGACCGGGATGCGCAAGACCTTAAAGGCCACCCTCGCCGAAGCGCGCGCCCAGGTGGAGGCCGCCCTAAAAGAGGAAGGCTTCGGGATCCTGACCGAGATTGACGTGGCCGCCACCCTAAAGGCCAAACTCGGCCTGGAAAAGCCCCCCTACCTGATCCTCGGGGCCTGCAACCCGAACCTGGCGGCGCGGGCCCTCGAGGCCCTTCCGGAGATCGGCCTCCTCCTCCCCTGCAACGTGGTGCTCCGGGAGGCCGAGGAGGGGGTGGAGGTCCTAATCCAGGACCCCAAGGAGATGTTCCGGGTCCTCCCCGAGGCCACCCAAAGGGCCCTCGCCCCCGTGGCCGAGGAGGCCCGCACCAGGCTCTCCCGGGCCCTTTCCCGGCTCTGAAGCCCCTTCCCGCTTTCTCTTCCCCACCGCCCCTCCCCCAGGGAGGGGTAGGCTTTTAGAAAAGCGAAGGAGGGCCCCGATGAAGGACAAGCCTACTGGTCACGCACACGAGCATCGTCACCATCCTTCCCACTCCAAACCCGAGCACGCGCCCCCCTCTGGGGGGCACGCTTCCCGCACAGGCCACGGCAAGCACGCCGGCCATACCCCGGAGATGTTCCGGGACCGCTTTTTCGTAAGCCTCCTCCTCACCCTCCCCATCCTCTACTTCTCCGAGCAGCTCCAGACCTGGCTCGGCTACCGGGCGTTGGCCTTCCCGGGAAGCGCCTGGGTGAACCCCGTCTTGGGCACGATCCTTTACTTCTACGGGGGCCTGGTCTTCCTAAAGGGGGCCCTGGGGGAGCTCCGCGAGCGGGCGCCGGGCATGATGACCCTCATCGCTTTGGCCATCACCGTGGCCTACGGCTACAGCCTCGCCGTCTCCTTGGGGCTTCCCGGCATGCCCTTTTACTGGGAGCTCGCCACGCTCATAGACGTCATGCTCCTCGGCCACTGGCTGGAGATGGCCTCGGTGCAGGCGGCAAGCCGAGCCCTGGAGGAGCTCGCCAAGCTCATGCCCGCCACCGCCCACAGGATCACGGGGGACCGCATAGAGGATGTCCCCGTCACCGCCCTGAAGGAGGGGGACCTCATCCTCGTCCGCCCGGGAGAACAGGTGCCCGCGGACGGGGTGGTGGAGGAAGGGGCCTCCAGCGTGAACGAGGCCTTCCTCACCGGGGAGTCCCGGCCCGTGCCCAAAGGCGTGGGGGACGAGGTCCTCGCCGGCGCGGTGAACGGGGAAGGGAGCCTCAAGGTCCGGGTCACGCGCACGGGCGAGGCCACCACCCTAAGCCAGGTGATGCGGCTGGTGCAGGAGGCCCAGGCCTCCCGGAGCCGCTTCCAGGCCCTGGCGGACCGGGCCGCGGGGTGGCTCTTCTACATCGCCGTGGCCCTGGGCATGCTCACCTTCCTCGTCTGGCTCGCCCTGGGACGGGACTTCAACTTCGCCCTCTCCCTGGCGGTCACCGTGCTCGTCATCGCCTGCCCCCACGCCCTAGGCCTCGCCATCCCTCTGGTCACCGTGAACGCCACGGCCCTCGCCGCGAAAAACGGCATCCTGGTGCGGAACCGCGAGGCGTTTGAGCGGGGCCGGGAGATCCGCTTCGTAGCCTTGGACAAGACGGGGACCCTCACCGAGGGGCGCTTCGCCGTCCGGGCGGTCTACGCCCACGAGACCTCGGAGGAGGAGGCCCTCTCCCTGGCGGCGGCCCTCGAGGCCCTCTCGGAGCACCCCTTGGCCCAGGCCATCGTGGAAGCGGCGGAAGGCAAGGGGCTTCCCCGCCCTGAGGTCCGGGACTTCCAGGCGGTCCCCGGAAAAGGCGTGGAGGGCACCTTGGGGGGCAAGCGGTACCGGGTGGGCCGGCCCGAGTGGGCGGAGGAGCTCGGCCTAAAGGTCTCCGAGCCCTTGAAGCGGGGGCTGAAGGAGGCCGAGGCCCGCGGGGAAAGCGTGGTGGCCCTGATGGACGAGGCGCGGGTTTTGGCCTTGCTCGCCTTGGCCGACCGCATCCGCCCCTCCGCCAAGGAGGCCATCCGGCGCCTTAAGGCCATGGGGATCACCCCCGTCATGATCACCGGGGACGCCGAGGCCGTGGCCAGGACCGTGGCCCAGGAGCTGGGGATAGAACGCTACCACGCCCGGGTCCTCCCGGAGGACAAGGCCCGGCGGGTGCGGGAGCTCAAACGGGAGGGCCCCACCGCTTTCGTCGGCGACGGCATCAACGACGCCCCCGCCCTCCTCGAGGCCGACCTCGGCATCGCCATCGGGGCGGGGACCAACGTGGCCATAGAGGCGGCGGACCTCGTTCTGGTGGAGAGCGACCCCCTGGACGTGGTCCGCGCCCTGACGCTCGCCCGGGCCACCCACGCCAAGATGGTGCAGAACCTCTTCTGGGCCACGGGCTACAACGCCATCGCCCTGCCTTTGGCCGCCGGGGTGGCCTACCCTTGGGGAATCGTCCTCTCCCCGGCGGTGGGGGCCCTCCTCATGAGCCTCTCCACGGTGGCGGTGGCGGTGAACGCCATGCTCCTCCGCCGCGCCGCCCTAACCGCCCTCTAACCCCTCCGGTCTACCCTAAGGCCAGGAGGTGGGAGATGACGGCATGGGCCCACGGGTGGTACGGCTACGCCCCCCACATGGGCTTGGAAGTTTGGGGCTGGCTTTGGCCCTTCCTTTGGCTGGGGCTTCTGGTTCTCGGGGTGTACCTGGTGGCCCGCGCCCTTACTCGCCGGGAAAGGACGGACCGGGCCCTGGAGATCCTGAGGGAGCGGTACGCCAGAGGGGAAATAGACAAGGAGACCTTTGAGCGCATGAAACGGGACCTCGCCTAAGCGCCCGTCTGGGCCCCTCTAAGGGGTAGGGGCAGGGCGTAAACTTAGGGCATGGACCTAAGCGCCCTGAGGGAGGACTTCCCCCTCTTCGCCCAGCGCCCGGAGCTCGTCTACCTGGACTCCGCCGCCACGAGCCAGAAGCCCAGGCGGGTCATAGAGGCCCTGAGGCGCTACTACGAGACCTTGAACGCCAACGTCCACCGGGGGGCCTACCGGCTCTCCGCCGAGGCCACCGAGGCCTACGAGGAGGCGCGGAGGCGCCTGGCCCGCTTTCTCAACGCCGAGCCCAAGGAGATCGTCTTTGTGCGCAACACCACCGAGGCCATGAACCTGGTGGCCTACGCCTGGGGCCTTAGGAACCTTAAGGAGGGGGACGAGGTCCTGGTCACGGAGATGGAGCACCATGCGGGCCTCGTCCCCTGGCACCTGGTGGCAGGCCTCACCGGGGCCAAGGTGAAGGCCATCCCCCTCACCGAGGAGGGAAGGCTGGACCTAAGCGCCCTGGAGGACCTTCTCACGGAGAGGACCCGGGTGGTCTCCCTGGTCCACATGTCCAACGTCCTCGGCACCATCAACCCCGTGGCCGAGATCGCAAGGAGGGCCAAGGAGGCCGGGGCCCTCGTGGTGGTGGACGGGGCCCAGTCCGCCCCCCACCTCCCCGTGGACGTCAAGGCCCTTGGCGCCGACTTCTTCGCCCTTTCCGGGCACAAGATGCTGGGGCCCACGGGGGCCGGGGTCCTTTGGGGGCGGTACGAGGTCCTGGAGGGGATGATGCCCTTTTTGGGGGGCGGGGAGATGATCCTCGAGGTCCACGTGGACCGGTCCACCTACGCCCCCCCGCCCCAGCGCTTTGAGGCGGGCACCCCCCCCATCGCCGAGGCCATCGCCCTGGGGGAGGCCGCCTGCTACCTCATGGAGGTGGGGATGGAAAAGGTCTTCGCCCACGACCGGGCCCTTCTGGACTACGCCCTAAAGCGCCTGGAAGAGGTGCCGCGCCTCCGGGTCTACGGGCCTAAGGGACTGGACCGGGGCGGGGTCATCCCCTTCACCTTAGGCCGCCTCCACGCCCACGACCTCGCCACCTTCCTGGACCAGGAGGGGATCGCCGTGAGGGCGGGCCACCACTGCGCCCAGCCCCTCCACCGGAAGCTCGGCCTTGCGGCCACGGCCCGGGCGAGCTTCTACCTCTACAACACGAAGGAAGAGGTGGACCGCTTCGTGGAAGCCCTTCTAAGGATAGAGGCCAAGTACCGGGCCTGGCTATAATGGACCAATGAGCGTCCTTGACGAGCTTTACCGGGAAATCCTCCTGGACCACTACCAGAGCCCCAGGAACTTCGGGGTCCTGCCCCAGGCCACCAAGCAGGCCGGGGGGATGAACCCCTCCTGCGGGGACCAGGTGGAGGTGATGGTGCTCCTGGAAGGGGACACCATCGCCGACATCCGCTTCCAAGGCCAAGGGTGCGCCATCAGCACGGCGAGCGCCTCCCTCATGACCGAGGCGGTGAAGGGCAAAAAGGTGGCGGAGGCCCTGGAGCTTTCCCGCAAGTTCCAGGCCATGGTGGTGGAAGGCGCCCCCCCGGACCCCACCTTGGGCGACCTCCTCGCCCTCCAGGGGGTGGCCAAGCTCCCCGCCCGGGTGAAGTGCGCTACCCTGGCCTGGCACGCCCTGGAGGAGGCCCTAAGGTGAAGCGCTACCCGGCCCACAAGGTGACCCCCCTTCTGGTCCAGCACCCCGACCTCATGGAGGCCTGGAAGGAGGCGGCCCAGGAGGGCAGGATCCGGGCCAAGACCCTGGGGCGGGAGAACGTGGTCATCGTGGAGGACCCCGCCCTCATCGCCCGCCTCGAGGCCTTGGGCCTCAAGGGCGAACCCGTGGTGGAGGAAGCATGAGGGGTGTGGTCTTTCTGCACGCCTTCCCCTACAGCCCCAGGATGTGGGAGGGCGAGGTGGCCCTCCTCAAGACCCGCCTCCCCGTCCTCGCCCCCCACTACCTGGGCCTTTCCCTGGGGAAGGCCGCCGAGAAGGTGCTAGGGGAGATGGACGAGGCGGGGCTGGAGCAGGCGGTCTTCGTGGGGCTCTCCATGGGAGGGTACCTCGTCTTTGAGCTCTTCCGGAAAGCCCCGGAGCGCTTCCTGGGCACGGTCCTCTCCAGCACCCGCGCGGGGCCCGACAGCGAGGAGGCCAAGCGGAACCGGTACGCCCTAAGAGAGCGGGTCCTGAAGGACGGGGTGGGCTTTCTGCCCGAAGCCCTCCTCCCAAGCCACCTGGGCCGGACGACCCAGGCCACCAAGCCCGAGGTGGTGGAGAAGGTCAGGGCGATCATTCTAGAGGCGAGCCCCGAGGCCGTGGCGGAAACCCTCGTGGCCCTCGCGGAAAGGCCCGACTCCACCCCCCTCCTTTCCCGGATGCAGGTGCCCGCCCTGGTCCTCGTGGGGGAGGAGGACACCCTCACCCCCCCGGAGGAGGCCCGGCGCATGTGGAAGGCCCTCCCCGACGCCCGCATGCTCATCCTCCCGGAGACGGGCCACCTCGCCAACCTGGAAAACCCCAAGGCCTTCCGCACCGCCCTTTTGGGCTTCCTCGCCGAGTTCTTTTAGAGCCGGAAGGCGTCCTCCAGGGTCAGGCGAAGGTCCAGGCAGGGCACGTCCACCTCCTCGCCCTCCTCCTCCACGAACCCCTCCGGGGTGAGGCGGTAGGCGGTAAAGCGGCGCCTCTCCGGGTCCACCAGGAGGTAGACCTGGAGGCTATCCAGACTCAGGTACATGGCCCGTTTCTCCCTGCGGTCCAAGGCCTCGGTGGCGGGGGAGAGGACCTCCACCACAGCACAGGGGGCTTCCTCGTAGTAGGGGTGGGGCGGGCCTTCCCCGCAGACCACCATCACGTCCGGGTAGTAGACCGCCTCGTCCCGGATGCGGAGCTTCATGTCGCTCATGTAGACCCGGCACCCCCGGGGCCTGGCCGCCTCCAGGAAGCGGGCGGCGATGTTCAGGGCCACGCGGTTGTGGAGGGCGCTGGCCCCGGCCATGGCGTAGGGGAAGCCCCGGTAGAACTCCCGCTTCACGGGGCTTTCCGCCTCCTCCTCCAGGTAGCGCTCCAGGGAAAGGGGCTTTCGGGCAAGCATTTTCTCCATGCTACCTCCGGACCCCCTCCCCTTTCGCTTCCTTCGCCCGGCTGGCCCGAGGAAGCCCCTTGAAAACCCTTTGCCGGGGCCCCCATGCCGGCTTGCGCCGGCATGGGGTGGCCTCACTCCTCCTTGGGCTCCCGGGCCATGAGGGCCTTTAGGGCCGCCAGGGGGTCCAGGCCCTCGTGGGCCACCCGGTGGACCGCCTCGGCCACGGGGAGCTCCACCCCCTGCTCCTTCCCCCAGGCCACCATGGCCTTCACCGCGTAAAGCCCCTCCACCACCCCCCGGGCCTCGAGGGCCTCCCGGTCCACCCCCCGCACCAGGCTCTCCCCCGCCATGCGGTTGCGGGAGTGGAGGCTGTAGGCCGTGGCCAGGAGGTCCCCGAGGCCCGCAAGCCCGTAGAAGGTGGCCTCCTCCCCCCCAAGCGCGGTGCCGAAGCGGACCATCTCCTTAAGGCCCCGGGTGAGGAGGGCGGCCTTGGCGTTGTCCCCGAGCCTAAGCCCGTCCACCATGCCCGCCGCCAGGGCCAGGACGTTCTTCACCGCCCCCCCAAGCTCCACCCCCCGCCGGTCCCGGCTGGTGTAGACCCGGAAGGTGGGCCCGGAGAAGAGGGCCTGGACCCGCCGGGCGAGGTCTTCCGGCCCCGCGGCCACGCTCGCCGTGGGGAGGAAGCGGGCCACCTCCTCGGCGTGGTTGGGCCCGGAAAGGGCCACCACGGGCCTTTGGGTCAGGGCCTCCACCACCTCCGCGGGCGTCCGGACCCCCTCCTCCCCGTAAAAGAGGCCCTTGGTGGCGGAGACGTACCAGGGAGCCGGGGGAAGGCCGGCCACGGTCTCCCGGAGGGCCTTGGAGGGCACCGCCAGCACGGCGAGCTCCGCCCCCTCCAAGGCCTCCTCAGGGTCATGGGTGGGGTAGAGGTAGGCCGGGAGGGCCACCCCAGGGAGGTAGTCCCGGTTCTCCCGCATGGCCTTCAAGGCCTCCGCCTGCGCCTTCCGCCGGGCCCAAAGCCGGGTGGGCACCCCTTTGCTGGCGAGGAGGACGGCCAAGGCCGTCCCCCAGGCCCCCGCGCCCAGGACCGCCACCCTCATAGGAGGAAGACCACCTCCCAGGCCTCGTACCAGGCGGCGGCGAGGAGGAAGAGGGCCCCCAAGTAAAAGGCCAGGAGAAGTCCCTTAAGCCCCTCCCGGTACCCCTGCCCCCCGGCCACCCGGGCGAGGAGGACGAGCCCGCCGAAGGTGACGAGGATGTAGGCCTGAAGCTCCAAAAGAAGGGTGGGCAGGTGGAAGAGGAAGGCGCTTCCCAGAAGGGCCGGGGAGAGGGCGAAGCCGAAGGCGAAGTAGCGGAGGGCGTTGAGGAGGAGCACAGGAACCCCCAAGAGCAAGGCGGGAAGGAGCCCTGTGAGGAAAAGCCCCTGGCTGAAATTCCAGTGAAAGATGACCCCAGCGAGGACCAAAACGCCCTTCCCCACCGCCTCCTGGAGGCCGATGGCCTCCAAGGCGCCCCCGAAGAGGACCTGCACCGCCCGGGCGAGCTCGGGCATGGCGTAGGCGAGAAGGCTCCCCAGGGCGAAGAGGCCGTAGAGGAAGAGGTTGGTGAAGAGGTAAAGGCCCCTCTGGGACCGGACCAAGGCCCAGGCCTCAAGAAGCCAGGCCCGGAAGGGGGAGGGCCTGAGGAGGAGGAGGGCCCAAAAGAGGGAGAGGAGGAAAAACCCAAAGCCCGCGAGGGGCGTGAGGAGGTAGGCGGGCACCCCGAGCCCCTCGGGGCGGAAGTAGACCCGCCTGGCCTCCCCCCCTTCCAGGACCACCACCACCTCCCCCACCTCCTCCCCGAGGGCGGCCGGGAAGGAGACCCGGTTCCCCTCCACCTCGGGGCTTTCCAGGTTGACGGTAAGCCCATCGGGGGGCGGGGGGAAGAGGGCGAAGCGCTCGAGGAGCCTCGGGGCCTCCTCCGGAGGGGCCCTAAGGACCTCCTCGAGGCTCGGGGAGAGCTCCCCCCTGAGCCACCGGGCGACGGCCTCCCTCGCGGCCTCCTCCGGGGCCGCGAGGGCCAGAGAGAAAAGGCCGAGAAGAAGGGCAGCGAGGAAGCGCACCCTAGACCTCCTCCAAGGGCACCCCCTCCCGGCAGAGGGGGCAGGCCTCCTCGGGATAATGGGGAACCTCCAAGGCGAGGAGGGCGCGGAAGGGCACGCCGAAGGCCGCCCTGCCCCCGCTCCGGTCCACGATGGCCCCCACGCCCACCAAAACCCCGCCCCGGGCCTCCGCCGCCCGGATCGCCTTGCGGACGCTCTCCCCGGTGGTTACCACATCCTCCACCGCCAAGAAGCGGTCGCCCGGGTTCACGGTGAGCCCCTTGCGGATGAGCATCCCCCCCCTTCCGTCCTTCTCGGCGAAGAGGGCCCGGGCCCCGAGGGCCTTCGCCACCACGAAGGAAAGGACCACGCCCCCGATGGCCGGGGCGATGACGAAGTCCACCTTCTCGTCCTTAAAGAGCTTTCCCAAAGCCTCCCCCACGGCCTCGGCGTAAAGGGGATGCTGGAGGAGGGCCGCCGACTGCAAAAAGAAGGGGGAGTGCATCCCCGAACGCAGGAGGAAGTGGCCCTCTAGAAGAGCCCCCGTCCTCCGGTAAAGCTCCAGGACGTCCATCCCCCCTACTCTACCAGAGCCTTCAAGAGGGCCTCCGCCGCCTCCAGGGCGGCCTTTAGGTCCGGCCTTCCCCCAGGGTAGTAGAGGGCCCGGCTCGCCGCGAAAAGAAGCCCCTCCCCCTTGAGGGGCCTCCCCCCCTGGGCCCCCACGCCGGGGAGGAGGAGGGGGGCGTGGGGCGCCCTTTCCCGCACCCGAGCCACGGCCTCCGGGTAGGTGGCCCCCACCACCATCCCCACCCGGCTCCAGGTACCCTCCCGGTACCCCTCCCCCTCCCGCTCAAGAGCCTCGGCCAGGTGAAGGTAAAGGGGCTTCTCCTCCACAAGGAGGTCCTGGAGGAAGCCGGAGCCGGGGTTGGAGGTCTTCGCCAGGACGAAGACCCCGCCCCCTGTGCGGGAAGCGGCCTGGAAGAAGGGCTTGAGGGCGTCTAAGCCCAGGTACGGGTTCACGGTGAGGGCGCTTCCCGGGAAGGCCTCCAGGTAGGCCCGGGCGTAGGCCTCGGCGGTGGAGCCGATGTCCCCCCGCTTCCCGTCAAAGATCACGGGAAGCCCCATGACCCGGGAGGCGCTGGCGAGCTCCCAAAGCAGCGCCGTCCCCTCGAGGCCCAAGGCCTCAAAGAACGCCAGCTGGAACTTCGCCGCCGCAAGGCGTGGGGCCAGGGCCTCGAGGAGCTCGAAGGTGTAGCGGCGGATATGGGCCAAGGGCTCGGGGCCGTGGAGCGTCGGCCTCGGATCCACGCCGAGAACGAGGGGCGGCCGGGAAAGGGCCTCGAGGAAGTCCATGGGCTTCACTATAGGGGTTGACGCCCCGAACGCCCAAGAGAACCCAGCCCTCCTGCAAAACGCCGAAAGCACCGCGGGCTGGAACAACACCTCCGGCCACCCCCACCCCGAGCCCTTCCTCAACGTGCGCGGCCTTTAAAAAAAAGCCCCGCCGAGGCCTGGCCTCGGCGGGAAAAAAAGCACCCCCCTAACGGGGGGTGCGCTGCCGGCCAGAGCGGGGCGGCTTGAAAGCGCGGGAACAGGCTTTGGTTAGCTCCTTAGAAAGGAGGTGATCCAGCCGCACCTTCCGGTACAGCTACCTTGTTACGACTTCGCCCCAGTCACGGGCCCTACCCTCGGCGCCTGCCCGTAGGCTCCCGGCGACTTCGGGTAGAGCCCGCTCCCATGGCGTGACGGGCGGTGTGTACAAGGCCCGGGAACGTATTCACCGCGGCATGGCTGATCCGCGATTACTAGCGATTCCGGCTTCATGGGGTCGGGTTGCAGACCCCAATCCGAACTGGGCCCACCTTTTTGCGATTAGCTCCCCGTTGCCGGGTGGCATCGCTTTGTAGTGGGCATTGTAGCACGTGTGTCGCCCAGGCCGTAAGGGCCATGCTGACCAGACGTCGTCCCCTCCTTCCTCCCGCTTTCGCGGGCAGTCCCGTTAGAGTGCCCGGCCGAACCGCTGGCAACTAACGGCGGGGGTTGCGCTCGTTGCGGGACTTAACCCAACACCTCACGGCACGAGCTGACGACGGCCATGCAGCACCTGTGCTAGGGCTCCCCTCGCGGGGCACCCCAGGCTTTCACCCGGGTTCCCTAGCATGTCAAGGCCTGGTAAGGTTCTTCGCGTTGCTTCGAATTAAACCACATGCTCCACCGCTTGTGCGGGCCCCCGTCAATTCCTTTGAGTTTCAGCCTTGCGGCCGTACTCCCCAGGCGGCGCGCTTAACGCGTTAGCTTCGGCCCCCAGGAGACCCAGAGACCTAGCGCGCATCGTTTAGGGCGTGGACTACCCGGGTATCTAATCCGGTTTGCTCCCCACGCTTTCGCGCCTCAGCGTCACGGGTGGACCAGGTGGCTGCCTTCGCCATCGGCGTTCCTCCCGGTATCTGCGCATTTCACCGCTACTCCGGGAATTCCACCACCCTCTCCCACCGTCTAGCCTGAGCGTATCCCACGCTCCCCCACGGTTGAGCCGTGGTCTTTCACATGGGACGCCCCAGGCCGCCTACACGCCCTTTACGCCCAGTGAATCCGGGTAACGCTCGCGCCCTCCGTATTACCGCGGCTGCTGGCACGGAGTTGGCCGGCGCTATTACCCCGGTACCGTCAGTCCCCTCGTCGGGGGTTTCGTCCCGGGTTCAGGAGTTTACACCCCGAAGGGCTTCTTCCTCCAAGCGGCGTCGCTCCGTCAGGCTTGCGCCCATTGCGGAAGATTCCTAACTGCTGCCTCCCGTAGGAGTGGGGCCCGTGTCTCAGTGCCCCTGTGGCCGGCCATCCTCTCAGACCGGCTACCCGTCGTCGCCTTGGTGGGCCATTACCCCACCAACTAGCTGATGGGACGCGGGCCCATCCGGAAGCGGGCAAAGCCCTTTGGACACACCCCAAGGGGCGGGTCCACATGGGGGATTAGCCCGAGTTTCCCCGGGTTGTCCCCCTCTTCCGGGTAGGTCACCCACGCGTTACTCACCCGTCCGCCGCTGACCACGGAGTAAAACCCCGCGGCCCGCACGACTTGCATGTCTTAGGCACGCCGCCAGCGTTCACCCTGAGCCAGGATCAAACTCTCCAACAAATCAACGCCCTTAACGGGCGTAGAGCTCAGATGCTTGGCCTGTTCCCGCGCTTTCAAGATCCCCCGCCGGCCCTGCCGGCGCACCTATGAATCTACCAAGCCCCCCTCCTTCTGTCAAGATGGGGGCATGGACCTCCTCGTGGTGGTGCCCCACCCGGACGACGAGAGCTTCGGCGCAGGGGGAGCCCTCCTCCTCGCCAAGGAGGCGGGGCTTAAGACCGGGGTCCTCACCCTGACCCGGGGGGAAGCCGGGAGAACCCTTGGCCTCTGTCCCCCGGAGGAGCTGCCCCAGGTGCGCGTGGAGGAGTTAAAGCGGGCCGCGGCCGTCCTTCAAGTGGACTACCTCGAGGTGCTGGACTACCCCAACGCCCTCCCCGAGGGCGCCCAAGGGGAGCGGGGGCCGGCCACGGGCCGGGGCCTCGCCGACCACCCCGAGGCGGTGGAGGCGATCCGGACGCGGCTCCTCCGCCTCCGTCCCCGCTTCGTCCTCACCTTCCCCCCGGACGGCATCAACGGCCACCCCGACCACGTGGCGGCGAGCCGCTACGCCCGCGAGGCCGCCCAAGGCCTCGCCCAGGTGGTCTACCTGGTCCGCCCCGACGGCCCCTGGCCCGTAACCCACCGCCTCCGCCTCCCCGAGAGGGTCTTGGCGCGGAAGCTCCAGGCCATCGCCCAGCACAAGACCCAGGCCCTCTCCGTGCTGAAGTTCCTGGAGATGTTCCCCGAGCGCCTCTGGACCGAGACCTTCCACCTGCCGGGCGCCTCCGGTCTCCGGGAGGGACCGTGGTGGTGAGGCCCCTGGACCACACCGCCGACGTGGGGTTTGCCCTCGAGGCCCAAAGCCTGGAGGAGCTCTTTCAGGCGGCCCTGAAGGGCCTTCTAGACGTGATGTTCACCGCCCCTCCCCAAGGGGGCAGGAAGCGGCGGCACCTAAGGCTTTTCGCCGAGGACCTGGAAACCCTCCTCGTCCGCTTCCTCAACGAGCTGATCTACCTGATCCAGACCAAGGGCTTCGTCCCGGGAAGGGCCCGCATCCGGGTGGAGGAGGAAGAGGGCGGGTACCGCCTCACCGCCACCCTCTTCGGCGAGCCCTTCCAGGAGCGCTTCGGCTTCCAGGGGGAGGTGAAGAGCGCCACCTTCCACGGCCTCTCCGTCCGCAAGGAGGACGGCCGCTGGAAGGCCCAGGTCATCCTAGACGTGTAGGGCGGAAAGCCGCTGCCGCACCCGCGCGAGGAGGCCCGCCTCCACCATGGCCTTGGCCCGCAGGAGGGCGTTTTTCACCGCCAGGGCGTCGGCGGAACCGTGCCCGATGAAGACCGCGCCCTCCACGCCGAGGAGGGGCATGGCCCCGTACTGGGCCGGGTCCACCCGGGCCTTCACCCGGGCGAGGGCCTCCCGGACCAAGAGGGCCCCAAGGCGCGCCCGGAAGGAGGAGGTCAAAGCCTCCTTGATCCAGGTGAGGAGGACCCGGGCCTCCCCCTCGGCGAGCTTCAGGGCCACGTTGCCCGTGAACCCATCGGTGACCACCACCTCCGTGGTCCCGAGGAAGATGTCCCGCCCCTCCACGTTGCCGTAGAACCGCTCGCCCAAGGCGGCCCGGAGCAAGGGGTAGGCCTCCTGGACGAGGGCGTTCCCCTTCCCCTCCTCCTCCCCGATGGAGAGGAGGCCCACCCTTGGGGCCAAAGCCCCGCTCGCCTCGGCGTAGGCCAAGCCCATGGCGGCGAACTGGACGAGGAAGGAAGGGCGGCAGTCGGCGTTGGCCCCTCCGTCCAGGAGGAAGGTGCGGCCTCTCAAGCTGGGGAACTCCACGAGGAGGGCGGGCCGCTCCACCCCCTTCACCCGCCCGAGGACGAGGAGGGCGGCGGCCAGGGTGGCGCCGCTGTGCCCCATGGAGACCACCGCCTGGACCTCGCCCCGCTTGAGGAGCTCCATGGCCACCCTCACGGAGGCCTGGGGGCGGCGGCGAACCTCCGTGGCCGCCTCCTCCATACGGATGTGGTCCGGGGCGTGCCAAACGGGAAGGTCGGCCCCCAAACGGGCAAGCTCCGCCCGCACCTGGGCCTCGTCGCCCACCAGGAGGACCTCCACCCCCTCCCGGGCCGCGGCCGCCGCCCCGGCCACCACCACCTGGGGGGCCCGGTCGCCCCCCATGGCGTCCAGGGCGATGCGCATCCTCAGGCGGTGGCGGGCAGGTGCTTCTCGATCTTGGCCTGGTAGTTGCGCTTGGGCTGGGCCCCCACCAGGACCTCCACCGGCTGGCCGTCCTTGAAGAGGATCACCGTGGGGATGCTCATCACCCGGTAGCGCATGGCGGTCTTGGGGTTCTCGTCCACGTCCAGCTTGGCCACCAAGAGCTTGCCCTCGTACTCTTTGGCGATCTCCTCCAGGATGGGGGCGATCATCCGGCAGGGGGCGCACCACTCCGCCCAGAAGTCCACCAGGACCAAGGGGTGTTGGCCGAGGGTCTCGTCAAAGTTCTGGTCGGTCACCTCAATGGGCTTCGCCATACCCCCCTACTCTACGGCAAACCCCCGGGGACGACAACGCCCCGGGGGCGCCTTCCTCGGCCTTTAGCGCTTCTTCCGGCCGCCCTTTTTGCCCTTGCCCCCAAACCCTCCGGTGCCCCGGAGGAAGCTCTTGAGCTTGTTCTCAAACTCGGGGGATTGCTTGGGAAGCCGCCTGGGCCTGGGCGGGGGCGCGCCCCCTTCGGGGGCCGGGGTCAGGTCCTTGATGGAGAGGTCCAGCCGCCCCTTGGCGTCCCGCCCTTTAATCAGGACCTGGACGATGTCCCCCTCGTTGAGGTAGTCCCGAACGTTCGTCACGTACTCGTGGGCGATCTGGGAGATGTGGACCAGGCCCTGCTCCCCCCCCGCAAGCTCCACAAACGCGCCAAAGCTCACCACCCGCACCACGCGGCCTTCCACAACGGTTCCTGCTTCTAGTTCCACGTTCCTTCTCCTCGCGCGGAATCCACCCGCGGTGCCCCCACTATACCACATAGGGCCGGACCCCAGAAGGGTCCAGCCCCGCGAGGAGCTCGGCGAAGGTCCGGCCCAGGAGGGGGTGCCGCCCTTGGGGAACGAGGTCGCAAAGGGGCACGAGGACGAAGGCCCGCTCGTGGAGCCTCGGGTGGGGCAGCACCAGGTCCTCCTCCTCCAGGACGAGGTCCCCGTAAAGGAGGAGGTCCAGGTCCAGGGTCCTGGGGCCGTAGCGCTCCTTGCGCTCCCGCCCCAAAGCCCGCTCTATGGCGAGCATGGCCTCGAGGAGGCCCCTGGGGGGAAGAGCCGTCTCCACCTCGGCCACCAGGTTCAGGTAGAGGGGCTGGGGCGGGCCTAAAGGCTCGGTCTCGTAGAGGGAGGAGAGGCGGAGGAGGCGGGTTTCGGGGAGGCGGGAGAGCCGGGAAAGCCCCTCCAAGAGGTAGGCCGCGCGGTCCCCGAGGTTGGAGCCCAAGGCCACGTAGGCCGTCATTCCTGGGCCTCGAGGCGTTTCACCACCTCCCGCACCTCCCGGGCCCAGTCCTTGGGCACCACCAGGACCTCGTCCCCCACCTTGGCCACCACCAGCCCGGAAACCCCCAGGGTGGCCACCACGCCCCGGTCGGCGTAGACCACGCACCCAAAGGTGTCCAGGGCCACGTGCCGCCCCTCCCCCAGGACCACGTTCTCGTGGGGGTCCTGGGAGAAGACCCGCTCCAGGGCCCGCCAGTTCCCCACATCGTCCCAGGGGAAGCGGCCGAGGACCACCCGCACCCTCTCCGCCTTCTCCATCACCCCGTAGTCAATGGAGATCTTGGGGAGGCCGGCGTACACCTCCTCCAGGGAGGCCCCGGCGAGGAGGCGCTCCAGGGCCTCGTGGTGGCTCGGGAGGTGGCGCCGGAAGAGCTCGGCCATGGTGGCGGGGGCGAAGGCGAAGACCCCGCCGTTCCAGACGTAGCCCTTGCGGATGTACTCCAGGGCCTCGGCGTAGGAGGGCTTCTCCACGAACCCCTCCCCCCGGTACCAGGCCCCCTCCCTGGGCCCCAGACGGATGTAGCCGTACTCCGTCTCCGGGCGGGTGGGCCTCAGGCCCAGGGCCACCACAAAACCCTCCTCCGCCGCCTCCAGCATGGTGGCCAAGGCCTCCCGGTAGGCCTCGTCGTCCCCCACGTAGTGGTCGGCGGGGAGGACGAGGAGCCGCTCGGCCCCCTCCTTCAGGGCCTCGGCCACCCCTAAGAGCACCGCCCCCGCGGTGTCCCGGCCCAAGGGCTCCAGGAGGAGCCGGATCCCGTCCGCATAGGGACGGGCCACCGCCTCCTGGTCCCGGCGCACGGCGAGGAGGGTGCGCTCTGGAGGCACGAGGGGGGCGAGGCGCTCCAGGGTGGCCTCGAGGAGGGTCTTCCCCTCAAAGAGGGGCAGAAAGGGCTTGGGGCGGTCCTCCCGGGAGAGGGGCCAAAGCCTCTCCCCGCGTCCGCCCGCCATCACCAGGGCGTAGGTCTTCACGCTCCCACCACCTTTCGGTAAAGCTCCAGGTAGTCCCGGGCCATGCGTTCCCGGGAGAAGCGGGCCTCCGCGTAGCGACGGATGGCCCAGCGGTCCAGGCGCCTCACGGCCTCCAGGTACTCCAAGGCCTCCTCCCAGTCCCTCACCAGAAACCCCGTCTCCCCGTGGCGCACCGTCTCGGGGAGGGCCCCTAGGGGCCTTGCCAGGACGGGGACGCCGCTCATCATGGCCTCCACCGGAGCGAGGCCGAAGGGCTCCTTGAAGTTTACAAAGTGGAGGAGGGCGATGGCCCCATCCAAGAGGGTCTGCCGGGTCTCGGGGTCCACGGGGCCCAGGAACTCCACCCCTTCCCCGAGCAGGGGGGCCACCTCGTTTTGGAAGTAGGCCTCGTCCTGGACGGGCCCGGCGATCTTCAGGGGAAGGCGCGACTTTCGGGCGAAGAGGACGGCCTCCCGGATGCCCTTGTCCGGGTGGATGCGGGAGAGGACGAGGAGGTGCCTCCCCCCCTCCCCCACCCGGAAGCGCCGCGGGTCCACCCCGTGGTGGACGACCCCCAGGTAAGGAAGGCCCGGGTCCTTGTCCGCCTCGGAGATGGCCACGTAGTGGACGTGGGGTAGGGCGGCGTAGCGGCGGTAGACCTTCTTGATCTTCTCGCTGGAGAAGCCGTGGATGGTGGTGAGGACCGGGACCTTCACAAAGGGGGTGAAGTAGAGGGGCATGAAGTCGTAGTGGTTGTGGACCAGGTCAAACTCCCCCGCCTCCTCCATGGCGCGGGCGATGTGGAGGAACTCCTCCACCTTCCAGTCCACCTCCCTGTCCTCCCAGAGGGGCTTCGCCGCGGTGCACCGCAGAGGCGCCCGGGTCTCGGCGTCGCAGGTGGCGTAGAGGACCACCTCCACCCCGAGGTCCAGAAGGGCCTCGGTGAGGTCGTAGACCACCTGTTCCCAGGGGCCGTACCGCCTGGGGGGAACCCGCCAGGCGATGGGGGCCAGCATGGCCACCCTCACGGCCGCCCTCCCAAGGCGAAGACCCGCCCCAGGGCCACGCCCTCGTCCACCTGGGGGAAGACCCCTTGGACCAGGGCCTGCCAGGCGAGGAGGTAGGCGAGGAGGGCCTCCGCCCCGCGGTTTTGGTTGGGGCCGTGGGGGGTGAGGCCGTCCATGGGGCCGAAGGCGTCCACCAGGGGGGCACGGAGGCGGTTCCGCCCGTGGAACCAGAGGAAGGCCACCTCGGCGAGGACCCGCTCCCCGAAGCGCAGGTGGGCGAGGAGGGCGCACTTGGCCTCAATGGGCTGCTGGTCAAAGAGGGGCTTCTCCCCTCCCCGCTCCATGAAGCGGTTGCCCACGGGGTCAAAGAAGAGGCCCTCCTCCCCCGGGGTGAAGTAGTGCTCCTTGAGGAAGGCGAGGGCCCTCCGGGCCAGGGCCACCGCCTCTCGGCGGCGGAAGGCGAGGCCGTAGGCGTACAGGGCCTCCACGGGGCGGTGGTTGGCGTAGGTGAGGGGGCCGGGGTAGGGCCAGGCGGGCTCGGCCTCCCGGAAGGCGCGAAGGAGCCCCTCCCCCAGGGCCTCGGCCGCCTCGAGGAAGGGCTCCTTGGGCAGGGCGAGAAGGCCGAGGAGGGCGTAGGCCCGCCCCCTCAAGGAGGTGAAGCCCTCGAGGGCGGGAAGGGCCCGGAGAAGGGCCTCCCGGGCAGGGCCCGCGTAGGGGGGAGGAAGCCTCTGGGCGGCGGCGAGGGCGAGGACGGCCCGGCCCGTGGGGTCCTCCGCCTCCCCCTCGTCCTCAAAGCGGCCGTCCAGGGTGAGGCCGTTCCGGAAGCGGCCGTCCTCCTTCTGCATGTGGAGGAGGAAGGCGAGGTAGGTCCGCACGAGCCCCTCGTCCCGGGCCCCCTCGGGGAGGAGGCTGAGGTAGAGGAGGGCCCGGGCGTTGTCGTCCGTGGTGTACCCCTCGCCGAGCCTGGGCACCCCGTGGTGGGCGTGCTCCAGAAGCCCCCGGGCGTCGGTCAGGGCCCTAAGCCACCCGAGGCCGAACATCCGCCACCTCCTCCAAAAGCCGCCGGTAGGCCCGGGCCACCCTGGGCCAGGTGAAGTCCCGGGCGTAAGCGTAGGCCCGCTCCTCCATCTCCCTTAGGCGCTCGGGGCTTTCCGCGAGGGCCAAGACCGCCTGGGCCCAGGCCTCCTCCTCCAGGGGAAGCAGGACCCCCCGGCCCGCGGCGAGGGCGGCGCGGGCGTGCCGGAAGGGGGTGGAGAGGACGGCCTTGCCCAGGGCCAGGGCGTAGGAGAGGGTCCCGGAGGAAACCTGCTCCAGGTTGGGGTAGGGCAGGAGGAAGAGGTCCGCCGCCCCCGCCAGGCGGTAGAGCTCCTCCTCGGAGAGGTACCCCTCCCGCAGGAGGAAGGCCTCCCCCACCCCCAGGGCCTCGGCCATTTCCCGCACACGCTCCAGATACCGCCGCCCCTCGTGCCGCTCCAGGTTGGGGTGGAGCCTCCCCGCCACCAGGTAGCGGACCCTGGGGTTGTGGGGCAGGACGCGGGCGAGCACCTTCAGGGCGAACTCCAGCCCCTTGCCGGGCCCAAGGAGGCCGTAGGTGAAGAGGAGGAAGGCGCCCTCCAGCCCCAAGGCCCGCTTCAAGGCCTCCTTAGGGGGCCGCGGAAGATCGGGGACCCCGTGCGGGATGTGGGCCACGGGGATCCGCACCCCCAGGGCCCGCAGGAGGCCTTCCCCTTCCGGGTGGAGGGCGACGAAGGCCTGGGCCCTCTCGGCCATGGCCCGGAGAAGGCCCTGCATGTAGCGGAGGTCCGCCTCGCCGAGCCCGGGAGGCGGGGCCTGGAGGAGGGTGTGGAGGACCACCAGCTTGGGGCCTTGGGCCTCGAGGAGGTCCAGGACGTAGTCGCCCCACTTCCCGCCGTAAAGCCCGTACTCGTGCTGGAGGATCACCGGCCCCCGGAGGAGGCGCGCCAAGGCCCTGTACCCCTCCCGGTCCTCCTTGGCCACCACCCGGACCACCTCCTGGGGAAAGGGCAAGGCCACCTCCTCGGGGTGGGCCACCACCGCCACCTGGGAAGGCACCCCTTCCCGCAAGAGGGCCTCCCGCAGGTCGCGGTTGAAGGTGGCGATGCCGCAACGGATGGGAGGATAGGTGCCCACCAGGGTCAGCATGCCCGACCTCCGGTCCGTTCAAGGGGATACGCCCCTTATCTCAAGTAAGTATAGCACATATGCTACCCATGCGCTCAATCAACATGCGCTAAACGAACCCTGCGGCCGCCCCGGCCCTAGAGGGGGAAGCCCAGGGTGAGGTCCAGGAGGTTAGCCACGAGGCCAAAGAAGTCTCCCAAGCCCCGCTCCGCCGAAACCCGGAAGGGGGTCTGAAGGCGGAGCTGCGCCTCCACCCCTTCTCCCAAACGGAAGCGGTAGCCCAAGTAGGGGAAGGCCACCCAGGCATCCCCCGGCCGGTAGCCCGTCCCCAGGCCGAAGAAGGCGTCCCCCAGGTAGGCGTGGGCCCCAAGGGCGGGCCAGAGGGCCCCAAAGCCCCAGAAGCCCCAGCCGCCAAGCCAGAGGGCGTAGCCCTCCCCCTCGTAGGCCAGGGCCGCGACCACAGGTCTGCCGGTAGGGATGGGCACGTACAGGCGGAAGCGGCGCTCCGGGTCAAGAAGGGGGGTGAAGGCCTCCCGCCCGGAGGGGTAGTAGCGAAGGCCAATCCCGAAGTGGGCCCCCCCGGCGATGTAGACCGGGCCCATGCCCTCCAGGAAGATCGCAAAGCCCTCGCCCAGGAAGGCCTCGAGGCCCAAAAGCCCGGAAGGTTGGGCCCCGGAAGGACCCCCCTCCACCCCAAGCCCCAGGTAGTAGGCCCCGGGAAAGCCAAGGCCCAAAGCCCCCAAGAGGGGGTCTACCACCCCTCCCCGGCGCAGGTAGAGGTAGGCGCTTCCCTCCAGGTTGTGGTCCACCCCCACCCGCCACCAAAGCCCGGCGGGAAAGGCCTGGCCGAAGCCGAAGACGTTCCTGTCCACCGCACCCACGCCGAAAAAGCCCTGGGCCTGGGCCAAGCCCAGGAGGAGGAAAAGCGCCGACCACCTTTGCATAGGTCCATGTTACCGGGGCCGCGGTTGACACCCCACCCGCCCTCCCCCTAGGCTTAAGGGGAGATGCGCGCCCGGGGCAAAAGCTGAGCCCGCCTGGGAAGCCTGGCTTCCCGGGCGTCCCCGGGGGCTTTTCTTTATGGAGGTGCGGTCGTGGAAACGAGAACCCTGGAAGACTGGCGGGCCCTTTTGGAGGCGGAGAAGACCCTGGACAGCGGCGTCTACAACAAGCACGACCTCCTCATCGTCCGGGGCCAGGGCGCGAGGGTCTGGGACGCGGAAGGCAACGAGTACATTGACTGCGTGGGCGGGTACGGGGTGGCCAACCTGGGCCACGGCAACCCCGAGGTGGTGGAGGCGGTGAAGCGGCAGGCGGAGACCCTTATGGCCATGCCCCAGACCCTCCCCACCCCCATGCGGGGGGAGTTCTACCGCACCCTCACCGCCATCCTCCCCCCGGAGCTCAACCGGGTCTTCCCCGTGAACTCGGGCACCGAGGCCAACGAGGCCGCCCTAAAGTTCGCCCGGGCCCACACGGGCAGGAAGAAGTTCGTGGCCGCCATGCGGGGCTTCTCCGGGCGAACCATGGGAAGCCTCTCCGTCACCTGGGAGCCCAAGTACCGGGAGCCTTTCTTGCCCTTGGTGGAGCCCGTGGAGTTCATCCCCTACAACGACGTGGAGGCCCTCAAGCGGGCCGTGGACGAGGAGACGGCCGCGGTGATCCTGGAGCCCGTGCAAGGGGAGGGGGGCGTGCGCCCGGCGACCCCCGAGTTCCTAAGGGCCGCCCGGGAGATCACCCAGGAGAAGGGGGCCCTCCTCATCCTGGACGAGATCCAGACCGGAATGGGCCGCACGGGGAAGCGCTTCGCCTTTGAGCACTTCGGCATCGTCCCCGACATCCTCACCCTGGCCAAGGCCCTCGGGGGCGGGGTGCCCCTGGGGGCCGCGGTGATGCGGGAGGAGGTGGCGCGGAGCATGCCCAAGGGGGGGCACGGCACCACCTTCGGGGGGAATCCCCTGGCCATGGCCGCAGGGGTGGCGGCCATCCGCTACCTGGAGCGGACGCGGCTTTGGGAAAGGGCCGCGGAGCTTGGGCCCTGGTTCATGGAGAAGCTTAGGGCCATCCCCTCCCCCAAGATCCGGGAGGTGCGGGGCATGGGCCTCATGGTGGGCCTGGAGCTCAAGGAAAAGGCCGCCCCCTACATCGCCAGGCTGGAGAAGGAGCACCGCGTCCTCGCCCTCCAGGCTGGGCCCACGGTGATCCGCTTCCTGCCGCCTTTGGTCATTGAAAAGGAAGACCTGGAGCGGGTGGTGGAGGCGGTGCGGGCGGTGCTAGCATAGGGAGATGAGGCGGCGTTACCGCGTGGTGGTGGAGCGGGACGAGGAGGGCTACTTCGTGGCCCACGTGCCTGAGCTCCACGCCCACACCCAGGCCCAAAGCTTTGAGGAACTCCTCCGGCGCCTGCAGGAAGCCATCGCCGTATCCCTGGAAGAGGAGAGGGCGGAAGTCGTAGGCCTGGAGGGCGCGCTGGAAATTGAAGCGGCGTGAGCCCCCGCCTCATCCCCATCACCGGCCAGGAGCTCGTCCGCCTCCTGCAGGAGAAGGGGTTTCAGGTGGTGCGGGTCCGGGGAAGCCACGTGCGCCTTCGGCACCCCGACGGCCGGGTCACCACGGTGCCCGCGCACCCGGGGGAGACCCTAAGGCCGGGAACCCTCCTCGCCATTCTCAAGTGGGCTGGAGCAAGGAAACCTATGAGCAAAAGCGCCTTGGATCCCGTTGAGTTCCTCAAGGGGGCCCTGGAGATCCCCTCCCCTTCCGGAAAGGAGCGGGCGGTGGCCGAGTACCTGGCGGAGGGGATGCAAAAGCTGGGCCTCAAGGGCTTCGTGGACGAGGCGGACAACGCCCGGGGCCAGGTGGGGGAAGGGCCCGTCCAGGTGGTCCTCCTGGGGCACATTGACACCGTGCCCGGCCAGATCCCCGTGCGCCTGGAAGGGGGCAGGCTCTTCGGCCGGGGAGCGGTGGACGCCAAGGGGCCTTTCGTGGCCATGATCTTCGCCGCGGCGGGGCTTTCCGAGGAGGCCAGGAGGCGCCTCACCGTCCACCTGGTTGGGGCCACGGAGGAGGAGGCCCCAAGCTCCAAGGGAGCAAGGTTCGTGGCCCCCCGCCTCAAGCCCCACTACGCGGTGATCGGGGAGCCCTCGGGCTGGGAGGGGATCACCCTGGGGTACAAGGGGAGGCTTTTGGTGAAGGCCCGGCGGGAGAAGGACCACTTCCACTCGGCCCACCACGAGCCCAACGCCGCCGAGGAGCTCATCAGCTACTTCGTGGCCATCAAGGCCTGGGCCGAGGCCATGAACGTGGGCCAGCGTCCCTTTGACCAGGTGCAGTACACCCTCCGCGACTTCAGGGTCCACCCCGCGGAGCTCAGACAGGTGGCGGAGATGTTCTTTGACCTAAGGCTCCCTCCAAGGCTTCCCCCCGAGGAGGCCATCCGCCACCTCACGGCCTACGCCCCCCCCACGATTGAGCTGGAGTTCTTCGGCCGCGAGGTCCCCTACCAGGGGCCCAAGGACACCCCCCTCACCCGGGCCTTCCGCCAGGCCATCCGCAAGGCGGGGGGAAGGCCCGTCTTCAAGCTGAAGACGGGAACGAGCGACATGAACGTCCTGGCCCCCCACTGGCCGGTGCCCATGGTGGCCTACGGCCCCGGGGACTCCACCCTGGACCACACCCCCTACGAGCACGTGGAGGTGGCGGAGTTTCTCAAAGGGATTGAGGTGCTGAGGGGGGCCCTCGAGGCCCTGGCGCAAACGCACGCGGGGGAGAAGGAGGGGTAGGCTAAGCTAAACGCGTGGTCCTCCCCTGGCTGGCCCTGCCCCTCGGGGGGCTTTTCCTCCTGCCCGCGGTGTTGGCCAAGGACCCGGTGCCCTTCGCCCTGCGCCTCCTCGCCCTCTACGGGGGGCTTGCGGGGGCCTTGGGCCTCCTCTACGCCCTCCACCTGGAGTGGCGCCGCACCGAGGAACGGGGCCGCCGCTGGACCCGGTTCCTGGAGGCCCTGGCCCGGCTTTCCCCCCGGGTGACCCAGACCCTAAGCCCCGAGGGGGTTCTCCTCGGGGTCCTCGAGGCCGCCCAGGAGCTCCTCCCCCAGGCGGTGGGCCTGGAGCTCAGGGCCCGGGGGAGCCTGGTGGGGGAGCGCGCCCCCCACCTCCTTCCCGTCCCCCTGAACGGGGACGCCGCCTACCTCCACCTAAGGACCCCGCCGGAGGAGCCCGTTCCGCCGGGGTTTCTCGCCCTCCTGGGGGAACGCCTGCGCCAGGTCCTGAGGCAGGCGGAGTGGGGCGCCATGGCCTACACCGACCCCCTCACGGGGCTTTTCAACCGCCGGGGCCTCGAGGTGGAGCTTCCCAAGCTCCTCGCCCTCTCCCGGCGCTACCTGGCCCCGGTGAGCGTGGTCATGCTGGACATAGACCGCTTCAAGGCAGTGAACGACACCTACGGCCACCCCGTGGGGGACGAGGTGCTCAGGCGCCTGGGGCGGATCCTCAAGGAAAGCGTCCGCAAGGAGGACCTGGCGGTGCGCTACGGGGGCGAGGAGTTCCTCCTGGTGCTCTTCGGCGCCGAGAGGGAGGCGGCCAAGGAGGTGGTGGAGCGGATCCGCGAACGCTTCCGGAACGAACGGGTGGCCCCCATCCCCTACCCCCTCACCCTCTCCGCCGGGATCGCCGGGGGGGAGGTGCCGGAGGGGAGGGAGAGAGACCCTAGAAGAGTGGATCCTCAAGGCCGACTACGCCCTCCTCCGGGCCAAGGAGACGGGGCGGGACCGGGTGACCCTGGCCTGAGTACCCCGCTCTGGCTTTCGCCAGAGCGGGGGCCCCGAGGAAGGGCTACTTCTTGGGCATCATCTTGGCCATCATGGCCTCGAGGGTCTTCCGCTCCTCGTTCATGTGGCCGAAGGCCTTGCCCAAGGCCTTCAGGAAAAGGAAGAGCACCCCCAGGGCCTTCTGGACCTCGGGGTCGGAAAGCTGCTTGAAGAACCCGGCGAGGCCCACCCGGGGCGGGTCCTGCATCGCCTCCGGGGTGAAGGTCTCCGCGAGGCCCTTTTGCAGGGCCCCCGCCATCATGCCCACCGCGGCGGGTTCAATGCGGGAGAGGGGGTCCAAGACGTTCGCCCCGTGGGAGACGAGGCGGAGAAACTGGGGCTCCATGAGCATCCCGGTCCACCAGGGTGACCTCCACCTCCTTCCCCAGAAGCCGCTTCACCTTGTTGGCCGCCACCAGGCCGCCGGAGCCACCGCCCAAAACCAGAACCCTCGTCATCCTTCACCTCCCGGATACGCGTACCGCGTACCCCTACTTCCAGGGTGAACCCGGGAGGCTTGTGAGGGTAGGTGCAAATGCCCCTACCCCCGCAGGCGGGCGGCGAAGAGGAGGCCGAGGCCCAAAAGCCCCAAGGCCTCCCCCACCCCAAACCCCCGCCCCAGGGCGGGGAGGAGGTACCAGGCGAGGTGCACCAGGCGGAAGAAGGCCACCCAAAGGGCGGCGGGGAGGAGGTAGCGGGCCTCCCGCTTGGGCAGGTTGGTGAGGAGGTAGAGGAAGGGAAGGAAGAAGCCCCCCACCACCCAGAAGGCGGCCACCTCGTCCCAATAACCTTGCAAGCGCTTCAGGTAGAACTCCACCTCGTGGGGGAAGTCCGCCCCCCAGACGATGATGAGGGCGGTGGCCTCCAGGTAGATCCAGACGATGGAGAGGGCGAGGAGGAGGTTGGTGTGGTTCTGGGCCTGGCCGCGGAGGGCGGCCGTGCCCTGCCTCGCCGCGAGGGCCACGGCCACGGCGAGGGCCAGGATGGCGGCGGAGAGGAGGACGATGCCCCCGTAGGAGGCGGAGTAGAAGTGGGCCTCGAGGCTCTTGAAGAGGTCAAAGGAGAGGAAGGTGCCCGCCACGAAGACCAAGGGCAGCCCCCAGGCCCCCACCTCCGCCCGGTACTCCCCGGGGCGGAGCCGGGAGAGGACGAAGGCGAAGAGGGCGAAAGAGAGGGCGTAGCGGAGGAACAGGAAAGGCGCGTTCAGGTAGGGGGCCCGGTGGAGCAAGACGGGGTCCAGGCTGGCCTCGGGCCTCGCCCAGGGGAAAAGCTCCGGGAGGAAAAGGAAGAAGGGGAGGCCCAGAAGCCCCATCAGGGGAAGGAGGCGGGCCAGGGGATAGAGGTAGGGCTCCAAAGGCAGGCCCCAGTGGCTCCTCAAGGCGTTGTGCAGGAGGAGGACGAGGAGGGCCCCCAAGGAGAGGAGGAGGAAGAAGGCGAAGGGGAAGTAGGCGGCGGGCGCGCCGAAGAGGAAGGCCGAGGCGTAGAGCAAAAGCCCCAGCACCCCCGGGGCCAGGCGGCTTGCCTCAATGGACCTCTGCATGCACCACCTCCTCAGGGCAGGCCTCCGAGAGGAGGCACCGCTTGATGTAGTGGGCGATGAGCCAGCGCTCCCGCTCGGGGATCCGGCTCTTATAAGGAAGCATGCGGCCAAAGCCGTTGGTGGCGGCGAAGTAGAAGTAGCCCTCGGGCTGGTCCCGCACGGCGGGGTCGTGGTAGGAGCGGGGCTTGGGCACGCCCAAGGGGATGGCCCTCCCGTCCCCTTCCCCCCTCACCCCGTGGCAGATGGCGCAGAAGCTCTGGTAGAGCGCCTTTCCCCGGAGGAGGTCCGCCTCGGTGAAGGCGTAGGGGTTTTCCGCAAAGCCCCCCTCGGGCTTGAGCCCAAGCCGCACCGCCTGGTCCAGGTTCTCCCCCAGGGCGACCCGGTCCTCGGGGAAGGCGAGGGGGAGGGGGCTTTCCCGGAAGGCCTTGACCTTGGGCTGGTCCCACATCCAGCCGCACCCGGAAAGGAGAAGGGCGAGCAAGAGAAGGCTACGCACGCCGCACCTCCTCCACCTCCGCCCCTAAGGCCCGGAGGAGGTCCCGGGTGGCCTCCGGGTCAAACCGGGGATCGGTGGCGTAGACGAAGAGGGCGGGCCGGTCCACGAGGGCCTCCCGGTAGCGGGGGGCGAGGACGGCGGGGTGGGCGGCCAGGGGGAGGCCGTTCAGGTAGAGGAGGTAGAGGAAGATCCCCACGGTGATGGTGAGGATGGTGATCTCAAAGGTGACGGGGATGAAGGCGGGCCAGCCCAAAAGGGGCTTCCCCCCGGCGTTGTGGGGGTAGTCCAGGGTGGTGTAGACCTGGAGGAAGAGGCCGAGGCCCGCCCCCAAGACCCCCAGGAAGAAGGCCATCCAGGGGATGCGCTCGTCGTGGCCGTACACCGCCTCGAGGCCCTCCAACGGGGTCGGGGTGATGGCCTCCAGGTGGCGGTACCCCGCCTTCTTGAGGGCCTTTAAGGCCTCAAGAAGCTTCTCCTGCGCGTCAAAGTAGGCCATGTACCCGTACAGCATGGCGCCTCCCTAGTGCTTCCTAAGCTTGTGGTAGAGGTGCAGCATCTCCGCCACGGCGATGGGGGGGAAGAGGCGGATGAGGACCGCAAGGCCGAAGAGGAAGAAGCCCAGGGTGCCCAGGAAGAGGGTCCAGTCCACCCAGGTGGGGGAGTAGAGGTGGAAGTTTCCGGGGAGGAAGTCGTGGGAGAGGCTGATGACCACGATGACGAAGCGCTCCAGCCACATGCCCACGTTGGCCAAAATGGAGAAGACGAAAAGCCAGGCCACGTTCCTGCGGAACCTGGGGAACCAGAGGGTCTGGAGGAGGACCACGTTGATGAGCATCATGGCCCAGTAGTAGGGGGCGTAGGGCCCGGTCATGCGCCAAAGCTGCTGGGCCCACTCGGCGGGCTCCGCCGAGTACCAGGCGATGAAGATCTCCAAGAGGTAGGTGTAGGCCACCCCGAGGCCGCTGGCCAGGGTCACCTTGCCCATCCAGTCCAGGTGGCGCTCGGTGATGACCCCCTCGAGGCGGTACCACCTCCTCAAGGGGATGAGGAGGGTAAGGGCCATGGCGAAGCCGGAGTAGATGGCCCCGGCGGCGAAGAAGGGCGGGAAGAGGGTGAGGTGCCAGCCCGGCACCACCCCGTAGGCGAAGTCCATGCTCACCACGGAGTGGACGGAGATGACCACGGGGGTGGCGAGGCCCGCCAAGAGGACGTAGGCCGCCCGGTAGCGCCGCCAGTGGAGGGCGCTCCCCGTCCAGCCTAAGGAAAGCCACCCGTAAAGCTTCTTCCGCCAGCCCTGGCTCCTCTCCCGAAGAAGGGCGAGGTCGGGGATGAGGCCCAGGTAGAGGAAGAGGGTGGAGATGGTGAGGTAGGTGAAGATGGCCAGGACGTCCCAGGAGAGGGGGCTTTTGTACTGGGGCCAGAGGGCCATGTGGGTGGGGTAGGGCAGGATCCAGTAGAAGTTCTGCGGCCGCCCCATGTGGATCAGGGGGTAGGTGGCGGCGCAGAGGACGGCGAAGAGGGTCATGGCCTCGGTGATCCGGTTTAAGGAGTCCCGCCAGTTCTGGCGCATGAGGACGAGGATGGCGCTGATCAGGGTCCCGGCGTGGCCGATGCCGATCCACCAGACGAAGTGGACGATGTCAAACCCCCAGACGACGGGCTGGTTGATCCCCCAGGTGCCGAGGCCCTTGGTGAAGGTGACGAAGATGGCGTAGAGCCAGGCCAGAGTCAGGACGAAGCCCACCGCCGCCACCACCTTCCAGGGCCTGGGCGGGGGCTTCTCCACGGGCTCCAAGAGCTTCTCCACCAGGGACCTTTCCGTCCACTCCCCCTGGATGAGGTCGTGGTCCGGGTGCCGTTCAGGCATGGCCTCCCTCCTTCCTAAGCCTGGGGTTGGGGTTCTTCAGGTGGGCGAGGTAGGTGGTCCGGGGCCAGGTGTTCACCTCCTCCAAGAGGACGTAGTGGCGGCCCTCCTCCCGGTGGGCGTGGATGGGGTCCTCGGGGTCCAGGAGGTCCCCGAAGTGGATGGCCCGCCCGGGGCAGACCTCCTGGCAGGCGGTGACCACCTCCCCGGTGCGGATCCTCCGCCCCTCCCTCGCGGCCTCCGCCCGGGCGAGCTCTATGCGCTGGACGCAGTAGGTGCACTTCTCCATGACGCCCCGGCTTCTCACCGTCACCTCGGGGTTCATGAGGAGGGCAAGGGGGCTTTCCTTGGCCCGCCTCGGGTCCCCTTGGCCTATGAAGGCCTCGGCGTAGGGGAAGAAGTTGAAGCGCCGGGCCTTGTAGGGGCAGTTGGCGGAGCAGTACTTCGTGCCCACGCAGCGGTTGTAGACCATGAGGTTGAGCCCCTCGGGGGAGTGCTCCGTGGCGGCCACGGGGCAGACCGCCTCGCAGGGGGCCTTCTCGCAGTGCTGGCACATCACGGGCTGGTGGAAGACGCCCTCCTCGGCGAAGTAGCGGTCCAGGCGGATCCAGTGCATCTCCCGGCCCTTCCCTACCTCCTCCTTCCCCACCACGGGGATGTTGTTCTCCACCTGGCAGGCGAGGACGCAAAGCCCGCACCCCACGCAGCGGGCGAGGTCCACGGTCATGGCCCAGGCGTGCTCCCCCTGGGGCCAGGGGGGGTAGAAGGAGACGCGCTTCTCCTCCTTGGGCTGGGCCTTGCGCGCCTCCTCCTCGGTGAGGACCTTCACCGCCTCCACCTCGCCCAAGTAACCGTGGTACTGGGTGGAGACGAGAGGGTAGTCGCGGCCCGTGGGCAGGACCTCCGCGGGGAAGACCGTCCCTTCGGGGTGGAAGAAGTGGGAGAGGGGGGCCACAAGGCTTCCCTCGGGGAGGAGGGGGAGGGGCCAGAGGGGGAGGAGGGCCTCCCTTCCGGAAGCCCGCACCCGAAGGAGGGGCCTTCTGGGGTCGGCGCGCCGCTCCCGGGCGCGGATCCCCTCAAGAAGCCCCCAGGCCTCCGCCTCCCTCTCCCCGGCGAGGAGGGCCCCGTCCCAGACCAAGAGGGAGAGGGGCCGGGGAAGCTCTTGGAGGTAGGGGTTTTCCCGGTAGCGGCCGTCAAAAAGGCGCGCGTCCGGGCGGAGGGTGAGCTCCAGGGGGGCCTCCCGCCGCAAGGGGGAAAGGCGGCCCTCCAGGCCGGGGAGGGGCTCCAGGGCCAAAGGCTTTGCCTCCTCCAGGGGCCGGCCCTCGGCCAGAGCCCGCCTCTCCTCGTCGGTGAGGCCGGGAAGCCCCTCCCCCAAAAGCCCCGCCAGCACCTCCTCCAGGCTTTTCCCGCCGTAGAGGGGCTTGAGGAGGGCTTGGGCGGGCCAGAGGCGGCCCCAGGCGTCCCGGGCGGGGCTTGCCGCCTCCAGGGGGTGGGCCAAGGGGAGGCTATGGGGCGCCTCCTTCGGGTAGAGGGAGAGGACCGCGGCGAAGGCCTTGCCCTCTAGGCCCGGCAGGGGGCCTTCCGCCGCCCAGACGAGGCGGGAAGCCGCTTCCGCCTCGAGGAAGGCCCGGGGGGTGGCGGGCTCGGCCTCCAGCGGCGGCACGTAGGCCACGGGGGCCTTAAGCCTCGCGTTCACCGCCATGGCCAGGGCCTGGGCGGCGGGGGTGAGGTGGACCCCGGGGAGGAGGAGCCCTCCCCGCTCAAGGTCCTCCACCAGGGCGGGGAGGAAGCCCCCGTAGTCCGAGGCGGGGCTTCCCGGGAGGACCCCGAGGGCCTTCGCCAGGTCCAGGAGGAAGGCCTCGAGGGCGCTGGGCTTCAGGGCCAGGCGGTGGTCGGCCATGGCGCCAAGCAGCCCCGCCCCGCTCTCCACGGCGTAGATGCGGTTCATGGGGGGAAGGCGCCTCTGGCTTAGGGCGGCCCACCAGCCGTAGCCCGCCGGGTGCTCGTGGAGGTCCACGTCCAGGAGGAGCACGGTCTCGGCCTTCTCAGGGCTGTAGACGGGCCAGGCCCTCTGCCCGAAGGCGAGTTCCGCCCCCCGGTAGACGTTCTCCAGGCTCCAGGCCTCAAACCGGGCCACCCGGAGGTTGGGGTAGCGGGCCTGGGCCCTCTGGAGGAGGGCCTCGAGCCTAGGCGAGGTGGTGCGGGGGAGGACGAAAAGGGTCTCGCCTTGCGCCAAAGCCTCCCGCCAGGCGGCGTAAAACCCCTCCCAGTCCGGGGCTTTGCCCCTGCGGGCCGGGTCGTAGAGGCTGTAAAGCCCCGCAAGGGGGTAGGGCCCCATGGCCTCCCCTTGGGGGACGAGGAAGAGGGGCCTTCCCTGGTAGGTGCGCACCCGCACGGGCTCGGCGAAGCCCGCGTGGGGCAGGGCGGTGAAGAACTCCCTCCGCCCGCCCTCCACCACCCCCTCGGGCTGGCGCACGTAGGGCACCCCCTTGCGCCGCACCACCGGGGTGCAGGCCGCCAAGGAGACAAGGCCCAGGGCCAGAAACCCCCTCCGGGTCACGGGACCGAAGGGAAACTCCTCCCGGAAAAGCCCTCGCTCCAACGCCTCCTGGGGTCCTCTGCGCATACCTCCTCCCTAGCGGTGGCAGATGTTGCAGCTCGTGAGCTCCTCGGGGGGCCGGACGTGGTAGAGCTTGAGGAGCTCCCGTCCCAACTCGGGGTCCGGAACGTAGGCCATGTTGAAGACCTGCTCCCGGGGCCTCAGGCGCGGTGCGGGGTTCCGGTGGCAGTCCAGGCAGAACTTCATGGTGAAGGCCTTGGGCTGGTAGACCACGGGCATCTGGTCCACCCGGCCGTGGCACTCGGCGCACCCCACCCCCTTGGCCACGTGAGGGGCGTGGTGGAAGTAGACGAAGTCGGGGAGGTTGACCACCCGGTTCCAGCGGAGGGGCTCCCCTTTCTCCCAGCTCTCCCGCACGAGGGCCAGGTTGGGGCTATCCGGCTTCACGTAGAGGTGGCAGGTCATGCAGGTCTCCGTGGGGGGAAGCCCGGCGTAGGGGGCGTACTCCACGGCGGAATGACAGTAGCGGCAGGAAAGGCCGAGACCCCCGGCGTGGAAGGCGTGGCTGAAGGGGACGGGCTGGGGCACGGGCCGCCCCTCCCGCTGCTCCAAAGCCCCCACCGCCACCCCGGAGAAGACCAGGACCAAGGCGAGGAAGACCCCCAACACCGACCCCCAGAAGAGGGTCTTGAGCCAACGGTTTCTCCGTCTCATAGGCCACCCCGGCAAAGAGGTCCACCAGATACCCGCTCCTAGGGCTTGCTCAGGGGTACACTACACCAGGGGCCTCGGGACATTTGTCCCTATACGAAAAGGCCGCCCGGGAAGACCCGAAAGCGGCCTCTTCGCCTTCGCTTTCTGGGGAACGCCTCAGCGCCCCAGGGGCACCATCTGGAAGCGGAGGACCCGGTCCCCGCTCACCTGGAGCGTCTGGACCAGGGTGCGGTAGCCCGGGGCCACCAGGGTGAGCTCGTGCTCGCCGAAGGGGACCTCGAGGCGGAGGTAGCCCTCCCGGGTGCGGCCCACCTCCTCCCCGTCCAGGAAGACCCGGGCCTCCACGTTGACGTAGACCTCGAGGGTGGCCCTAAGGGGGACGAGCTCCACGGAAAGCCTCAGGGTCTCCTCGGGGCGGACCTCCACCCGGGCACGGTACTCCGCGTACCCCGGGGCCAGGAGCCGCACCTCGTGGAGGCCCGCCTCCAAAGAGAGGCTCAAGGGCGCCCGCCCCACCAGGCGGCCGTCCACGTAGACCTCCGCCCCCTCGGGCCGGGCCTCGAGGACCAGGGTCCCCTCCCGGAGCAGGGGGACGAGGCGGGCGAAGACCTGGGCGCGCTCCCCTTCCCGGACCCGGACCTCCACCCGGTAGGGGGCGTACCCGGGAAGCCTAAGCTCCACCTGGTACCGCCCCTCGGGGAGGCGGAGGGCGAGGGGGGTCCTCCCCCGGAGCGCCCCGTCCACGTAGACCTCCGCGCCCTGAGGGCTGGAGGAGACGGACAAGACCCCCTCCTTCTTGGGCTCGGGGACGAGCCGGGCGAAGACCCGGACCCGCTCCCCGGGACGGGCGTTCACCGTGGCTCGGTAGGGCGCGTACCCGGGAAGCCTGAGCTCCACCTCGTGCCGCCCGGGGCGCACGGCGAGGCTCAAGGGGGTCCTGCCCTCCCGCCCGCCGTCCACGTAGACCTCGGCCCCCCGGGGGCTGGAGTCCACCTCGAGGGTGGCCTCCGCGGGCGGCGGGGCCTCCCCCCGCCCCACGTAGTAGCGGGCCACGTCCGTCACCCAGTCCTTGGCGGGAACCGGCTTGATGACGATGGAGAGGGCGCGGGCCAAGCCCTCCCAGCCCTGGACCCGCACCTCGCCCCGCTCCACGTCCAGGATCTCCGCCACGGAGAGGGGGCGGCGGCTCGCCACCGCCAGGATCCTGTCCTCCCCCTCGGGGCCGGTGATGGTGTAGCGGTAGCGGGCCCCCTCCGGGGGAAAACGCCGGGTCTCCCCCGCCCGGAGGAAGTTGTCCCTCTCGTAGGGGTTGGGCAGGATGGGGTCAATGCGGCCGTCGGCGTTGATGTTGAAGAGGTAGACGTAGGCGTCCTGGTTGACGCGCACGTAGATGTAAATGGACTCGCCGATCCGGTAGACGGCGTTCCCCCGCTTGGCCGGATCCTTGTCCACCCAGACCTGGACCTCGAGGTCCGTGGGCACCGGGTTGACGATGATCCCCTGGGGGTTGATCTCCTGGGCCAACGCGGCCCCAAGCCCCAAGACCGCCAGCAACAGCTTCCGCATAGGCCTCACCTCCACCCCCAGGGTACGCCTTCCGTGTGAAAACCCTGAGGGACCTGGCCCAACGTCCCTTAAGGCTCGGCGAAGGCGCCCAGGGAGCGGAAGCGGCGGTAGCGGTCCTCGTAGAGGGCCTCCGGGGAGAGGCCCTTGAGCTCCTCCAGGGCCTTTAGGAGGGCCTCCTTGATGTTCCGGATGGCCCGGTCGGGGTCCTTATGGGCCCCGCCCTCGGGTTCGGGGACGATGGCGTCCACCACCTTGAGCTGGAGGAGGTCCTTCGCCGTGAGCTTCAAGGCCTCGGCGGCCTTGGGGGCCTCCTTGGCGTCCCGCCAGAGGATGGCGGCGCAGGACTCCGGGCTGATCACGGAGTACCAGGCGTTCTCCAGGATGAGGACCCGGTTGGCCACGGCGATGGCCAAGGCCCCCCCGCTTCCCCCCTCCCCCAGGATCACCGTCACGGCGGGGACCCGGAGGCGGCTCATCCGCTGAATGCTCTGGGCGATGACCCAGGCCTGGCCCCGCTCTTCGGCGGAGACCCCGGGGTAGGCCCCGGGGGTGTCCACGAAGGTGAGAAAGGGGTAGCCGAAACGGTCCGCCAGGTCCATGAGGCGCATGGCCTTGCGGTACCCCTCGGGGTGGGGCATGCCGAAGTTGCGCTGGAGGTTCTCCTTGGTGTCCCGGCCCTTCTGGTGCCCCACCACCACCACCTTCTCCCCCTCCAGGTAGGCGAGCCCCCCCACGATGGCGGGGTCGTCGGCGAAGGCCCGGTCCCCGTGGAGCTCTATGAAGTCCTGGAAGGCCTTCTCCAGGACGTCCAGGGTGGTGGGCCTCCCGGAGGCCCGGGCCAGCTGGACCCGCTGCCAGGGGGTGAGGTTCTCGTAGGTCTCCTTCCTGAGCCGGGCCAGGCGCTCCTCCAGGAGGCGGATCTCGGCCTCCAGGTCCACCCCCGTGGCCTTGGCCGTCTCCTTGAGCTCGGCGATGCGCCGTTCCAGCTCCAGAATGGGCTTTTCAAACTCCAGGGGCATAGGCTACTCCCGGGTGCAGGTGGCGGAGGACCCGCACGAGCTCCTCCTTCAGGCGGCGCCGGTCCGTGACCCGGTCCACCATGCCGTGCTTCAGAAGGAACTCGGAGCGCTGGAAGCCCTCGGGAAGCTCCTGGCGGATGGTCTGGCGGATGACCCGGGGCCCGGCGAAGCCGATCAGGGCCCCGGGCTCGGCGAAGATCACGTCGGCTAAGGCGGCGAAGCTCGCCGTCACCCCTCCCGTGGTGGGGTCGGTGAGGACGGAGACGTAGGGGAGGCGCCGGGCCCAGACCCGGTCCAGGCTCATCACCGTCTTGGCCATCTGCATCAGGGAGAGGGCGGCCTCCTGCATCCTCGCCCCCCCCGAGGCGGCCACGATGACGAGGGCCCTCCCCTCCTCCGCCGCCCTCTCCGCCCCGCGGGCGATCTCCTCCCCCACCACGCTCCCCATGGAGCCCCCGGCGAAGGCGTAGTCCATGACGAGGAGGACCGCGGGCACCCCCCCGATCTGGCAGGTGCCCCCCAGGATGGCGTCGGGCCTACCCGTCTCCGCCTGGTAGGCCTTGAGGCGCTCCACGTAGGGCTTGGTGTCCACGAAGCCCAAGGGGTCCAAGGGCCTAAGCCTCGTGATCTCCTGGAAGGTTCCCGGGTCGGCCAGCATGGCCACCCGCTCCCGGGCGGGGAGGCGGTGGTGGTGGCCGCACTTGGGGCAGACGTGGAGGTTTTCCTGGAACTCTTTCTTGTAAATCTGGGCCCCGCAGGCCTCGCACTTGGTCCAAAGCTCGGGGACGTCCCGGTTGCCCCCGCTCGGGCGCTTTCTGCGGAAGAGCCTTTCCAGGGCCATCAGGCCTCCTTGGGGGCCTCGAGGGCCTTGTGCTCCCCGGCCACGCTCTGGCCCACGAAGACCGCCCCCGCCTCCACCTCGAGGGCCTGGGCCTTGAGCTGGCCGGTGAAGCGGGCCGTCTTGGAGAGAACCACCTTCTCGGCGGTGAGCTCCGCCTTGACCTCGCCGTGGATGAGGACGGACCTGGCCTCCACCCGCTCCCCTTCCACCCGGCCCGTGGGGCCGACCTCCAGCTCCCCCTCCACCAGGACGGAGCCCCGCACCAGGCCGTCAATGCGCACCTGGCCCTTGGCCCTCATGTCGCCCAGGACCTCGGTGTCGGGGCCGAGGTAGGTGAGGGTGCGCTCCTTTCTTCCCAGCATCCGCCCCATTCTACCGGGTGTACCAGGTGGGGTCCAGGTAGGCCCTGGGGTCCACCGGCGTCCCGTAGCGGTAGACGCCGTAGTGGAGGTGGGGCCCTGTGGACCGGCCCGTGGAGCCCACGTAGCCCAGAAGCCCGCCCCGGGCCACCCGCTGGCCCGGGCGGACGGCCAGGCGGGAGAGGTGGCCGTAGAGGGTCCGGTAGCCCCGGGCGTGGTCCACCACCACGGCGAGGCCGTAGACCCCCATCCACCCCGCCTGGACCACCACCCCGCTCCCCGTGGCGTAGACGGGGGCCCCGTAGGGGGCGGAAAAGTCCAGGCCGTCGTGGAACTCCACGCCGGGGCCGAAGGGGTTTTTGCGGCGGCCGAAGTAGGAGGTGACCTCCCCGTGCCCCCGGAGGGGAAGGCCGGCGGGGAGGCTTTGCTCCACCTCCAGGGTCCGCTCCAGGGCGGGGGTGAGCTCGGCGAGCTGGTTCTTCAGGTCCAAAACCTCCACCCGCACCGCCCTCCACCCCTCCATGGCCCCGCCCCCTTGCCCGCCCTCCTGGTAGCGGACGGGAAGGGCGTTCACGGGGGAAAGCCCGGCGCGGCGGCGAAGCTCGTTGATGGCCTCCTTGAGGGCCTCAAGCTCCTTCTTGGTGCGCTCCGCCTCCTGGGAGAGGGCCCCGTTTTTGGCCTTCTCCGCCTCCAGGGCCAGGGAAAGCCGCCTCGCCTCTTGGGAGAGGGCGTGGAGCCTGGCCTCGAGGGCCCGCACCTCCCGGGCCCGGTGCCAGAGGTAGAGGTTCACCCCCGTCCAGAGGGCGAGGAAGGCCAGGAAGAGGCCCACGGCCCAGCCGGGAAAGGTGAGGGCCCGGCTCCCCCCACCGCTTCGGGCGAGGAGGAGGGTGTACCGGACAGGCCGCCTTTTCATCCCCGGAAGTATACCACCCCCCGGGGGCCCAAGCGCCCGCGCCCGGGGTCGGCGCGGGGCGGCCCCGGTCTGGGCCCGGGGACCCGCTTTCTGGGTTCACCCCCTGGTTGCGCCACCGGGTGGGGTACCTAGATGGCCTCCAGGACCAAGGGGGCGGGGTGCGCCTCCTCCCCTAGGGCGTAGGCCTCGCGCAGGTGCCCAAGGGCCTCCTCCAGGCCCCGCCTCCGGTGGTAGACCAAGGCCAAGGCCTCCCCCCGCTCCACCCGGTCCCCGGGCTTCTTGAGCAGGTAGACCCCCACCCCGTGGTCAATGGGCTCCCCCTTCCGCTTCCGCCCCCCGCCCAGGGCGAGGACGGCGAGGCCCACCTTGTAGGCGTCCACCTCCCGCACCACGCCCTCCCGCTCGGCACGGAGGGGGTGCTCCTCGGCGAGGGGCAAAAGGGAGAAGTCCTCCACCGCCCGGGGGTCCCCCCCCTGGGCCTCGAGGAAGGCCCGGAACTTCTCCAAGGCCGCCCCGCCCTCCAGGGCCTTCCGGGCGAGGGCGGGGTCCAGCCCCTCAAGCCTTAAGGCCTCCTCCGCCAGGGCCAGGGCCACCTCCAGAAGGTCCCCGGGGCCCTCCCCTTTGAGGGCCTCTATGGCCTCCCGCACCTCTATGGCGTTCCCCACCGCCCGCCCCAGGGGGGCCTCCATGGAGGTGAGGAGGGCCCTCACCCGCCTTCCCGCCCCCTGGCCGATGGCCACCATGGTCTTGGCCAAAAGCCGGGCCTCCTCCAGGGTCTTCATGAAGGCCCCCCGGCCCACCTTCACGTCCAAGACAATGCTCCGCGCCCCGGCGGCGAGCTTCTTGCTCATGATGGAGCTCGCGATCAAGGGCACGCTCTCCACCGTGGCGGTCACGTCGCGGAGGGCGTAGAGCTTCCCGTCCAGGGGGGCGAGGTCCGGGCTTTGGGCGGCGATGACGAGGCCCACCCTCCGCGCCCTCTCCAAAAACTCCGCCTCCGTCATCTCCCCTCGCCAGCCCGGCACCGACTCCAGCTTGTCTATGGTTCCCCCGGTGTGGGCCAGGCCCCGGCCCGACATCTTGGCGAAGGTGCACCCGCTTGCGGCGAGGATCGGCCCCACCACCAGGCTCACCTTGTCCCCCACGCCCCCCGAGGAGTGCTTGTCCACGGGGTGGGGAAGGCCGGAAAGGTCCAGAACCTTCCCCGAGCGGGCCATGGTCTCGGTGAGCCAGAGGGTCTCCTCGGGGTCCAGCCCCCGCAGAAAGGCCGCCATGAGCCAGGCGGAAACCTGGTAGTCCGGAACCTCGTCCCGCAGGTAGCCGAGGAGGAAGGCCTCGAGGTCCTCCCGGCGGTGCTTTTTCCCTTCCCGCTTCTCCCGGATGAAGGCCACGGGGTTCATGGGCCCATGCTACGCTAAGGCCATGGCCACCCGGTACCGGTTCGGGCTGGAGGAGTACGAAAGGCTCTTCCGGGGGATACGGGACGTGGAGCTTTTGGCAGGGGAGGTCTACCGGATGAGCCCCATCGGTCCCAAGCACGCCTGGAGCGTGGCCCGGCTTAACCGCCTCTTCACGGAAGCCCTGGGGGATCGGGCCGTGGTCTGGCCGCAAAACCCCATCCGCATCCCCCCCCACTCCGAACCCCAGCCCGACCTGGCCCTTCTCCGGCCCAAAAGCTATGGGGAGGGGCTTCCCACCCCCGAGGACGTGCTCCTCCTGGTGGAGGTGGCCGAAACGAGCCTGGAGCACGACCAGGGTCTTAAGCTTTCCCTTTACGCCCAGGCGGGCATCCCCGAGGTGTGGGTCCTGGACCTCAAGGAAAACCGCCTCCACGTCTACCGCACCCCCAAGGCCGGGGTGTACACGGAGCACCGCATTCTCCTCCCCGGGGAGGAGGCGGAGCCTTTGGCCTTTCCCGGGGTGCGGATCCCGTGGAGCTAAGCCCGCCCCACGGAGCCGAAAAGCTCCATGCGGCTTTTCACCACCTCCTTCACCGCCTCCCGGGCGGGGCCCAGGTACTTCCTGGGGTCAAACTCCTTGGGGTTTTTCCCCAGGGTCTCCCGGACAAGAGCGGTGAAGGCGAGGCGCAGGTCGGTGTCGGTGTTGATCTTGGCGATGCCCAAGGAGATGGCCTTCTTGATGTCCTCGGGGTGGATGCCCGAGGCCTCCCCGATCTCGCCCCCTGCGGCCCGGAAGCGCTCCACGAGCTCTTGGGGCACGGCGCTCGCCCCGTGGAGGACGAGGGGGGCAGGGACGAGCTCGGCGATGCGGGCGAGCCGGGGGTGGTCAATGAAGGGCCTCCCCTTCCCCTTGTAGGCCCCGTGGCTCGTGCCGATGGCCACCGCCAAGTAGTCGGCCCCCGTGCGCTCCATGAAGATCCGGGCCTCCTCGGGGTTGGTGAGGAGGGCGTCCTTCTCGTCCACGGCCACGTGCTCCTCAATCCCCGCAAGCCGCCCGAGCTCCGCCTCCACCGTGACCCCCACGGCGTGGGCCGCCTCCACCACCCGCTTGGTCTCCCGGACGTTCGTCTCAAAGTCCTCGTGGGACTTGTCAATCATGACGCTGGTGAAGCCCTCCCTGAGGGCCTTGAGGACGCTCTCGTAGCTGGAGCCGTGGTCCAGGTGCACGGCCACGGGCACCCGGGCCTCCTGGGCCAGGGCCACCACCATGCGGGTGAGGGCCCGGCCCCCGTACTTCATCGCCCCCTCGGAGAGGGCGAGGATCACGGGGCTTTTCATTTCCTCGGCGGCCTCGAGGATGGCCTGGGTGAACTCCATGTTGTTGGTGTTGAAGGCCCCGACCCCGTAGCCTTCCGCCCGCGCCTTGCGCAAGATCTCTAGACCCGTTACCAGCATAAACGCCTCCCGCCCGATTATACCCCCTCTGGAAGCGTGGAACGGCCCCACCCCCTGGGGGCCCGGAAAAGGGTTCCCACGGGGCTTCTTCGGGGCCAGGCGGGCGAGGGAAAGGGCGTCAGTAGGTCTGCCCCGTGGCCTTGGTGAGGAGGAGCCGGAACTCGTGGGGGCTGGTGGCGGCGGAGAGGGCGTCCTCCAGGGAGATGAGCCCCTCGGTGTAGAGCTCCACCAGGTGCTGGTCAAAGGTGCGCATCCCGTAGAGGGACCCCTCCATCATGGCCTCCTTGATCTGGGGCATCTTCTCCTCGTCCTTGAGAAGCTCCCGCACGTAGGGGGTAGCGATGAGGATCTCCAGGGCGAGGACCCGGCCCTGGCCGTCGGCCTTGGGGAGGAGGCGCTGGGAGAGGATGCCGAGGAGGGACTCGGCGAGGAGGACGCGCACCTGTCGGTGCTCGTGCAGGGGAAAGAAGTCAATGATCCGGTTGATGGTCCGCCAGGCGTCCAGGGTGTGGAGGGTGGAGAGGACCAGGTGGCCCGTCTGCGCCGCCATGAGGGCGGCCTCCACCGTCTCCCGGTCCCGCATCTCCCCCACCATGATCACGTCGGGGTCCTGGCGGAGGGCGTACTTGAGGCCGGTGTAGAAGCTGTCCGTGTCCAGCCCCACCTCCCGCTGGACCACGAGGCTCTTCTTGTGCTTGTGCAGGAACTCAATGGGGTCCTCAATGGTGATGATGTTCTTGGCGTAGTGAAGGTTGATGTGGTCAATGAGGGCCGCCAGGGTGGTGCTCTTGCCGCTCCCCGTGGGCCCCGTGACCAGGATGAGGCCCCGCTCCTTGGCGGCGAGGCTTTCCATCACCTCCCGGGGGAGGCCCAGGGCCTCAAAGCTCGGGATCACCTCGGAGACCACCCGCATCACCAGGCCGAAGCTCCCCCGTTGCCTCAGGAGGTTGCAGCGGAAGCGGGCCACCCCGGGGATGGTGTAGGCGAAGTCCATCTCCTTGCGGTACTCCAGCTCCTCCAGCTGTTCCGGGGTGAGGAGGGCCCGGGCGATGGCCTCCACCTCCTTGGGGGTCAGGGGGCGGTTGCCGAAGGGGCGGAGCTTGCCGTCTATCCGGACGGTGGGCGGGGCCCCGGCCTGCAGGTGGATGTCCGAGGCCCGGGCCTGGACCATGGCCTTCAGCATCTCCACGAGGCTCTGCTTGCCCTGGCCTTGGGCCTCGCTCATGGGTAGACCTCCAGGTTGTCTATAAGCCGCGCCTCGGGGAACCTCCCGGCCACGATCCCCCTGGCCCCCGCGACCCAGTCGGAGAGGGGCAGGAGGGTCTCGGGGTGGACGATGGCGAGGTAGTCCTTGCGGAACTCGGGCACCGCCCGCAAAGCCTCCTCTCCCGCCCGGAGCGCCTCGGCCACGCTTCCCCCCTGCCCCGCCACCTCCCGCATGGCCAGGAGGGCCCGGTAGAGCACGGGGGCCTTCTTGCGGGTCTCGGGGGAGAGGTAGACGTTGCGGCTGGAAAGGGCGAGGCCGTCCTCCTCCCGCACCGTGGGCACCCCCACCACCTCCACGGGGAAGCCCAGGTCCCGGACCATCCGCCGCACCACGAGGAGCTGCTGGTAGTCCTTCTCCCCGAAGTAGGCCCTCTGGGGCTGGACCAAAAGGAAAAGCCGCGCCACCACCGTGGCCACCCCCTGGAAGTGGCCGGGGCGCACCGCCCCCTCCCAAAGGGCGGTGAGGGGACCCTCCACCTGGACCCGGGTGGCGAAGCCCTCGGGGTACATCTCCTCCACGCCGGGGGCGAAGAGGAGGTCCACCCCCGCCTCCTGCAAAAGGGCCCGGTCCCGCTCCAGGTCCCGGGGGTAGCGGTGGTAGTCCTCCCCGGGGCCGAACTGGAGGGGGTTGACGAAGACGGAGACCACCACGAAGGGGTTCTCCCGCCGGGCCCGTTCCACCAGGGCGAGGTGCCCCCGGTGGAGGTAGCCCATGGTGGGGACGAAGCCCACGCCCTCCCGGGGCAGGGCCGCCCGCAGCTCGGCCACGGTGCTCACGGTTCTCACGGTCCCCAGTATACTTTCCCCGTGGGCAAGAAGAAGCGGCAGGAGAAGCTAAAGAAGAAGGCCCTGAAGGAGTGGGAGGCCCGCAGGCCCAAGACCTTCCGGCAGTTCCTCCCCTACCTTCCCGGGATCTTCCTCCGGACCACCCTGGTCATGACGGCGGCCGTGACGGTGATCGTGGTCCTCGGGGCCCTGGGCCTCCCTTGGGCCGCCCACTTCTGGTTCCAGTTCGCCGTCTACCTGGCCTTCTACCTGGTCTTCCAGCGGTTCATCATGGGGCCTTTGGCCCCGCCCAAGGTCTGACCCTACCCCCACGCGGGCTTGCGCCCGCGTGGGGCGGTTCCCAGGGGGCCGGGGCACTTAAAGCCGCTCGGCGTCGGCCCAGAAGCCCTCGAGGTCGTAGTACTCCCGGGCCTCGGGGGTCATGAGGTGGACCACCACCTCCCCGTAGTCCAGGACCACCCAACGGGGGCTCTGGCCCGCGGTGGGCCGGGGGCGGAGGTCCTCCTCCTCCAGCTTTTCCAGGAGGTGCCGCTCCAGGGCCTGCAAGTGGGGGGTGCTGGTGGCGCTGGCGACCACGAAGTAGTCCAGGGTCTCCGAGACCCGGCGCAGGTCCAGGGCCACCACGTTTTCCGCCTTCTTTTCCGCGAGGAGCTCCTTGATCCGCTCGATCAGCGCTACCGCCTCCTTGGCCTTGACCATCTGCCCTTAGTGTAGCAGGTCCGGCCCGAGCTCCACCACCACCTCGGCCAAGGGCCGGTGGGGGGCGATGACGGGAAGGTGGAACAGGCCCGCGTAGTAGCGGCCCACCGCCGGGTCGCTGGCGTAAACGGCGCTCCGGGCCACCTCGGCCTCCTCCGTCCGCACCTCCACCCCCTCCCGCTCCAGGAAGGCCCGGCCCCAGGCGATGAGCCCGGCGTCCCCCCGCAGGCGCACCGGGAGGCCGGGGGGCGGGGCGAGGGGCGGCCCCCCGAAAAGGGCGGCAAGAAGCTCCCCCCTGCGCGCCTCGTCCACGTAGAGGTAGGTGCCCGCCCCCTCCCGCGTGGGCAGGGTGGCCAGGGCCACCTGGAAATCCCGGGCGTAGGGGAGGTAGTCCAGAACCTCCTCCAGGCTGAGGTCGGTGTCCAGCTCGCGCCACACCTCCCGCAGGGCGGCCGCCAGGGCGGGCCAGACCCGGGGGTCCTGGGCCTTTCGGGCCACCTGGATGGCCACGGCCTTGATCCGGTCCAGGCGGGCGTAGTCCCCCAGGGCGTCGTGGCGGAAGCGCATGTACTTCACCGCCTCTTCCCCGGAGAGGTGGAGCCTGCCGGCGGGGAAGTCAATGTAGAGGTTCGCCGCCCGGTCCACGTAGCGCATGGGGCGGTCCAGGTACACCTCCACCCCCCCCACGGCGTCCACCACGCGGGCCACCCCCTCCAGGGTGAAGATGAGGTGCCGCTCCGCCACGAGGCCCGTGGCCTCCTCCACCGCCCGCTTCAAGAGCTCAGGGCCTCCCCGGCCGTAGGCGGCGTTGATCCTCCCGCCCACAAGGGGGCTGTAGAGGTCCCGGGGGATGGCCACGCCCACGGCCTCCCCCCCGCGGACGCGGACGTAGAAGATGGTGTCCGTCCGGCTTCCCGGGCCGCAAGGGGTGCGGGGGGCGCAGTAGTCAATGTCCCGGGCGGCCACCACCACCCCCATCTCCGGCACCGGGCCCGTCCGCTTGGGGGCGGAGGTGGGAAGGGCGGCGGGCCTCGGCCAGGAGAGGACCCCCCCAAGGGCGAAAAGGGCCAAGGCGAGGAGGAGGAAGGAGAGGCGGGGACGCATCAGAGGCTGTGGTAGACCTCCAGGGTCCTGGGGTGGATGGGGATCTTCTTGGCCTTGAGGTAGTGGACCTTGTTCCGCACCGCCAGGCGGTACGCCTCCTTAAGCCGGCCCGCCAGGGCGAGCTCCCGGATCTCCTCGTTCACCCCCCGGCCCGGCTCGGAGACGTCCGCCACATAGAGGGCCATGCCGATCCCGTTTTCGGGGTCCACGCCGTAGACGTGGCCCTCGATGGCCTCGAGGACCTCCTCGTCCCGCACCCCCCAGGAGGCGGCCAAGGCCCGGGCCGCCCGCCCGTGGAGGGCGAGGGGGTGGGCCTCCTCCACCTCGTTCTCCGGGGGGGCAAGGCGCCTCAGCTCCTCCTCCGGGAGGTCGCGGGCGGCGTCGTGGAGCAGGCCCGCCAGGTAAGCCCGTTCGGGGTCCAGCCCGTTGTTGCGGGCGATCTCCCGGGCGAGCTCCGCCACCCGGCGGATGTGCTCCATGCGCTCGGGACGGACGAGGCTTTGGACCTTGGCCTCCAGATCAGCGATAGAGACCGTGCTTTTCAATGTACACCTCCACCGCGCGCGGAACCCAGTAGCGCACGCTCCTTCCCTCCTTTAGCCGGCGGCGGATCTCGGTGCTGGAGATGCCCACCTCGGGCACGAAGAGGGGCACCACCGGGAGGGGCGCCTCCTCCAAAGGGTAGCCGGGCCGAGCCACGGCCACCAGGGTGGCGTACTCGGGAAGCCGCTCCCCTTCCTTCCAGGTGAGGACGTCCCGGTAGGCGTCGGCCCCGGTGATGAAGAAGAGCTCGTCCTGGGGGAAAAGGCGCCGCGCCTCGCGCAGGGTGTCCACCGTGTAGCTCGGGCCCGGGCGGTCCAGTTCCAGCCGGGAGACCGTAAACCGCGGGTCCTCCGCCACGGCCAGGAGGGTCATCTCGTAGCGGGCCTCGGCGGGGGCCACGGGGACCTTGTGGGGCGGGCGGGCCGCCACCACGAAGAGCACCCGGTCCAGGCACAAAACCTCCTGGGCCTGGCTCGCCGCCAGGAGGTGGCCCAGGTGGATGGGGTCAAAACTCCCCCCGAAAAGCCCGATCCGCACTCAGACCTCCGGGATATACTCAAACTCCAGCCCCCCGATGCGCACCAGGTCCCCCGCCCGCACGCCCTTGGCCCGGAGGGCGGCCTCCACCCCCTGGCGCCGGAAGACCTCCTGCAGGTATCCGGCCGCCTCCATCAAATCCCCCTTGATCCGGGCGAGGTACCGCTCCACCTCGGGGGCCCGGACCTCGTAGACGCCCTCGGCCACGGGCACCACCTCCACCCCGGCCTGGACCTCCTTCCGGGGCACGGGCTTGGGCATCTCCGGCGGAGGGGTGGAACGGACCAGGGCGTGGAGCGCCTCTTTAAGGGCAGGAAGCCCCGCTCCCGTGAGGGCGCTCACGGGAAGCACGGCGAGCCCCTCCCGGGCCAGGGCGTCCGCCAGGGCCTTCACCGCCTCTTCCTCGAGGAGGTCCACCTTGTTGAGGGCCACGAGGCTCGGCCGGCGCAGGAGGGCGGGGTCGTAGGCCCCAACCTCCTTCCTGAGGGTCTCCAGGGTCTTAAGGGGTTCGTCTGCGGCGTCCAGCACGTAGAGCAGGACCCGGGTGCGGGCGATGTGGCGCAGGAACTCGAGGCCCAAACCCTTCCCCTCGCTCGCCCCCTCAATGATCCCGGGAATGTCCGCCAGGGTGAAGCGCTCCTCCTCGGAAACCTCCACCACCCCCAGGTTGGGGCTCAGGGTGGTGAAAGGGTAGGGGGCGATCTTCGGGTGGGCCCGCGTCATGGCGGCGAGGAGGCTGGACTTCCCCGCATTGGGGTAGCCCACGAGGCCCACGTCGGCGATGAGCATGAGCTCCAGCCGGAGCCTGCGCTTCTCCCCCTCCTCCCCCGCCTCGGCGAAGCGGGGGGCCTGGCGGGTAGGGCTGACGAAGTGCATGTTGCCCCGGCCGCCCGCGCCGCCCCGGGCCACCAGGACCGTCTGCCCTTCCTCGGTGAGGTCGGCGAGGAGCTCTCCGGTGTCGGCGTCAAAGACCCGGGTCCCCCGGGGAACCTCGATGACGAGGTCCTCCCCCCCGCGGCCGTGCTGCTGGCTTCCCCGGCCGTGCTCCCCGTCCTCCGCCTTGTAGGTGCGTTTGGAGAGGCGGGAAAGGGAGTCCACGCTCCCCCGGGCCCGGAGGTAGACGGACCCTCCCCGGCCCCCGTCCCCCCCGTCGGGCCCCCCTTTGGGAACGAACTTCTCCCGGCGGAAGGAAACGGCGCCGTCGCCACCCCTACCGGCGGCGACGGTGATCACCAGGACGTCTTGGAACATTACGCCCGCTTAGGCCAAGGGGCGCACGTGAACGTACCGACCGAGACGGCCCCGGTCCTGGAACTCCACCACCCCGTCCACCAGGGCGAAGAGGGTGAAGTCCCGGCCCATGCCCACGTTCTTGCCGGGCTTGAACCTGGTGCCCCGCTGGCGCACCAGGATGTTGCCCGCCCGGACCACCTGGCCCTCGTACCGCTTGACCCCGAGGCGCTTGGCCTGGGAGTCGCGGCCGTTCCTCGTGGAACCTAGACCCTTTTTATGCGCCATGCCTCACCCCCGGATCTCCTTGATGAGGAGCTCGGTGTAGGGCTGGCGGTGGCCCTTCTTCCTGCGGTACTGGACCTTGGCCTTGAACTTGGAGACGAGGATCTTCTTGCCCCGGCCGTGGCCCAGCACCTCGGCCACCACGCTGGCCCCCTCCACCACCGGGGTGCCCACCACGGTCTTCTCCCCGCCCAGGAGGAGGACGGGAAGCTCCACAGTGGCCCCGGGCTCCGCGTCCAGCTTCTCCACCCGAAGCTTAAGGCCGGGCTCTACCCGGTACTGTTTGCCGCCAGTCTTCACGATCGCGAACATGCCACACCTCTGCCGGGCCCCCGGGCCCTACCGGTCTTCCACTATAGACCAGCGGGGGCGTAACCGCAAGCTAAAACCCCCCTTTCGGGGGGTGTTTTGGTGGAGCCGAGGGGATTCGAACCCCTGACCTCCTCAATGCCATTGAGGCGCGCTCCCAACTGCGCCACGGCCCCAGGCAACGCCCATGGTACCGGGGAGGGCCCGCTTTGTCAACGGGGCCAGAGGCCGATGACCAAGGCCAGGGCCGCGAAGACCACCCCCAGGATCACCGTGAGGCGGTAGAGCCCTCCCGTCACGCCCCGGGCGGAGAAGAGGTCGGCCGAGCCCCCCATGAGGTCCCCGGCCCCCTGCTTGGGCTCCTGCACCAGCACGAGGTAGACCAATAGCCCGGCCACGCCCAGGTAAAAGAGGATGACCAAGGTGTAGAGCAGGTCCATGCCCCCCACTCTACCAGAGGGGGACCGGTTGCGGGAAGTGGCCCCTTGGTTTACACTCTCTAGGGGCGGGCCGGTGTAGCTCAGCGGTAGAGCAACCGCCTCGTAAGCGGTAGGCCGCCGGTTCAAATCCGGCCACCGGCTCCAGCCGAGGCCCCGGGCGCGCCCGGGGCTTTCTCCTTGCCCTCAGGCGCAAGCCTTGACGCATAACGCATACGAGGTTAGCTTAAGGGTAAGCCCGGGCCATATGGCCCGGACGTTGTTTTTAGAGGAGGGCCCCATGTTCTTTGAGAAGATCGCCCCCTACACCTACCGCATCCCCCGGCAGGGGAAGATGCGGGTGGACGCCGTTTTCTTCGCCTCAAAGGAGATCCTAAAGGACCTCGAGGCGGAAAACTACGCCTCCTTGCAGCAGCTCATGAACGTGGCCACCCTCCCGGGCATCGTGGAGCCCGCCCTGGCCATGCCCGACATCCACTGGGGCTACGGCTTCCCCATCGGGGGAGTGGCGGCCTTTGACCCGGAGGAAGGAGGCGTGGTAAGCCCTGGCGGAGTCGGTTTTGACATCAACTGTGGGGTCCGCCTCCTCGCCTCCCACCTCACCCTAGAAGACCTCCTCCCTCGCCAGAAGGAGCTCGCCGACGCCCTCTACCGCCTCGTCCCCTCGGGGGTGGGAAGCGAAAGGAGGGACGTGCGCTTTAGCAAGCGGGAGCTCAAGGAGATCCTCAAGGAGGGGGCGGGCTGGCTCGTGAAGCGGGGGTACGGCTACCCCGAGGACGTGCGCTTCATTGAGTCCCAAGGCCGTCTTCCCTGGGCCAACCCCGACAAGGTGTCGGAAAGGGCCTTTGAGCGGGGGGCGCCCCAGATCGGCACCTTAGGAAGCGGGAACCACTTCCTCGAGGTGCAGTACGTGGACGAGGTCTACGACGAGGAGGCGGCCCTAGCCTTCGGCCTCTTCAAGGGACAGGTCACCGTCCTCATCCACACGGGAAGCCGGGGCCTCGGCCACCAGGTCTGCCAGGACTACGTGGAGCGCTTCCTCAAGGTGGCCCCCCGGTACGGCATTGAGCTCGTGGACAAGCAGCTTGCCGCCGCCCCCATAAAGAGCCCCGAGGGCCAGGACTACCTCCAGGCCATGGCCGCCGCCGCCAACTTCGCCTTCGCCAACCGCCAGCTCATCGCCCACTTCGTGCGGGAGGCCTTTGAGAAGGTGGGCTTCACCCCCAGGGACCACGGGCTCAGGGTCCTCTACGACCTCGCCCACAACAACGCCAAGTTTGAAGAGCACAGGGGCAGGCGGGTCCTCGTCCACCGCAAGGGGGCCACGCGGGCCTTCGGCCCCGGCCACCCGGAGGTCCCCGAGGAGTACCGCCGGGTGGGGCAGCCGGTCCTGGTGCCCGGGGACATGGGCCGCTACTCCTACGTCCTCGCGGGGACGGAGAAAGCCATGGAGGTTTCCTTCGGGAGCAGCTGCCACGGGGCCGGGCGCAAGATGAGCCGCCACCAGGCCAAAAAGGTGGCCCGGGAGCGGAACCTGGTGAAGGAGCTCGCGGAAAGGGGCATCCTGGTGCGGGCCGCCACCCGGGCCACGGTGGACGAGGAGATGCCCGAGGCCTACAAGGACGTCTCCTTGGTGGTGGAGGCGGTGGAGGGGGCGGGGATCGGGAAAAAGGTGGCCCGCCTCAGGCCCCTCATCGTGGTCAAGGGGTAATACCACCCCATGCTGGCTTGCGCCAGCATGGGGGCCCCGGCAAAGGGCTTCCTCGGGCTGGCTGGGCCACGGAAGCTCGGCAAAAGGGTATAAGGCTCCATCCGCTTCTCAGGAAGGTTTGGTTTCCTAGGAGGATGAGGCGGTTCGCCCTCCTCCTCTTTTTCGGCCTCGCCCTGGGCCAAACCCTCCTTCCCGTGGAAGAGCTGGGGCTCACCTTCCGGGAGGAAGGGGGGGCCTGGGTGTACCAGGGGGGCGGGAAGCGCTTCGTCTACGTCCCCGGGGTGGGCTGGGCCGAGCCCCTTGGGGCGGAGCTCCCCCCGCCCCAAGAGGGCCTCTTTCCCTTGGAGGCCCTAAAGGCCCTGGGCCACTTCCGGGTGCCCGAGGCGGGGGTGCGCTTCGGGGAGAAGCCCAAAGGCCTCCGGGTGGTCCTGGACCTGCCCGCCCCCTACCCGGCCGAGCCCCGGGAAGAGCGGGGTAAGGCGGGGGCCACCCTCTACCTGCCCTACCTCGCCCCGGACCTCCTCAAGGCCCCCTGGCCTAAGGGCCTAAAGGCCAAGGTCCGCCTTCTCCCCGAGGCCACCGAGCTCGCCCTGAGGGCGGAACAGGGCCACCTCTACTACCGCCTCTTTCCCCTCGAGGACCCCCCCCGCCTGGTCCTGGACCTCTACCTCCTCGCCCCCGAGGTGGAGGAGGTTCTGGCCCCCGGGGTGCGCTACCGGGAGGTCTACGGCTTCACCCCCGAGCCCCTGAGGCTTTACCTGGTGGAGGCGGAGCGGGGAAGGCTCCTCCCCGTGGGCACCCCGGGGAAGAGGGCGCTTCCCAAGGACCTGGCCCCGGGGGCCCTCGCCGTCCTGAACGGGGGGTACTTTGACCCGAAGAGCGGGACCCCCATCGGGCTTTGGGTGCAGGACGGGGTGACCCTCTCCTACCCCTACGGCCGGGTGGCCCTCCTCTGGGACGGGTTCGCCTTCTTTCTGGGCTTCCCCCAGTTCGTCGCCGAGGCGGTGGGGCCGGACGGGAGCCGGGTACGGGTGGGGGTGAACGCCTCCCGCGCCCGCTACACCGCCCACACGGTGCCGGGCCTGGTGGGCCGGGAGGGGGAAGGGGTGGCCCTGGTGCGGGAGGACCGGGTGGTGGCCCTCCTCCCCGCCCCGGCCGAGCTTCCCCCGGGGCACTGGGCCCTCACCTTCCCCAGGGATGCCCCTCCTTTTCCCCTCGAGGTGGGGGGCAGGCTCGCCCTCTACGGCACCCTCAACCCCCCCTTCCGCTACGCCCTGGAGGGAGGCCCCCTCCTCCTCAAGGAGGGCCGGTACGCCTACGACCCCGCCAAGGAGAACTTCAAGGACCCGAGACCCCTTCAGGCCGTGGCCCCCCAGGCGGCGGTGGCCTGGACGAAGGAGGGGAAGCTCTGGCTCCTCGTCTCCGAACCCACCACCCCCGGGGCCCTGGCCCGGGCCCTCCTCTCCTTAGGCGCCTGGAACGCGCTCAGGATGGACGGGGGGGGTTCGGCCCAGCTCTGGGTGAAGGGGCAGCTCAGGAGCCCCTACACGGGCTCCCCCAGGCCCGTGGTGAACGCCCTGGCCCTCTACCTCCCCTAAGGGGGATAATGCCCTTGTGGGCCCCGGCTTCCACCGGCTTTACGCCGACCGCCTGGCCTGGCGGTACCGCCTCCTCTTGGCCCTTGCCCTCGCCCTCCTCGGGGTCTTTCACCCCCTTTTCGCCCTCCTTTCCCCCTTAGGGCTTCTGCTCCCCGCACGGCTTTGGGAGGGGCGGGCCCTAAAGGAGATCTCCCGGGTGAGCCTGGCCTACGCCACCGCCTTGGCCTACGGGGAGGAACGGCTTTGGGCCGAGGCGGGCAAGGTTCCCGCGAGGCTTCCCCCCTTCCCTTGGGGCCTACTTCTGGCCTATGGGCTTGCCCTCCTTCTCGCCTTAGGGCTCCACCTGACAAGGCCCATCCCCCTCCCCAGCCCCGCCGGGGTGGAGAGGGTGGCCCCTCTATCCCGGGAAGGCCAGGCCCAAGACGGGGCCGCCGGGGAAAAGGAGGCCCAGGGCGAGGCGAAAGGCGAAGGGCAGGCCGCCCCTTCGCAGGGGAAGGCGCAAAGCCCCCCCTCGGAGGCCCCCGGGGAAGGCTCCCCCCAGGCCGAGGGCGCAAGCCCCGCCCAGCCCGAGGAGGGCTCCCCTGTCCGGGCCTTCCCCCGGACCGGAAGCCCGGGGGAGGAGGCCGGGCCTGCGGAAGCCCCCCCCAGGGAGGACGGAGGAGGCCAGGAAACGCCTCCGCCCCAGGCCTCGAGGCGGGGGCCCGGCGCGGGGGGTGCCCTGGAGGAGAAAGAGGGTGCCCTCCCCCCCACCCAGGCCCAAGGGCCGGAGGTGGGCCTCCTGGGCGAGGGGGAGGAAGGGGAAAAGGCCGCCCTCCCCTCCCCCTGGCCCGCAGGCCAGCCCCCGGAGGCGGTGCGCCGGGGGGTGGAGGTCTACCTGGAGAAGACCCCCCTGCCCCCCGAGGCCCGGGAGCTCCTCAGGCGCTACTTCGCTCCTTAAGGCGGGCCAGGGCCTCCTCCAGGGAGACCGGCCCCACCTCCACCCGGTCGGCCAGGGGGAAGGCCCCCAAAGACCCCTTGTGGCCGAAGCGGGCCCCCACCTTGAGGTCCACGTCCCGGAGAAGCTCTCGCATCTTGGCGTGCTTCTCCTCCCCGTGGGCCTTGGCGTAGGGGTTTTCCCGGATCTCCAGAAGGACGAGCTCCCCGGAGGGCCCGGCCTCGTAGATGGCGTACCGGGGAGCGTGGCCGAAGGGGCCGGGGTAGACCCGGGTGGCGTCGTCCTTGGCTAAGGCAATGGCGACCCGCATGTACTCAGCGTACACCCCCGGGGTAGGCCTACTGCTCCCTACGCCACTCCCCGCTCTTTCCCCCTGCCTTGTGGAGGAGGCGCACCTGGGAGATGACGAGGCCCTTGGAAGCGGCCTTGAGCATGTCGTAGACGGTGAGGGCGGCGACGGCGCAGGCGGTCATGGCCTCCATCTCCACCCCCGTCTCCGCCTTGGTCTTCACCGTGGCCTCAATGCGCACCCGCTTTTCCGCCTTAAGGAGCTCCACCCTGACCTCCACCCCGGTAAGGGGGAGGGGGTGGCAGAGGGGAATGAGGTCCGCCGTCTTCTTGGCGGCGAGGATCCCCGCAAGCTGGGCCACGACGAGGGGGTCCCCCTTCCCCACCCCGCCCTTCTCCAGGGCGGAAAGGGCCTCCTCGGTGAGCTCCACGAAGGCCTCGGCGGTGGCGGTGCGGAAGGTTTCGGGTTTCTCCGTCACGTCCACCATCCGGGGCCGGCCGTCCTGGAAGTGGGTGAGGTCCATGCCCTGAGTCTATCCCCTCGGGGTGGGGAGCCTCAGGCCAAGCCTCCGGCCGAAGAGGCGGTACTTGACCAGGTCAAACCCCTTCTCCACCCCCTTCAGGGCCCCGGTCACGGCAAAGACCAAGGTGCCGAGCCAGACCGGGGCCTCAACCATCCAGAAGCACCACCGCCCGGGCCTGGACGTGGGAAGGCGCCAGGCCCTCCGAGGTCTTGAAGGTGAGGCCAATGCGGTCCTGGGGAAGGCGGAGGAGGCGGGATAGGCTGTCCACCAAGGCCTTGCGGTGGGGGCCGAGCTTGGGCCGGTCCAGGGTGAGGACGAGGCTCGCCTGAAGCAGCTTCGCCCCCCGCGCTTCCACGAGGCGGAGGGCCTCCCGGAGAAACACCTCGCTCCGCTCGCCCCGCCAGCGGGGATCGGTGTCGGGGAAGAGGAGGCCGATGTCCCCAAGGCCGTAGGCGGAAAGGAGGGCGTCGGTGAGGGCGTGGAGGGCGGCGTCCCCATCGGAGTGGGCCAGGGCCCCCACGGGGCTTGGAATGAGGAGGCCGCAGAGGTAAAGCGGCCTCCCCTCCTCCAGGCGGTGGCTGTCCTCGCCGTAGCCGATGCGCATGGGTATACTTTAGGGCATGCCGAGCTTTGAGGAGGCCCTCGCCCTCATGGAGGCCTGGACGGAAAGCGCCTCCCTGAGGCGGCACATGCGGGCGGTGGAGGTGGCCATGCGGGCCTACGCCCGCCGCTATGGGGAGGACGAGGAGCTTTGGGCCATCGCCGGCGTCCTCCACGACATGGACTACGAGAAGTACCCCGAGGAGCACCCCTACAGGGCCGTGGAGGAGCTGAGGCGCCTGGGCTACCCCGAGGAGGTCCTCGAGGCCATCCTGGGCCACGCCAGCTACACCGGCACCCCCCGCAGAACCCGCATGGCCAAGGCCCTCTTCGCCGTGGACGAGCTCACGGGCCTCATCACCGCCGCGGTGTACGTGCGGCCGGACCGGTCCATCCTGGGCCTGGAGCTCCCCAGCCTCAAGAAGAAGTTCAAGGACAAGGCCTTCGCCAAGGGAGTGAACCGGGAGGAGATCCGGCTTGGGGCCGAGGAGCTCGGGGTGCCCCTGGACGAGCACATGGCCTTCGTCCTCGAGGCCATGAAGCAGGAGGCCCGCCTCCTCGGCCTGGAGGGCGCCTAACGGCCCGGGCGCAAAAGGGCGCTTGCCCCGCCGCCCTCCCCGCGCTAGGGTGGGAACCGTGGAGCTACCCGACCTCACCCCCTACCTGGGCCAGATCACCTTTGGCGGCCTCGCCGGCTACGCCGTGGGCTACGCCCTGAAGAAGGTGGGGCGGCTTCTGGCCATCGCCCTCGGCCTCCTCTTCGTGGCCCTCCAGCTCCTGGCCCAGGCGGGCTACGTGGAGGTGGACTGGACCCGGATCCAGCGGGACGTGGAGCCCCTTTTGCAACAGCCCGCCCTCCGAAACCTTTGGGACAGGCTCCTCGCCACCCTCACCCACAACCTCCCCTTCGGCGCGAGCTTCGTGGGCGGCCTCGTCCTGGGCCTCAGGGCCGGCTGAGCCAAGCCACCCCCAAGGCGAGGAGGAGGGCCCTAGCCGCCATCCTTAGGGGTCCAGCGCGAGCGGTCCCGGGCCCGGTACTTGGCCATGACCCGGCGGAAGGCGGCCTCGAGGTCCACCCCCTCCCGGTTGGCCAGGGAGATGAGGACGAAGAGGAGGTCGCCGAGCTCCTCGGCGAGGTCCCCCTCCGCCTCCCCCGGCTTCGGCGTCTTGCCGTGGCGGTGGGCCAGGACCCGGGCGAGTTCGCCGAGCTCCTCCGCCAGACGGGCGAGCATCAGGAGGGGCGGGAAGTAGCCCTCCCGGAACGAGGAGATCCAGGCGTCCACCTCCTCCTGGGCTTCGCGGAAGGTGAGGGCCATGGGCTACCTCCCACCCCTGTTCCCGGCCCTAAGCCCCCCACCCCGGCTTTCGCCGCGGTGGGGTCTCCCCCAAGCCCCAGCCTGGGCGTCCCGTGTGGCGAAGCCAACCTGCGGACTTCCAAAACCCCAAGGCGCGCGCCCCATGCCCCAAGCCTACAATATGCCCATGAAGGCCCTGGCCCTCATCGCCCACGACGCCAAGAAGGACGAGATGGTGGCCTTTTGCCTGCGGCACAAGGACGTCCTGGCCCGCTACCCCCTACTCGCCACGGGGACCACGGGGGCCCGCATCCAGGAGGCCACGGGCCTCGCCGTGGAGCGGGTGCTCTCCGGTCCCTTGGGCGGGGACCTGCAGATCGGGGCCCGGGTGGCCGAGGGAAAGGTGTTGGCGGTGGTCTTCCTCCAGGACCCCCTGACCGCCAAGCCCCACGAACCGGACGTCCAGGCCCTGATGCGGGTCTGCAACGTGCACGGGGTGCCCCTGGCCACCAACTTGGTGGCGGCGGAGGCCCTCATCGCCTGGATCCGCAAGGGAACCCCCCAATAGCGCGGCGGGAATTTGCGCCTCGGCCACAATCCTGCTAGCCTAAGAAGGTGCGCGCCGGGATGCCCAGGAAGCGCTCCGTGGCCCTGGCCGCCTGGGGCGAGGAAGGGCTCCTCCTCGTCCTCCGCCCCCAGGACGACCCCGAGTTTCCCGGGGCCTGGGGGCTTCCCGCGGTGAGCCTCCAGGGGGAGGAGACCCTGGAGGAGGCCGCCTTAAGGGTCGCCCGGGAGAAGCTCGGCGCGGAGGTGGCCGAGGCCGGGCCCATAGCCTTCGGCGTGGAGGAGCGGCCGGGGTACACCCTGGAGCTTTGGGTCTACGAGGGAAGGCTTCTGGGAAGGCCCCGCCTCCCTGAGCCCAAGCCGGGCAAGACCTACTACGCGGCCTTCCGCTTCGGCCGGCCCGAGGAGCTCAAGGCGGCCGCGAGGCAAGGCTCCCTTTGCAGCCGGCTCTTCCTCGCGGTCAAGGGGCTTTGCCCCTAGAAAGGACGTCATGGAAACCCTGCTTCTCGTGCAACTCTTCCACGAGCTCGCCCTTAAGGGGAAAAACCGCCCCTTCTTCCTCAAGCGGGCCAAGGCCCACGTGCGGCGGGCCCTAAAGGGCCTGGGGGTGGCCCTCGAGGGGGAGTGGCCCATGGCCCTCCTCTTCCGCCTCCCCGAGGAGGCCTGGCCCGAGGCCAAGGCCCGCCTCCAGGACACCCTGGGGGTGGAACGCTTCGCCCGGGTCCATAGGACCCCGCCCGACCTCGAGGCCCTGAAGGCCGCCCTAGAAAAGGCCCTGGAGGGCCAGGCCTTCGGGAGCTTCCGCATCACCGCCAAGCGCTCCGACAAAGCGTTTCCCCTCACCTCCCCGGAGATAGAGCGGGCCCTCGGGGCTTTCGTGAAGGGAAAAACGGGCGCCCCGGTGCGGCTCAAGGGGGCGGAGCGGGAGTTCGTGGTCCGGGTGCTCCCCGGGGCGGCCCTCCTGGAGGTGGAGCGCCACCCGGGCCCCGGGGGGCTTCCCCCCGGGGTCTCGGGGCGGGTGGTGGCCCTCCTCTCCGGGGGGATTGACTCCCCGGTGGCCGCCTACCGCCTCATGCGCCGGGGGGCGGAGGTGGTCCTCGTGCACTTCCACCCCTTCCCCCTCCTCTCGGGGGCGAGCCGGGAGAAGGCCAAGGCCCTCGCCGAGCGCCTGGCCCGCTTCCAGCACCGCCTGAGGCTCCACCTCGTCCCCTTCAGCGAGGTCCAGCGCCACATCATCGTGGAGGCCCCCACGGCCTACCGGGTGGTCCTCTACCGCCGCTACATGCTGAGGATCGCCGAGGCCATCGCCAGGGAAGAAGGCGCCCTCGCCCTTTGCACCGGGGACAGCCTGGGCCAGGTGGCCTCCCAGACCCTGGAGAACCTCCACGCCGTGAACCAGGCGGCCACCCTCCCCGTCTTCCGGCCCCTCATCGGGTGGGACAAAGAGGAGATCGTGGCCGAGGCCCAGAGGATCGGCACCTACGCCACCTCCATCCTCCCCGACGAGGAGTGCTGCACCCTCTTCGCCCCCAAGCACCCCGTGACCCGGGCGAGGCTGGAGGTGGTCCTAGAGACGGAGGCCCGCCTGCCCACGGAGGAGCTTTTGGCCCTGGCCCTAAAGGAGCGGGAAGTCCTCACCTACACCTGGCCCGGAAAGCCCCTACCCGAGGAGCCGGAAGGCGCTTTTATAATGGAGCATGGACCTGCTTGAGGCGAAGCGCCTTCTGGAAACGGGAAGGACCACCCCTCTAGCCCTTTTGGAAGAGGCCCTGGAGCGGGCCAAGGCCTTCCAGGACCGGAACGCCCTCGCCTACCTGGACGAGGAGGCCGCCCGCAAGGAGGCCCTGGCCCTCACGGAGGAGCTCAGGCGGGGCCAGGTGCGGGGGCCTCTCCACGGCCTTCCCCTCACCGTAAAGGACCTCTTCCCCGTGAAGGGGATGCCCACCCGGGCGGGGACGAAGGCCCCCCTCCCTCCCCTTCCCGAGGAGGCGAGGGCGGTGCGCCGCCTGAGGGAGGCCGGGGCCCTCCTCTTCGCCAAGACCAACATGCACGAGATCGCCCTGGGCATCACCGGGGAGAACCCCTGGACGGGCCCGGTGCGGAACGCCGTGGACCCCAGCCGCCAGGCCGGGGGGTCTAGCGGCGGGAGCGCCGTGGCCGTGGCCTTAGGGATCGGCCTCGCCTCCCTGGGCACGGACACCGGGGGGTCCATCCGCATCCCCGCGGGCTTCAACGGGGTGGTGGGCTTCAAGCCCTCCTACGGCCGGGTGAGCCTGGAAGGGGCCCTTCCCCTCTCCCGCTCCACGGACCACGCCGGGCCCCTCACCCGGAGTGTGCGGGACGCCCACTTCCTCACGGAGATCCTGGCCGGGGAGAGCATTCCCTTGGAGGGCGTCCAGAACCCCGTCTTCGGGGTCCCCCTGGACTTCCTGGAGGGGAGGCTTGGGGTGGAGGTGCGGAAGGCCTTCACCCGGCTCTTGGAAGATCTCCCCGCCCTAAGGGCCGAGGTGAGGGAGGTCTCCCTTCCCCTGGAAGGCGTCTACGAGGTCTACACCCGCCTGGTGCGCTACGAGGCGGCCCGGATCCACGAGAAGGCCCTGAAGGAGCATCCCGAAGGCTTCTCCCCCCAGGTGCGGGAAGCCCTCCTCGCGGGCCTCGCCCTCACGGAGAAGGACTACCGGGACGCCGTGGCCGAGCGGGAGGCGCTCAGGCTGGAGCTGGTGAAGGCCCTGAGGGGGGTGGACGCCCTCCTCCTCCCCGTCCAGCCCCTCCCCGCCCCTCCCTTGGGCACGGAGGAGGTGGAGCTGGAGTCCGGCAGGAAGGGCCACCGCGAGGCCTTCATCACCCTCACCCTGCCCTTCAGCCTCCTCGGGGTCCCCACCCTCGCCCTCCCCTTCGCCAAGGTGGAGGGGATGCCGGTGGGGCTCCAGGTGGTGGGGGCGTACGGGGAGGACGGGAAGGTCCTGGCCCTCGGGGGCTGGCTCGAGGCCCGGCTAGGCTAGCCCCAGGTAGAGGAGGGCCAGGGAGAAGAGGGTGAGGGGAAGCCCGAAGCGGAGGTGCTCCAGGAGGCCCACCCGCACCCCCTCCCGTCCCGCCCCCTCGGCCACGATGAGGTTCGCCACGCTGGCGAGCAGGGTGAGGTTGCCCGCCAGGGTGCTCCCCCCGGCGAGGAGGAGCCACTCCTCCGGGGTCTTGGCCAGGGGGGCGAGGAGGAGGACCGCGGGCACGTTGGAGATGAGGAGGGAGAGGAGGGTGGCGGCGAGGAGGAGCCCGAGGGGGCTAGAGGCGAGGGGCAAAAGGGCCTCGGCGAGCCCCAGGCGGCGCACCCCTTCGGTGAGGACGAAGAGCCCGCCGAACATCACCAGAAGCTCCCAGTCCACCCGCATGAAGTACCGCTCCGAGCGGAGCCTCCGGGTGAAGAGGAGAAGCCCCGCCGCCACCAAGGCCCCCTGGGCCATGGGGTAGCCGAGGAGGAAGGCGAGGAGGAGCCCCGAGGCCACGAGAAGCCCTTTGCGGAGAAGCCCGGGGTGGAGCCGGTAGCGCAAAGGGGGAGGGGGCGGAAGGGGCCTTAGGGAGCGGGCCTCGGGGTAGAGGAGGGCGAGGAGCCCCACCTGCAGGGCGAGGCCCAGGAAGGCCACGGGGAAAAGGGCCCGGAGGAAGTCCAGGTAGGCCATCCCCGAGAGGCTCGCCACCAGGATGTTCTGGGGGTTTCCCGTGGGGGTCATGAGGCTTCCCGTGTTCACCCCCGCCATGAGGGCGAGGAGGTAAGGCACGGGGTTCAGGCCCAGGCCCCGGGCGAGGCGGAGGACGAGGGGGGTGAGGAGGAGGGCCATGGTGTCGTTGAGGAAGAGGGCGGAAAGGAGGCCCGAGCCCAGGCTGAGGAGGACGAGGAGGGCGAAGGGGGTCCTGGCCCTCTTCCAAAGCCCCTCGGCCACCCAGCCGAAGAAGCCCGCGTAGCCCAGGTGGGCGTTCAGGACCATGACCCCGAAGAGGAAGACCAGGGTGGAGGGGTCCAGGGCCCGCCAGGCCTCCTCGAGGTCCAAGGCGCCGAGGAGCACGAGGAGGCTTGCCCCCACCAGGGCCACCCCCGCCCGGTTCATCCGGTAGCCGGGAAGCCCCCCCAGGGCGAGGCCCAGGTAGGCGAGGAGGAGGACGAGGAGGCTAAGGGTTTCCCGAAGCGCCATAGAGCCTGGCCTCTAGCCTCGCCTTCACCCCCGGCCACTCCTCCTTGAGGACGCTGTAGACCACGTCGTCCCGGAAGGCGCCATCGGGAAGCCTGCGGTTTTTCCGCAAGACCCCTTCCCGCACCGCTCCCAGGGCCTCCAGGGCTCTTTGGCTCCTCTCGTTCCTCAGGTCCACCTTGAACTGGACCCTCTCCGCCCGGAGGACCTCAAAGGCGTGGCGGAGGAGGAGGTACTTGGCCTCCTTGTTGGCGGGGCTTCCCCAGAAGGGCTTGAAGAGCATGGTGCCGAGCTCCAGCTTGGCGTGCTCGGGCTCGGGGGCGATCACGGAGATCCGCCCCGCCACCTCCTTCCCGAAGAGGATGGCCCAGTTCACCCGGCCGGGCTCCCCAAGGAGCCCTTCCAGGTGGGCCCTTAAGGCTTCCTCCGTGGGGGCCACGGGGGCCCGGCTCAGGAAGCGGTAGACCTCGGGATCGTAGTGCCGGAGAAAGGCGGGAAGGTGGGCAAGGGCGAGGGGCTCCAGGCGCACGTGCCGCCCCTCAAAGCGTTCGGGGAAGGCCCACATGAGGCCATTATGCTGGGAAGGTGGAGGCGCTGGAAGAGGTCTTGGAGCTCCTTAAGCTCCCCCACCGGGGAAGCGCCACGGCCCTCGAGGCCGAGGCCTTCCGCAGGCTGGCCGGCTTCCTGGAGGCGCGGGGCCTTAAGCCCTCGGAGATCCCCTTCCGGGGGGTGCGAAGCTACGGCCCCGAGCTTTTGGCCCTAAGCCTCCTCCTGGGCCTCGGCTTCCTCTCTCCCCTTTTCCCCCTGGCGGGGGCCTTAGGCTTCTACCTCTACTTCACGGGCAGGAGGCCCTGGGGAAGGCTTTTGGACCGCCACCCCTCGCGAAACCTCCTCGCCTGGAAGGGGGAGGGGACAAGGGCCCTCGTCCTCATGGCCCACGTGGACACGGCCAAGACCTACTTCCTCTACCACCCCAAGAGGGTGAAGGGCTTCCGGAGGAGCTTCCTCCTCAACGCCTGCCTCGCCCTGCTCTCCCCCCTTTTGGCCCTCACCCCCCTGAAATGGCCCCTAAGCCTCTACTTCCTCCTCCAGGCCGCCCTCCTCCTGCACCGGGAGCTTTCTGCTCCCTACGTGAAGGGGGGCAACGACAACGCAAGCGGCGTGGCCGTGGCCACGGCCCTCTTCCTGGAGACCGACCCCCCTCCGGGCTTCCGGCTCGGCCTCGCCCTCACGGGGTGCGAGGAGGTGGGGGCCTTGGGGGCCAAGGCCCTCCTCCCCCACCTGCCCGAGGGGACGCTCGTCCTCAACCTGGACAACGTGGGCCGGGGGGAGCTCTTCTACGCCGAGGGGGAGGGGATGCTCCGCTACGTCCCCTACCGGGGGCCGCTCCTCGAGGCCGCCCGCAAGACCCCAGGGGCGAGGCCCGTACGCTACCGCCTGGCCTACTTTGACACCCTCCCCCTGGCGCAAAGGGGGTTTCCCACCCTCACCCTCGTCCGCCTGGAAGGGGGCGTCCCCCCGGACTGGCACTGGCCCACGGACACCTTCGCCCGCCTGGACCCAAAGGCCCTAAAGGACACCCTGGCCTACGCGCGAAGCCTCCTTAAGGCCCTGGTGGGCTTGCCTAGTAAATTGCCTTGTACCCCGGAGGGGGCGGGAGAAGGGAGAGAAGAACCCTAAGGCCGTAGGCGATGAGCTCCAAAAGCGCCCGCGCCATGGCCGTCCAAGGCTTCCGCTCCCAAAGGTACCCCCCACCCAGCCGCGTCTTCATCCCCCCAAACACCCCCTCCACCACCCCGCGAAACCGGTACACCTCGGGGTCCCACCCCTCCCGCGCCCGCACCCGCGCCTCCTCCCTGGCCTCGCCCCCGCCCCGAAGCCGGATCACCGGCCGCACCCCCGCCTCCCCCAAAACCCCCCACACCTCCTTCCCGTCAAACCCCGCGTCCGCCAAAAGCCACCCCCGGGAAGGAGGAAACCGCCTCAGCACCTCCCCCCCAAGCCGGGGGTCCGGGGCGTAGCCCTCCCCCACCACTCCACCCCAGGGCCACAAGAGCCGCCTCTCCCTATCCCACCGCATCAGGGCCAGAAGCCGCGCGTGCCCCCGCACCCGCCGCACCTCCTTCCCCCGACGAAAGCGGAGAAGCCGGTCCTTGCTCCGGTAGGCCAGCCCCGTGGTGTCCATGAGGTAGAGGGGGGGAAAGCGCCGCCAGGTGTGCCGGCGCCTCGTCCGAAGCCGCTTCGCCTTCCGGCGAGGACTCCGGGGCGAGATGGGCCTCCAGTTCCCGGGAAAGCCTCTCCAGGAGGGCCTCAAGGAGTTTGGGGTCCAGGTGCTTGAGGGCGTAGCGGGCCAGGGACTGGTGGGAAGGGAAGGGGCCTTCCATCAGGTCCTGGAGTGAGGCCTCCGTCTCGCGGTAGGTGAGGTGGAAGAAGGCGCGGAAGAGAAGGAGGGCCAGGTAAAGGGCGTGGCTGTAGCGCCAGGGGCGGCCCCGCTTGCCTTTGGGGGTGGGAGGGGCCACCTCCCGGGCCAGGCGCAGGCAGTGTTCCAGGACCTCCTTGGGGCTTGCCTCCCTGCGAAGGAAGCCTCGCTTGCCCATCAGGAGAGAGATATACACCCGTCCTCCTGACCTTTGCAAGGCAAGCCCGGCCCTGGTTGACAAAGGCCAAGGGGATTTGCTACATTAACCAATGGCGACGCGGGGTGGAGCAGCCTGGTAGCTCGTCGGGCTCATAACCCGAAGGTCGCGGGTTCAAATCCCGCCCCCGCAACCAGAACCAAGCCCCGGACACCATGGGTCCGGGGCTTTTCCCTTACCCTGGAAGGCATGGACTGGGAGGAGCGGGAAAACCCCAAGCGGCTCGTCAAGACCTTCGCCTTCCCAAACTTCCGGGAGGCCCTGGACTTCGCCAACCGGGTGGGGGCCCTGGCCGAGCGGGAAAACCACCACCCCCGCCTCACCGTGGAGTGGGGCCGGGTGACGGTGGAGTGGTGGACCCACTCCGCAGGCGGGGTCACGGAGAAGGACCGGGAGATGGCGAGGCTCACCGACGCCCTCCTCCAGCGGTAACCTGGGGAGGCTATGGAGGCGCGGACCCTAGAGCTCGTCTTCCCCGAGCACACCAACCCCTTGGGGGCCGCCTTCGGCGGCTTCGTCCTCGGGCTCATGGACAAGGTGGGCTCCTACGCCGCCGCCCGCCGGGCCAAGCGCCCCGTGGTGACCGTGGCGGTGGGCAGCGTGGAGTTCAAGGTGCCCATCCGCACCGGGGACCTCCTGGAGGTGGTGGCCCGGGTGGTGCGGGTGGGCCGGACCTCCCTCACCGTGGAGGTGGAGGTCTACAAGGAGCGCTTCGGGGAGGGGAACGGAAGGGTTCTGGCCACCCAGGGGGTCCTCACCTACGTGGCGGTGAACGAGAAGGGGGAGCCGGTCCCGGTGGAGGCCCATGCGGGTACTGATTGACGGCGCCTGCCCCTACTGCCGCGCCCTGGGGCGGACCCTCAAGGCCCTGGACCTTGGGGGCACCCTCCAGGTGGTGCCCTTGCAAGAGGCCTCCGGCCTGGACCCGAAGGCGCTTCTGGAGGAGCTTCACGTCCTCGAGGGGGACCGGACCCACCGGGGCTACGCCGCCCTCCTCGCCCTGGCCCGGCGGCTTCCCCTCCTCTGGCCCCTTTACCCCCTTCTCCTCCTCCTCGTCCCCTTCGGGACGGGCGAGCGGCTCTACCGCTTCCTGGCGAAAAGGAGGCCCCGTGCCCGAGCTTCCCGAGGTGGAGACCACCCGTAGGCGGCTGCGCCCCCTGGTCCTGGGCCAGACCCTTAGGCAGGTGGTCCACCGCGACCCCGCCCGCTACCGGAACACGGCCCTGGCGGAGGGGAGGCGGATCCTGGAGGTGGACCGCCGGGGGAAGTTCCTCCTCTTCGCCCTCGAGGGCGGGGTGGAGCTCGTGGCCCACCTGGGGATGACGGGGGGGTTCCGGCTGGAGCCGACGCCCCACACCCGGGCGGCCCTGGTCCTCGAGGGCCGGACCCTCTACTTCCACGACCCCCGGCGCTTCGGGCGCCTCTTTGGGGTGCGGCGCGGGGACTACCGGGAGATCCCCCTCCTCCTCCGCCTCGGCCCCGAGCCCCTCTCGGAGGCCTTCGCCTTTCCCGGGTTCTTCCGAGGGCTGAAGGAGAGCGCGAGGCCCCTTAAGGCCCTCCTCCTGGACCAGCGCCTCGCCGCCGGGGTGGGCAACATCTACGCCGACGAGGCCCTCTTCCGCGCCCGCCTAAGCCCCTTCCGCCCCGCCCGAAGCCTCACCGAGGAGGAGGCGCGGCGCCTCTACCGGGCCCTGCGCGAGGTGCTGGCGGAGGCCGTGGAACTCGGGGGAAGCACCCTCTCGGACCAAAGCTACCGCCAGCCCGACGGCCTCCCTGGGGGCTTCCAGACGCGCCACGCCGTCTACGGCCGGGAGGGCCTCCCCTGCCCGGCCTGCGGGCGCCCGGTGGAGCGGCGGGTGGTGGCCGGGCGGGGCACCCACTTCTGCCCCACCTGCCAGGGGGAAGGCCCCTAGCCAAACCGCCCCCGGCCCCGGTCCAGAAGGTAGAAGAGCCCGGCGGAGAGGAGGGCGAGGACCAGGGCCAGGGCCACCGCCTCCCGGAAAGGGCCCTCCCCGGGGCGGCCCAGCCGCTCGTAGATGGCCAGGGCCAGGGTGGTCCACTCGGGCCGCCAGAGGACGAGGCTCGCCCCGAACTCCCCCAAAAGGGCCGCCAGGGCCAAGGCCGTCCCCGAGGAGAGGGCGGGGAGGAGGAGGGGAAGCTCCACCCGGAGGAAGGCCCGAAAAGGGCCCGCCCCCAGGACCCGGGCCGCCTGGAGGAGGCTCGGGGGGAGGCCCCGGAGGGCGGGGAGGAGGGCCCGGGCGAGGAGGGGGTAGGCGAGGAGGGCGTAGGCGGTGAGGAGGAGAAGGAGGGAGCCCCGGAGGCCAGGGTAGGCCACGAGGTACCCGAGGCCCACGGCCACCGGGCTCACCATGAGGGGCAGGAGGCCCAAGAGGTCCACCCAGAGCCTCCCCCGGGCGGCGAGGGCGTAGGCCACCCCCAAAAGGAGGGCCAGGCCCAAGGCCCCCAGGCTGAAGCGGAGGGTGTTGGTCAGGGCCAGGGGCAAGGGGGTGAAGTCCTCCGAGGCCCAGGCGGAGACCAAGGCCAGGGGCTCCAAGCGCAGGGCCAGGGCGAGGAGGGGGGCGTAAACCCCGAGGAAGAAGACCCCCATCCCCAGGGCCAAGGCCCACCCCCGCCCCCGCGGGAGGGGGCGGGGCGGAACGGGGGGCGGGAGGACCGCCCCCTGGAGGCGGAGGTAGAGGAGGGCCACCCCGGCCAAGGTGGCCACCTGGAGGAGCATGAGGGCGCTGGCCTCGGGGAAGGCCAGGCGGTAGGCGAGAAGGGTGTAGACCTCCACCTCCAAGGTGGCGTACCGGGGCCCTCCGAGGAGCAGGGGCACCCCGAAGGCGGAGAAGGCGTAGAGGAAGACGAGGAGGCCCGCCGAGCCCAAAGCGGGGAGGAGGAGGGGAAGCCCCACCCGGAGGAAGGCCCGAAAAGGGCTCGCCCCCAGGACCCGGGCCGCCTCCAGGGGCCTTTCCAGCGCCAGGGCCACCGGGAGGAGGATGCGCAGGGCGAGGCCCAGGTTGTAGAAAAGGGCGGCCCAGTAGAGGACGGCCCGGGTGCCGTAGAGGTCCAGGCCCAGAAGCCCTCGAGGCCCCACCAGGGCCAGAAACCCCAAGGCCACCACCGGGGTGGGCAGGACGAAGGGCAGGGTGGAAAGGGCGAGGAAGCCCGCCCTACCCGGGAAGCGCCAGCGGAAGAGGAAGGCGAGGGGTAGGGCCAAGGCCAGGGTGAGGAGGGCGGAGCCGAGGCCGTACTCCAGGCTGAAGAGGTAGCGCTCCCAGTAGTAGGGGTTGGCCAGGGCGCGGCCGAACCCCTCCCCCACCCCCAGGACCAGGACCCGGCCTAAGGGGTAGAAGAGGGCGAAGGCGAGGAAGGCGAGGACCAGGGCGGCCGCGCCCACCCCAGCTCACCGCCGCCCGGCCCGCACCGCCTCGGGGTCCTGGCCCTGGAGGACCACCCGGGTCCACTCCTCAATCCACCGCTCCCGGTTCGCCGCCATGCGGGCCGGGTCCAGGCGCACGGCCCCGGCGGGAGGCGGGGTGAAGCGGAAGACCTCGGGCAGGCGGGCGTCCCGCCTGGCGGGGTAGACCCACATCTCCGTGGGGATGTTCTCCTGCACGGGGCGGGAGAGGAGCCAGTCCACGAAGCGGCGGGCGGCCTCCAGGTTCTTGGTCCCCTTGAGGATGCCCACGAACTCCACCTGGAAGAAGGCGAGCTCCGGGAAGAGGTTCCCGGTGGGGGGCTCCTTGTACTTGCCCTCGGAGTAGTAGACCTCGGCGGCGGGGCTCGTGGTGTAGGAGACCACCAGGGGCCGGTCCCCGCCGTGGAGGGTGAAGTGGGTGTAGTAGGCCTCGCTCCAGCCCTTGGCCACCCGGACGCCCCCGTCCCGGAGCCTGGCCCAGAAGTCCAGGTACCCGTCCTCCCCGAAGCGGGCCACCGTGGCCATCAGGAAGGCGAGGCCCGGGGAGCTGGTGGCGGGGTTCTCCACCACGAGCAGGCGGGCGTACTCCGGGCGGGCGAGGTCCTCCGGCCTTTGCGGCAGGGCCTTGCCCCGGAAGTAGGCCCGGTCGTAGTTGAGGCTGACGAAGCCGTAGTCCACGGGGATGGCCCGGAAGCTGGGGTCCAGAAGGAGCTCGGAGCGGAGGTTCCGGATCTCCGGGCTCACGTAGGGGAGGAGGATGTCCGCCTCGAGGGCCCGGGAGAGGAAGGTGTTGTCAAAGCCGTAGAGGACGTCGGCGATGGGGGCCCCCTTGGAGAGGATGGCCTTGTTCAGGGTCTCCCCCGCGTCGCCTCCCTTGAGGAAGCGGAGCCGGATCCCCGTCTCCTCCTGGAACCGGGCGATGAGGGCCTTGTCCAGGGAGAAGCTGGAGTGGGTGAGGACCACGAGCTCCTGGGCCAAGCCCAGGGTCAGGAACGCCAAAGCCGCCAGGATTTTCCGCATCGCGCCCCTCCTTGTCACCGGGAGGGGATGGCCGTCACCTTCCCTACGCCGGCATGACCCGGATCAGGTTCCAAGGGTATGCTCTCAGCCCCTTTGGGGCACCCCCGGTGACGGCCTCAGTCTACCAGAGGCCCGCGGAGGGCGGGGACCAAGGCGGCGAGGGCCTCCTTGAAGGCCTCCTCAAAGGCCTCGGGGGCGTCAATCCAGAGGTAGTGGCCCGCCTCCGGGAGGACCCGGATGGGGGCGCGGAGCCTCGAGGCCACCTCCTCGGCGTAGGGGTAGCTCGTCCCGTCCCGCTCCCCCACGAGGACGTAGAGGGGGCGGCGCTCCGGGGTGAGGTAAGGGGTGTAGTCCAGGCGCCAAAGCCCGTTGCGCAGGAAGGCGAGGCCGGGCGCGTCCGAACCCAAAATCCCCGCCCCCTCGGCGAGCCACTCGTAGGCCATCCGCCCCCGGGGGGTGGGGAACATGAGGCGGTCAAAGAGGGCCTTGGGCTCCTCCCGCTTGAGGGCCTCCTTGAGGTTCTCCTCCGGGTCGGGGAGGGGGGCAAGCCCCGCCGCCTCCGCCAGGCGGGCGGCGAGCCAAGGGAAGTTGACCCAGGGAGCGAGGAGGATGGCCCCTTCCGCCTGGGGAAAGCGCCTGAGCACCTCCAGGGCCACCACCGCTCCGAAGCCGTGGGCGAGGAGGCCGAAGCGCTCAACCCCCAAGGCCTCGGCGAGGAGGAGGGTGTCCTCCACCAACGCGTCCACGGTGAAGAGCCTGGGGTCTTGGGGAAGCTCCAGGCTCCGCCCCGAGCCCCGCTGGTCAAAGTAGACCACGCGGAAGCCCTCCAGGTAGTCCTGGAGGCCTTCCCGCAGGACGTAGGCGTTCCCCCCGGGACCGCCGTGGAGGACGAAGAGGGCGGGCCCCTCCACGGGACCCACGTCCTCCACGTAAAGCTCCGCCTCCCCTACGGGGACGTACCCGATCTCTTCCCGCATCCCCTATAGACTACCCCATCCTCCAGGCGGAAGGCCCAGACCCTGACCCCGGGCACGGCCTCGGCCCGGGCCCGGGCCTCCTCCCCGGCCCCGAGGACCTGGAGGAGGAAGACCCCTTCGCCCTCGAGGAGCCAGTAGGGATGGGGCAGGGCCTCCGCCAGGGCCACCAGGGCCTCCCGGTCCTTCCCCTCCACGAAGAGGACCCTCATTCCCCACCCCCCAAGGCGGGCCCCGCCCCCTGCCAGAGGCGGTGGTAGAGGAGGATCTGGGCGCTCTCCTCCAGGGTGGTCATGAGGCCGTAGGCCTCGAGAAGGGCCTCCTCCGGGGCCTCCTTCAGGCCCACGGCGAAGGCCCCGTGCCCCCTCAGGAGGCAGGCCCGGTGCTCCCGCAAGGCCTCGGCCACGCTCAAGGCCGCCTCCTCCGTGGCGGAGACCGTCTTGGGGGCGAGGACCGGGACCTCCTTCAGGTAGTGCTGGCCCTCGAGGTCCAAAGGCCTTAGGCGGGAGAGGTGGAAGGAGAGGGCCACGGCCACCCGGGGGTGGGCGTGGACCAGGGCCCGGGCCCCGGTCCTGCGGTAGACCTCCCGGTGGACCACGCTCTCCACGCTCGCCCCTTCGGGGATGGGCCCTTCCAAGGGCACCTCCAGGAGGTCCTCCGGGGTGAGCCTCGCCTTCTGCACCCCGCTTTTGGTGATGAGGAACCCCCCCTTGGTGCGCACGGAGAAGTTCCCGGCCGTGGCGGAGATGAGGCCCTGGGCGAAGAGGTCCTCGCCCACCTGACGGAACGCGGCGTACAACCGGGCGCGCACGGGCCCATTATGCCGGAAAAAGGCCCCCGGGGAAACCGGGGGCCTCCACCTTGCGGGGCGGGCTTAAGCCTGCTTGCCGGGCTGCTCCCGCTTGACCCCGCGCCGGGCGGCGGGCCGCTCCTTGGCCTCCACCGCCTCCTTGCGGGCCTCCTCAATGGCCTTCAGGGTCTTCTGGTCCACCACCTGGGTGAAGCGGACGAAGTCCGAACCCGTGCCCGCCGGGATCAGGCGGCCCAGGATGACGTTCTCCTTGAGGCCGATGAGCTCGTCCTTCTTCCCGGCGATGGCCGCCTCGGTGAGGACGTGGGTGGTGTTCTGGAAGCTGGCGGCGGAGAGCCAGCTCTTGGTGGAGAGGGCGCTCTTCGTGACCCCCATGAGGAGGGGCTTCCAGGCCACCGGGGTCTTGCCCTCGGCGATGAGCCTCTCGTTCAGGGCCTCCACGTCCCACTTCTCCAGGACCTGGCCCTCGAGGAGGCGGCTGTCCCCGGGGTCGGTGACCTCCACGTACTTCATCATCTGCCGGACCACGATCTCAATGTGCTTGTCGTGCAGCTTCACGCCCTGGGCCCGGTAGACCTTCTGGATCTCCTCCACCAGGTAGCGCTCCACCGCCTCGGGGCCCTTGGCCTCCAAGAGCTGGTGGGGGTCAATGGCCCCGCGGGTGAGGGGCTGGCCCGCCTCCACGTAGTCCCCGTCCTTGACGAGAAGGCGCGCCTCCTTGGGGAGCTTGTACTCCTTGGAGAAGCCCTCGGACTCCACGAAGACGGAGAGCTTCTCCTCCGTCTCCTCAATGCGCACCACCCCGTCAATCTCGGAGATCACCGCCTTGGCCTTGGGGCGCCGGGCCTCAAAGAGCTCAATGACGCGGGGCAGACCCTGGGTGATGTCCGCGGCCCCGGCCACGCCGCCCGTGTGGAAGGTGCGCATGGTGAGCTGGGTGCCGGGCTCGCCGATGGACTGGGCGGCCACGATGCCCACCGCCTCGCCGATGGAGACGGGCCGGGCCATGGAGAGGTCGTACCCGTAGCACTTCTGGCAGACCCCGTAGCGGGTCTGGCAGGTGAGGGGGCTGCGGACGGGCACCTCCTGGATCTCCCCGGCCTCGGCGGCCTTGATGAGGAGGTGGACGTCGTCCATGGAGAGGTAGCGGCCCTCCTCGAGGCGCACCCCCAGGACCTCCACCTCCCGGGCCAGGACGCGCCCGTAGAGGCCCGCCTCAATGTCCGCGCGCTTCCTCAGGCGCAAGGAGCGGGTCACCTCGTCGGGCTGGAAGAGGGGAACGGAGATGTAGTTGGTGGTGCCGCAGTCCGCCTCCCGCACCACGATCTCGTGGGTCACGTCCACGAGCTTGCGGGTGAGGTAGCCGGAGTCGGCGGTGCGGAGGGCGGTGTCCGCCCCGCCCTTACGGGCCCCGTGGCTGGAGATGAAGTACTCCAAGACGGTGAGGCCCTCGCGGAAGGAGGAGCGCACCGGCACCTCAAAGGTCTCGCCCGAGGGCTTCTGCATGAGGCCGCGCAGGCCGCAGAGCTGGCGGATCTGCTGCGGGTTGCCCCGGGCCCCGGACTGGGCCATGACGTAGAGGGGGTTGAAGGGGTAGTTCTCCTCAAAGTTCTTGAAGACCGCCTGGGTGACCTTCTCCGTGGTCTCGGTCCAGAGCTGGAGGATCTGGTCGTACCGCTCCCGGTCGGTGAGGAAGCCCATCTCGTAGGCCTGCTCAATCTGGAGGAGCTTGCGGTCGGCCTCCTCCAGGTACTGCTTCTTCTCCTCCGGGATCACGGCGTCGTCAATGCCGATGGTGATGCCGCTCGTGGTGGAGAAGGTGAAGCCGTAGTACTTGAGGGCGTCCAGGAGCCTGGCGGTCTTCTCCATCCCCAGGCGGAGGAAGGCCTGGTAGACCAGGTCCTTGAGGGAGTTCTTCTCCTGGGGCACGTCCAGCTGGATGAGCTCCCAGGCCACCTTCTCGTCCTCCACCGCCTCGGCCACGATGCGGGCGAAGAGGATGCGGCCCGGGCTCGTCTCCAGCCGCTTGCCCATGTAGCGGACGGTGACCACGTCCTGCAGGTCCACGATGCCGTGGGCCACGGCGAGGAGGGCCTCGTCGGGGTTGGCGAAGACGTACTTGAGCCGGCCCACGCTGGTCTCCCTGCCCGCCACCTTGATGGGGGCGTTCAGGGCCACCTCTCCCCGCTCGTGGGCGGCCAGGGCCTCCTCGGGGGTGGCGAACTCCAGGCCCGCCCCCTTCTTCTCCTTGCGCACCTGGGTGATGTAGTAGAGGCCCAGGATGATGTCCCGGCTGGGCTTGGCCAGGGGCTCCCCGGAGGCCGGGGAGAGGAGGTTGTGGGCGGAGAGCATCTGGATGCGGGCCTCGGCCTGGGCGAAGGAGGAGAGGGGGACGTGGACGGCCATCTGGTCCCCGTCAAAGTCGGCGTTGAAGGCCTCGCAGACCAGGGGGTGGAGCTGGATGGACTGCCCCTCCACCAAGACGGGCTGGAAGGCCTGGATGCCCAAGCGGTGCAGGGTGGGGGCGCGGTTCAAGAGGACCACCTTGCCGTGGATCACCTCCTCCAAGGCGTCCCACACCTCGTCCTTGATGTCCCGCTGGCGCTCCAGCATGCGCCGCGCCGCCTTGACGTTGGGGGCGATGCCCTTCTCCTCCATCTTCTTGAGGAGGAAGGGCTTGAAGAGCTCCAGGGCCATCCGCTTGGGCAGGCCGCACTGGTGGAGCTTGAGCTGGGGCCCCACCACGATCACGCTCCGGCCCGAGTAGTCCACCCGCTTGCCCAAGAGGTTCTGGCGGAAGCGGCCCTGCTTGCCGGAGAGGATGTCGGTGAGGCTACGGAGGGGCCGGTCGGAGCCGGGGTTGGTCACGGGAGCGCCGCGGCGGCCGTTGTCCAGGAGGGCGTCCACCGCCTCCTGGAGCATCCGCTTCTCGTTGCGGATGATGATCTCGGGGGCCCCCTGGGCCAAGAGCTTCTTCAGCCGGTTGTTGCGGTTGATGAGGCGGCGGTAGAGGTCGTTGAGGTCGCTCGTGGCGAAGCGGCCGCCGTCCACCTGGACCATGGGCCGGAGGTCCGGGGGAAGGACGGGGACGGCCTCGAGGATCATCCACTCGGGCCGGTTCCCCGAGTCCAGGAAGGCCCGCACCACCTCCAGGCGCTTCCTGGCCTTGGCCCGCCGGGCCCGGGAGGGGTGCTTCATCTCCTCCAGAAGCTCCTTCTCCAGGGCCTCGAGGTCCAGCTCCTTGAGGAGCTGCTGGATGGCCTCGGCCCCCATGCGGGCGTCAATGTCGTAGGACTCCACCACCCGGACCACGTTGCGGACCAGGTCCACCTCCACCCGGCCGTAGACGTCGCTTTTGACCTTGCCCCCGTCGGCGAGGACGTCCCCCGGGGCCACCCGGTCCCCGGTGGAAACCTCCACGTCGTCCTCAAAGGGGTAGACCCGGGCCTTGACCACCAGGATGCTGGCGGGCTCGTGGAGGTGGACCACCCCCTCGGCCTCGGCGATGACCTCCTCCTCGGGGTCAATGGCGGCCACGATCTTGTCCCCCGCCTCCACCCGGGCCCCCTCGGGGACCACCACGTTCATGTGGGGCTGGACGCGGTAGTCCTTGGGCTCCGTCCACTCCAGGAAGAGGGTGAGGTAGACCGTCTCCCCCTCCTCCTCCGCCTCCACCTGGGCGGCCCGGACCTGGCGGGGCATGCGGAGAAGGCCCTTGGCCTCGGCCAGGGGCTGGCCCTTCTCCACGATCTCCCCGTGGACCACGAGGGGCGTCATGCCCACGGGGAGGAAGTAGGTGGCCACCGGCTCGTCCTCCCGGCGGAGGACGAGGAAAGCCCCTTCCTCCAGCTCCTTAAGCTCCACCACGCCCTCCTCCTCGGCCCGGAAGAGGTAGGGCTCGGGGAGCTCGGCGAGGATTTCGCCGGGCTTGTAGGCCTCCTTCTCCACCCAGGCGGCGAGGGGAAGCCTGAGCCCGGCCCGCTCCTTCTTCACGTACTCCACCCGGACGCGGCGGGGGAAGCGGTAGAGGGCCACGCCGTCCAGGCGGCTCACCACCCCGGGGGCAAGCTCCTGGCCCTTTACCACCTCCTCCCCGTCCTTCACCAGCGCGTCCACCCCGGGGGGCAGGGGGTAGGTCTCCTGCTTGCCGTAGCGGAGCTCCCGGTACTCCTCGTCGGTGAGGAGCTGGCGCTTCTCCACCGGGACCCCGTTCAGGATGGCCCCCTTGGGATCCAAGACGATGTACTTGCTGAAGTAGAGGACCTGCTCCAGCTCGGTGGCGGAAAGGTCCAGGAGGGTCCCGATCTTGGAGGGGACGTCCTTGACGAACCAGATGTGGGCGGCGGGGGTGGCGAGCTCAATGTGCCCCATGCGGTAGCGGCGGACGATGCTCTTCGTCACCTCCACGCCACACCGCTCGCACACCTTGCCCTCAAAGCGCTGGCGCTTGTACTTGCCGCAGGCGCACTCGTAGTCCTTGATGGGGCCGAAGATGCGCTCGTCAAAGAGGCCGTCCCGCTCGGGCTTGAGGGTGCGGTAGTTGATGGTCTCGGGCTTCTCCACCTCCCCGTAGCTCCAGGAGCGGATCTTCTCCGGGGAGGCCAAAGCGATGCGAACCTTACGAACCTCTTTTTTCATGCTTCACCTCGGGGGAACCGCCTTCACCCTCACCGCTTGGAGGCCAACCCCTCAAAGATGTCCACGGGGTTGTCCTTCTCGTCCAGGGTCTGCACGTCCAAGGCCAAGGCCTGGAGCTCCTTCACCAGCACGCGGAAGGACTCGGGGACGCTGGGCTCGGGAACGTCCTCCCCCTTGATGATGGCCTCGTAGGCGGCGTTCCTGCCCTCAATGTCGTCGGACTTAAGGGTGAGCATCTCCTGGAGGGTGTGGGCCGCCCCATAGGCCTCGAGGGCCCAGACCTCCATCTCCCCGAAGCGCTGGCCGCCGAACTGGGCCTTCCCGCCCAGGGGCTGCTGGGTGATGAGGGAGTAGGGCCCCGTGGAGCGGGCGTGCATCTTGTCCTCCACCATGTGGTAGAGCTTCATGATGAACATCTGTCCCACCACGATGGGGCCCTCAATGGGCTCGCCCGTGCGGCCGTCGTAGAGGACCACCTTGCCCTGGAGGAAGAGCTCCTTAAGCTGCTCCTCCGGGGTCTTGCCCGGGGTGACGAGGCCGAGCTTCTCCGCCCGGCGGAGGACCTCCACCTCCCGCTTGTCCACGCCGAAGCCCTCGCCCTTGCGCTTGCCGAAGTAGACCTCAAAGGCCTGGGCGAGGAGCTCCTTGATCTCGGGCTCCTTGGCCCCGTCAAAGATGGGGGAGATGTAGCGCTGGCCCAGGAAGTACCCGGCGAGGCCCAGGTGGGTCTCCAGGATCTGCCCCAGGTTCATCCGGCTGGGGACGCCCAGGGGGTTCAGGATCACGTCCACGGGGGTGCCGTCGGGCAGGTGGGGCATGTCCTCCACGGGGAGGATCTTGGCCACCACCCCCTTGTTCCCGTGGCGGTTGGCGAGCTTGTCCCCCACCTGGAGCTTGCGCTTCTGGGCCACGTAGACCCGGACCACCTCCCGCACCCCGGGCTTGAGCTCCACCCCGGGGTCGCCCCGCCGCAGCCGGACGGTGCGGACCACGATCCCCCCTTCGCCGGGCGGCACCCGGAGGGAGGTGTCCTTCACGTCCCGGGCCTTCTCGCCGAAGATGGAGCGGAGGAGCCTCTCCTCGGGGGTGGGCTCGGACTCGCCCTTGAAGCTGGTCCGCCCCACGAGGATGTCCCCGGGCTTCACCTCGGCGCCGATGCGCACCACGCCCTCCTCGTCCAGGTCCCTTAGGGCGGCCTCGGAGAGGTGGGGGATGTCCCGGGTGATCCGCTCGGGGCCAAGCTTGGTGTCCCGGGCCTCAATCTCGTAGCGCTCAATGTGGATGGAGGTGTAGAAGTCCCGCTTGAGGAGCTCCTCGCTGATGACGATGGCGTCCTCAAAGTTGTACCCGTCAAAGGGCATGATGGCCACGAGGACGTTCTGCCCCAGGGCCAGGAAGCCGTTCTCGGAGGCGGGGCCGTCGGCGAGGAGGTCCCCTTTGCGCACCCGCTGCCCCACCACCACCCGGGGGCGCTGGTCCAGGGCCGTACCCTGGTTGGAGCGGTAGAAGCGGCGCAAGGGGTACTCCACCAGGCGGCCGTCCTCGTAGCGCACGACGATGCGGTTGCCGTCCACCTTGGCCACCTCCCCGTCCTCCTCGGCGTAGAGGGCGGCCAGGGAGTCCCGCACCACCCGCTCCTCGAGGCCCGTCATCACCACGGGGGCCTGGGCCCGGATGAGGGGCACGGCCTGGGTCTGCATGTTGGAGCCCATGAGGGCCCGGTTGGCGTCGTCGTGCTCCAGGAAGGGAATGAGGTTGGTGTTCACGGAGAAGACCTGCTTGGGGGAGACGTCCATGAACTCCACCTCTTCCGGGCTCACGATCACGGGCTCCCCCTTCCTCCGGGCCACCACCCGCTCGGCCGCGATCCGGTTCCCCTCCAGGGGGGTGTTGGCCTGGGCGATGGTGTAGCGGTCCTCCTCGGTGGCCGTCATGTAGACCACCTCGTCGGTGACCACCCCGCCCACCACCCGGCGGTAGGGGGTGCGGATGAAGCCCAGCTCGTCCACCCGGGCGTAGGCCGCCAAGGAGGTGATGAGGCCGATGTTGGCGCCCTCGGGGGTCTCCACGGGGCAGATGCGCCCGTAGTGGGTGCGGTGGACGTCGCGCACGTCAAACCCCGCCCGCTCCCGGGTGAGGCCGCCCGGGCCCAGGGCGGAGATCCGCCGCTTGTGGCGCAGGGAGGAGAGGGGGTTGGTCTCGTCCTTGAACTGGGAAAGCTGGCTGCGGCTGAAGAACTCCCGGATGGCGGCCTCCAAGGGGCGGCTGTTCACCAGCTTGGCCGGGGTGAGGCTGTCCTCCGAGCCCATGAGCATCCGCTCCCGCACCCCCCGGGCGAGGCGGGCGAGCCCCACCCGGAACTGGTCGGTCATGAGCTCCCCCACGGTGCGGATGCGGCGGTTGCCCAGGTGGTCAATGTCGTCCACCTCGTGGCCCGGGACCCCGGCGGTGAGGGCGAAGAGGTAGCGGAGGGTGGGGAGGAAGACCTCGTCCTTGAACTCCCCGTCCTCAAAGCGGGCCAGGGTGCGGCCCGAGAGGCGGATCCCCAGCTTCTCCTCCGCCTTGTACCGCCCGGCCTCGCCCAGGTCGTACCGCCTGGGGTCGGCGATGAGGCCGTAGACGTAGGCCACGGCCTTGTCCCGCTTGGGCGGGTCCCCGGGGCGGAGGAGGGTGAAGAGGCGGATCAGAGCCTCCTCGGGGCGCATGGCGAAGACGCTCTCGTCCATGAGGCCCTGGACCAGCTCCCCGTAGGCCCCAAGCTCCCGGGCCAGGGTCTCCTGGTCGTACCCCAGGACCCGAAGGAGGAGGACCAGGGGGAACTTCCGCTTGTTGACCTTCATGGAGACGACGCCGTTCGGCTCCACCTCCAGGTCAATCCAGGGGCCCCGCTTGGGCAGGGGGATGATGCTGGCGATGTAGCGCCCGGGCCGGGCGGGGTCGGGGGTGAAGTAGACCCCGGGGGAGCGGTGGATCTGGGAGACGATGACCCGGTCGGCCCCGTTGATGATGAAGGAGCCGTCCTCGGTCATCAGGGGGATGTGCCCCAGGAAGACCTCGTCCTCCTTGATGAGGCCCGTGTCCTTGTGGATGAGCTGGAGCCGGGCGTAGAGGGGGGCCTGGTAGGTGAGGTCCTTCTCCCGGCACTCGTCCTGGGGGAAGGGGGGCTCGCCCAGGCGGTACTCCAGGAAGTCCAGCACCAAACCGCCCTTGCCCTTGTCCTCCTCCTCAATGGGGAAGGTCTCCCGGAAGGCCGCCTGGATGCCGACGTTCTCCCGCTTCTCCGGGGGGACGTCGGCCTGCAGGGCCCTGCGGTAGGACTCCACCTGGATCTCGGTGAGGGGTGGAAGGGGGATAACCTCTCGGATGCGACCGAACCGCTTGATCTCCATGCGTCACCTCAAGGAAGGCGGGCCGCCCGAGGTAAGCTAACAGGGTTCTTCCGCAAGGGGGCCATCCCCTTGCGGCGGCTGGCTCTTACCGTGCTCCCTTGGCCCGACCAAAGAGCACAAACCCTAATCTATACCGGAATGCCCACTTCCGTCAATCCGGCTCGCCGAAAACGGGACCGATTCCTCCTCCTACCGCTCCACCTCCACCTTGATTTTATAGTTGCCCCGCACCGTCTTGCCAACCACCTCCAGGAGCCTGAGGGTCCCGAGCCCCTCCGCGAAGAGCAGGTCCCCGGGGGCGAGCTCGTCCTTGGGGGAGGCGGGCCTCCCCTTGAGGCGCACCTTGCCCGCCTTGACCCCCTGGGCGAAGTAGGACCGGGAGACGCCGAAGCCCTTGGCCCCCACGGCGTCCACCCGCAAGGAGGGGACGACCAGGGTGCGCACCCGCTCCCTAGGGGGCCTCAGGGCCCCTTCGGGAGGGGGAAGGAGGCGGTAGCCCTGGGCCTCGAGGGCCTTCCTCCCTTCGGGGAGGAGGGCGGCCAGAACCCCCTCCTCCACCTCCTCCACCTCGCCCAAAACCTCCCCCAGGTCGGCGGGCGGGGGGCGGTCCAGGAGGACCACCTCCACGGGGTCGGAGACGGAGGGCACCTCCTCGGGGTAGAGGACGGCCACCTTGCGCTCCGCCAGGGGAAAGCCGCCGAAGAAGGCCACCCGGATCCCCTCCCGGCGGGCCATCTCCTCCAGGCGGGCCTGGTCCTCGGGGTCCAGGAAGCCCGTGCGCACCACCCGGCCGCCCCGGGCCCGCTTGAGGTAGCGCTCCAGGTCCGCCATCAAGAGGCCCCCTGGAGGACGAAGGTCAGGGTGGCGCTCGCCCGCTCCTCCCCCTCCACCAGGGCCCGCACCGCCACCTTGCCCACGCCCCGGCGGAAGGCGAGGAGCTCCCCCTCGAGGATCAGGGTGTCCCCCGGGTAGACGGGCCGCCGGAACCGGGCCCCCTCCACCCCGGCGAGGAAGGCGAGGCCCCCTTGGGGAAAGCCCGGCTGGCGCACCAGCGCCCCCACGGCCGCCTGGGCCATGGCCTCCAGGATCAGCACCCCGGGCATGACGGGGTGGCCGGGGAAGTGCCCCTGGAAGTGGGGCTCGTTGAAGGTCACGTTCTTGAGGGCCTTGAAGCGCCTCTCGTCCGCCTCCAGCACCCGGTCCACGAGGAGAAAGGGGTAGCGATGGGGCAGGACCTTGAGGATCTCCCGGATGTCCACAGGGCCTCACCTCCTCAGGACGTCGTCGGAGGAGAGGATGGTGTCCTCGAGGACGTGGAGCATCTCCAGGGCCTTCCCAGTGCCCAGGGCCACGGCCTCAATGGGGTTCTCCGCCACCACCACGGGGACGCCGGTGGCCTCCTGCAGGGCCACGTCCAGGTTCCTAAGGAGGGCCCCGCCCCCGGTGAGGAGGATGCCCCGCTCGTAGATGTCCGAGGCAAGCTCCGGGGGAGTGCTCTCCAGGACGTTCCTCACCCCCTGGAAGATCTTGCTCAAGGGCTCCTGGAGGGCCTCCACGATGTCCTCGGCGGGGATCTCGGCGGTGCGGGGAAGGCCGGTGAGGAGGTCCCGGCCCCGGACCTCGGCCACCTCCTTCTCCTCCCCGGGGAGGAGCTTGGCCCGGCCCAGCCGGATCTTGAGCTCCTCGGCGGTGCGCTCCCCGATGAGGAGGTTGTACTTCTGGCGGATGTGGAGGATGATGGCCTGGTCCATCTCGTTCCCGGCGATGCGGAGACTCTCCGAGCGCACGATCCCGCCCAAGGAGATGACGGCGATGTCCGTGGAGCCGCCCCCGATGTCCACCACCATGCTCCCCGTGGGCTCGGCCACGTTGATCCCCGCCCCGATGGCGGCCGCCAAGGGTTCCTCAATGAGGTAGACCTTGTGGGCCAGGGTGGAGACGGCCTGGACCACGGCCCGCCGCTCCACGTCCGTCACCCCGGAGGGAACCCCCACCATGATCCGCACCCGCCCCTTGAAGAGGCGGCTCATGGGGGAAAGGACCTTCTGCAGGAAGAGGAGGAGCATCTTCTCCGTGAGGGCGTAGTCGGCGATGACCCCGTCCTTGAGGGGGCGCACGGCCACGATGTTCCCGGGGGTGCGCCCGAGCATCCGGTAGGCCTCCGCCCCCACGGCCTTCACCTCCCGTTTCCCCTGGACCACGGCGATGACGGAGGGCTCCTTCAGGACGATCCCCTTCCCCCGCACGTAGATGAGGACGCTGGCCGTCCCCAGGTCAATGCCGATGTCTTCGCCTTTAAGCATAGCGCCTCACTTCACCTAGCGTACTCCACCGCCCGGGTCTCCCGCACCACGGTCACCTGGACCTGGCCCGGGTAGTTCATCTCCTTCTCAATGCGGCTCGCGATCTCCCGGGCCAGGAGGGTGGCCTTGGCGTCGCTGATCTTCTCCGGCTTGACGATGACCCGCACCTCCCGGCCCGCCTGCACGGCGAAGGCCGTCTCCACCCCGGGGAAGGAGAGGGCGATGCGCTCCAGGGCCTCCAGGCGCTGGAGGTACTCCTCGAGGCTCTCCCGCCTCGCCCCGGGCCGCGCCGCCGAGAGGGCGTCGGCCGCGGCCACCAAGACGGCGTAGAGGGTCTCGGCGTTGTCGGGGTCGTGGTGGTGGGCGATGGCGTCCACCACCTCCTTGGGCTCCCCGAAGCGCCTCGCCAGGGCGATGCCGATCTCCACGTGGCTTCCCTCCACCTCCCGGTCCACGCTCTTGCCGATGTCGTGGAGGAGCCCGGCCCGCCGGGCCAAAGCGGCGTCCAGGCCGAGCTCCGCCGCCATGATCCCGGCGAGGTGGGCCACCTGGATGGAGTGCTTGAGGACGTTCTGGCCGTAGCTGGAGCGGAAGTGGAGCCGGCCCAAAAGCTGGATGAGGCCGGGCTTCAGGCCCACCACCCCCGCCTCCAAGGCCGCCTCCTCCCCGCGCTCGTAGATGAAGGTCTTCATCTCCTGCTTGGCCTTCTCCACCACCTCCTCAATGCGGCTCGGGTGGATGCGGCCGTCCTTCAAGAGCTCCTCCAGGGCCATGCGGGCGATCTCGCGGCGGATGGGGTTGAAGGAGGAGAGGAGGACGGCGTCCGGGGTGTCGTCAATGATGAGGTCCACCCCCGTCAGGGCCTCAAAGGCGCGGATGTTCCGCCCCTCCCGGCCGATGATCCGCCCCTTCATGGCGTCGGAGGGGATGGGCACCACGGTCACGGCGAGCTGGGCCGCGGTCTCCGAGGCCTGGCGCTGCATGGCCTGGGCCAGGATCTTCTGCGCCTCCCGCCGGGCCTCGAGGCGGGCCCGCTCCAAGGCGGCCCGCACCCTCTGGGCCTTCTCCTCCTCCAGCTCCCGGTCCAGGCGCTCCAGGACGAGCCTGCGGGCCTCCTCGGGGGTGAGGCCCGCCACCTCGTAGAGCCTCCGCTCCACCTCCTTAAGCCGCTCCTCCAGGGCCCTGGCCTCCGCCTTGAGCGCCTCCTCCTTGCGGACAAGCTCCGCCTCCGCCTCCTCCAGCCGCGCCGCCCTGGCGTCCAGGGCCTCGGCCCGCTTGGCGAGCCGCTCCCCCTCCCGGCGGAGCTCCTCCCGCTCCGCCTTGAGGCGCTCCCGCTCCTCCTTGAGCTCCTCCTGGAGGGACCTCAGGCGCTCCCGCTCGGCGCGAAGCTCCTCCCGCTCCGCCTTGAGGCGTTCCCCCGCCTCCTCCAGGCGCTTTTTGGCCTCGGCCTCGGCGGCCTCGAGGCGGCGCCTGAGCTCCGCCTCCACCTCCTCCCGCTGGGCCTTGGCCCGGGCCTCCGCCTCCTGGCGCAGGGCCTTGGCCTCCTGGCGGGCGGCCTCCAGGATGTCCCGGGCCTCCTTCCGCGCGGCCTCCAGGACCTCCCGGGCCTCCCGCCTCGCCGCCTCCAGGAGCTCCCGGGCCTCCTGGGCCGAGCGGTCCTCCCCCTTCCGCCTAAGGAGGAGAACCCCCCCAAGCCCCAGGACCAGGAGCAGAAGAACCAGGTCCAGAAGGGACATCTACTCCCCCTCGTCCTCGCCCGCGGCCAGGACCACCTGGTCCGAGCGCTCCAAGACCTTGGCGCGGATCTCCTCCAAAAGCTCGGGCCGCTCCCGCAGGGCCTCGGCCGCCTTCTCCTTCCCCTGGCCCAGGCGGAGCTCCCCGTAGGAGAACCAGGACCCGGCCTTCTCAATGACCCCCGCGGCCACGGCCACGTTCACCAGGTCGGCCACCGGGTCCAGGCCCCGGCCGAAGTAGATCTCCAGCTCCGCCTCGCGGAAGGGGGGGGCGAGCTTGTTCTTCACCACCTTGACCCGCACCTTGACGCCCACGGCCTCGTTCCCCACCTTGATGGGCTGGCCGCTTTTGCGCACGTCCAGGCGCACGCTGGCGTAGAACTTCAGCGCCCTCCCCCCCGGGGTGGTCTCGGGGTTGCCGTACGTGACCCCCACCTTCTCCCGCACCTGGTTGATGAAGATGGCGGCGGTGTTGCTCTTGGCGAGCACCGCGGTGAGCTTGCGGAGGGCCTGGCTCATGAGCCGGGCCTGGAGGCCCACGTGCTGGTCCCCCATCTCCCCCTCAATCTCCGCCCGGGGGACCAAGGCGGCCACCGAGTCCACCACGATCACGTCCACCGCCCCCGAGCGGGCGAGGAGCTCCACGATCTCCAGGGCCTGCTCGCCCGTGTCGGGCTGGGAGACCAGGAGGTCCTCCACCTGGACGCCGAGGCGCTGGGCGTACAGGGGGTCCAGGGCGTGCTCCGCATCCACGAAGGCGGCCACCCCGCCCCGCCTCTGGGCCTGGGCGATGATGGTGAGGGCGAGGGTGGTCTTGCCCCCGGACTCGGGGCCATAGATCTCCACGATCCGCCCCCGGGGGATGCCGCCGATCCCCAGGGCGAGGTCTAGGGCGAGGGAGCCGGTGGGGATCACGTCCACCTGCTGCTTGGGCATCTCGCCCAGCCGCATCACCGCCCCCTTGCCGAACTCCTTCTCAATCGCCTTCAGGGCGTTCTCCAGGGCCTTGCGCTTGCTCTCGTCCATGCTCACCTCTCAGGGAAAACTTCTCCAAAACGGTGTACACCGGCCCCTTGGGCTTAAGCTCCGAGCGCACCAGGGCGAAGCCCTCCACCGGCCACTCCAGGCCGAAGAGGACGGGGGGCACCCGGGGCGCCGGGGCCTTCCTGCGGGCCAGGGTGATGTGGGGCTTGAAGGGCTTGTCCCAGCCAGGGATCCTCACCGCCTCCTCGCCCAGAAGCTCCTCCACCCCGGCGCGAAGCCCCTCGGCGAGGCGGAGGAAGCCCTCGGCCTCCGCCTTGGCGAACCAGACCCGGGGGGTTCCTTCGTTGGGGAAGTAGCCCGTCCCGCGAAGCCGCGCCCGGAAGGGGGCCTCGAGGCGGGCGAGCCTGTGGCCCAGGGCCAGGTAGTCGGGAAGCTCCTCCTCGGGCCGCTCGCCCAGGAAGAGGAGGGTCAGGTGGAGCTGGTGGGGAGGGACGGGCTTCCAGCCGCGAAAAGGGCGGACCTTGGTCTGGGCTTCCACCAGGGCCGCCCGGACCTCCTCGGGTAAAAAGACCGCGTAGAAGAGCCTCATGTCACAAGGAGCGCCAAAGCCGCGTAGACGCTTCTTAAGCGCACGGTCTCCCGGTCTCCCGGGAAGCGGTAGCGCCGCACCTCCGCGCCCGTGGGGCCCGCCAGGGCCACGTAGACCGTGCCCGGGGGCTCTCCCTCCAGGGGGTCCGGCCCCGCGACCCCGGTGGTGGCCAGGGCGTAGGTGGACCCGAAGAGGGACCGCGCCGCCTCCGCCATAGCCCGGGCGGTCTCGGCGGAGACCGTCCGGGAGAGGAGGTCCTGAGGCACCCCGAAGCGGGCCTTGGCCCCTACGGAGTAGGATACCACGCCCCCCAGATAGAAGCGGCTCGCCCCCGGCACGCGGGTGATCTCCGCCCCCAGAAGCCCCCCGGTGAGGCTCTCCATGGTGGAAAGGGTGGCCCCCTCCCGCTCCATGCGCCTTTTCACCGCCTCGGCGAGGGTCATCTCCCCCTCGCCCCAGACCTCCTTAAGAAGCTTTTTCTTGATCCGCTCGGCGAGCTCCGCCACCCGGTCCTCCCGGCCCCGGACCACCACCTCCACCCCGTGGACCTTGGGGTAGGTGCCCACCTCCACCTCCTCCCCCCGGACGAAGAGGGGGCCAAGCCGCTCCACGATCTCCGACTCCCCGATGCCCCAGGTTTTCAAGACCCTTTCGGCGTAGGGCCTTCGCGGCAGGCCCAGGCGGGGCAGGACCTCCTGCCACATGGGGCGCCACTCGGGAGGGGGCCCGGGGAGGAGGACCAGGTCCTTGCCCCCTTTGCGCACCCACCACCCGGGGGCGGTGCCCCGGGGGTTTTTGAGCCAGGTGGCGGAGGGGATCCGCATGGCCTGCTTGCGGTTGGCCTCGGGCATGGCCCGGCCCCGGGCGCGGAAGAAGGCCTCAATCTCCCCAAGCACGGCCTCGTCCAGCTCCAAAGGCTCCCCCAAGGCCAGGGCCACCGCCTCCCGGGTCACGTCGTCCGGGGTGGGGCCGAGGCCGCCGGAGAGGACCACAAGCCTGGCCCGGGCGAAGGCCTCCTCCACCTCCCGGGCCAGGGGCGCCACCTCGTCCGCCACCCTCAGGGTCCTCTCCACCTTGAGGGCGTAGGGCTTGAGGCTTCTTGCGATCTCCGCCGTGTTGGTGTCCAGGGTCTCCCCGTAGAGGAGCTCGGTGCCTACCCCGAGGATCTCTGCCCGCTCCATGCCGCCTCCTTAAAGGGGAGGGCCTCCACGCGGTACCGCCCCCCGCCTCCTTCCACCTCCGCCCCCACGGGCACCTCCTTCCGCACCACGGCGAGGCCCAGGAGGCCGAAGGGGGTTTCTAAAAGGCGCTTCGCCTCGCCCACGCGCTTTCCCTCCAGGGTGAGGGCCGCCGGGGCCTCGCCCCCCTCCAGGGCCCTCAGGCCCACGAGGCGGTAGGGCACCTCCTTTCCCTCGGTCCTGGCCATGATCTCCTGGCCCACGTAGCACCCCTTGCCGTAGTCCACCAGATGGAGGAGGCCCACGCTCTGGGGGAGTTCCCCCTGGATGTCCGAGAGGAGGGGGAGGCCCTTGAGGAGGGTGTAGAGGGGGTAAAGCTCGGCGGGAAGCGCCCCTTCGGCCCTCTCCCCCACCTCCTCGCGGCCGTCCGCGTGGAGGAGGCGGAAGAGGGGAAGCGCCACAAGCTCCACCTGGTCAAAGACGATGTAGCGGCGGAGGCGCCTTTCCAGGCCCTCGAGGCTCCCCCAAGGGGCGAGGAGGAAGCCCTCGGGGTGGGGAAAGAGGGTCGCCGCCTCCTCAATCTGGCCCTTGTGGTTGAGGAAGAGGACCCCGGAAGGGCCCGAAAGCCGCCGCAGGTCCCGGGTGCCCTGCCCCTGGAGGAAGGAAAAAGCGTCAGGGCCCCGGAGGAGGAGCACCCCGGGGAAGGCGAAGAAGCCTTCGCCGGAAAGGGCTTGGGCCAAAAGCCGCTCCATCCTCCCCATTATTGACCAAAGGGTCACCCAGGGGAGAGAATGCGGTCCGTGCGCTTTCTCGCCGGCTCCTTCCTCGCCCTCTTCCTCGTGGGGGTGATCGTGGCCCTCCCCGGGGCGGCCCTGCCCTACTGGCGGGAGCGGTACGGGACGGAAGAGGGGGCCTCCCTCTACTTCGCCGCCCTCCTCCTCGGCCTCCTCCTCGGGGTGCGCCTGGGGCAGCAGGAGAGGCGCCACCCCCTCCTTCCCCTGGCCCTGGGCCTGGTGGGCCTCGCCTTCCTCGGCCTTCCTTTCGCGCCCTCCTACGCCTGGATGGCGCTCCTGGCCTTCCTCCTCGGCCTGGGGGAGGGGGTGATGAACGTCCACGGGAACAGCCTCGTGGGGGAGCTTTACCCGGAAAGGCGGGTGGAGCTTTTGAACCGGGTCAACGTGGCCTTCGGCCTGGGGGCGGTCCTCACCCCCTTGGCCTTGGGCTCGCTCCCCTACGCCGCCTTTCTGGCCCTGGCGGGCCTTCTCGCCTTCGTCACAAGCGCCCTCGTCCTCGGGGCGCCTCCGGCGGAAAAGCCTAAGGAAAGGCCCCGGGGGGCCCTCTGGCCCTTCCTCCTCGCCGTGGGGCTCTACACGGGCCTCGAGGGGGCCCTGGCCACCTGGAACCGGGTCTGGCTGGAGGCCCTGGGCCACGCCACGGCCCTAGGCGGCCTCCTCCTCACCCTCTACTGGCTCTTCCTCGCCTTGGGCAGGCTCCTCCTCGCAGGAAGAGTGGCCAAGGACCCCTTGAGGGCCCTCCGGGGGCTTCTCCTCGGGGTGATGGGCCTCCTCCTCTTAAACTTCCTCCCCCAGACCGCCCTCCTCTTCCCCCTCGCGGGCTTCCTCCTCGGCCCCCTCTTCTCCACCCTCTTCGCCCTGGTCCAGGCCCGCTTCGGCCACCGGGCCCTGGGCGGGCTCATGTACGCCGGGGCGGCGGGGAGCACCCTGATCCCCGGGCTTTTCGCCCTCCTGCCCGACCGGGGGATCCCCTTGGGGCTCTTCGCCCTAAGCCTCGCCCTCTACCTCCTCCTCCGGGGCGCGGAGCGGGAGGTGGTCCGTGCTTAAGGCGGTCCTCTTTGACCTGGACGGCACCCTGGCCGACACCGACCCCCTGCACCTCCTCGCCTGGCGGGAGGTCCTGGCGCCCTACGGCCTCAAGGTGGACCCCGCCTTCTACCGGGAAAGGATCTCGGGGAGGCTGAACCCGGAGATCGTCCGCGACCTCCTGGGCCTGGAGGGCAAGGAGGCGGAAAGGCTCATCGCGGCCAAGGAGGCCCGCTTCCGGGCCCTCGCCCAGGGGCTAAGGCCCACCCCGGGGCTTCCGGAATTTTTGGAGCGAATCAGGGAAAAGGGGCTCCTCTGGGGCGTGGTGACCAACGCCCCCAAGGAAAACGCCCGCCACGTCCTCGAGGCCCTGGGCCTGAGGCCGCCCCTCCTGGTCCTGGCGGAGGAGGTGGGCCGGGGGAAGCCCGACCCCCTTCCCTACCAACTGGCCCTAAGGCGCCTCGGGGTGGCCCCCGAGGAAGCCCTGGCCTTTGAGGACTCCCCTTCCGGGGTGAGAAGCGCCGTGGGGGCGGGGATCCCCACCTACGGCCTCCTCACGGGGCATAAGGGGGAGGCTCTTTTGCAGGCGGGAGCCAAGGGGGTGTTCCGGGACTTCCGGGAAGCCCTAGGCCTCCTTTAGGGCGTACCGGGCGAAGGCCTCCTCGTCAAAGCGGGCCTCCACCAGGTCCTCCCAGTAGAGCCACCCCTCGCGGAAGGGGGGAAAGGGGAAGAAGCCGCCCTCGGCCTTGAGGTGGAAGGCGAGCTCGCAAGGCTCCGTCACCCCCTGTTGGAAGGCGAGGAGGGCGGACTGGTAGGCCCCGAAGGCGCTTTGCGCCTGGCTTCCCACCATGGCCTTTTTGCCCCTCTCCCGGGCAAGGGCGAGCATCTCCAGGGTCCAGGTGACGCCCGTGCGGGCGGGCTTGAGGTTTAGGACGTCAAAGGTGTTGAGCGCAAGCTCCCGCTTGAGGTCCTTCGGGGTCATGGCCGCGTCGTCGGCGATGAGGGAGAGGATCCCCTTCTCCCTCAAGGCCCGCCTCGCCTCCACCTCCTCCACGGGCAAGGGCTCCTCCACGTAGCGGAGGCCGAGCTCCTTCCAGGCCAAGAGGTAGCGCTCGGCCTCCTTGGGGGGAAGGGACTCGTTGGCGTCGGCGTAGAGCTCGGCCTCGGGGAAGGCCTCCTTCAGGCGGAGGATGCGGCGGGTGTCCGCCTCCAGGTCCCGCCCCACCTTCACCTTGAAGACCCGGACCCCCGCCCCAAAGGCCATGCGGGCGTCCTCCAGGACCTCGTCCTCCTCCCCGAGGCCCAGGATGTAGGCCACCCGCACCCGGTGCTTGGCGGGCTTGAGGACCTGGTAGAGCTCCTCCCCCTCGCTCCTCGCCCACGCCTCCCAGAGGGCGGTGTCCAGGGCGCCCTTGAGGCCGAAGTTAAAGGGGAAGGCCTCGAGGACCGCCCGGATCCCCTCCTGGTCGTCGGCCTCGAGGCCCAAAAGCCTCGGCCTCAGGTACTCAAGCCCCGCCCTCACGCTCCCCAGGGTCTCCCCGTAGATGGTGGGGCGGATGGCCACCTCGGCCCGGCCTATGGAGCCGTCGGAAAGCTCCACCTCCAAAAGGGCGTGCTCCAGGGCGGCGAGCTCCGAGGACTTCCCCCAGCGCAAGGGGGCCTTCAGGGGGATGCGGAAGGGGATGAGGCGCAGGTCCCGTACCGTCGGCATAGCCCCCATTCTACGCGCTAGCGAAGCCCCTCCTGGAGGAAGCGCCGCACCGCCAGGACCTCCTCCTCGGGAGAGAGGGCCTCCGTGTCCAGGACCAAGGCCCTGGGGTGGCCCTCGAGGAGGCGTAAAGGCCCCTCGGGATCATAGTTTTTCTTCTCCTCGGCCACGATCTTGAGCTTGGCGAGGACCTCCTCGAGGGGAGCAAGGGAAAGGGCCTCGGCGAGCTCCTCCTCCGTGAGGACCCCTTGGGCCAGGGCCTTAAGGCGGGCCTCCTCCTCAGGGGCGAGGCGCACCCGGTCAAAGGCGTCTTGGCGGGAGAGGAGCCGCTTAAGCCGGGTGGCCTCCCGGGCGTGGAGGAGGACGAAGCGGGCCCTGGGGAGGTGCTCCAGGGCGTAGGCCACCTCCCCTTCCCCCCTCAGGCCGTCAAAGAGGAGGAGGGGCTTCGGGGGCACGTACCCCCGGGCGAGGACCTCCGCCACCCCCCCGGGGAACTCCTCCCGGAAGCGCCGGGTGAGGCGGAAGCGCTCCTCCCGGGGGATGGGAGGCTCTGCCCCGTAGCGGGGGAGGACGAAGCGGTCCACGAGCTCCCGGCGGTCGGGGAGCCGGGGAAGGCCCAGGGCCTCCACCAGGGTGCTCTTCCCCACCCCGGTGAGGCCCACGAGGACGAGGAGGGGCGCCTCCCTCGCGGGGACGAGGGAGGGCGCAGGCTCCAGGGAGAAGGCCACCTCCATGCCCCCATGCTACCTGGTAGGATAGGAGGGCTATGAAGCGGCTTTTCGCCCTTCTCGGCCTCGCCCTAGGCCTCGCCCTGGCCCAGGCCCCCGCCTACCCGGAGAACACCCTGGGCTTGGGCTACGCTCCGGACAGGGGCTTTTACCTCCAAGGAAGCGCCCTCCTGCCCTTTAGCCCCTTGGGGCTGGACACCGGCCTGGACGCCCAGGTCCTCCTTTCCCAGAGCCCTGAGGCCTACGCCCTCCTCAAGGCCAACCTCTTCCCCGGGCTTGTGGTGGAGGGCCTCTTCGCCTCGGTGGGCCTGGGCCTGGACCTCCGCTACCCCTTTGGGGCCCACCTCGGCCCCCTCGCCAGCCTGGAGCTTCCCGGCGGAGCCCTCTCCTTAGGCCTCGGCCTCGGCTACCAGGCGGGGGCGGGCCTCCATCTGGCCTGGGGCGCGGGGTTCAGGCTCTACCTGGAGCCCCTGGCCCTCGAGGTTTCCGCCTCGGACCGCTACCCCTTCCTCCTCTCCCTCCTCTACCTCTGGTAGCCCGTGCGGAAGAAGCTTCCCCTCCTCCTCTTCTCCCTGCCGGCCCTCCTTCCCCTCCTCCTCTTCGTCCTCTACCCCTTCCTGGAGGTGGTCCGGTTCTCCACCTGGGACTGGTCGGGGCTTTCCGAGCCCAGGCCCGTGGGGCTCAAGAACTACCAGACCCTCTTCCAGGACCCCGCCTTCTGGAAAAGCCTCCTCGTGACCCTGGGGTTCATGCTCCTCGCCCTTCCCCCCTTCCTCGCCCTCTCCTTGGTCTTGGCCGTGGTCCTGGACGGCCTCCCCTACGAGCGCCTGGCCAAGAGCCTCCTCTTCCTGCCGGGCCTCGTCACCCTGGGGGGAGCGACCCTCTCCTGGTACACCCTCTTCACCCCGGAGTACGGGGCCTTAGCCCAGTTCCTCCCCATCCCCCCCTGGGACCGGGAGGGGTTCTGGGCCCTCCTCATGGTCGTCCTCTTCACCCTGTGGCGCCACCTGGGCTACGGGGTCCTGGTGGCCTCGGCCAGGCTCAAGGCCATCCCCAAGACCCTCCTGGAGGCCGCCTACGTGGACGGGGCCGGGCCTTTGGAGGCCTTCCGCTACGTGGTCCTGCCCCTGATGCGGCCCGCGGTGGCCTTCCTCCTGGTGGTGGGGACGATCCTCTCCCTGCAGTCCTACGCCGCCGTCTTCCTCCTCACCCGGGGGGGGCCCTACGGGGCCACGCGGGTCCTCGGCTACTACCTCTACGAGGCGGGGTTTGAGAACTTCCGCTTGGGGTACGCGGCGGCCATCACCGTGGTCCTCCTCGTCCTCACCCTCCTCTTCGCCTACGCCCAGCTCCGCCTCCTCCGTCACGGGGACGGGGAGGCGTAGCGGTAGCGGGCGAGGTCCCGGAGGTGGCCCGCAAAGTCCACGTTCAGGTAAAGCCGCCCCTGGGCGTGGAAGAAGTAGAGGTAGGGGCGGCCCCTTTCGTCCTGGCGCACCGGGTTCAAGACGGCGAGGAGGGCCTTCCGCCCGGGGTTGGCGATGGGCCCCGGGGGAAGGCCGCCGTAGCGGTAGGTGTTGTAGGGGGAGTCCACCTGGAAGTCCCCCGCCTCCCGGGAAAGCTCCGGGAGCCTCTTCCCCAAGGCGTAGGCCACCGTGGGGTCGGCCTGGAGGGGCATGCCCCGCTCCAGGCGGTTCAGGAAGACCCCGGCGATATAGGGCATCTCCTCGGCGCTTCCCGCCTCCTTCTCCACGATGGAGGCCAGGGTGACCCAGGCGTGGACGGAAAGCCCCCGCTCCTCTAGAAGCCTCTGCACCGGGGGGGTGAGCTCCGCCTCAAAGCGGCGGAGCATGGCCCGCACCACCTCCTCGGGGGTGGCGAGGAGGTCAAAGGTGTAGGTGGCGGGGAAGAGGTAGCCCTCCAGGGTCCGCCCCTCCACGTAGGGGGGCTTCAGGGCCCCCGGGCGTTCCACGAGCCTGAGGAAGCCCTCCCCGTCAAGCCCCGCCTGGGAGAGCCTCCGGGCGTAGTCCACCGCCCTCTCCCCCTCGGGGAAGGTGAGGGTGACGCTTAGGGGCTTCACGCCCCCGGTGAGGGCCCGGGCCAGGCGGAAGGCCCCCTCGCCCTTCAGGCGGTAGACCCCGGGGACGAGGCGCTTCGCCCGGCCCGAGAAGCGGAGGTAGGCGGAAAAGGCGTGGCCCGAGCGCAGAAGCCCCGCCTCCTCCAAAATCCTCGCCACCTCCGCCCCCGTGGCCCCCCGGGGAATGCGCACCACGGCCTCCCTTCCCGTGGGGCCGAGAAGCCAGAGGGCGTAGAGGAGGAGGAGGAGGAAGGTGAGGAAGAGGGCCACCACCCCACGCCGAAGCCAGTTCCTAGATCCCTCGGGCAAGGTAGTCCTCCAGAAGCACCACGGCCGCGAGCTCGTCCAGCTTCCCCTTGTCCCGGCGAAGCCGCTTGGGGGCGTGCTTGAGGCGTTCCTGGGCGAGCTTGGTGGTGAAGCGCTCGTCCCATAGCTCCACCTCCACCCCCCTGGCCCTCAAGGCCTCCACCAGGGGGAGGACCTTCCCCGCCTGGGCGCTCTCCTTGAGGTCGGTGCGCAAGGGGAGGCCCACCACGAGCTTTCCCAAACCCTCCCGCCGCACGAAGTCCAGGAGGGCCTCCACGTCCTCCTCCAGGGTCTTGCGCACCAGGTACCCCCGGCCCGAGGCCAAGGGGACCCCCTCCTCCCCCACGGCGAGGCCGATCCGGGCCTCCCCCACGTCAAGCGCGCCCACCCGCATAGGCCACGCTCCCGTCCGCGAGAAGGACCCCCAGGTAAAGGAGGCCCACGCCCAAGGCCCTTCCCGCCTCCTCGAGGCCCGCCACCCCGAAGCGGTTTAGGGCGCTGGTGGAGGCGAGGACCAGGGTGGCGAGGAGGATGAGGGCCGTGCCCCGGGCCCGCAAAGGGTTTTGGCGCCGGAAGAGGAGGGTGGTATAGAGGGCCACCCCGGCCATGAGGAGGGTGCCGAGGAGGTTAAAGGGGAGGGTCCAGAGCCTGGGCGAGGTGAGGCCAGGTGGGGGGAAGGCCGCCCCCAGGGGGGCGTAGGGCTCGGGAAGGCGGGCGAAGTCCAGGGGGGCCGAGGCCACCAGGTAAAGGCCCCAAAGGAAGAGGGGGCTTAGGGCGAGGAGGAGCCCCCGGGCCGCCCTGGGCCTGAGGAGGGCGAGGCTTCCCAGGCCCAGGAAGGTCACCCCGTGCATCGCCCCGGTGAGGTACCAGAGGCGGTAGAGGAAGGGGCTCCAGCCCCCCTGGAGTCGGGCGAGGAGCTCGGCGGAGACCGCCAGGGCGAAGAAGAGGAGGCCGAGGCTGTAGAGGGCGTTGTGGAGGGAAGGCCTCCTCCGAAACCGCCCGAAGGTGAGGGCGAAGAGGGCCCAGGAGAGGGCCGTGGCCAAGAGGCCGAGGACCATGCCCCCATTCTAGGGGAGGAGGCCGGGGAGGGCCTCCCGGGCCTTCCTGGGGTCCAGGCCGCCCCCCTGGGCCAGGGCCCCCTTGCCCCCGCCCCGGCCCCCCGCCTTCTCCGCGAGGGCCCGGAAGAGGGCCCCCGCCTCGAGGCCCATTCCCTGGGCCTTCGGGGAGAGCTTCAGCACCGCCTGCCCCCCCGAAAGCACCAGGGCCACGTCCGCCCCCCGGGCCACCAGGTCGTCCGCCGCCTGGCGGAGGGCCTTGGCGTCCAAGCCGGGAAGCTCCGCCACCGTCCACCTGAGCCCCCCCTTCTCCTCCAGGGAAGCCCCCCCGCCGCCCCCCAAGGCCGCCTGGACCAGGCGGGCCTTGAGGCTTTCCACCTCCCGCTCCTTCTCCTTGAGCTCGGCAAGGAGCTTCTCCAGCCTTTCCTCCAGGGCGGCCTCCCCCACCTCGAGGCGCTCGGCGAGGGCCTTCAGGCGGTTCAGGCTCCCGCGGGCGAAGCGGATGGCCTCCTCCCCCGTCACCGCCTCTATGCGGCGCACCCCGGCGGAGACCGCCTCCTCGCTCCTTATGAGGAAGGCCCCGATCTCCCCGGTGCGGCGCACGTGGCAGCCGCCGCAGAGCTCCTTGGACTCAAGGCCCTCTAGGGGGCTTCCCTCCACCCGCACCACGCGGACCACCTCCCCGTACTTCTCCCCGAAGAGGGCCATGGCCCCCTCCTTCCTCGCCTCCTCCAGGGGCATGTAGCGCCAGGTCACGGGGAAGTCGGCCATGATCCAGCGGTTCACCAAAAGCTCCACCCGCTCAAGCTCCTCGGGCTTCAGGGGCTCGGGGTGGGTGAAGTCAAAGCGGAGCCTATCCGGGGCCACGAGGCTTCCCGCCTGGCGCACGTGGGGGCCGAGGACGGCCCTTAACGCCGCGTGGAGGAGGTGGGTGGCGGTGTGGTTCCGCTCCGTGTCCCGCCTCCTCGGGTCCACCACCGCCCGCACCCTCTCCCCTACCCTCAGCACCCCTTCCTCCACCCGGGCCTTGTGGAGGAAGATCCCCCGCTCCGTCTTCCTCGTGGTCTCCACCCGGGCCCGGCCCCCAGGCCACTCCAAGAGGCCGAAGTCCCCGATCTGCCCGCCCCCCTCGGCGTAGAAGGGGGTCTTGTCCAGGACCACCTGGACCTCGGTGCCGGGCCCCGCCTCCAAAAGGCTTTGGTCCCCGGCGAGGAGGGCCAGGACCTCGGCCTCGGCCTCGAGGGCGTTGTAGCCCAAAAACTCCGTGGCCCCCCGCTCGGCGTAGAGCTCCTCCAGGACCTGGGCGCCCTTCTTGAAGATCTCCCGCTCAAAGGCCATGGCGGCCCGGGAGCGGCTTTGCTGCTCCTCCATGGCCTTCTGAAAGCCCTCCGTGTCCACGCCATAGCCCCTTTCCGCGGCGATCTCCACGGTGAGGTCCAGGGGGAAGCCGTAGGTGTCGTAGAGCCTGAAGGCCTCCTTCCCGGGAAGGACCTCCCCGGGCTTGAGGCCGGAGAGGAGGGCGTCCAGGCGCTTGAGGCCCCCCTCCAGGGTCTCCAGGAAGCGCTCCTCCTCGAGGCGGATCTGCTTCTCCACCGCGGGCAGGTTCTCCCGCATCTCCGGGTAGAAGTCCCCGAGGAGCTCGGCCACCAGGGGGGCGAGCCTGTGCAGGAAGGGGTCGGAAAGCCCCAGGAGGTAGCCGTGCCTTAGGGCCCGGCGGAGGAGGCGCCGGATCACGTAGCCCCGCCCGGTGTTGGAGAAGGTGGCCCCGTCGGAGAGGGCCGCCACCACGGCCCGGACGTGGTCGGCGATCACCCGGTGGCTCACGCTCGTCTTCCCCTCGTAGGGCCTGCCGCTCATCCGGGCCACTTCCTGGATGATGGGGAAGAAAGTGTCCGTGCGGTAGAAGTCCTCCACGTCCTGGAGGATGGCCGCCACCCGGTAGAGGCCCATGCCCGTGTCAATGTTCTTCTGGGGCAGGGGCTTGAGGATCCCGGGCCCGGGGATGGGGCCCTGGCGGTCGTACTGGGTGAAGACCAGGTTCCAGATCTCCACGAACCGGTCCCCGCTCCCCGTGTTGGGGCCGGTCTCGTCCGGGGTGCCGTAGGCCGGGCCCCGGTCGTAGAAGATCTCCGAGCAGGGACCAGAAGGCCCGTTCGGCCCGTGGGTGATGGCCCCGCCCGGCCAGTAGTTCTCGTCCTCGCCGAAGCGGCCGATTCTCTCCTCGGGGACCCCCACGAGGTCGCGCCAGATCTCGTAGGCCTCGTCGTCGTCCTCAAAGACCGTGACCCAGAGGCGCCCGGGGTCAAGCTTGAGGTGCTCGGTGAGGAACTCCCAGGCCCAGAGGATGGCCTCCTTCTTGAAGTAGTCCCCGAAGGAGAAGTTGCCCAGCATCTCAAAGTAGGTGTTGTGCCGGCTGGTGCGGCCCACGTTCTCTATGTCCCCCACCCTCAGGCACTCCTGGCAGGTGGTGACCCTGCGCCACTCCCTACCCCCGAAGATGGGCTTCGCCCCCAGGAAGTAAGGCTTTAGGGGGGCCATCCCCGCGGAGGTGAAGAGGAGGGAGGGGTCGTCCTCGGGGATGAGGCTGAAGGAGGGGAGGCGCAAATGCCCCTTGCCCTCAAAGAAAGAGAGGAACTTCTCGCGGATCTCCGCCGTGCGCATGGCTTTGATTATAGGCGCTTACAATGGGCCCCATGAAGGTCCAGATGCGCCGCTACACCCTGAAGGAGGGGGCCAAGGAGGCCTTCCAAAGGGTCTTCCTGGAAACCATCGTTCCCCTGAGGCAGGCCCTGGGCTTTAGGATCCTCGGGGCCTACTGGCTTTCCGAGCGGGAGTTCCTCTGGTTCGTGGCCCACGAGGACTTTGAGGAGGCGGAGAGAGCTTACTACGCCCACCCCGAAAGGCAGAAGGTGGACCCCAGGGCGTACCTGGAGGCGGTGGAAACCCGTTTCGTGGAACGCCTTCTGTAGGCCAGGCCACGCCCCTGGCCCCGCCTTGGGGTAGCCTCGGAGGGATGGAGCTTTTCCTCCTCGTCCTCCGCAACCTCCTGGCCCGGCCCGTCCGGAGCCTCCTCACCCTGCTCGGGGTCCTGGTGGCCACGGCGAGCATGGTCCTCTTCCTCTCCTTCGGGGAGGGCCTTAGGCGGGCCCTCTTCCAGGAGCTCTCCCGGGTGGGCCCCGCCATCCAGGTGGTGCCGGAAGGGGCGGAGGGCTTCGTCTTCGGCGCCCTCCCCGAGATCCCCCCCGAGACCCTCAAGGCCCTGGAGGAGGCAGGAAAGGCCCTGGGGGTGCGGGCGGTGGTCCCCACCCTCTTCCTCACCCGGGGGGGCTTTGACCCCAGCACCAGCTTCCTCTTCCAGGGCCTGCCGGAAGGAACCCCTCCGGACCTCCTCTACCCGGGGCTCAAGGCCAAGGAAGGCCGCCTCACCCCCTCGGAGAAAGGGGCCGTGGTGGGGGCCAAGGTGGCGGAGCGGAGCGGCCTCGCCCTGGGAAGCGTCCTGAGGCTCACCCCCAGGCTGGAGCTTAGGGTGGAGGGGGTCCTGGAGGCGACGGGAGGCCTCGCGGACAACCTGATCTTCGTCCCCTTGAGGGCGATCCAGGAGGCCTTGGGCACGGAGAACGTGACCGCGGTGCTCGTGGCCCTAAGCCCCGGCCAGAAGGCGGAAGCGGTGGCCCGGGCCCTGGAGGAGGCGGTCCCCGGGGTGAAGGCCCAGACCACGAGCGAGGTGATGCGCTTCGCCGAACGCGCCCTAAGGATCAGCGACCTGGTGCGCTTCGGCATCAGCCTGGTGGCCCTGGTGGTGGGGGGGCTTCTCGTGGCCAACACCGTGACCATGTCCGTGTACGAGCGGGTGCGGGAGTTCGGGGTCATGCGCGCCCTGGGGGCGAGGCGGGGGTTCATCTTCCGCCTCGTCCTTCTGGAGGCCCTCCTCATCGCCCTCCTTGGCGGGGCCTTGGGGCTTGGGCTTGGGGCCCTCGGCGCCTTCGCCATCAACCTCTACACCTTGGACCAGGTGGGCCTGGCCCTCTCGGCGGTGACGGGAAGGCTCGCCCTCTTCGCCCTGGGGGTGGCCCTCGGCCTCGGGCTTACCGCCGGGCTTCTTCCCGCCTACCACGCAAGCCGCATCCCCGTGGTGGAGGCTTTGGGGAGGGTGTAGATGACCATCCGGGCGGAAAACCTCACCAAGCGCTACCGGCAAGGGGAAAAAGAGGTGGTGGCCCTTCTGAGCTTCACCTACGCTTTCCCCCCGGGGGCCACGGCGGTGGTGGGCCCCTCGGGAAGCGGCAAGACCACCCTCCTAAACCTCCTCGCGGGCTTTGACCTGCCCACGGAGGGCGGGGTCTACCTGGGGGACATCCCCCTCCACGCCCTCTCCGAGGACGAGCGGGCCGGAGTGCGGCTTAGGCACATGGGCTTCGTCTTCCAGCAGTGGAACCTCATCCCCACCCTCACCGCCCTGGAGAACGTGGCCTTCCCCCTCCTCCTCGCGGGCTGGCCCCGGAGGGCGAGGCTAGCGCGGGCGGCGGAGCTTCTGGAGAGGGTGGGCCTAGAGGCCCGCCTCCACCACCTGCCGAGCCGCCTCTCCGGCGGGGAACAGCAGCGGGTGGCCCTGGCCCGGGCCCTGGCCCTGGACCCCCCCATCCTCTTCGCCGACGAGCCCACGGGGAACCTGGACCTGGAGGCGCGGGAGCAGGTGGCGGACCTCCTCTTCTCCCTGGGCAAGGCGCGCACCCTCGTCCTCGTCACCCACGACCTGGAGCTCGCGCAAAGGGCGGGGCGCATCCTCCATCTGAAGGGCGGGCGGCTCGTGCGGGAGGAAACCCCCAAGGCCAAGGGCTAAGGCCTCTGGGGCATTCCGCCCACCCCTTCTGTGGCAGAATACCCCCCATGGGCAAGCGGATGGTGGTCGTGGGCGGGGTGGCGGGCGGCGCCTCCGCCGCCGCCAAGGCCAAGCGGGAAAACCCCGAGCTGGAGGTGGTGGTCTACGAGAAGTCGGGGTGGGTTTCCTACGGGGCCTGCGGCCTGCCCTACGTGCTTTCCGGGGAGATCCCCCGCCTGGAAAGGCTGGTGGCCCGCACCCCCGAGGAGTTCCGGAAGCAGGGGGTTCTGGTCCGCACCCGCCACGAGGTGGTGGACGTGGACTACGAGCTCCGCACCCTGACGGTGCACGACCACGCCGAGGGAAGGACCTTCCAGGACCGGTTTGACCACCTGGTCCTGGCCACGGGGGCGCGGCCCAGCCTCCCCCCCATCCCCGGCACGGAGCAGGAAGGGGTCTACACCCTGAGGACCATGGAGGACGGGGAGCGGCTCCTGAAGGCCCTCCCCCAAGCCCGGCGGGCCGCCATCCTGGGGGCGGGGTACATCGGCCTCGAGGCCGCCGAGGCCTTCCGCAAGCGGGGCCTGCAGGTGACCCTCCTGGAGGCCAAGGACCGCCCCCTCCCCCACTGGGACCCGGAGGTGGGCGCCCTCCTCAAGGAGGAGCTGGAGCGGCACGGGGTGGAGGTCTGGACCGGGGTGAAGGTGGAGGCCTTCCGGGGCATGGGCCGGGTGGAGGCGGTGGAGACCTCGGAAGGCGTGGTGCCCGCCGACTTGGTCCTCCTCGCCACGGGGATCCGGCCCAACACCGAGCTCGCCCAGGCCATGGGGGTGGCCTTGGGCCCCACCGGGGCCATCGCCACCGACGAAAGGATGCGCACCAACCTGGAAGGGGTCTACGCCGCCGGGGACGTGGCGGAAAGCTTCCACCGGGTCCTCAAGCGCCCCTACTGGCTTCCCTTGGGGGACGTGGCCAACAAGCACGGCCGCACCGCGGGAAGCGTCATCGCCGGCAGGGAGGCCCGCTTTCTGGGCGTGGTGGGCACGGCCATCTTCAAGGCCTTTGACCTGGCCGTGGCCACCACGGGGCTTTCCCTGGAAGGGGCCCTAAAGGAGGGGTTCTGGGCCAAGAAGGTCTTCATCCAGAGCCGGGATGGGGCCCACTACTACCCGGGAAGCGGGCCCCTCTGGGTGGAGCTCGTCTACGAGGAGGGGACGGGGAGGCTTTTGGGCGGCGCGGTGGTGGCCCGGGGGCACGGGGCCCTGCGCATAGACGTCCTCGCCGCCCTCCTCCACCGGGAGGGGAGCGTGGAGGACCTTTTGGCCCTGGACCTGGCCTACGCCCCGCCCTTTAGCCCCGTCTGGGACCCCCTCCTCATCGCCGCCCAGCAGGCCCGCTAAGCGCCCCGTGGGGCCAAACCGAGGTGGGGGCGCCTATCCGGTGTAAACCCGGGCGAAACACACCAAAAGGCCGTGTCAAGCCCGGGCGGCTACACCCTACACCGGAAGCGCTTCCCCCCCGAAACTGGGTCCCGGGAGGTGAAGGAATGGAAGGGCTGACCCCCGAGATGCAAAGGGAAGCGGAGGCGCTCCGCCGGGAGTGGGAGACAAACCCGAGGTGGAAGGGCGTCCGGCGGGACTACCGCCCCGAGGACGTGGTGCGCTTAAGGCCCAGCGTGATGGTGGAGTACACCCTGGCCAAGCGAGGGGCGGAGAAACTCTGGAAGCTCCTCCACGAAAGGCCCTACGTGCACACCTTCGGGGCCTACACCGGGGCCATGGCGGTGGAGATGGTGCGGGCCGGGCTGGAGGCCATCTACCTCTCCGGCTGGCAGGTGGCCGCCGACGCCAACCTGGCCTGGCAGACCTACCCCGACCAGTCCCTCTATCCCTACAACTCCGTGCCCCAGATCGTGAAGCGCATCAACAACGCCCTCATGCGGGCCGACCAGGTGGAGCGGATTGAAGGCCGGGTGACCCGGGACTGGTACGTGCCCATCGTGGCCGACGCCGAGGCGGGCTTCGGCGGGGCCCTCAACGTGTTTGAGCTCACCAAGGCCATGATTGAGGCAGGGGCCGCCGGGATCCACTACGAGGACCAGCTCGCCAGCGAGAAGAAGTGCGGCCACCTGGGCGGCAAGGTCCTGGTGCCCACGGGCCAGCACATCCGCACCCTCCAGGCGGCCAGGCTCGCCGCGGACGTGATGGGCGTGCCCACGGTGATCATCGCCCGCACCGACGCCGAGGCCGCCACCCTCATCACCAGCGACATTGACGAGCGGGACAAGCCCTTCATCCTCCCGGACGAGCGCACACCCGAGGGCTTCTACCGCTTCAAGAACGGGATTGAGGCCGGCATCGCCCGGGCCCTGGCCTACGCCCCCTACGCCGACGTGATCTGGATGGAGACCTCCAAGCCCGACCTGGAGGAGGCCCGGAAGTTCGCCGAGGCGGTGAAGAAGGAGTTCCCCGACAAGCTCCTCGCCTACAACCTCTCCCCCTCCTTCAACTGGAAAAAGTTCCTGGACGACGAGACCATCGCCAAGTTCAACCGGGAGCTCGGGGAGATGGGGTACAAGTTCCAGTTCATCACCCTGGCGGGCTGGCACGCCCTGAACTACTACATCTGGGAGCTGGCCAAGGGCTACAAGGAGCGGGGCATGCCCGCCTTCGTGGAGCTCCAGCAGAAGGAGTTCGCCGCCCAGAAGGAGGGCTTCACCGCCGTCAAGCACCAGCGGGAGGTGGGGGCCGGGTACTTTGACGAGGTGGTCCTGGCCCTGACCCAGGGGCAGGCCTCCACCCTGGCCCTCAAGGGCTCCACGGAAGAGGCCCAGTTCAACGAGCCCGTCCACTGAGGTGGCGGTGTGCAAAAAGGCCGGGGTGTGCCCCGGCCTTTTTTGCACCGGCCTGGTAGAGTGTAAGAAGGAATGGATAAGGCCGCTACACCCTGGCTGCGCTACCTGGAGGAGCTCCGCCCCCACCTCCAAGGCCGGGACCACCGGGGGAGGAAGGGCTCCCTGCGCTGGCTCGAGGCCCTCATGGCCGAGCGCGGGGGGCGGGCGGGCACGGTGCGCAACATCCTCTACAAGGACCTGGGAAGCCCCGAGGAAAAGGAGCGCCTCTACCGCATCCTGGCCGACCTCTACCGGGAGGCGGGCCTAAAGCCCCCGCCGCCCCCGGCGGAGCTCTTCCTGAAGAGCGCCCGTAAGGTCCTGGGGCGGGACAAGCGCCGCATCTTCCGCCACTTCCTAAGGGAGCTGGAGGCGGGCCGGAGGCCCCAGGTGGTGGTGGTGGGCGGGGCGGCCACGGGCAAGGGGGTCCTCCTCTCCGCCCTGCGCCAGGCCCTCGCCGCCTTCCCCGGAAAGACCCCCTTCGTCCTCAACCTGGGCGGGGAGCTCGCCCAGGCCCTCATCCCCCTGGCGGAGGAGCTTGGGGTGGAGGCGGAAACCCTCCTCTCCCAGCTTTCCCCCACCCAGCCCTACATCCTCCAAGGCGCCCTCCAGCAGGAGTTCCTCGCCGCCTTAGCCCAGGCCCTGAACCGGGCAGGCCGCCCCCTCCTCCTCCGGGCCGAGGCCCAAGGGACCCTGGAGGGCCTCCCCTTGCGGGGGCCGGACGGGGGGCAGCGGGGCCTCTCCGCCTGGCTTGAGCCCTTCTTGCGGAGCCTGGAAATCCCCTACCTCGCCGCCCTCACCGAGCCGCCCCCCACCCTCCCCTACCAGCCCCTCTCCCCCCCGAGCCGGGAGGAGGCCCGCCGCTTCGTCCGGGAAAGGCTCCCCCACCTGCCTCCGGAGCGCCTCGAGGCCCTGGTGAACCAGGCGGGGCGGAACTTCGGGGAGCTTTCCCGCCTCGTCCTCCTGGAGGCGGCCAAGCACGACCCCGAGACCCCCCTCCAGGACGACCCGGCCCTAAGGCCCCTCCTCGAGGCCCTGGCCGCCTTCAGCCCCGAGGCGGACCCCGCCTTCCCCGCGGCCCTCCTGGAAAGGGCCTTGAACCGCCCCCTAGAGCGCCTCTCCCAGGCGGAGAAGGCCCTCTTGGAGTGGGTGGGGGACGGGCTCGTCCGCCCCTCCCTGCGAAGCCTCCTGCCCCAGGAGGCCCCGCGGGAGCTCCACCGCCTCGCCCTGGAGTTCTTCCCCCGGGAGAACCTCTTCCGCCGCCTCTACCACGCCCGCAAGGCCGGGGAGCGGCGGATCCTTCTGGACCTCCTCACCGAGGACCCCGCCCGCCTCGCCCTCCTGCCGGGCCTCTGGCAGGAGGCCCGGTCCTGGCCTAAGGAGGACCGGGAGGCGTTGGCCGCCGCCTTGGTGCGCTACCGGGCCGTCTTGGGCCAGTACGCCCACCCCGAGGTGGAGGAGGCCCTCGCCCTCTTGGCCCAGGCCGAGGACCCAAGGCTTCGGGCCTCGGCCCGCATCAAGGCCGCCGAGGCCAAGGCCGACGCCGGCCTCTACAAGGAGGCGGAGGCCCTTTTGCCCCCGGAGGAGGAGTTCCCCCTCCTGGACGAAACGGCCCGGGCGGAGGGCCTTTTGGTGCGGGCCGCGGTGGAGCGGTGGAAGGGGGATTACGAGAAGGCGGCCCGCTACGCCGAGCGGGCGGCCGAGCTCTCCGTGGCCCCCTTCCTCAAGGACCGGGTCCAGCTCTGGCGGGGGCTCGTGGCCAAGGACCTGGGGCGGTACGAGGAGGCCCTCACCGCCCTCGCCCAGGTGGGGCACGACCCCCTCCTCCTGGGCCGGGCCCGCTACCAGATGGGCGACCTCCTCATGCGCCTGGGAAGCCCGGAGGCCAGGGCCCGGATGGAGGAGGGGCTCAAGGCCCTGGAGGAGGCCGGGGCCCCCCAGGACGAGGTGGCCCGGGTCCGGGCCCGGTACGCCACCCTCCTGAGGCGCCTCGGCCTCTACCCCGAGGCCGAGGCCGCCATCAGAAGGGCCCTAGAGGAGGCCCTGGACCCCTTCACCCGCGCCCGCGTGGAGAGCGAGGCGGGCATCCTGCAGGCGGCCCAAGGCCGGCCCCTGGAGGCCCTGGCCCTCCTCTCCCGGGCGGAGGCCTACTTCCGCACCACGGGGGAGAGGCCTAAGGAAGCCCGCTACCGCCACCTCCGCACCCTCTTCCGCCTGGCGGCGGCCTACCTCCTCCTGGAGACCGGCACCCCTTACCGCCCGCCCCTTCTCGGGGGCCTGAAGGCCCCCGAGGCCAAACGGCTCCTCTGGGACCTCCTCGCCAAGATCCCCGAGGAGGCCACCGACCGGTACACCGCCTTGCGCCTGGACGCGGAAAGCCTCCTCGCCCTCCTCCTCCCCCCCAAGGAGGCCCGGGAAAGGCTCCGCCCCTTCCTCGGCCTCGCCAACCCCTACCTCCGGGCCCAGGCCCGCCTGGGCTACGCCGAGGCCCTCCTCAGGGAGGGGGCTTACGGGGAGGCCCTGGCCCAGACGGTGGCCCTCCCCCCCCTCTTGGACCCCGGGCTCAAGGCCCAGGCCAAGGCCACGGAGGTCCTCGCCCTCCTCGCCCTGGGGGAGGAGGAGGCCGCCTGGCAGAAGCTCGTGGAGGCGAAGCAGAGCGGCCTCCCCGAGCCCTTCCGCCTCCAGCTGGGAAGGGCCGTGGGCCGGGCCCACCCGGGCCTCGCCGCCCGCCTGCCCCCCACCCCCCTCGCCCCCCCCGAGGCCTTGGGCCTCCACCTGGCCAATCCCGACTAAATCACTAGACTTTCTCGGCGCCAGGGGCTATACTGCTTGTTGCAAACGGGTCGCGATAAGACCCGTCTGAGGAGGATGGAGCATGAGCCAGCTGGAGATCCGCGACCTCTGGGCTTCCATTGACGGGGAGACGATCCTCAAGGGCGTGAACCTGGTGGTCCCCAAGGGGGAGGTCCACGCCCTTATGGGCCCCAACGGGGCCGGGAAGAGCACCCTGGGCAAGATCCTGGCCGGGGACCCTGAGTACACGGTGGAGAGGGGGGAGATCCTCCTGGACGGGGAGAACATCCTGGAGCTCTCCCCAGACGAAAGGGCCCGAAAGGGGCTCTTCCTCGCCTTCCAGTACCCGGTGGAGGTGCCCGGGGTGACCATCGCCAACTTCCTCCGCCTCGCCCTCCAGGCCAAGCTCGGCCGGGAGGTGGGGGTGGCGGAGTTCTGGACCAAGGTGAAGAAGGCCCTGGAGCTTCTGGACTGGGACGAGAGCTACCTCTCCCGCTACCTCAACGAGGGCTTCTCCGGCGGGGAGAAGAAGCGGAACGAGATCCTGCAGCTATTGGTCCTGGAGCCCACCTACGCCGTCCTGGACGAGACCGACTCGGGCCTGGACATTGACGCCCTCAAGGTGGTGGCCCGGGGCGTGAACGCCATGCGGGGGCCGAACTTCGGCGCGTTGGTGATCACCCACTACCAGCGGATCCTGAACTACATCCAGCCCGACAAGGTTCACGTGATGATGGACGGCCGGGTGGTGGCCACGGGCGGCCCCGAGCTCGCCCTGGAGCTCGAGGCCAAGGGGTACGAGTGGCTTAAGGAGAAGGTGAAGGAGGGCGCATGAGCGAGCTGGAGATCCGCCAGATCGGCGAGGAGTACCGCTGGCACTTCATTGACGAGATCCGGCCCGTCTTCAAGGCGGAAAAGGGGCTCACCCGCAGGGTGATTGAGGCCATCAGCTACCACAAGGGCGAGCCCGAGTGGATGCTGAAGTTCCGCCTGCGGGCCTTTGAGATCTTCCAGAAGAAGCCCATGCCCACGTGGGGCCCCGACCTCTCCGGGCTCAACCTGGACGACCTCGTCTACTACGTGAAGCCCGCCGAGGTCCGGGACGCCAAGAGCTGGGAGGAGGTCCCCGAGGAGATCCGCCGGACCTACGAGCGCCTGGGCATCCCCGAGGCGGAGCGCAAGGTCTTGGCCGGGGTGGGGGCCCAGTACGACTCGGAGATGGTCTACCACCGGGTCAGGGAGGAGCTTGAGCGCCAGGGGGTCATCTTCGTGGCCATTGAGGAGGGGATGAAGAAGTACGAGGACCTCTTCAAGGAGTACTTCGCCAAGGTCGTCCCCCCCGAGGACAACAAGTTCGCCGCCCTGAACTCGGCCGCCTGGTCCGGGGGCTCCTTCGTCTACGTGCCCCCTGGGGTCAAGGTGGAGCTCCCCCTGCAGGCCTACTTCCGGGTGAACACCCCCGAGTTCGGCCAGTTTGAGCGCACCCTCATCATCGTGGACGAGGGGGCCGAGGTGCACTACATTGAGGGGTGCACCGCCCCCATGTACTCCACGGAAAGCCTCCACACGGGCGTGATTGAGATCGTGGTGAAGCGGGGAGCGCGGAGCCGCTACACCACCATCCAGAACTGGTCCACCAACATGTACAACCTGGTGACCCAGCGGGCCCTGGTCTACGGGGACGCCTACCACGAGTGGGTGGACGGCAACCTGGGCTCCAAGGTCACCATGAAGTACCCCTCCAGCTACCTCCTGGAGCCGGGGGCGAGGAGCGAGATCCTCTCCATCGCCTTCGCCAAGACGGGCCAGCACCAGGACACGGGCGGCAAGCTCATCCTGGCCGCGCCCCACACCTCCGGGACCATCGTCTCCAAGAGCATCTCCAAGGGGAAGGGGCGGGCGAGCTACCGCGGCCTGGTGAAGGTGATGGAAGGGGCCCGGCACGGTAAGGTCAACGTGGAGTGCGACGCCCTCCTCATTGACCCCGAAAGCCGCACCGACACCTACCCCTACATTGAGATTGAGGAGGAGACCGCCCACGTGGGCCACGAGGCCACGGTCTCCAAGATCAACGACGAGCAGATCTTCTACCTCCAGTCCCGCGGCCTGAAGGAGGACGAGGCCGCGGCCCTCATCGTGCGCGGCTTCATTGAGCCCATCGCCAAGGAACTTCCCCTGGAGTACGCCGTGGAGCTCAACAAGCTCATTGAGCTGGAGATGGAGGGCTCCGTCGGCTAAAGGCCGAGCCTTGGGGGAGGCCCTGGGCCTCCCCCTTTTTTCGGGAGGAAGCATGCAGGTACTGGACAAGACGCAGGTGGAGGCCGTCTCCAAGGCCCTGGGCGAGCCCGCGTGGCTCCTGGAGAAGAGGCTCAAGGCCCTCGAGGCCTTCGCCCGGCTCCCTTACCCCAGCAAGAAGGACGAGAACTGGCGGTACACCGACCTCTCCGAAGCCCCCCTGGAGCTTCCCGTGGAGGCCCCCAAGGGGCTAAGGCTTTCCCGGGACGACCTCCCCGAGCCCGTGAAGCGCCGCCTGGAGCGGACGGACGTCTCGGGCTTCCTGGTCTTCGTGGGGCCGGACCTCGTCTACGCCGAGGTGCCCGAGGCGCTAAAGGAGAAGGGCCTCGTCTTCACCTCCCTGGCCGAGGCCCTGAAGACCCACCCCGACAAGGTGGAGGCGGCCCTCTTCCAGGCGGTCTACACCGAGGACAAGTTCGCCGCACAGAACAGCGCCTTCTTCACCCACGGGGCCTTCCTCTACGTGCCCGCGGGGCTGGAGGTGGAGAAGCCCCTCGGGGTCTTCAAGGTGCTCCTGGAGGGGGAAAAGGCCTCGGCGGGGCGGAGCCTCCTCTTCCTGGAGGACAACGCCAAGGCCGCCTACATTGAGGAGTACCTCTCCTTGGACCTCCCCCCCACCCTGCACCTCTCCGCCACGGAGATGGTCCTGAGGCCCGGGGCCCGCCTGCGCCACGCCCACGTCCAGACCTTCGGCGAGGGGGTGTGGCACTTCCACCGGCAAAGGGCCCTCTTAGAGCGGGACAGCGGCCTCAACGACCTCGTGGTGAACCTCGGGGGCGCCTACGCCCGGAGCGAGGTGGCCTCGGAGCTCGTGGGTCCGGGGGCGGAGAGCGAGATGCTCGGCCTCTACTTCGGGCACGGGAGGCAGCAGTTTGACCACTACACCCTGCAGCACCACGTGGAGCACCACACCCGCTCGGACCTCCTCTACAAGGGGGCGGTGAAGGACGAAGCCCGGGCGGTCTTCTCCGGCCTCATCCGGCTGGAAAAGGGCGCCCAGAAGACGGACGCCTACCAGGCGAACCGCAACCTCCTCCTCTCCCCCACGGCCCGGGTGGACTCCATCCCCCAGCTGGAGATCGGGGCCAACGACGTGCGCTGCACCCACGGGAGCACCACCGCCCCCGTGGACGAGATGCAGCTCTTCTACCTCCAGTCCCGGGGGCTTCCTCGAGGCCTCGCCCAGGAGCTCCTGGTCAAGGCCCACCTCGCGGACGTCCTCTCCCGCATCCCCTTGAAGGCGCTTAGGGCCCACATTGAGGCGGTGATTGAGGAGAAGGTGCGGATCTAGCCATGTGGACCCCCGTGGCCAAGCTCGGCGAGTTCCAAAACGGCCGCCTCGTGGTGAAGCGGCCTGAGCACAGGAAGCCCATCCTCCTCCTCTACACGGGGGAGGAGGTCTTCGCCCTGGAGGACGTCTGCACCCACGACGACGGCCCCCTCCACGAGGGGGAGGTGGAGGACGGGGCCATCGTCTGCCCCCGCCACGGGGCCCGGTTTGACCTGAGGACGGGGCGGCAGACCCTTCCCGCCCCGAGGCCCGTGAAGGTCTTCCCCGCCCGCCTCGAGGGGGACACCGTCCTCCTGGACCTCTAGGCCCTGAGAAAGGCCACGTAGCGCTCCAGGAGGAGGTAGGCCTCCCCCGAGGCCAGGACCTCCCGGGCCAGCGCCACCCCCTCCTTCAGGGAGGGGGTTTTTCCCGCGGCGTAGAACCCGGCCCCCGCGGCCAGGGCCACGGCGTCGGCCAGGGGGCCCTTCTCCTCCCCCTTGAGGAGGCGGCGGGCGAGGGCCGCGTTCTCCTCGGGGCCTCCGCCTTTGAGGGCCTCGAGGGGGGCCCTCTTTAGGCCCACCTCCTCGGGGGTGAGGGCGTAGGCCCCCTTCCCCACCTCCACCACCCGGTTCTCCCCGAGGACGAGCTCGTCCGCCCCCTCCCCGTGGACCACGAGGCCCCTCGCCCCAAGCCGCTCCAGGGCCTCGGCCATGGGGGCGAGCCACTCCGGGCTAAAGACCCCGAGGACGTAGGCGTCCGCCCCGGCGGGGTTGGTGAGGGGCCCGAGGAGGTTGAAGACGGTGCGCACGCCGAGCTCGGCCCGCACCGGGGCCACGTGGCGCATGGCGGGGTGGAAGACCCGGGCGAAGAGGAAGCCGAAACCCAGCTCCTCTATGGCCTCTCCCACCCTCTCGGGGGGGGCCTCCAGGTCCACCCCCAGGGCCTCGAGGAGGTCCGCGCTCCCCGCCCTTGAGCTTGCCGCCCGGTTCCCGTGCTTGGCCACGGCCACACCCCCCGCCGCCGCCACCAGGGCGGCCAGGGTGGAGAGGTTCATAAGCCCCTTCCCGTCCCCCCCGGTGCCCACGATGTCCAAAAGGGGGCGCCGGTGTACCCTCAAGGGCCTCGCCGCCTCCCGCATGGCCCGGGCCATGGCGGCGATCTCGTGGGGCCGCTCTCCCCTCAGGCTCAAGGCCACCAAAAGCCCCGCCGCCCGCACCGGGGAGACCTCCCCCGCCATCAGGGCCCGCATGACCTCGTAGGCCTCCTCTTCCTCCAAAACCTCGCCCAGAATGGCCTTCTTCACCGCGTCCATGGGTCCTCCAGGAAGTTCTTGAGGATGAGTTTACCCGCCTCCGTAAGGTAGCTTTCCGGGTGGAACTGCACCCCGTGGGTGGGGTAGTCCCGGTGGCGGAAGCCCATCACCGTCCGCCCCCCCGCCTCCTCCGCCCAGGCGTTCACCACGAGGGCCTCCGGCACCTCCACCACCGCCAGGGAGTGGTAGCGGGTGGCGGGGAAGGGGCTATCTAGCCCCCGGAAGACCCCGGTGCCGTCGTGGTGGATGGGGCTCACCTTGCCGTGCATGAGGACGGGGGCGGGGACCACCTTCCCCCCGAAGGCCGCCCCGATGGCCTGGTGTCCGAGGCAGACCCCCAGGATGGGGTAGCGGGGGGCGTAGCGCTGGACCAAGGGGACGGAAAGCCCCGCCTCAAAGGGGGTGCAAGGCCCCGGGCTGATGAGGATCCGGTCCGGGTCCAGGGCCTCCACCTCCTCCAGCCGGAAGCGGTCGTTCCGCCACACGATGGGCTCCGCCCCGAGCTCCCCCAGGTACTGCACCAGGTTGTAGGTGAAGCTGTCGTAGTTGTCCACCACCAAGACCCTCATAACCTTTCTCCCCTTCGCTCCGTTAGCAGCCATGCCTACCAGGCCTCCTTACCGGGCCCCTGCCGGCATGGGGTGGGATCACAGCCCCGCCTCCGCCATCTCCACCGCCTTGAGGAGCGCCCGCGCCTTGTTCCAGCACTCCTCGTACTCCCTCTCCGGCACCGAGTCCGCCACGATCCCCGCCCCCGCCTGGACGTGCATCCACCCCTTCGCCACCACGAAGGTGCGCAGGGTGAGGGCCATGTCCATGGCCCCGTCGTAGGCGAGGTAGCCGAAGCTTCCCCCGTAGGGCCCCCGGCGGTGGGGCTCCAGTTCTTCAATGATCTCCATGGCCCGGATCTTCGGGGCCCCGGAGACCGTCCCCATGGGCAGCACGCTGGCCAGGGCGTCCAGGGGGGTCTTCCCCTCGGCCAAGATGCCCTCCACCGTGGAGACCAGGTGCATCACGTGGGAGTAGTGCTCCACGTGGAGGGGCTCGAGGACCCGCACCGTGCCGAAGGCGGCGACCCGGCCGATGTCGTTGCGGGAGAGGTCCAGAAGCATCACGTGCTCCGCGACCTCCTTCTCGTCCCTAAGGAGCTCCTCGGCAAGCCTTTTGTCCTCCTCCTCGTCCTTCCCCCTCGGCCTCGTGCCCGCGATGGGCCGGGTGACCACCCTTCGGCCGTCCGAGCGGAGGAGGCTTTCCGGGCTCGCCGAGACCAAGACCACCTCCCCCAGGTCCAGGTAGCCCATGTAGGGGCTCGGGTTCACGCTCCTCAGCGCCCGGTAGAGGGCGAAGGGGTGGACGGTGAGGGGGGAGGAGAGCCTCAAGGAGAGGACCACCTGGAAGATGTCCCCCGCCCGGATGTAGTCCAGGGCCCTCCTCACCGCCTCCAGGTAGGCCTCCCGGGAAAAGTCCGCCTGGAAGCGGGCCCTCCCCCCCGCCCTCTCCCCCGGCACCCCGGGCAAGGGGCCCTTGAGCCGCCTCTCCGCCCAAAAGAGGCGGGCCTCCGCCTCCTCGGGGTCCCTCCCTGGGGCCACGAGGTGGAGGAGGTTCTTCAGGTGGTCAAAGACGGCCACCACCTCGGGCTCCACGAAGAGGAGGTCGGGGAGGCCGAGGTCGTCGGGCTTGAGGCTCGGAAGCCTTTCGTAGTAGCGGACGAGGTCGTAGGCGGCGTAGCCCACCACCCCGCCGAAGAAGGGGGGGAGGTCGGGGTGGCGCTCCAAGGGGGCGTAGACCCTCTCGTAGAGGGCGCGCAAGGGATCACGGGTTTCCACCCGCTCCCCGTTCACCGTGAAGACCCCGTCCTTCAGGCGGAAGGTGCGCCGCGCCCCCACCCCCACGATGGAGAAGCGGCTTTGGCGCCCCCGCTCCACCGACTCCAAAAGGAAGCTCACCGGAGCCTTCTCGGCAAGCTTCAGGTAGGCGGTCACCGGGGTCTCCAGGTCCGCGAGGAAGGTTTTGCGGTAAGGTCGGATCCGCTCCATGCCGTCCCCCAAAAACAAAGCCCCGGGGTGTGCCCCGGGGAAAGGCCTCCCGCCCCGGGGCCTAGCCGGGCCACCAGAGGGCGGAGGGAAGGGCCATGGCCTCAGGATAGCGGGACACGGGGGCCCTGTCCAGGGGCTAAAGGGGCCGCCCCTCCAGGGCCCGGATCCTCTCCCGGATGGCCTCGGGCAAGGGGGCGGGGCGGCCCCCTTCCAGCCAGACCAGGACGCCCAGCCCCTTGGCGGCCGATTCCCCGTTGGCGGTGACGAGGTGTTCCATCCGCAGGCTGGAGCGGCCAAGGCCCACGGTACGCACCCCCACAAAGACCTCGTCCCCCAGGAGGATGGGCCTGAGGTAGTCCACCTCCATCCGGGCCACCACGAAGTGGCCCTCCTCCAGCCAGTCTGGGGAGATCCGCTGGAAGTAACGGATCCGGGCAAGCTCCATGTAGGAGAGGAAGACGGCGTTGTTCACGTGTCCCAAGGGGTCCAGATCCCGGAAGCGAACGTCCACGCGAACCCTAACCGGAAATCCTTCCATGGGCTTAGTTTATACCTCGGCCCTCCCCGGACAAGGGTATCCTATAGGGGGTGTACCTCCACCGCCCTCGGCTCCTCCGGGCACTTCAGGAAGGCCTCCCTGAAGGGGTCCTGGTCCACGCCCCGGCTGGCTTCGGGAAGACCCTTCTCCTGAAGAGCTTCGCCGAGGCCAAGGGGCTCCCCTACCGCCGGGACTGGAGCCCGGAGCCGGGCTGCTACGACCTAAGAAAGCCCCCGCCCGAGGTCCTGCCGGGCCAGGTGGTGGCCGCCCGGCAGGCCCGGCTTCCCGCCCTCCACCGCCTGGGCCCGGAAGATCTGGCCTTCACCCCGGAGGAGGTGGGGGAGCTCGCCCGCCGCCTAGGGAAGAGGGAGCTTGCCGGGCCCGTCCACGCCCTCTTCGGGGGCTGGCCCCACCTCACCCGGAGGGCCCTGGAGCGGGGGGAAGCCGCCTGGACCCCCGAGCTTCGCGCCTTTTTGGAGGGCCTCCTTCCCCCCTTGGACCTCCGCCCCTTCCTCCTTCCCCTCCCCGAGGCCGCCTTCCGCCAGGCGGGGTTCGGGGAGGCGGTGGAGGCCCTTTTGGCCCAGGCCCTGGCCCAGGGGGTGCCCCTTAGGCTCCTCCCCGCCCTCGCCGCCTACCTCGAGGCCACCCACCCCCTACCGCCCGAGGAGACGGCCAGGAGGCTCCTCGAGGCCGCCCTCGCCCTCGGGGCCTGGGAAGAGGCCCTGGAGGCCGCCGGGCGCTACGGGGGCGGGCTCCTCCTTTGGACCCTGGAGCGGGCGGGAAGGCCCCTCCTGGAAGGGGGCAAAGTGGAGGCCTTCTTCCGCCACGCCGAGCGGGTGGCGCACCCCTCCCCCCGCCTCCGCCTCCTCCTCGCCCTGGGGCACCGGATGCGGGGGGAGCTGGACCGGGGCCTCGCCGTCCTGGAGGGCTTTCCCGAGGAGGACCCCGCCCTCCTCGCCGAGGCCCTCCTCGCCCGGGGCACCCTCCTGGGCCTGAAGGGAGCCCACGGGGAGGCCGAGGGCGTCTTCTCCCAGGGGGTGGCCCTGGGGGAGACCCCCTTGCGGGCCCGCTTCCTCACCAGCCGGGGGGCGGCCCGGATCCGCCTCGGCCGCTACCGGGAGGCGGCGGAGGACCTGGAGGAGGCCCTCTTCCTCTCCCGCAAGGAGCGGCTCAAAGAGGTGGAGGCCCTCGCCCTCCACAACCTGGCCATCGCCCGCCACCACCTGGGGGAGCTCGCCGAGGCGGTGCGCCTCTACCGGGAGGTCCTCCCCTTGAAGACCGCGCCCCTCTCCCGGGCCTACACCCTCCTCTCCCTGGGGGAGGCCCTAAGCTACCTGGGCCGCTTCCTGGAGGCCAAAAGGACCCTCTTCCGGGCCAGGGAGGAGGCCTGGGCCTCCGGGGACTACCGGGCCATGGGCTACACCCTCCTCAACCTCGCCGACCTCTACCGGGAGGCGGGCCTCCCCGAAGCGGAAGGCCTCTACCGGGAGGCCGAGGCCCACCTGGAGAAGGCCCACGACCCCTACGCCCTGGGCCTCGTCCACCTGGGCCTGGCCCGGCTCGGGGCGAAGGGGAGCCTGGAGCGGGCCCGCGCCTTCTTCCAGGAAGGGGGAAGCCCGGGGGAGCTCGCGGAGTGGCACCTGGTGGCGGGCAGGCTCTGCGGTAGGCCCGAGCACTTTGAAGAGGCCCTCCGCCTCGCCGAGAAGGCGGGGGCGGGAAGGCTTCTCCTCCTCGCCCGGCTGGAGCTCTTCTTGAAAGCCCCCTCTCCAGGGGAGGCCAAGGCCCTGGCCCGGGAGGTCCTAAAGGCGGGCTTCCAGGACTTCTGGCTCTGGGAGAGGGCCTTCCCCCTTCCCCTCCTCGCCTTTGAGGCGGGGGAGGAGGGCCTTTTGGAAGCCCTCCTCGCGGGTGTGGGGTGGCTTCGGGTGCGAAGCCTCAAGGCCCTCGAGGCCCGCACCGAGGAAGGCCCCCTCCCCCTTCCCTCCCGGAAGGAGCTTTTGCTCCTCCTCCTCCTCTGGCGCCGGAAAGCCCTGGAGGCCGAGGCCCTCGCCCGCCTCCTCTTCCCCGGGAGCAAAAACCCCAAGAAGCGCCTCCAGGTGGCGGTCCACCACCTCCGCGAGGCCCTGGACCCGGACCTCGTCCGCCTGGAGGGGGAGGCCTACCGGGCCTACCTCCCCCCCGGGGTCTGGTGGGACGCCCGCGTCAAGGAAAGCCTTCTCCGCTGGGCCCGGCGCCTTAGCCTCCCCCAGGCCCAAGCCCGGGTGGAGGAGGCCCTTCCGGGAAGGTTTTCCCCGCGGGCTTACTTAACCGACCCTTAACCGGGCCTGTGCTATAGGTGGGGTGAGGTCCAAAAGCCAAGGGCCTCGAGCAGAGGGAGGTGATGGCGTATGCGCAAGACCTGGGTTCTGTTGCTTCTCGGCCTCGGCCTTCTCCTCGCCGCCTGCGGCGGGCAGACGGGCGGTGGGGGCGGTGGGGGCGGCGACGGCGGGAGCGGTGGGGGCGGCGACGGTGGGGGCGGCGGCAACACCGTAACCGTGTCCGCCCCGGGCATGCGCGCCGCCCTCTACCGTGTGGGCGGTGGGACGTGGCAGGCCCCCGCGGACCCAACGAACTTCTCGTTCACCGCCACCGGTGCCTACGAGGTCGCGCTCGTGTGCAACGAATTCGGGCAAATCCGGCTGCAACTCTTCGGCGCCACGGTCTCCGAACTGAACCGAGTGGTCAGCGGCTGCGGCGGCACCGAGCCCGACCAGATCAGCTTTAGCCTGAGCGTGGACCCGGGCCCCTTCCCCAGCGATAACGCCTTTGCCATGATCTGGGGCAAGGGGTTCCAGGGTAACTGCTATCCGATTCTTGGATGGCCGTGCACGATGAACGCCGATGCCCCTGCGGAGACGGCCGGGACACAGGATGTCGTCGCGTTCCTTGTGGACATGGATCTGAACCTGATCGCGGCCCGCAAGGAAACGCTTAGCATCGCCAACGGAGGGAACTACACGATTACCTTTGCGGCAGGGGACGACAGCTTCACTACAGCCACGCTCCCTGACTTTACGGCCCCTGCGGGCATGGCCAAGTACTGGATTGTGAGCGGAGCCACGAGCGGCGGAACCGTCTTTCTGGCCTCCAAGCTGCGTGAGGTTGCGTACTACCAACTTCCTTTCGCCTCGGTCTACGCCTTCCAGGCCTTTGCGGTCCAGGAGTCCTCCGAGCCTTACGACGAACTTGTGTACCAAGAAACCCGCGCCGCCAGCGACGGCCCGCCCCCAAGCGTTAACCTTCCCAGTGTTCTAGACGTCACCGTGGATGGCAATCCACCCCAAGTTGGAAACCTCAGCCTAGCCGCGGACACGCTACTCTTCGGCCTGAACCTGGATTGGAGCGTTGACAGCACGCAATATACGATTCAGGCCGTGCTCTCCCGTGGCTTCCTTGGTAGCGCGACGACCTACACCGTCCCAGATCTCACGAGCCACACGCACTTTGAAAGCACCCTGCCGCCCTCCGGAACCGAAGTCACGGCTAGGGTCTACCATTTAATGGCGAACCGGACCCTCTCCGAGCTCCTTGAGGGGCAGACGGAACCTGGCCTTTTCCCGATCGGTACGCCCGGAGTTGTCTTGAAGTCTGCTAGTCGGTACGACATGACCTACACGGCTCCTTAAACGCTGCTAGACACCCCGCCTCCGGGCCTGGGGGGTCTAGGAAAACGCTCCAGGCCCGGAGCATTCCCCCAGACCCCACGGATGCGTAGGCTTCTCCTTTCCATCGCGTCCCCAGCGTTCCTCCTCGCCGCCTGCGTTCCCACCCCGGGGCCCCGGGCGCCCGCCGGGGCCCCGGGCGTCCCCCCCTTCCCCGACGCCCGCTTCGCCCTCTACCTGGACCCGGAGGCCCTGCGGCAGGACCTCCCCACCCTCCCCCTTCCCGCGGCCGAGGCGGTGCGGGAGAGGCTTCCCGGCTTTCCCCTCCTCTTCGCCTTCCTGGGGACCGCCCCAAGCGAGGGGTACGGGGTCCGGCTCGGGAAGGCGGTGCGGGAGGGAGGGGCCCTCAAGGTGGAGGTCCGGACCTGGGGCCCCGCCGGGCCCCAGGGGAAGGTGCGCTACACCTACCCCCTGGACCTCAGGCCCCTCACGGACCTTCCCCCCTTCCCCTTTGAGCTCGTCTTCCACACCCCGGAGGGCCGGGTCCTCCACCGCGAACGGGTCCGCCCCCCCGTGGCCACCTCCGGCAGGGCGGAGGAGGTGGGGGACCCCTACGGGGTGGTGGCCCGCTGGGAGGAGGTCTACCGGGATGGCCCCTACCTGGGGCGGAACCTGGTGCGCCTCCACGAGGAGGCCTTCGCCGTCTTCTACACCCCGGAGGGAGAGGGAAGCCGCTTCTACCTGGACCTCCCCCCCTGGCTCCTCAGGGGGCAGGAGACCCCCCTCTGCGCCCTCACGGACCGGCCGCCCGAGGACCTGGCCCGGAAGGCGCGGGGAAGCCTCCTGGGGCAGGTCCTCACCCTTAAGGAGGTCTTCGTCCCCCTGAACCAGCGCCACGGCCTCGTGGAGAGGCCCCTACCCCCGGACAGGGTGCCGGAAAGGGCCTACGTGGCCTGCCTCTACGGGGCCGAGGCCCCAAGGCTCGAGGCCCTCGGCCCCCTGGTTCTGGACCTGTACCCGGCCCGCCTCGTCCGCCGGGAGCCCCAGAGCGTGGAGGTCCTGCGGGCGGAGGCCGGGCCCACGGAGCTCGTTTTCCAAGTCCGGCTCCACCCCCTGCCCCTGGGGGACGTCCCCCTGGACCTCTACACCCTGGACCCGCCCCGGCTTCCGGGCGGGGAGCGGGTGGTGGCCTTCCCCTACCACGGCTTTGACCGCGACCCCACCCAGCCCCGCTACGCCTTGAGCCTGCACGAAGGGCCCGGAGGCTTTTTCCTGTGGATCCTCCAGCCCGAGGTCCACACCTTCACCCTCTTCGCCCGGCTCACCCTCTGCCAAAAGGCGGAAGGGAAGGCCCTCTCCCCCCTCAACCCTCCCCCCGGGGCCACGTGCCCGAGCCTTCCCCTGGTCCAGGCCTCTTACACCCACCGGGGGCTCCTCGGGCCCGGGGCGCCCCTCGCCCTGCGCCTCCAGTTCCGCTCCCCCGAGGGGTGGCGCTCGGAGCCCTTTGTCGTCACCGTTCCCTAGGCTTTTCTTCGGGGCCTTCCTTAACCAGGCCTTAACCGACAGGATGGTACAACAAAGGCAAAGGAGGTGCAGGTATGAGGAAAGGGTTGTGGCTTCTGGCGGCAGGCGCTTTGCTCGGGGCCTGCGCCCCTAGGATCACCGCGGAACCCCTTCCCGGGGTGCGGGTGAACGTGCCCGTCCAGGTGCCCCCACCCGCCAGCCCCCCCCAGCCCTCCCAGCCCGCCGGGCAGGCCCAAGGCGGCGTGACCGCCCCCGTCATCAAGGTCCTCCCGGGCAACCCCTTGCCCCCGGCGGGAAGCGCCTTCGTGGACGACTTCTCCTCCTACCCCACGGGGGCCGTGCTTCCCATGGTGGCCCCGGACCGGTATGGCGTCTACAAGGCCCCGAATGGCACGCTCTCCCCTGCGGTGGCGGAAACCTTCACGCCCCAGGGCGGCTTGGACAAAGCCCTTAGGCTCGAGGCCGCAAACACCGCCATGCTCACCACGGGCGCCCCCGACTGGACCGACTACCGCGTCTCCTTCCGCTTCAAGTACGAGACCGGGGGCACGTTGGACGTGGGCCTCTTCGTCCATGGGAGCGGCGACCGCATGCTGATCGTCCGTCTAGGATGGGGCTACACGGGCGGCGTCCACCTCATCAAGGTCGCGGGGGACCAGCGCTTCACCCTGGTGAGCCGGAGGGAGCTGAAGCCCCTCACGGAAGCGCTTAAGGACCAGAACTGGCACGACTTCGCCGCCGAGGCCCGGTCGGACGGCACGGTCCGGGTCATGGTGGACCAGCAGACGGTCATAGAATGGAAAGACCCCGACTACCGTGCCGGGGGTATCGGCATCGGCATAAACCGCTTGGGGGACCGCATCATTTGGCACATAGACGACCTCAAGGTGGAACGCCTCTAGGGAGCTACCCCCTGAGCCCCTTTCGGGAGGCCTTTCGTGCGTAGGCTCGCGCCCCTCCTCCTCTTCCTCCTCCCCGCCCTCGCCCAGAAGCCGGTCCTCGGCCTGGCGCTGGAGGGCCAGGCCCTCCCCATCGGCCTTGTGGGCTTCGCCCGGCTGGAGCAGGGGGGGTACCTCCTCGAGGCCCGGGCCGGTTGGGAGCTTCTGGGCGGGGCCTTCGCGGACCTCGCCGACCGCTCCTGGAACACCGACCTCCCCCTCTGGGGCAGGGTGGCCCTCCCCCTGGACCCCGCCTTTTGGGAAGGGGTGCCCCCGGAGGGCGCGGGCTTCCTCGCCCTCGTCCTCCTAAGGCTCCGCGTCTACCTGGAACCCCCCGGCTTCTGACCGGCGGGTCAGGTATAGTGGGGCCATGGAAACCACCTGGGACCTCACCCCCCTCTTCCCCGGCCTGGAAAGCCCCGAGTTCCAGAGGGCCTGGGAGGGCCTGAAGGGGAGGATCGGCGAGCTCAAGGGGCTTCTTGAGCGGGAGGCCCCCCTCCCCGAGGTCCTCGCCGCTCTGGACGCCTTCCTGGAGGAGGCCACCCCCCTCCGGGCCTACCTCTACGCCCGCTACAGCGCCGACACCCGGGACGAGGCCGCCCTCGCCAAGCTCTCCGAGCTGGAGATCCTCTTCCTGGACTTCCAGCGCCTAAGGCCCCGCCTCACCCGCTACCTGGCCCTGAAGGACCCCGAGGAAGCCGGGCCCCACCGCCTCCTGGTGGAGGAGGCCAAGGAGGAGGCCCTGCACATGATGCCCGAGGGGGAGGAGGTCCTGGCGGCGGAGCTTTCCCTCTCGGGGAGGGCGGCTTGGGACAAGCTCCACGAGAGCCTCACCAGCCAGATCACCGCGGTGGTGGACGGGGAGGAGATGCCCATCACCAAGGTGCGGAACCTCTACTTCCACCCCGAGGAAGAGGTGCGGAAGAAGGCCTACGAGGCCGAGCTCAAGGCCTGGGAGGCCCACGAGGTGCCTCTGGCCTTCGCCCTAAACGGGGTGAAGGGAGAGGCCTCGGTCCTCAACCGGAGGCGGGGCTATAGGGACGACCTCGAGCCCACCCTCCACGAAAACCGCATCACCAGGAAGGCCCTAAAGGCCATGCAGGAGGCGGTAGGGGAGAGCCTTCCCCTCTTCCGCCGCTACTTCCTCCTCAAGGCCAGGGCCCTCGGCAAGGAGCGCCTGGACTGGTGGGACCTCTTCGCCCCCCTGGGCCGGGGAAGGCGCTGGAGCCTGGAGGAGGCCCGGGCCTTCATCCCGGCCAAGCTCGCCGCCTTGGTGCCGAACGCCGCCAAGGTGGCGGAGATGGCCTTCCACGAGCGCTGGATGGACCTCCTCCCCCGAAAGGGCAAGGTGGGCGGGGCCTACTGCATGGCCCGGGGCGGGGGGAAGAGCCTCATCCTCGCCAACTACGAGGAGAGCTTTGAGTCCGTCTCCACCCTGGCCCACGAGCTGGGCCACGCCTACCACAACTTCGCCCTCAAGGAGGCCCCGGCCTCCCTCCGCCGGGTCCCCATGACCCTGGCGGAGACGGCGAGCATCATGAACGAGACCCTGGTGGTGGAGGCGGCCCTCAAGGAGGCCTCCCCCGAGGAGGGCCTCCTCATCCTGGACGCCTACCTCCAGGGGGCGGCCCAGGTGGTGGTGGACATCCATAGCCGCTTCCTCTTTGAGTCCTGGGTCTTCCAAAGGCGCAAGGCGCGGGAGCTTTCCCCAAGGGAGTTCAAGGAGCTCATGCTCAAGGCCCAGGAGGAGGCCTACGGGGAGGCCCTCGCCACCCGCCACCCCTACATGTGGGCGGTGAAGGGGCACTACTACGGGGCCGACTTCTACAACTACCCCTACACCTTCGGCCTCCTCTTCGGGCTTGCCGTCTACCAGGAGGCCAAGGAGGACCCCGGCTTCGCCGGGCGCTACGAGGCCCTCCTCGCCGAGTCCGGCCGCTACCGGGCCAAGGAGCTCGCCCTCCGCTTCGGCTTTGACCTGGAAAGCGTGGACTTCTGGCGCCGGGGGATAAGGGTCCTCGAGGAGAAGGTGGCCCAGCTTGAGCGCATGATCTCCCCCTGACCGAGGGGGGCTAGGCTTTGGAGGATGCGGGTCCTCGTCCTCTGCACCCACAACTCCGCCCGGAGCCAGATGGCGGAGGCCTGGCTCAAGCACTTCGCCCGGGAGCTTGGGGTGGACCTCGAGGTCCACTCCGCGGGCACGGAGAAGGCCTTCGTGAAGGAGGAGGCCAAGCGGGTCATGGCCGAGGTGGGGCTGGACCTCTCGGGCCACTTCTCCAAGACCCTCCTCGAGGTCCCCGACCCCTGGGACTTCGGCCTCGTCCTCACCGTGTGCGACCAGGCCAAGGAGGCCTGCCCCGCCTACCCCGCAAGGACCGAGAGGCGCCACGTCTCCTTCCCCGACCCCACGGGGAAACCCCTGGAGGAGTGGCGCAAGGTGCGGGACGCCCTCGGGCGGATGGCCCGCTTCCTGGTGGAAGCCCTCAAGGAGGGAAGGCTTCCCAGCGACGAGGAGCTGAGGCAAGCGGCCAGGCTTTAGGGCCTGTCCCCCACGTGGATGGCCGCCACCCCGAAGGTGAGGAGCTCGTAGCGCACGGAAAACCCCGCCGCCGCCATCATGGCCTTCAGGGCCTCAGGAGCGGGGAAGGCCTCCACGCTTTCCGGAAGGTAGCGGTAGGCCCCGAAGTTCCCCGAAATAAGCCCCCCGAGGAAAGGGAGGACCCGCTGGAAGTAGACCCGGTAGACGAGGCCAAAGGCCCCCTTAGGGGGCGGGGGAAACTCCAGAACCACGAGCCTCCCCCCGGGGGCCAGGACCCGGTAAAGCTCCCTTAGGGCCTTTTCGTAATCGGCGAAGTTGCGGAAGCCGAAGGCGATGGTCACCGCGTCAAAGGCCCCGTCGGGAAAGGGGAGGGCGAGGGCGTCCGCCTCGAGGAAGCGGACCTCGAGGCCCCTCGCCTCCGCCTTCCTGCGGGCGATCGCCAGCATGGGCGGGGCGAAGTCCGCCCCCACCACCTCCGCCCCGGGGGCCCTTTCCTTGAGCATGAGGGCCAGGTCCCCCGTCCCCGTGGCCAGGTCCAGGATGCGCCTTGGGGCCTTCTCCAGGGCCAGGTCCACCGCCCGCCTGCGCCAGCGGAGGTCCGCCCCGAAGGAGAGGAGGCGGTTCAGGAGGTCGTAGCGGGGGGCGATCTCCGAGAACATCCGCCGCACCCTTTTCGCCTTTTCCTCCGGGGAAGCCGCCACGAGGGGAGTCTAGCACGAAAGGCCACCCCCTTAGGGTAAAATCCTCCGCGTGTTGACGGACCGCAAGCGCCTGGGGCTTCTCGTCCTCCTGGGAGGCGGGGTCACCCTCCTCCTCTGGTACCTGGCCCCCTGGGCCGTGCCCCATCGGATCTTCGGCGGGGAGGGGGTGCTCCTCAACCCCTTCGGCCACCACCTGCCCCAAGGCCGCCTCCCCCAGGGCTACCAGGACGCCTGGCTCTACCCCGTCTTCTACCTCTCCCTGGCCTGGCTTGCCTTAAGCCTCCTCCTCCCCTGGACCCGGGCGGGCGTCCGGGGGCTCTACTGGGCCGGGGCCTTGGGCCTAGGGCTCTTCCTCCTCACCTACCTCCTCTTTCAGGGGAGCGTGGCCCAGGCGAACGCCGGGGCGGAAAGGCCCCTCCTGCGCCGCTTTAGCCTGGGCCTTGGGAGCTACGCCACCCTGGCCTACGGCCTCTACCTCCTCCTCCTCGCCCGGGTGTTCTCCCCGGGGGGGCTCGCCTTTTTGGTGCGGAGGCGGGGGCTGGTGGTGCCCCTCTTCTCCCTCCTCCTCGCCTCCCTCCTGGGCGGGGCCATCGTGGCCCTCCTGAAGGAGAACCCAGGGGAGGCGCAAAGCCTCCGTGAAGCCCTCATGCTCAAGCTGGACCTCATCACCTACACCTACCAGCTCCTCTATAGCCCCCTGGTGAACCCCTCCGGGTTCCTCCAGAGTCTCCTCCTCGCCACCCCCCTCGTCTTCACCGGGCTCGCCGTGGCCTTGGGGTTTAGGGGCGGGCTCTTCAACATCGGGGCCCCGGGGCAGCTCATCCTGGGGGCCATCGCCGCCATGCTGGTGGGGGTCTACCTCCCGGGCCCCAGGTGGCTCGTCCTGCCCCTGGCCCTCCTCGCCGCCGCCCTGGCCGGGGGGCTTTGGGGGGCAATCCCGGGCTGGCTCAAGGCCCGCTTCGGGGCCCACGAGGTGATCAACACCATCATGTTCAACTACATCGCGGCGAGCCTCTTCCTCTTCCTCATCTCCGCCAACGAGTACAAGTTCTTCGGAAAGACCCTGTACCTCCCCTTCAAGTACCCGGGCTACGAGGCCCGGAGCTACGAGATCCGGCCCGAGGCCCGCATCCCCCACTGGACCGACCTCGTGGCCCCCGGCGGGGAGCTCTCCTTCGCCCTGCCCCTCGCCCTCCTCCTGGGGGTTTTGGGCTACTTCCTGGTGCGGAAGAGCCTGGGCCACCGGGTCCTCGCCGCCACGCTCCTTGGGGTCTTGGGCTACGGCGTGGGGGGGCTTCTTCCCGGCCCCCAGGTGGCCTTCGGCCCCGACCTCACCTCGGTGCGCCTGAACGGGGCCTTCCTCCTCGCCCTCCTCGCCCTCCTCTTCTTCCACTTCTACGTCTTCCGCCACGTGGGGGGGTACGAGCTCAGGGCCCTGGGCCTCGCCCCCAAGGCGGCGGAGTACGGGGGCGTGGCGGTGGGGCGGAAGGTGGTCCTCGTGATGTTCCTCTCCGGGGCCTTGGCGGGCCTCGCCGCCGCCCACTACGTCCTGGGCGGGGGGATTGACGAGTACCGGCTGAAGCAGTCCCTCCCCTACTCCGTGGGCTTTGACGGGATCGCCGTGGCCCTCATGGGGCAGAACACCCCCCTTGGGGTGGGGCTCGCCGCCTGGCTTTTCGGCATCCTCCTCACCGGGGGGCTCCAGGTGAACCTGCAGCTCGGCATCAGCCGGGAGCTGGTGGCGGTGCTCCAGGCCCTCATCGTCCTCTTCATCGCCGCCGGGGGCTTCCTCCCCCGGTACTTCACCGACCCCCTAAGGGCCGCGGAGGTGGAGCTCAAGGCGGAAAAGGAGGTGAAGGAATGAGCCTGGACGCCGCCTTCCTCACCGCGCTTCTCCTCTCCACCCTGCGCCAGACGGCGCCCCTCCTCCTCACCGCCCTCGGGGGGATGTTCTCGGAGAGGAGCGGGGTGGTGAACATCGCCCTCGAGGGCATCCTCCTCTTCGGCGCCCTCACGGCGGCGGTGGTGGTGGAGCGCCTCGAGGCCGCCTTAGGCCCCGGGCCCCACCCCTGGCTCCCCTGGGTGGGGGTGCTCGCCGCCATGGGGGTAGGGGGCCTGGTGGCCTTCGTCCACGCCCTGGTCTCCATCAAGTACCGCGCCGACCAGATCATCAGCGCCACGGCCATCAATCTCCTGGCCCTAGGCGCCCCGAGCCTCGTCCTCACCTACTTCTACGGCAACGCCACGAGCTCCAAGGAGGTGGCGAACCGCCTCCCCCTCTGGGGCCCCGAGGGCTTCCAGCTTTCCCCCTTGGTCTACGTGGCCTTCCTCCTCGTGCCCCTCACCTGGTGGGTCCTCTTCAAGACCCCCTTCGGCCTCCGCCTGCGGGCCGTGGGGGAGCACCCCGAGGCCGCCGACACCCTCGGGGTGAACGTCCACCGCATGCGCTATGTCGGGGTCGTCCTCTCCGGGGTCCTCACGGGCCTCGCCGGGGCCTACCTCTCCATCGGCTTCCTGAACCAGTTCGTGCGGGGGATGTCGGCGGGGATGGGGTTCATCGCCCTGGCGGCCCTCATCTTCGGGAAGTGGCACCCCGTGGGGATCCTCTTCTCCACCCTCCTCTTCGGCTTCGCCTCGGCCCTCGCCATCCAGCTTCAGGGGAGCGAGATCCTCCCTGCCGTCTTGGTCCAGGCCTTCCCCTACGTGGTCACGGTGCTGGTCCTGGCGGGCTTCATCGGCAAAAGCCGTCCCCCGGCCGCCGTGGGCAAGCCCTACGAGAAGTAGGCGCGAAGCCGCCCCAGGCGGTGGAGGAGCCTCAGGCGGCTCCCGTCCCGGAAGACGAGCTCCACCCCGTTTTCCAGAAAAGCGAAGCCCTGGAGGCGCTCCGCCCCCACCCCCTGGGCGAAGCGGGCGTGGGCGTCCGCCCGGAGGTAGAGGAAGCCCTCCTCAAAGAAGACCTGGGCCTCCGTCCCCTGGCGGTTGAAGACCAGGCGGCGCACCTTCTGGGCGAAGGCCTCCGCCTCCCTCACGGCGCAAAGGTCTCCTCGGCGGGGCGCCCGTAGAGGCCCTTGCCGTAGTAGAGGAGGGCAAGGCCGGGCTTAGGCCTTCCCTTCTCGTCCAGGAGGCCTTCCTCCTCCCAGACCGCCACCACCCGGCCCACGAAGAGGTCGTGGTCGCCGAAGGTGTGGACCTCGAGGAGCTCAAGCTCATAGGCGGCGTAGGCCCCCTCCAGGATGGGCACCCCGGTGTGGCCCAGGAAGTGGGGGGCCTGGCCCTTGTCCACCTCCCGGCCCGAGTGGCTTCCCAGCCAGTGGACGAGGTCTTTCTGCCCGAAGGGGTGGAAGCTCGCCGAGAAGCGGCGGGCCTTTAAGAGGAGCCCGTGGGTGAAGCGCTTGGGGCTGATGGAGACCCCGAAGAGGGGGGGGTCGGCGGAGAGGCCCGTGTTCCACACCGCCGGGCAGAAGTTCACCCTCTCCTCCACCCGCACCCCCACCACGGCGGGGACGCCGGGGTAGTAGTGGTAGAAGCCCGGCAAGGGACCCTGCGCCCGGTAGGACCTCATGCCAGATCCTCCTTGGGAACCTCCAAGGTCTTCCCGTCCTCCAGGTGGAGCTCCACCGTGCCCTTCAGGGGGTTCACCTTCTGCACCTTGCCGCAGAGGCCGGCCTTGGTGCAGACCCGGGCGTTTTTCCGGGGAAGCTCCTTGAGAAGCTCCTGGTAGACGGGGTGCTCGTAGGTGAGGCAGCAGAGAAGCCTCCCGCAGGGGCCCGAGATCTTCTCCGGGTTCAGGGGAAGCTGCTGGTCCCGGGCGAGCTTGATGGACACCTGGGCGAAGCCCTGGAGCCAGGTGGAGCAGCAGGACTCCATGCCGCAGGCCCCCAAGGTCCCAAGGTACTGGGCCTCCTCCCGGGGGCCTTCGGCCACGAACTCAATCCGGGCCCCCAGGGCGCGGGCGAGCTCGGGGGCAAAGCGCCTCAGGTTCACCCGCTCCTCGGCGCTGTAGTGGATGACGAGGTGGCGGCCGTCCAGGGTGAAGTCGCACCCCAGGACCTTGGCCCGCACCCCCTCCTCCCGGAACCGGGCCCGGACGAAGTGGAGGGCCTCCTCCGCCCGGGCGCGGAGCCTCGCGGCCCGGTCCAGGTCCTCCTTGGAGGCGAGCCGCACCACCTCCCCCGAGGCCGGCCGGTCCACGGGGGGGGTGCGGACCCGGCCCACCTCCAGCCCCCGCCCGGTGCGGACCACCACGAAGGCGTCCACGGGCGGGGCCTCCCCCCGGAAGCGGACGTAGCGGAGGACGGGGGTGCGGAAGCGTACGCCCACGGTCATGTCTCTAAGTCTAAGGCCAGCCGGGCGAGGACCAGCTCGGGGCTCACGTACCCCTCCAGGGCCTCCCGCGCCCGCTCCAGGGCAAGGAGGTGCTCCGGGCGCTTTAGGACGGCGTGGAGGGCGTGGACCCCCTCCTCCTCGGCCAAAAGCTCCCGAAGCAAAGCGAGGCGCTCCAGGGGCGGGGCTTTCAGGACCCTTTGCGCCCTGGCCATGCGGGCCCGGTACCCCTCCGGGTCCTGGAGGGCCCTAAGGAGGCGGCCCGGGGCCCCGGCGGCGTAGCGGAGGAGCTCCGGGTCCTGGGTGAGGGCGCGCAGGGCCTCCTCGGGCACGGGGGCGAAGGCCACCTCCGTGGCCCGGGAGGCCAGGGTGGGGAGGAGGGTGGCGCGGCTTGGGGCGATGAGGACGATGCGGGCGTAGGAAGGGGGCTCCTCCAGGAGCTTGAGGAGGGCGTTGGCCGCGGCCTCGGTGAGGAGGTGGGCCGAGTCCAGGATGGCCACCTTCACCCGCTCCCGGGGGTGGCTGGAGCACCACTCCAAGAGGGGCGCCACCTCCTCCAGCCGCACCTCGGCCCGGCCCCGGAGGTCCCGGGCCTTGGGCCCCACCTCGAGGACGTCCGGGTGCTCCCCCAGGGAGGGCGGGGGGAAGCCGCGGTTGAGCCCCCAGGCGTACCAGCGGGCCACGGTGCGCCGCCCCACCCCCTCGGGGCCGGAGAAGAGCAGGGTCTGGGCGGTGAGGCGGGGAAGGAGGGCGAGAACGGCCTCGTGCCCGATTATTGCCCCAGGGTGAGCCGGGTGTAGAGCCATGGGGGAAAGCCCTCCTCCGCAAGGCGGGCGGCCACGCGCTCCAGGTCGTAGGCCACCCGGTAGAAGGCGATCCGGTCCCCCTCCCAAAGGGCGAAGGCCGCCCCCGGGACCCCGTCCCTGGGCTGGCCCACGGAGCCCGGGTTCACCAGGGCCCGCACCGAGGGGGGGAGGACGAGCTCCCCCCCTTCGGGGAAGGCCTGGTAGCGCACCCAGGGGCGGGGGCCCTGGAGCTCCAGAAAGGCCCCCGCCAGGTGGGTGTGCCCGTGGAAGGCGAGCCGGGCCTCGCTGCAGCGGAAGGCCTGCCGGGCGGGGGCCAGGTCGTCCAGGTACTCCCAGGGGTCGCAGGGGCTTCCGTGGACGAGGAGCGCCCCCTCCACCTCCCGCTGCCAGGGCCAGGAGGCGAGGAAGGCGAGGTTTTCGGGGGAGAGGCGGCCCCTTTGCCACTCCAGGATCTCCAGCACCACGCCCTCCACGGGGAGCCGGTCCAGGGCGAGGAGCCAGGCGTCGTGGTTCCCCAGGACGCACTCCGCCCCTACCTCCCGGAGCCAGCCGAGCACCCGGTCCCCATCCGGGTAGTAGCCCACCGCGTCCCCCAGAAAGAGCACCCGGTCAAAGGGGGGGGCGGCCTGGAGCACCGCCTCCAGGGCGGGCCAGTTCCCGTGGATGTCGGAGAGGACCAGGTGGCGCACGGGGTTAGAATAGCATGGGCATGGCCTCGGACCTTTTGGAACGGCTGAGCGAGGACCTCGAGGTCCTCTCCCTCCACACCCGCGCCTACCTGGACGAGTTCGGCACCCTTCTTTGCTATCTGGAGGGGGGAAGGGGCGGGGGCACCACCCTCCTCCACGCCCCCTACACCGAGGCCCTCCCCGTGCTCCAGGCCCTAAACGGCCTCGCCTTCCGGGGCCGGGTCCTCCTCGCCCTGGACCCCTCCCCCCTCTCCCCCACCCTGGAGGGCCTCCCCCTCACCGGGCCCACCCGCGCCCCCCTGGAGCACCTCCTCCGCCGCCACCGCCCGGACCGCCTCCTCCTGGCCTTTTACGGGCAAGGCCTGGGGCGGGGCTTCCCCGGGGGGAAGGAGACGGAGGCGGGCTGGCGGCCCCTCGAGGCCGAGGGCGCGCCCCTCCACCTCCGGGTGCGAAGCCCCACGGGCCTCCTCTACCCCGAGCGCCGGGCCTACCCCGCCTGGGAGAGCCCGCCCCTCCCCGTGGACCTGCCCGAGACCGAGGGCCCCTACCTCGGGGGGGTAGGGCGGGCCCTGGGGGTTCCCACCTACGGGGTGGGGCTGGTAGACTTGAAGGCGAGCTTGGAGGCGCTTTTCCGCCTCTTCTAGGGAGGGAAGTATGGTGTACATCGCGCTGTTCGCCCTGGGTGCGGCCCTGGTGACCCTCTTCTTCTACCTCATCCTCAACCCGCGGGTCCTCACCACGGAAGGGGAGACCTTTGACCTCAGGTTCGTCCTCTTTATGCTCCTCCTCATCCTCCTGGCCGCGGGCACCGTGGCCCTGATGCTCCTCATCGGAAAGGCCCACCACCTGCTCTGAGAACGAGGAAGGCACTCTGGGGGCACCTTGCCCTCCAGGTTGATTATTGGAGGAACTCATGAAGCAGCTTCGCTACTTGTTGGTCCTGAGCCTCGTCGGGGGCACCCTAAGCTTGTCGCAAAGTCAGGATGCCCCCCCTTCCCCTTGGGCCGAGGAAGCGGTGAGGATCCTTGTGGCGAAAGGAGTCTTCATCGGATACCCTGACGGCTCCTTCCGCTGGCGGGAACCCATGACCCGCCAAGAAGCAGCGTTGGCCCTTTACCGCCTACTGGCCGCCTATGGGCTAGACCGGCTTTCCCCCGAGGAGGTGGACCGCCTCCTCAAAGGGGTGGAGGCCTTGCAGAAGGACCTCGAGGCCCAGGCCCGGTCCCTGGCCGCCCTCAAAGAGGAGAAGGAGGCCCTGGAGACCAGGGTACGGGAGCTGGAGGCCAAGCCCGGGGCGGACCCCGAAGCCCTCGAGGCCCTCCGCAAGGAGAAGGACGACCTGGCCCGGCGGGTTCAGGCCCTGGAGGAGGCCCTAAAGGTCCTCGAGGCCGCGCAAAAGGCCCTGGAGGCAAAAAGGCTTGAGGAAAACCTCAAGGGGACGGAAGCCTCCCTGAAGACTCTGGAGGAGCGCCTTAAGGCCCTGGAAGCCCGCCCCCAGGCCGACCCCAAGGAGGTGGAGGCCCTGAGGCGGGCCCAGGAGGAGCTTAAAGGCCGCCTCGAGGCCCTGGAGAAGGCCCGCTCCGCCCAGGAGGAGGCCCTAAGGCGCCTGGAAGAGGCCCTAAAGGACCTCCCCGAAGCCACGCGCCTGGCCCAGGAGGCCCAAGACCGCCTGCAAGCCCTGGAGCCCCGCCTCCAGAGGGCCGAGGAAGGCCTGGAGGCCTTGGAGAACCGGGTCCGGTCCTTGGAGGAAAGGCTTAAAGCTCTGGAGGCCGCCCAGGCCCAGGACCAGGCCCGCCTGAAAGCCCTGGAGGAGGAGGTGGCCGCCCTCAAGCGCGCCCTCACCCCAAGCCGCCTCCCCCTCCACCTGGGCCTCGCCCTCTACCAGGGGGACGTGCAGAGGGACTGGCATGGCCGCCTCTTCCTGGGCCACGACGCCCTCATTGGCCCCTTGGGCCTGCGCTTGGCCTACGAGGCCCCCTTCGCCGAGCCCGCCCAGGGCCTCGCCAGCCTGGACCTCACCTTCCGCGCCTCCTACGGCGACCTGGACGGTTACTTTGGGGTAGGAGGGGGGCTTTACCTGGGTGGCCCCTCCTTCGGCCAGCTCCTGGTGGGCGCCGGGTTCCGCCTGGTACCCCACTTAAGCCTCTTCCTGGAAGGCCACCAGCGCTACCTCTTTGACAGCCAGGCCAGCCAGCGCTCCACCATAGCTTTCGGCCTGGCCCTGCGGCTCTAAGCAAATCCCTAGGGCAGAGAAAAGGTCAGGGGAAGAAGGCAAGAGAAGCCCGGAGTCAGGCTTAAGCTTTGCTCCAGAAACCACCTTCCCTGAGGGGTAGAAAGGGCGAGGGTGAGCTTGTAGTCCCCTGGGGGCAGTTGAAGCAACCTTGCCTCCCCTTGAGCGTTGGTCCTCGCGAAAAAGGCCACGGGTCCCACGAGGGTCACGTCCACATCCGAGGCGGGCACACCCTCCCAGGACACCCGCAGATAGAGGCAGGCAGGCCGCTGAGAATAGGAAGCCTGAAGGGCCAAAAGGGCATCCGGCCCAGAGCCGGCCTTTAGGGCCTGATACACGTGAAAAGGTTCCATAAAGGAGTTGCGGGCTTTGATGAGGGCCGCGATCCCGCTCACGATGGGGCTGGCCATGGAGGTCCCGCTAAGGAGGCTATACCCTCCTCCCGGAACGGCCGAGTAGATCCGCACCCCCGGGGCCCACACACCTACCCAGGACCCCCGGTTACTAAACCAGGCCGGCCTGCCCTGGCCGTCCGCCGCCCCCACGGCGATCACCCCGGGAAGGCCCGCAGGATAAAAGCGGGCCACACTCCCCTGGTTGCCCGCGGCGGCCACCACCACCACCTGACGCTCCAGGGCGTAGTTAATGGCCTCATGAAGTAGGTACGAATAGGCGGTGCCCCCGAAGGAGAGGTTGATGACCCTTGCCCCCTGGTCCACGGCCCAAACGATGGCCTGGGCCACCCGGAAGTCCCCGACGTAGTTCGGGGAGAAGACCCGCACCGGGCGAAGGAGGGCCTCCGGGGCCACCCCCACGCCCTCCCCCACCGCCAGCCCGGCCACGTGGGTCCCGTGCATCTCTCCAAGACTCTCATCGGCGTCCGGCGGAAGGGGCAGGCCCGTGGCCGCGTCCAAACCCTCCAGCACCCGCCCCCGAAGGGCGGGGTGGGTGGCGTCTACCCCCGTGTCCAACACCGCCACCTGTACCCCGGCCCCGGTGGAGACCCCCCAGGCCTCCTCCGCCCGCACCGCCTCCAGGTGCCAGGCGTAGGGGCTCACCCCCTGGGGCTGCAGGCCCTCTGGGAGGGGCCGGTAGTCCCTTTGACCCTCCTCCTCCACGTACCGCAGCCCCAAGGGGCGGAGCCGCTCCTTGGCCTCGGCCAAAGGAAGGGCACGTGGAAGCCCCAACCGGGCGGCCCGAAGGGTCTCAAGCCAGACCACCTCCCTTGCCCCTAGGGCCTGGGCGGCGGCCTCCACCTGGGCCTCCGTCTCATAACCGAGGACCAGGGCAGAAGGGGGGAAGGGGTCCTTGCCCCCGTGGGAAGGCAGCCCCGGGCCGCCGCAGGCGGCCAACGTCACCAGGAGAATCCAGCTCCACCTCCTCACGGCCTCACCTCAAAGTTCACGCTGGGCCCCGGAACGGCGATCCCCGAAAGGCTCCCCTGCCGATCGGCGGCCACGCTGTAGGCCCTGGGATTTTCCGGGTCGTCCACGGCGTACGCCAGGTAGAGCTCAAAGGTGTAGGGCCTCCCCGGGAGGAGGGGAGGAGGCTGGACCTCTGTCCCCTGGGTCACCCCCAGAAAGAGCCCTCCTCCCGTGAGCTGGTCCCACACCACCGGCTGGAAGGCGAAGGAAAGCCCGCTCCCACCCCCCTCCACGGCCCAGGCGAGCCGCGGGGTGGGACCCGTGACCTCCCCTTCCCCGGGAGAGGAGATGCTCACGGACAAAGGGGGAAGAGGCGTGGTGCAGGTGTAGGCTTGGGTTTCCGGACCCCTCACCCAGTAGCACACCCGCTCCCCGGGGCGAAGTCCGGGCCCGGCATCGGTGAAGGCCGTCGTCCCCTGGGGGAGGTAGGCCACCTCCTGAACCCCCACTTCCGTTTCCCGGAAGATCCTAAAAGGCCCCTCCCCCCCCTCCCAGGAGAGCCTCACCAGAAGGCTATACCCTCCTTGAAGCCCCAGGGCCTCCACCCGCCGGGAAAGGGTGTAGGCCACGGCCTTGGCCCACCGGGGCCCCCCCTGGCCCGCCCTTCCGGGAAGCCATAGGGGCAGACGAAGCTCCACCCGATTGTTGTTGGCGTCGTAGCCCACCAGGAAGAGGGTGGTGGCCCCGGAAAGCCCCCTGGGGTCCAGGAGGCGGTAGCCGGTGTCCCGCGTCTCCTCCAAATAGAGGTGCTCCCCCACCCCCACCGACAGGGTCCCGGGCACGTAGCCGAGCCCCGTCAGAAGGGCCAGGGGAGAAAGACCCTCCTGGGGGAAGAGGCGGGCCCGGTAGCGCAAAAGCCCCCCCTCCACCCCCGCCTCGGCCTCCAGCAGGGGGGGCCTCCTGGGCCACCCCGGGCGGAAGGGGGAGAGGGCCACCAGGCCCAGGAGCTGAGGCCCCGGGGCCAGGGAGAGGCCCCGCACCTCGCTCCCCGCCAAGCCCTCCCCCTCCACCCAAGCCCGGTAATCCCCTGGCGGCACGTGAAGGTGGAAGCTCCCCCCCCCGTCCGTCCGCGCCCCCCAGGCCCCCGAAGGCCCTTCCAGGTACACCCAGGCCCCGGACACGGGGGGCCCCCCGGGGCCCAGACGCAACGCCCCCTGGACCTCCGCCAGGCGCGGGGGGAGGGCGCAGGCCGAAACCAGAAGGAGAAGGCCCACGAGAAGGGGGCGCACGGGAAAAGTATACCCGGCGGGAATCCGCCGGGTACCCCTAAGGGGGTGGGGGCTGTTTTTAGAGGCTACTTACGAAGTACCCTCTCCATCCAGCTCCTCAGCTGTCCTTTATCCAGGGTGGTGCCGATCAGGGCCTCGGTCGTGTAAGGATTTATGTGTAAGGATCCGTGTTTAATAGGGGGGCACACCTTAGCACGAGGAGGTGCCCCGTGGACCAGGATACCTTGCGGATCTTGCTGAGGGAAGCGGTGCGGGAGACAGTAGCCGAGGTTCTGCAGACGGTTCTGGAGCTGGACCGGACAGCCTTCTTGCAGGTGCACGGAGGCCGCAGGAACGGCTACTACCCCCGCAAGCTGGAGACCACCTTCGGCCAGGTGGACCTGAAGGTCCCTAGGGATCGGGAATCTCGGTATTACCCGGCTTTCCTTAAGCCCTACGCCCGCCGCCTGGTGGACGTGGGGGAAGTAGCTGTGGCCTTGTACGCCGCCGGGGTCAGTCAGCGCAAGGCGGCCGAGATACTGAGCCTGCTCCTGGGCCACCGCTACTCCCACGAGACCCTGAGCGCCCTGACGGACGAGGTCCTGGAGGCGGCAGGAGCCTTCCGCACCCGGCCTTTGCCCGAGGAGATGGCCTTCGTCTACCTGGACGGGCTTTCCCTAAAGGTCTTCAGGGAAGGAGAAGGGATCGTACGGGAAAGCGTGTATGTGGCCCTGGGCATCGCCCCTAATGGGGAGAGGCGGGTCCTGGGGTTCTGGCTTTTGCCCACGGAGAGCGCCCTGGGATGGGAGGGGGTCCTGGGGGAGCTTTGGCAGCGGGGCCTGCGGCGGGTGTTGCTCTTTGTCACCGACGGGCTGCCCGGGCTTCCTGAAGCGATCCGCAGGGTCTACCCTCAGGCGGAATGGCAGCGGTGCGTGGTGCACGGGGTGCGGTGGAGCCTGTCCCAGGTGCGCTCCCGGGACCGGGCCCTGCTGGCGGAGGACCTGAGGCGGGTGTACGGGGCGGAGAGCCGGGAAGAAGCTCTTGGGGCCTTGGAGGAGGTGAAGGCCGCCTGGGGTTCGCGGTACCCGGGGGTGGTGGGGCTTTGGGTACAGGATTCGGGGGCCTTCCTGCGCTTCTACGGGTACCCCAAGGTGCTTTGGCCGTACCTGCGGAGCACCAACCTGATGGAGCGGTTTATCCGGGAGCTACGGCGGGGGACGAAGGTGCGGGACCACAAGTTTCCTAAGGAAGAGGCGGTGTACAAGCTTCTTTACCTGGAGTCGGAGAGGCAGGAAGGGAGGTGGGCAGAACGGAAACTAAAGGGGTTCTCGGAGGTGAAGGAGGTACTGGAGAAGATGCTTCAGGAGCGGTATGCCCCCCGTACACAGACTCTTACACATAACTCTTGACACGACCAGGGCCTCCAGGCTGAAGTCCACCCCGCTCCTCGGCGGGCGGACCAGGTAGTCGCCCTGGGCGTCCACGTAGACCCCTAGGTAGTCCCCGTCGTCCACCTCCTCGTTTTCGTTCACGTCCTTCCAGGCGGCCACCAGGTAGGTCCCGGGGGCCAGGTCCCGCAGGGTGTAGGGGGCGCTCCGCCCGTCCCGGAGGATGCGGATGTAGGTGCTCTTGGTCTCGTCCAAGTTGCCGTCTTCGTCTATGTAGAGCCCGAAGACGTAGGTGCCGGCGATGGTGGCGGGCGGAGGCGGCGGAGGAGGAGCGGCCACCACGTTCAGGCTCAGGCTAGCCTCCCGCATGAGGCTTCCCGCCGTGCCCCGCACCGTGAGGGCGTAGCTCCCCTCGGCCGCCCCCTGGCCCACGCTCAGGGTGAGAACGCTGGTGGCGGTGGCGGGGTTGGGGCTGAAGCCCCCCGTGACCCCGGGAGGGGCTCCTTGGAGGATCAGGCTCACCGGGGAGGAGAAGCCCCCCGAGGCCACCACGCTCACCTGCACCTGGCCCATCTGTCCCGGGGCGAGGGTTAGGCTCGCGGGGGAGAGCTGGAGCTGGAAGTCGGGGCTCGGGCCCGGACCGGGCCCGCCCCCCACCGCCTCCAGGGCCCGCACCGGGTCCACCAGGCCCGCCCCGCAGTCGGAGGCCCGCAGGGTGACCGTCACCCTGGGATGGGGTTGCCCGGTGCAGGCCTGGTCGGAGAGGGGCCTGGCCGTGCTCTTAAGGATGTTCAAGACCTCGGCGTAGCCCAGGCCGGGGTTCTTCGCCTTCATGAGGGCCACGATCCCCGCCACGTGGGGGGCCGCCATGGAGGTGCCCTGGTAGAAGCCATAGACCGGTTCGCCCCACTCGTTGCTCCACAGGGTGCTGAGGACCCCGTCGGCGTACCCGTCCCCGTTGAGGTCCTGGGTCACGTCCCCTCCAGGGGCCATGACGTCAATCCGGGGGCCGTAGTTGGAGAAGTAAGACCGGTAGTTGCGAAACTCCGTAGCCCCCACGGTGATCACCCCCTGGCAGCTGGCGGGGACATACTTGCTGGCGTCGTCCTGCTCGTTCCCCGCCGCCACCACGATCACCGGCTTCTGAGGCTGGGCGTTTACCCGGTTGATGGCCTCCTGCCAAGCGGGTAACTGGTTGCAAAGCCCCCTACCCCCCAGGGACATGTTGATCACCTGAGCGGGGTTGGCGTTCCGGGGCACCCCCGGAACGTCTACTCCTGCAGCCCAGAGGAGGCCGTCCAGGATATCGGCGTCGGTTCCTCCACCCAACCCCAGGACCCGCACGGGCACCACCCTGGCCCCCCAGCTCACCCCCGCCACCCCCTGGCCGTTGTCGGTGAGGGCGGCGATGGTCCCGGCCACGTGGGCGCCGTGGTAGCCGCTTCCCCGGTCTCCCTCCGAGGCCGCCTCCTCGTCCTCGGGGTCGGGGTCGCGGCCGTCCCCGTCCATGGCCACCTGCGGGTAGGAGATGAAGTCGTAGCCCGGCAGGAAGACGGGGGTGAGGTCGGGGTGGCGCTTGCGGATGAGGGCCCCGCTGTCCACCACGGCCACCACCACGGGGCGGCTCGTGCCGTCCTCCAGGTCCCAGGCCGCGGGGAGGTTCAGGTGCTGGGGGTCGTAGTGCCACTGGTACTGGTAGTACTCATCGTTGGGCGTCTTCAGGGGATACCGGAGGTAGTTGGGCTGGGCGTAGGCCACCCCGGGGAGGGCCGCCACCCGGGCAGCCAGGGCCTCCAGGGCAGTCACCTCGGCCAGGGCCTGGGGGGAAACCCCCTCCTCCACCCGGTAGACCCCCGCTCCGGGAAGACCCATGGGCCTCTCCAGACGCAAGGAGAAGCTACCCGCCCGTAGGACCGAGGGAAGGGCCTGGGGAGCCGGGTCGCCTTTGAGCTTCACGATGAGCTCCCCCGGCACTGCCTGGGGCCCGGGAGGGAGGGAGGGCATAGACCCCACCCCGGCCTCCAGAGGGGGTGGGGTCTGGCCCTGGATGCCCGGCCCCAGGCTCACGGTGCCGGAGATGTTCCCGCCCCCCTGAATGGTGAGGGCCAAGGGATGGGTGCGGACGAGGCTCCCCGAGGTGGCCTTGAGGGTGAGGTTGTAGCTCCCGGGGGGCGTGGAGGCCTGGGCGGAGAGGGTGAGGTCCGCCTGCACCGGGGCCGTTCCGGCCACGTTCACCGCCTGGGGGGAGAGGCCCACCCCCTGGAGGGCCCCCTCCAGGCTCAGGAGCACCGCCCCCTGGAACCCCCCTTGAGGGGTGACCGTGAGGCGCAAGGAAGCGCTCCCCCCCGCCTGGAGAGCCACCTGGGAGGGCTCTAGGGCCAGGGTGAAGTCCGGGGAGGTGCCCCCACCCCCCCCAGGGGGGGGTGGGGCGCTACCTTCCTGCTAGCACCCGGAGAACGTCCACAGCCCAAGAAGGAAGACCCACCAGGGTATTCTGGTAACCGTAGCCATAAGCGCTCACTAGCTCCATCACCAAGGACAGCCCGCTCTGGCCGGGGGTGATGAGGACGTTGCCCTGGGAATCCGTGTAGATGCCCAGGTAGTCCGGAGGGCTCACCTGCCCATCCCTGTCCATGTCCTTAAACCCCACGAGGACGTACTGCCCCGCCGCCAGGCCAGAAACGCTGAAGGGAGCCTGTCGGCCATCTTGGCCGATCTGAACGCCCTTGCTCCTTTCTTGGTCAAAGGCATCCTGTGAAGGATCGTAGTAGAGGGCGATGACCCAGCTCCCCCGCACCGTGCCCTGGGAGATGGTCTGGCCCAGGTAGAGGGTCCCGGCAAAGCCGCCGCCCCCCGAAGGCGGTGGGGGCGTCCCACCCCCTCCACCTCCAGGGGGCGGGGTGGGCAGGCCGACGATGGGGGGAGGGGGGCTCCCCCCACCCCCCTGACCCTGGTCGCCACAGGCGGCGAGGAGGGCTGCCAAGGCAAGCAAACCTCCCAACAGCACCCGCACAGCTCCCCCCTAGGGATAGACCCGAAGCCCCGCCCGCAGGTCCAGGCCGAAGCTGGCCCCTCCCGCGAACCAGAGGGTGGGCTCGGCCCGGGCCACGAAGGCCACCTGGCGGTTGACGAAGTACTCTATCCCCGCCACCCCGTTGAGGCCAAAGGACGTCTGCCCCCCACCAAAGAAGACCCGGAAGCCAAAGCCCGCCAGGGGACTCATCCCGGCCCCGTACTTCCCGAAGTGGAAGAGACCGGAAAGCCCAAGCTCAAAGGCCGCGCCCCCCTGGGCCACACCGATGCCGAAGCGCCCCCCCACCCCGAAGGGGCCCGCCAGGTCCCGCACCCCGGCGTCCACCACAGCTACCAGGGAGAAAGCCGTCTGCTGCGCAAAAGAAAAGCTCATATCGGCCCTGGTACCGGCCTCCAGATAGGTGCGCTGGGCCAACGCCGGAACGCCCACCCCCAAGGCCAAGGCCAGCAAGAGAAACTTCGCCGTCTTCACCGCACTCACCTCCTTCTAGCATCCTTACAAACCCTTACAAACCGCCTTTCGCCACAAGCTTCACCCATGTGTCCGAGCACCCAAGAGCCACCCCTTCCTTATCCCGGTCCCACCTCCCTTCCTTCAGTTTCCTCATGGGGCCTTACAAAAATCTTAACTCCCCCCCGCCACGGCCGGGGGGAGCGTCTTGACCCCTAAAAGGCCATGGCGCTTGGGTTCACCTTCAGGAAGCAGCCCCCCGTGAGGGCCCGGGGCTCCGCCAGGACGTAGGTCCCCGCCGTACCGACACCGGGGACCCCGTCCACCTTAACCCCGCCCCGGAAGAGGGTCTTAGTCATCCCGGAGGGCAGGGAGGCCAGGTCGGAGGGGCCGTAAAGGCTCACCGGGCCGTAAGGCGAGCCCTCCTGGGCGTCCGGCAGGAGGCAGAGGGGGGTGAGGGTGCCCGCGCTCAAGGCCCGCGCCGTCTGAGGGGGCGTGTAGAGAATGGCGGTGCCGCCCGGCACCACGGGGCTGTTGTAGCTCCAGAGGGCGTAGGCCTGGGGGTAGCTCTCGGGGGCTCCCTGGAGGCCCACCGTGGCCGAGGCCCCCGCGTTCCACCCCCGGTCGCCGAAGTCCGTGTCCAGGAACTGGTAGAGCACGCGGCCGTCCGGGTAGAGGACCGCCTGGAAGGAGACGGGGCCTTGGCCAAGGCACCCTGCGGAGCCCGTGCCGTAATGCCGCAGGGCCACCCAGCTCACCACGAAGGCGGCGGGCTGGCCCCCGGAGAGGAGGGTGCGGACGTAGATGCCCCCCTGGGGGCAGTCGTTGGAGAGGTCGTCCCAGAATACAGGGGCGAAGCGGTTCTGGTAGGAGTAGGGTAAGGACTCGTTGTAGTATTCATCGGTGGCCTCGTCGGCGTCGGCAATGACCCCGTTAGTGCTCACCGCGATCTCCGTCACCGCCTTGCCGCCCCAGGGGAAGGGGAAGGGAAGGGAGACGGTGGTGTATTCGTCGTCCTCACCGTCCAAATCCGTCAAACGGGTTGCCCCCTGGAGAGGGTCTATCCAGGCGAAGCCCACCGGGCTCCAGGTACCCGCCCCCGGGGAGTACACCGCCTGGAGGGAGGGCCCCCCGCCCCCTTCCCCGGAGGGCTTGGGCGGGTCCACCCCCTGGGCGGGGCCCGCCCCCTGCTGGCTGCAGGCCGCAAGGACGAGCACCATAATCAAAAGCCCAAACCGCGCCTTATAGCTCACCATAGGTACCTCCTCCTAAGAAATCCTCCTGATCCCGTTCCCCAGCACTCCCCGGCCATCCGTGGAAGAGGGCATGATCGGCGCGATGTTCTCATGGTAAGGGAAAAAACCCAGGGGGAGTTCTTATCAGGGCTCCACAGAAACCGGGAGTGGAAAGGATGTGTCTTGGAGTTGCAAACCCCATTATAACTTCCACTCCCGGCAAAGGCAACCCCCCGCCCCGTGGGGGGCGGGGGGCGGGGCTCGGCCCTAGGCTAGGGGATGATGGTGGTGGTCTCGAAGACGGTGTAGGGGCCGGGCGCCTCGGTGCTGGTGGCGTCCGCTTGGACCGTGGTGTTCGTCCCGTTCACCGCGTTCGCCCGCAGGCTGAAGCGCAGGGTGGCCCCGGGGGCGAGGCTGGGGAGGTAGCGGAGCTGAACCCCGGTGGGCCCCCAGGCAAGCACCTGCACGTCGGCGCTCAGCACGGGCGCGTAGGACGCGGGGCCGAAGGGCCCGTCGGGGTCAAGCTCCACCTCAAAGTCCACGCCCTTCGTGCCGGAGCCCGCGAAGGTGGAGTTGCCCAAGGTGCGGGTCACGTTAAGGGTGACGTTCGTCTGCGGACCGGAGCTCCCCTCCCAGGCGCGGATCTCAAAGCGGTAGTAGTAGTCGTTGCCCTCGGCCACCGGGTCGGTGGAGGTGCCGCCCGTCAGGCTGTTGAACTCGCCGAGGGAGCTGATGGCGAGGGCGTAGGCGGTGGGCCTCGCCTGAACATCAACGGTGGCGCAATCCTCCAGGTAGTTGCCCACGGTGTCGGGGTTGGCCGTCTCCGGGGTGTAGGGCGGGCTGGGCCTGGGGTCGGTGCCGGTGGTGGGCTCAAGCTAGGTGGGCGGCACGTTCCAGCGCGGGTAGGTGGAGGAGTACTCGTACTGGTTCAGGTTCCAGGCGTAGAGCCGGGCGCAGTTCCCCCAAGTGCCCACCTCGCTCGCCCGGAGGTCCACGATGATGCTCGTGGAAGCCCCAAGGGCCAGGTCGCCGAGGTCCCACTCCAGGGTCTTGCCTTCCGCGTCCAGGGCGCCCGCCGGGCTCGCGTTCACGAAGTCCAGGCCCTCGCCGAAGAGGTCGCGCACCTTCAGGCTGTAGCCCGTGAGGGCGGCGGCGTACTCCGAGGGGTAGGCGGTCTTCAGGGCCTGGTAGTCGGGGTCGTTGATGGGAGCCTCGGCCCGGTCCAGGTTAGTGGCGGTCAGGGTGAAGCGGACCCGGTCGCCCTGGAAGACGGTGGCGCTACTCGGCGTCTTGGTCAGGGTGAAGAAGGGCCGCACCACGTAGATCCGCTTGGCCGTGCTCACCTCGGGCGTGTTGTCGCCCCGGGCCACGGCGCGGTTGTCAAAGGAGTAGGGGTCGGGGTAGGCGCTGGTGGTGCCGTAGGCGGGCGGCCGGAGGGAGTAGTAGTAGCCGGGCTCGTTCAGGTTTTCGTCGCCGTCGGTCGCCATGTCCCCGTCCTTGTCGTTCCACACGTAGCCCGGCTTGTGGCGGGCGTAGACGGTGACGGTCACGCTCACGGAGCCGCCGGGAGCGATGGAGGTGAGGGCGGGGGTGGTGGAGTAGTCCCAGGTGACCGTGTGGAGGATGGGGTCGTAGGTGCCGCCGGCCGAGGCGGAGACGAAGCCGAGCTCGGCGGGGAGGAGGTCGGTGACGACCACGTTGTTGGCCGTTTCGGTGGTACTCAGGTTGCGCACGGTGATGGTGTAGGTGTAGGTGGCCCCGCTAGGCACCCCGGCCCCGCTCTGCACCAGGGTGACGTCGTTGGGGGAGTGGTCGGTGCCGCTCCAGCCGATGACCGTGGGGCCGCTCTTTTCAATGGCGAGGGCGGCGCCGGTCCAGGTCTTGGTGAAGGTGAAGTCCTTGAGGGCGAAGGTGTACTCGCTGGAGCCGTAGGTGACCACCACGTACAGGGTGGCCCTCACCCGGACGCTGATGGGCAGGTCGCTGGCGGTGACGCTGGACTTGGGCTGGAGGTAGACGCCGGAGCCGTCGGTGTCGTTGATGGCGGCGGCGCAGGTGGCCGGGCTGATGTCGCAGAGGTCCACCTTGGAGACGTCCCCGCCCACCAGCTCGTAGCGGACGTAGCCGAAGCCGGTGATGGGGAGGAGATCCGTGGTGGGCTGCTTCTGGCGCACCTCGGCGCGGAAGAGGTGGCGGTTCTTGGTGAGGTCGCTGAAGTCAAAGGCGTTGATGATGGTGCCGAGGTCGGCGCCGGTGCGCTTGCCGCTGTAGCGGACGACGTCGTCCGAGGTCTCAAGGGCGTCGTCGTCCCCGCCGTCCCGGAGGTAGAGGTGGGTGATGTTGTAGAAGAAGACCTTGAACTCCTTGGAGCGGGCAGACCAGCCGGAGCCCTCCTCGCTGGCGGAGACCAGGAACTTCACGGGTTGGCCGGAGTAGCTCTCGCCGATGCCCTGGAAGCTGAACTTGGCGATGCCGTCAGCGTCGGTCATCACGAAGTCCAGCTCGGTGACGTTCTGGGTCTCGCAGCCCTTGTAGAGGAGCGCAGCGTGCTCCTCGTAGGAGATGGCGCTCACCCGCACCCGGGCGTTCTGGACGGGCTGGCCGTCCTTGGTCACCCGCACGGTGACGCAGACGGGCTCCTCCGTCTGGGAGGCGTAGAGGTTCACGTCCTTGGCCTCGTTTTCCTCCCGCTGCACGGGCAGGGGCTGGCCCCACTGGTCGGTGACGGAAACGATCTCAATCTCGCCCACGGGACCGGAGGCGGTGTTCCTCTGGAGGCCGAGGTTAAGCACGGTGGTCTTGCCCGCTTCCACCTGGGCGGCCCGGCTCCCGGAGAGGTAGCCCGGAGCGCTCGCGGTCACGGCGTAGGTGCCGGGGGCGGCGGTGGCGGTGAAGAGGCCGCCGCTGCCGCTAAAGGTGAGGCTCGGGTCAGAGCTGACGCTGGCGCCGGAGAGGGTCTGGCCGGTGTCCGCCCCGTAGACGTGGACCACCAGGGTGCCCGTGGTGGGGGCTGGGGCGGGCTCAGGCTGGAGCTTGAAGGTGAGGGCCACCACCTTGCCCAGCTCCACGCTCGCCAGCTTGGCGTCACCCAGGTAGCCGCTCTTGTTCACGCTGATGGCGTAGGCGCCTGCGGTGGTGTAGGTGAGGTCCGCCCGGCCCTGGGCGTCCGTGGTGGCGCTGTTCGTCCCGTCGGACACCGTGGCCCCAGAGATGGGCGCCCCGTTGCCGTTCACCACCAGGACCGCCACCTTGCCCTCCGTAGGGCTGGCGGCGGGCACGGGGAGGAGGTTGAGGACCACGGTGGTGGTCTTGCCCGCCTCCACCTGGTGGGTGGCCTGGGCGGGGAAGTAGCCCGTCTTGCTGGCCTGGACGGTGTAGCTCCCAGGCTCCAGGTTGGTCAGGGTCTTGCCGCCGGTGAAGCTATCGCTGTAGCTGTTTGGACCCGTCACCTGGACCTGGGCGTCCGCCGGGGTCACGTTCACCGTGAGGGACCCCTTGGTGGGCGCCTGGGCGCTACCCCCGCCACTCCCTTGCTGGCCACAGCCCGCGAAGAGGAGGGCGAAAGCGCCCAACAGGGCCACGCCGAATGCCTTTAGCCTTACTCCTTTCATACCCTGCACCTCCTTAGTGCTTTTCCCCAGGGGTTTTCCGCGTTGCCCCCTTGGGCCTGGCGCCGCACGAGCCGGGCCCGCTTGCTTTGAAGCCCTTCTCGCGCGGCATCCGAGGCTAATCTTACGCACACCCCTTCCTCATGTCAAGCCTGTTCGCCTTTACCTTAGCTTGTCGGGGTCGCGCTTCGCCCACGCCTTTCACCCCCTTTCTCCAAGTTGCCCCGGCCCCGTCAGGCCAGGGTCAGGGGGAGCACGGGAGGCCTGAGCGGGGCCCGAAGCGAGGGCGAAGCCGGGTAAATGCCCGTATAGTAGAGGGCATGACGGTCTACCTGCCGGACGGCAAGCCCCTGGAGCTTCCCGAGGGGGCCACGGCGAAGGACGTGGCCCGGGCCCTCGGGGAGGGCTGGGAGAGGCGGGCGGTGGGGGCCATCGTGGACGGGGAGCTCTACGACCTCCTAAAGCCCCTTCCCCAGGGGGCGAAGGTGCGCCTCCTCACGGAGAAGGACCCCGAGTTCCAGACCCTCTTCCGCCACACCCTGGCCCACGTCCTGGCCCAGGCGGTGAAGGAGTTCTTCCGGGAGAAGGGCTACGATCCGGAAAGCGTGAGGCTCGGGGTGGGGCCCGTGATTGAGAAGGGCTTCTACTACGACATAGAAGCCCCCGAGCCCCTCTCCGACGAGGACCTGCCCGCCATAGAGGCGAAGATGCGGGAGATCCTCAAGCGGGACCTCCCCCTAAGGCGCTTCGTCCTCTCCCGGGAGGAGGCCTTAGCCCGCTACCGGGGAAAGGACCCCTACAAGACGGAGCTCGTCCTGGAGATCCCCGAGGGGGAGGAGATCAGCTTCTACCAGCAGGGGGACGAGGCCTACGGCTTCACCGACCTCTGCCGCGGCCCCCACGTCCCCTCCACGGGCCGCATCCCCCCCCACTTCAAGCTCACCCACGTGGCGGGGGCCTACTGGCGGGGGGACGAAAACAGGCCCATGCTGCAGCGGGTCTACGGGGTGGCCTTCCGCACCGCCGAGGAACTTAAAGAATACCTCTGGCAGCTGGAGGAGGCCAAGAAACGGGACCACCGGCGGCTTGGGCGGGAGCTGGAGCTCTTCCTCATAGACCCCCTGGTGGGGAAGGGGCTCGTGCTCTGGCTTCCCAAGGGGAACGTGGTCCGGGAGGAGCTCATGGCCTTCATGCGGGAGGAGCAGGTGAGGCGGGGCTACCAGCTCGTGACCACGCCCCACATCGGGAGCCTGGAGCTCTACAAGACCAGCGGCCACTACCCCTACTACGCGGAAAGCCAGTTCCCCCCCATCAGCTTCAAGGAGCGGGGCGAGGAGGAGGAGTACCTCCTCAAGCCCATGAACTGCCCCCACCACATCAGGATCTACGCCTATAGGAAGCGCTCCTACCGGGAGCTTCCCCTAAGGCTTGCCGAGTTCGGCACCGTCTACCGCTACGAGAAGGCGGGGGAGCTTCTTGGCCTCACAAGGGTTAGGGGCTTCACCCAGGACGACGCCCACATCTTCTGCACCCCCGAGGAGGTGAAGGGGGAGTTCCTCGGGGTCTTGGACCTGGTGCTTAAGGTCTTCGCCACCTTGGGGCTTAAGGACTACCGGGCCCGGATCGGGGTGCGGGACCCGAAAAGCGACAAGTACGTGGGGGACGAGGCCAAGTGGGCCCTGGCGGAAAGGCAGATTGAGGAGGCGGCGGCCGAGGCCGGGCTCCGGTACACGGTGGAGGAGGGGGACGCCGCCTTCTACGGCCCCAAGCTGGACTTCGTGGTGAAGGACGCCCTGGGGCGGGAGTGGCAGCTCGGCACCATCCAGGTGGACTACAACCTGCCCGAGCGCTTCGGGCTGACCTACGTGGGCAAAGACGGGGAGGAGCACCGCCCCGTGATGCTCCACCGGGCCCCCTTCGGCTCCCTGGAGCGCTTCATCGGCATCCTCATTGAGCACTTCGCCGGGGACTTCCCCCTGTGGCTCGCCCCGGTGCAGGCGGTGGTGGTCCCCGTGTCCGAGAAGCAGGAGGACTACGCCCGGGAGGTGGCGGGTAGGCTCAAGGAGGCGGGCCTACGGGCCGAGGCCGACACCCGGCCCGAGAGGATGCAGGCCCGGATCCGGGACGCCGAGGTGCAGAAGGTGCCCTACATCCTCGTGGTGGGGGAGCGGGAGAAGGCCGAAGGAGCGGTGAGCGTGCGCCGCCGGAAGAAGGGCAACCTGGGGACGATGCCCCTCGCCGCCTTCCTGGAGGGGGCCCTCAGGGAGTACCGGGAAAGGCGGCTTGAGCCGGTCTTTTAGGGCATGCGGGCCAGGTCCACCATCTTCACCCTGTTCGTGGAGTACGTCTACCCGGAACGGGCGGCCCGGGTGCGGGACCTCGTGGCCATGATGGCCGCCCTGGGCTTCTCGGAGATGGCGGTGCGGGCGGCGCTTTCCCGGAGCGCCAAGCGGGGCTGGGTGGTGCCCAAGCGGGAGGGGCGGGCCGCCTACTACGCCCTCTCCGACCGGGTCTACTGGCAGGTGCGCCAGGTGCGCCGCCGCCTCTACGGCTCCCTCCCCCCGTGGGACGGGCGCTTCCTCCTCGTCCTTCCCGAGGGGCCCAAGGAGCGGGGGGAGAGGGAGAGGTTCCGTCGGGAGATGGCCCTTTTGGGCTACGGGGGGCTGCAGAGCGGGGTCTATCTGGGGGTCGGGGCGGACCTCGAGGCCACCCGGGAGCTCCTCGGCTTCTACGGCCTTAGCGCCACCTGCTTCCAAGGGGAGCTTCTCGGGGGAAAGGAGGAGGTCCTCAGGGCCTTCCCCCTGGAGGAGGCCAAGGCGGGCTACGGGCGGCTTTCCGCCCTCCTGGGTCAAAGCCCCGAGGACCCCGTGGAGGCCTTCCGCCACCTCACCCGGCTCGTCCACGAGGCGAGGAAGCTCCTCTTCCTGGACCCCGGCCTCCCCCAGGAGCTTTTGGGCCCCGACTTTCCGGGGCCAAAGGTGCGCCGCCTCTTCCTTTCGGCCCGGGAGGAGCTGAGGGCCCGGGCGGCCCCCTTCCTCAAGGGCCTTTCCCTTCTCCTTTCAGACCTCTCACCCGTTTCCCGGTAGGCTTAGGGGCATGAGGGGACTTCCCGCCCTTCTGCCCGTTCTTTCCCTGGCCTTGGCCCAGACGGTCATCCCCTTCTGGCACACCGCAGGCCCCCCCGGCGACCGGGTCCTGGAGGAGGCGATCCGCTCCTTCAACGCGGGCCAGAACGCCTACCGGCTCGAGGCCCGGTACGTGGGGGACTACCGCGAGGCCGGGGTGAAGCTCCTCGCCGCCCTGCGCTCCGGCAGGCCGCCTGCCCTCTTCCACGCCGAGCTCTCCTTCCTGCCCCGCCTCGCCAAGGAGGGGCTCGCCCTTCCCCTGGACGCCTACCTCCAGGACCTGCCCCAGGACCTCTACCCCGCCCCCCTGAAGGCAGGCCAGGTGGGGGGAAGGACCTACGGCCTTCCCCTCGGGGTCTCGGTCCCCGCCCTCTACTACAACAAGGACGCCTTCCGCGCCAAGGGGCTTAAGCCCCCCATGACCTGGGCCGAGGTGGAGCGGGCGGCGGAGGCGCTCACCAGCCGCACCGCCAAGGGGATGGTGATCGCCACCGACGTGTGGAGCTTCAACGCCATCGTCATGAGCCTGGGGGGAAGCCTGGTGAAGGACGGGCTTCCCGCCTTCACCTCCAAGGAGGCGGTGGAGGCCCTGGAGATGCTTTACCGCATGGTGCAAAAGGGGCACGCCCAGGCCAGGAACCTGGCGGAGGCCCAGTTCGCCGTGGCCGACTTCCTCAGGACCAAGGCCTTCATGGGGATCGGCCCCACCACGGCCCTCCCTGTGGTCCTGGCCCAGACCGCCCTCCCCTTCCAGGTGGGGTACGCCCCCTTGCCCCGGGTCCCGGGCGGGGCCGTCCCCCTCTCGGGGGCGGTCCTCGTGGTCCTCAAGGGGGCGGGCCCCGAGGAGGCCCGGGGGGCGGTGGCCTTCTGGCGCCACTTCCTGGAACCCAAGCGCCAGGCGGACTGGGTGCGCACCACCTGGTACCTGCCCTTGAGGCGGGCGGCGGAGGCCGAGCTTAAGGACTTCCTCCAGGAACCCGAGCGGCGCGCGGTCTTCGCCCAGGTGGAGGCGGCCCGTCCCTGGAGCCAGGACCCCGAGCTTGTGGTCTGGTACGGCTACCTGGAGGAGGCCCTGGAGAAAAGCCTCAAGCAGGGGGTGAAGCCCAGGGTGGCCCTGGAGGAGGCCCAGAAGAAGGCCCTGGCGGCGGAGCGTTGACCGGGCGGGGCCTTAGGCCGTCCCGTCCCTGAGGTGGCTCAAAAACTCCTCCCGGGTCTTCTGGTTCTCCCGGAAGACCCCCAGCATGGCGCTCGTCACGGTGCGGGAGTGCTGCTTCTCCACCCCCCGCATCATCATGCAGAGGTGGACCCCTTCCACCACCACCCCCACCCCCTGGGGCTCCAGAACCTCCTGGATGGCCTCGGCGATCTGGACCGCGAGGCGCTCCTGCACCTGGAGCCTGCGGGCGAACATGTCCACGATGCGGGCGAACTTGGAGAGGCCCAGGATCTTCCCGTCGGGGATGTAGCCGATGTGGACCTTGCCGAAGAAGGGAAGGAGGTGGTGCTCGCACATGGAGTAGAACTCCACGCCCTTCACCACCACCATCTCGCTCCCCTCCGCCGGGAAAACGGCGCCGCCCACCACCTCCTCCAGGCGCTGCCGGTAGCCCCGGGTGAGGAAGGCCCAGGCCTTGGCCACCCGCTCCGGCGTCTTCAAAAGCCCCTCGCGGCCGGGGTCTTCCCCGATGACCTGGAGCCACTCGGCGGCGAGGGCCTGGAGGCGCTCCAGGTCCACCTCGGTCGCGAAGGTCAAGCCCGTGTCCTCAAGCTCCACCATCTTGCGCTCCATGCTGCCCCTTTCTTGCCCCCCGCTCTGTGGCCCCGGGCTCACTCGGGGGCGAGGAGCCCCTCCGCCAGAAGGGGCAAGGCCTCCTCCGGGTCCAGGGGAAAGCCCTGGGCCGCCCGCCTGAGGACCTCGAGGGCCTCCCGCCGCGTCCGCTTGAGCCTTAGGTGCACCTCGCTGAAGGGGTTCAGGGCGTCCTGGCCCCTCAGGGTGAGGCGGTAGCGCCGCGGGGGCGCCACGGGGAAGAGGGCCTTCCGGTAGCGCTCGGCAAGGGCCCGGTAGCGGGGGGCGTTCCCGGGAGGGTCTATGGGGCGCACCACCCGGGCCGGGACCCCGAGGGCGAGCCTCCCTTCGGGCACCTCCATGCCCGGCGGCACCACCGCCCCCGCCCCCACCACGGCGTTTTTGCCGATCCTCGCCCCGTTCAGCACCACCGCCCCCATGCCCACGAGGGCCCCTTCCTCCACCACCGCCCCGTGGACCACCGCCCGGTGGCCCACGGTGACCTCGGGCCCAAGGAGGCAGGGAAAGCCGGGGTCGGCGTGGAGGACGGCCCCGTCCTGGACGTTGGTCCCGGGGCCCACCACCACCCTTTCCAGGTCCCCCCGGACCACGGCGCCGAACCAGATGGAGGCCCCTTCCCCCACCTCCACCGCCCCCACCACATAGGCCCCGGGGGCGATGAAGGCCGTGGGGTGGACCGCAGGGGTCTTGTCCTCAAAGCGGTAGACGCTCAAGGGCCACCTCCAAAAGCCCCAGGTCCTCGGGGAAGGCGAGGAGGGCGCGGGCCTCCTCGGGGGAAAACCACCCCGCCCCGGTCATGCCCTCCTCCAGGCGGGGCGCCCCCTCCCCCCGCATGAGGAACCAGTGCACCTCCCGCTCTACCCCCTTGGGGTTGACGTAGCGGGTGGGGTAGAGGGGAAGGAGGACCTCGGCCCGGACCCCCGTCTCCTCCCAGACCTCCCGCACCGCCGCCTCCTCCAGGCTCTCCCCCGGCTCCGGGTGGCCCTTGGGGAAGACCCAGAAGCCCATGCGGTCGCGAAGGAGGAGGACCTCCCGTTTGGCGTTGAAGACCACGCCCCCGGCCCCTAGCTCCATCCGTACCTCCCCTTGAGGTAGCTTAAGGTGGCCTCGTCCACCTCGGGCCCGCCCCGGTAGCGCTCCTCCAGGTTCTCCATGCCGATCAGGGCCAAAAAGGCGCGCTCCGTGGCCTCGTCAAAGACCCCGTGGGCCTCCCCGGCGTAAAGCCCGAGGCGCCCGAGCACCCCCTGGAAAAAGCGCACCTCCTCCTCGGTGAGGGGGCGGCGCCCCTTGGGCCGTTCAAAGAGGAGGCGGTGGAGGGAGAGGAGCCGGAAGAGCTCGTCTATGGGCTCGGGGTGGTCGTCCACGCGGAGGTCCACGTACCGGTCCCAAAGCCCCCCGTACCCCTTTCCCTCCCCCACCACCAGGAGGGCGGCGGACTGCTTCCCCCGCCTGTCCCCTCCCGCCTCCTCCCCCGCCTTCAGGGCGAGGAGGAGCCTCTCGGGGAAGGGGGCCTGGGCGGTGAGGAAGGTCTCCACCATGGCCTCCACCACCTCGCTTCCCGAAAGGAGGTTTCCCTGGGCGGCGAAGCCCTTACCCGCCACCCCCCCGGCCCAGGGGTGGCACTCCGCCCCGGTGAAGGTGAGGCTCTCCCCCGTGGCCGCCACCAGGCCGAACTGGCGCTTCTCCAGCCCGGGGTCGGTGCGGCGGAAGGCCTCGAGGACCCCTTCCGGGCTCGCCCCCTGGCGGAGGAGGGCGAGGCCCTGGGGCCCGTAGCGGGGGTTGGCGTAGGACTGGGTGGCGATGGCCCCCACCCCCGCCTCGGCGAAGGGGACCACCGCCCCCACCGCCAAAAACTTGCTGGCCACGGCCACGCCCAGGTCCCCGGTCTTGGGGTCTTGGGCCACCAGGGAGAAGGTCGCCACCCGCATGCCCTTATCCTAAGGGCCTTCCCAGCGAGGGGATTGGTGCACCCATAACGTTGCCCTCATCGCCCACGTGGACCACGGCAAGACCACCCTGGTGGACGCTGGGCCCCATGCCCCAGACCCGCCTCGTCCTGCGCAAGGCCCTGGAGGCGGGGCTCAAGCCCATCGTGGTTCTGAACAAGGTGGACAAGAAAGAGGCCCGCCCCAACGTGGTCCTGGACCCCTCCCGGAGGAAGCGGCCGTTGGGCGGTAAAGGAAAATCGGGGGCGGCTTCCCCGCCCCCGGGCACCCTTAGGGCTACTCCTCTTCGCGCTCCCCGTAGGTTTCCAGGGCCTCTTTCCAGGCCTCGCTGATGGCTTTCCCCTGCTCCATGGTCCACCTCCCTAAGCCCCAGGGTAGGGGAAGCCCGAGGGAAGCCGGGGGCTCTAGGGGGTAGACCCGTACACCCCTTGTGGGTGTAGGGACGAGGAGGCTACACCGCTTCAGGACTGGAGGAGGGCCTCGGCCTCGAGGCGGGCGAGCACCTTCTCCAGGCTTCCCCCCCGCCAGCGCTCCACCGCGTAGGCCGAGAGGGGAAACCGGGCCTGGAGCCGCTTGAGGAGGCCCAGGGCGTCCTCGGGGCGGCCCCCCTGGAGGACGAGGAGGTACCCCCCCCGAAGCCTAAAGGCCAGATCCCCCCGCCTGAGCTCCGCCTCCAGCCTCTCGGGCGGGGCCTCCGTGGCCAGGTAGACGAGGACCAAGGGCCGCCTTAAGGCGAGCCCCTCCAGGGCCCCGGCGAGGCGCAGGAGGTCCTCCCGCGTCCCCACTCCCGGAAGGGGGGGAAGAAGGGGGGCCTCCCGCCCCGTCCCCAGGAAGAAGGCCACCCCCAGGGCCAAGGCCCCGAGCACCCCCCCAAGGGCGGCGTAGCCGGGGGGGTCAGACCCCACCAGGCGCAGGGCGCCTTCCAGGGCGCGCTCAAAGGCCAGAAGGCTGAGCCCCAGCACCAGGGCGAGCTGGACGGGAAAGGCCACGGGGAAGCGGGAGTAGAGGCTCGCCACGGCGGCAAGGAGTAAGGCGGCGAGAAGACCGCCCCACCCCGCCGTCCCCACGGGGTCCGCCACGGCCAGGGGGAGGAGGCCAAGGAGGAAGAACCCCCACGGCAAGAGGAAGAGCGCCCGCATTCTCCCCAAGCCTACCACAGGCCCTTTACCATGAGGGAAGTGGAACCCCTGGCCGAGCGCCTCAGGCCCCGAAGCTTAGACGAGGTCCTGGGCCAGCCCCACCTCACCGGCCCCCAGGGGCTTCTGAGGCGGATGCTGGAGGCGGGGCGGCTTTCCTCCATGGTCCTCTTCGGCCCCCCGGGCACGGGCAAGACCACCCTGGCCCGGCTCCTCGCCGAAGGGGTGGGGAGGCCCTTCCTAAGGCTCTCCGCGGTGGAGGCAGGGCTTAAGGAGGTGCGCCAGGCGGTGGAGGAGGCGAGGGCAAAGGGGGGCCTCGTCCTCTTCCTGGACGAGGTCCACCGCTTCAACAAGGCCCAGCAGGACGCCCTCCTCCCCCACCTGGAGTCGGGCCTCCTCACCCTCATCGGGGCCACGGCGGAAAACCCCGCCTTCGCCCTCGTCCCCGCCCTCCGCTCCCGCCTCCGCTTCTTCCCCTTGAGGCCCCTGGAGGAGGCCGACCTCCTCGCCCTCCTCAGGCGGGCCCTGGAGGACCCAAGGGGCCTTCCCGGCACGCCCTACGAGGAGGAGGCCCTAAGGGTTCTCGCCCAGGCGGCCGGGGGCGACGCCCGCTTCGCCCTGAACACCCTGGAGCTCGCCGCAAGCTTCGGCCGGGTGGACCTCAAGAGCGTGCGGGAGGCCCTGGGGGCGGAGCGCTTCGGCATGGACCGGGAAGGGGACCGGTTTTACGACCTGGTCTCCGCCCTCCACAAGTCCCTGCGGGGAAGCCACGTGGACGCCGCCCTCTACTACCTGGCGAGGCTCCTTCAGGGCGGGGCCGACCCCCGCTACCTCGCCCGCAGGCTCATCCGGGTGGCGGTGGAGGACGTGGGCCTCGCCGACCCCCTGGCCCTCCGCCTCGCCGTGGCCGCCAAGGAGGCCTACGAGGCCCTGGGAAGCCCGGAAGGGGAGCTCGCCCTGGTGGAGGCCGCGGTCTACCTGGCCCTGGCCCCCAAGAGCAACAGCCTCTACGCCGCCTGGAAAAAGGCCCAGGAGGCGGCCAAGGCCCACCCCGAGGCCGAGGTCCCCCTGAACCTGAGAAACGCCCCCACCGGCCTCGCCCGCGCCCTGGGGCACGGGGAGGGGTACGCCTACTACCACGAGGACAAGGAGGGAAGCTTCGCCCAGAGGTACCTCCCCGAGGGCCTGGAAGGCCTCACCCTCTTTGAGGCCACGGGGGAGGGGTGGGAGGAGCGGGTGCGGGAAAGGCTTAAGGCGCTTCGGGAGCGGTTCCAAACCGCCAGGCGGCGGAGAGGCTGAAGAGGACCCCGCTCATCCCCGGCGCGCCCAAGGCCCCCACCTCCGCCACCCAGCCCCCGCCGTAGACCCCCGCGGAAAGCTGGTAGGCCAACCCCCACTCCCCTCCCAGGACCCCGAGGAGGTGAAGCCTGGGCGAGAGGTAGTAGCCTCCCCCGCCCAGGATGACCCCCCCGTCCAGGACCACGGGCACCCCCCAGCTCCAGTCCGCCACCTCGCCCAGGGCGGGCGGGAGGGTGAGGCCCGCGTCCAGGGCCACCCCCGGGGCCAGGCCCACCTTGACCCCGCCCCGGAGGCCCCACTGGAGGGAGAGGTTGTACTCCAGGGTCCCGTCCCCCTCGGCGTGGGCCAGGTAGGGCAGGAGGAGGACGGGCGACTGGCCGCCAAAGGGGTTCGGCATCAGGGTCGCCCCCAGGGAGAACTCCGCCCCCCGGGCGGGCTCCGGGGGGCGCAGCATGGCCACGGGGAGGCAGCCGGGAAGGACCAGGGCGAGCGCCAACGCCAGGGCGCGCACGGCCTTCACCTCCTTTCCTAACACCTTTAGTGTAGCTACCCCTTTAGCCCTTCCTCAAAGGTGGCCACCACCCGCCGCTCAAAGAGGAGGTAGAGGAGGGCGATGGGGAGGACGCTGAGGAGGGCCGCCGCCGAGAGGAGGCCCCAGTCCGTGGGGTACTTGCGCTGCAGGTCCGTGAGCCAGGTCTGGAGCGTCCAAAGCCCCGGGTCGGAGACCACCACCCGGGGGTAGAGGACCAGGTTCCAGTGGGCGGCGAAGGCCAAAACCCCGGCCGCCACCAGGGTGGGGCGCACCAGGGGGAGGAGGATGCGGAAGAGGAGGACCCGGTGCCCGGCCCCGTCCAGCTTGGCCGCCTCCAGAAGCTCCTCAGGCACGGCCCGCATGCCCTGGTAGACGAGGTAGATGACGAAGGGGCTCGCGGCGAAGGGCAGGAGCAGGGCCCAGAAGGTCTCCAGCAGGGAGAGGTCTTTCAGGACCCCGTAAAGGGGCACGAGGAGGAGCTCCGCCGGGATCGCCATCAGGACCAGGTAGAAGGGGAGAAGCCCCAGGCCCGCCCTCAGGGCGTAGGCGGCGAAGAGGGCGGTGAAAAGCTCCAAGGCCACCGCCCCAGAGGACACCCCCAAGGAGAAGAGGAGGCGTCCCCAGAAGCCCTCCCGGGCCAGGGCCCGCACGTTCTCCAGGCTGAAGCCCACCCGGGAGAAGAGCTCCCCCGAGTACACCGCCTCCTTGGGCATGAAGGCGGCGTAGGCCATCCAGAGGAAGGGGAGGAGGACGGCAAGGAGCACCGCAAGCGCCAAGGCGTGCCGGAGGAAGCGGCCCACCCCCCCACTATACCGCGTAAGATGCCCCTATGAAGCCCCTTTCCGGCCTCAAGGTCCTGGACCTCTCCCGGGTCCTGGCGGGGCCCCTCTGCACCATGATCCTGGCGGACCTCGGGGCGGAGGTGGTCAAGGTGGAGCCTCCCTGGGGGGACGAGACCCGGGGCTGGGGCCCGCCCTTCGTGGAGGGGGAGAGCGCTTACTTCCTCGCGGTGAACCGGGGAAAGCGGAGCGTGGCCTTAGACCTCAAGCGCCCAGAGGGCCAGGAGGCGGTGCGCCGCCTCGCCCAGAAGGCGGACGTCCTGGTGGAGAACTTCAAGACGGGGGACCTCAGGCGCTTCGGCCTGGACTACGAGAGCCTAAAGCCCTTGAACCCCCGCCTCATTTACCTCTCCATCACGGGCTTCGGCCACACCGGGCCCAGGGCCAAGGAGCCCGGCTACGACGCCGCCCTCCAGGGCTACACCGGGATCATGTCCGTCACGGGCGAGCCCGAAGGCCCCCCCATGAAGGTGGGGGTGGCCTGGATTGACGTGATGACGGGGATGATGGGGGCCTTGGCCGTGCTCGCCGCCCTCTGGGAGCGGGAGCGAAGCGGCCTCGGCCAGCACATAGACCTCTCCCTCTTTGACGTGGGGCTTTTCGCCCTGGCGAACCTGGGGGAAAGCTTCCTCCTCACGGGAAAGCCCCCAAAAAGGCTCGGCAACGCCCACGCCCAGATCGTCCCCTACGGGGCCTTCCCCGCGGAGGACGGCTGGCTCGTCCTGGCGGTGGGCAACGACGAGCAGTTTGCGAGGCTCTGCCAGGTGGTGGGGCTTCCCGACCTCGCCCGGCGCTTTCCCACGAACGCCCTCCGGGTGGAGCACCGGGAGGAGGTGGTGGAGGCCCTTTCCCGGGCCCTTAAGGCCCGCTCCCGGGCCCACTGGCTGGAAAGGTTCAAGGAGGCGGGCGTCCCCGCCGCCCCCGTGAACGACCTGAAGGAGGCCTTCCAGGACCCCCAGGCGAGGGCGCGGGGCGCGGTCTGGACCCTCCCCCATCCCCTCCTGGGCGCCCTCCCCACCCTGGCCAACCCCTTGCGCTTCCTCTCCCGGACCCCCGCGGGGCCAGGCCTTCCCCCGCCCCTCCTTGGGGAGCACACGCGGGAGGTCCTCCTCGAGGCGGGCTACACCCCGGAGGCGGTGGCGGACCTGGTCCAAAGGGGGATCGCCAAGGAAGCGCCCCCGGCTTCCCAGCGGCGCCCGGACCGAGGCGCTTAGGGCTGCTTCCTTCCGGACCTGACCCGGTTCACGCCTGGCCCGCCGCGCTGGACCGGGGGCTCGGGTAGTATAGCACCCATGGAAGCCCTGAGGCTAGAGGGCGTGAGCAAGCGCTACGGGCGGAGGCCCGTCTTGGAGGGCGTGAGCCTCTCCGTCCGCCCGGGGGAGGTCTACGCCCTGGCGGGGCCCAACGGGAGCGGCAAGACCACCCTCATCCGCCTGGCCACCGGCCTCGCCTTCCCCACGAAAGGCCGGGCCTTCCTCCTCGGGGAGGACGTCCACAAAAGCCCCGCCGCCCGCCGCCACCTGGGGGCGGTGGTGGAGGCCCCGGCCGCCTTTTACCCCTACCTCACGGGCCGGGAGAACCTCAGGATGCACGCCCGGCTCTCCGGGGTGGAAGACGAGGCCCGCATCGGCGAGGTCCTCGCCCGGCTCAAGCTCCTGGCGGTGGCCGACCAGAAGGTGGAGGGGTACTCCCTGGGGCAGAGGCAGCGCCTGGGCCTGGCCGCGGCCATCCTCCACCGCCCCAAGGTCCTCGTCCTGGACGAGCCCACCTCCGGCCTGGACCCCGAGGGGGTGGAGCTCGTCCACCGCCTTCTCCAGGAGCTGGCCCGGGAAGGGGTGGCCATCCTCCTCTCCACCCACCACCTCCAGGAGGTGGCCCGCTACGCCCACAGGGTGGGGATCCTGGGCGGGGGAAGGCTTCTGGACGAGGTGGTCCTCTCCGGGAAGGAGGCCTACCGGCTGGAGGCGGAGCCCCTGGAGGGGGCCCTCGCCCTCCTCAAGACCCTGCCCCAGGTGGCCTCGGCCCGGCTCCAGGGGCGGAGCGTGGTCTTTGAGGGGGAGCCGGAGGCCGCCCTCCGCGCCCTCCTGGCGGAGGGCTACCGGGTGAGGGCCCTCGCCCCCCACCGCTTTGACCTCTTGGACTACTACCAGGAGAGGGTGCGGCATGTTTAGGCTCGTGCGCTTTGAGGTCTACAAGCTCTTCCGGCTCCGCTCGGTGCGGCTCGGCCTCCTTTTCGCCCTCCTCCTCCCCTTCCTCTGGGCCCTGGCCCCGGGGCTCAAGGAGGCCTACGGCCTGGTCCTGGCCTCGGGGTGGCAGGTGGTGTCCTTAAGCCTCCTCGCCGGGATGGAGTTCCTCTTCCCCTTCCTCGTGGTGGTGGCGGCGAGCGAGACCCTGGGAAGCGAGGTGGCCCAGGGCACGCTGAAAAGCCTCCTCCTAAGGCCCCTCTCCCGGACCCACCTCCTCCTCGCCAAGCTCTTCGCCGTCCTCCTCTACCCCTTCGTCCTCCTGGGGGCGAGCTTCCTCGGGGGGGTGCTCGCGGGGATGCCCTATGGGCTTGGGGCCTTCTACGGCGGCACGGGCCTCGGGGAAGGGGGGTTCGCCGGGGCGGGGCTTCTGAGCCCCCAGGGGGCCCTCGCCGAGCTCCTGAGGGCCCACCTCCTCGCCGGGGCCGTGCTCCTTCCCCTCGCCTCCTTGGCCCTCCTCTACGGGACCGTCTTCCTCTCCACCACGGCGAGCGCCCTGGCCGCCGTGGCCACCCTCCTCCTCATGCGCCTCCTCGTGGCCTTCCCCGCCCTCACGCCCTTCCTCCTCACCACCTATTTGGACCTCTACCTGCGGCCCGAGGCCGTAGGGCTTGGGCTACCCCTCCTCCTCCTCTACACCCTGGGCTTCGCCCTCCTCGCCGCCTTGGTCTTTGAGCAGAAGGACCTCTAGAGGAAGCGCCCGGCCTCCAGCAGGGGGGTCCCGTCCAGGAGGAGCCGCCCTTCCCTCAAGGAGAGGACCAGGTCCCAGTGGAGGGCGCTTTCGTTCCGTCCGCCCGCCTCCGGGTAGCTCCGGCCCAGGGCCAGGTGGACGGTGCCCCCCATCTTCTCGTCCAGGAGGACGAGGCCCGTGGGCCGGTCCAGGGCGAAGTTGGTGCCAATGCCCACCTCGCCAAGCCGCCGGGCCCCCTCGTCCGTGGCCAGGGCCGCTTGGAGGTAGGCCTCCCCCGCCTCCGCCCGGGCCTCCACCACCTGGCCCCGGGCAAAGCGGAGGTACACCCCCTCCACCCGCCTTCCCCCAACGAAGGCGGGGAGGTTGAAGCGCACCTCCCCCTCGGCGGAGTCCTCCACGGGGCCGGTGAAGACCTCCCCCGAGGGCATGTTGCGCCGGCCGTCGGAGTTCACCCAGGTGCGCCCCGCCACGGAAAGCCTCAGGTCCGTGCCGGGGGCCAGGATGCGGAGCTCCTTCGCGGCGGAAAGCCTCCGGATAAGCCCCTCCTGGAAGCGGGAGAGCTCCTGCCAGGCGGCCACGGGGTCCTCCCGGTCCAGGAAAAGGGCCCTCTCCAGGTAAGCCCGGAACTCCTCGGTGCCCATCCCCGCCCCCACGGCGTAGCCCACCGTGGGGTAAAGGGTGAGGGCCCAGCGCTTCCCGAGGCGGATCTCCTGGAGAAGGCGCCAGGCCCGCTGCCTGCGCAGGGCCAAGGCGGGGTCCACCGCGGCTGCCTCCAGGGGGTTCTCCGCGGAGAGGACGCGCAGGAACTTGTCCGCCCGCTGGTAGAGGGCGAGCTCCGCCTCCGGGACCTCCTCTAGCCAGCGCCCGCCGAAGAGGAGGAAATCCCGCTCCTCCCCGGGGTAGCTCAGGCGGATGAGGGGGTAAGCGCCCCGGCGCAGGAGGGCCCGCTTCAGGTGGGGAAGGAGGGGGAGGGCCGGGGTTTCCGCCTCCACGAGGACGGTCTCGCCGCTTTGGGCCTCGAGGCAGTACGCCGCCAAAAGCTCAGCGAAGCGCGCTTCCACCCTGCTATCATAGGACCAAGATGGAAGAACCCAAGATCACGCCCCTGGCCCGGCGCCTGGCGGAGGAAAACGGCATAGACTGGCGGAAGCTTCAGGGCACGGGCCCCGACGGGCTCATCGTGGAGCGGGACATCCTGGCCTACCTGGCCAAGGTCATGGCCGGGGAGGTGGACCTCCCCCCCCAGCCCGAGGCCCCGCCCCCGCCCCCCAAGGAGGAGGAACTGAAGCGGGCCCAGGAGGTCCTGGGCCGGGAAGGGGTGGACCTCGCCGAGGTGATCCCCCAGGAGCCCGAGCCCACCCCCCCGCCCCTCACCTTGGAGGAAGAGGAGCTGGACTTCCCCGAGGTGGAGCTGGACCTCTCCTTAGAGGAGGAAGAGGTCCTCTTGGCGGAGGAGCCGGAGGCCGTGCCCCTCGAGGCCTGGGAGGAGGAGAAGCCCCCCGTGGAAGCCCCCCAGGAGCCCCAGGAGGAGGCCTGGGAGGAGGACCTCCTCCTCGCCGAGGAGCCCTCCCCGGCCCCGGAGGAGGCGCCCCCGGCCCCAGAACCCCTCCCCCCCTGGCCCCAGGCCCAGGCGGAGGAAGGGATCGCGGCGGCCCCCGTGGCCCCTCCCCCGGCCCCCCTCACGCTCCTCCGCGTCCACCGCAGGCGGGTGGCCCTCGAGGCCCTGGAGGAGGCCGTGGCCCTCTTCCATCGGGTCCACGGGGTGCCCAAGACCCCCCTCCCCTTCCTCCTCCGGGCCGCGGAGCGGGCCCTCGCGGAGCTGGAAATCCCCTTGCGGCCCCTCGTGGGCCAGGTGGAGGGCGAGGAGGTGCGGGGGCTTAAGCCTTCCCCGAGCTTCCTCGCCCTCTTCCGGGAGGCGGGCGGGGAGGAAGGGGAAGGTCTCCTCTGCTTCCACGGGGAGGAGGAGGTGCACACCGGCCGCCCAAGCCTCTTCCTCTCCCCCGAAGGCCTCCTCGCCGCCTCGGGGCTGGAAGCCCCCCTGGCGAGGAAGCTCCTGGAGCGGGTGGCCCTCTACCTGGAAAACCCCCTCCTCCTCCTGGCCTAGGGGCGCTTCACCTCCGCTTCCGCTTCCGCCCCCCGGGGACGGGCTCAGGGGCCCTTACGCCCTGGAGGCGGGCCTCGAGGGCCCGGATCTCGTCCCTAAGCCTCGCCGCCCGCTCAAAGTCCAAAGCCTCCGCCGCCTGCCACATGGCAAGCTCCAGCTCGGCGATCCTCTCCCTCAGGTCCTCCCCGGAGAGGTCGGCCTCGAGGGGGGCCTCCTCGTAGCCCTCGGGGCGGATGACGGCCCTAACCTCCTTCCGCACCGTCTCCGGGGTGATGCCGTGCTCCAGGTTGTAGGCCTCCTGGAGGGCCCTTCTCCGGTTCGTCTCCTCTATGGCCCTCTGCATGGCCTCGGAGACCCGGTCGGCGTAGAGCCAGACCTCGCCCCTGGCGTTCCTCGCCGCCCGGCCGATGGTCTGGATGAGGCTCCGCTCGCTTCTAAGGAAGCCCTCCTTGTCCGCGTCCAGGATGGCCACCAGGGAGACCTCGGGGATGTCCAGGCCCTCCCGGAGGAGGTTGATCCCCACGAGGCAGTCGTAGTGGCCAAGCCTCAGGTCCCGGATCAGGGCCTGGCGCTCAAAGGCGTCCAGCTCGTGGTGGAGGTAGCGCGCCCTTATCCCGTGCTCCACCAAAAAGCTCGTGAGCTCCTCGGCCATGCGCACCGTGAGGACCGTGACCAGGGTGCGCTCGCCCCTTGCCGCCCTCTCCCGGATCCCCTCCATGAGGTCCAGGATCTGGTTCTCCGTGGGCTTGACCCGCACCAGGGGGTCCAATAGCCCCGTGGGCCGGATGATCTGCTCCACCACGCGCCCCGAATGCGCTAGCTCAAAGGGCCCCGGGGTGGCGGAGACGAAGACCACCTGGGAAACCCTCTCCAAAAACTCCTCAAAGCGAAGGGGGCGGTTGTCCAACGCCGAGGGGAGGCGGAAGCCGTAGTCCACCAGGGTCTTCTTGCGGGCGTAGTCCCCCCGGTACATCCCCTGAAGCTGGGGCACGGTCACGTGGGACTCGTCCAGGAAGACCAGGAAGTCCTCGGGGAAGTAGTCCAGGAGGGTGTAAGGAGGTTCCCCTGGGGCCTTCCCCGTGAAGTAGCGGGCGTAGTTCTCCACCCCGGGGCAGGTGCCCATGACCCTTAGCATCTCCAGGTCGTAGAGGGTGCGCTCCTTGAGGCGCTGGGCGTAGAGAACTTCCCCTCTTTCCTCAAAGTAGCGGACCCTCTCCCAGAGCTCCTTCTCAATCTCCTTCAGGATCTCCTCAAGGCCTTCCGGGGAGAGGTAGTGGGTGGCGGGAAAGAGGACAAACCCGGGAAGCTCCCGAAGCCGCTCCCCGGTGACGGGGTGCACCTGGGAGATGCGCTCCACCTCGTCGCCAAAGAGCTCCACCCGGATGGGCTCGGTCTCGTAGGCGGGGAAGATCTCCAACACCTCCCCCTTCGCCCGGAAGCGCCCCGGGGAAAGGTCTATGTCGTTCCGCTGGTAACCGAGTTCCAGGAGGCGCTCCAAAAGGACCTCCCTGGGGTAGGGCTTGCCCCTTTCCACCACCAGGTTCCTGGCCCTGTACTCCCTCGGGTCCCCGAGGCCGTAGATGGCCGAGACCGAGGCCACCACGATCACGTCCCGCCGCGTGAGGAGGCTTCGGGTGGTGGAGTGCCTTAAGCGCTCAATCTCGGGGTTGATGGAGGCGTCCTTCTCTATGTAGAGGTCCTTCCCCGGGACGTAGGCCTCGGGCTGGTAGTAGTCGTAGTAGCTGATGAAGTACTCTACAGCGTTTTCCGGGAAGAGCTCCCTAAACTCCGCCGCAAGCTGGGCCGCGAGGATCTTGTTGGGGGCGAGGACCAAAGCGGGCCTTCCCAGGGCCTCAATGACCTTGGCCATGGTCACCGTCTTCCCCGTGCCCGTGGCCCCGAGGAGGGTGACGAAGCGCTCCCCGTCCCTCAAGGCCTCCACGAGCCCGGCGATGGCCTTGGGCTGGTCCCCCTTGGGGCTTGGCCCCCGGTAGCGGAAGGTCATCCTCACCCAGTATAGGGGCCCCCTCGCCTCCCCAAAGGAAGGGGGAGAACAAAAACCCCCGCCCCCTTTGGGGGGGCGGGGGCGGGACCGCCAGGGTTAGAACTTCACGGTGTAGCTGATCTTGAAGCCCCGGCCGAAGTTGGGGTTGGTCCCGTTGAGGTCATCCAGGACGAACTCCCCGTAGGCCACGGTGAGGTCGTAGTACTTGGCCTCAATGTAGAAGCCGTCCAGCTTGCCCGCCTGGGTGCCCGGAGTGGCCAGCCAAGGAGCAGCGATGGGATCGGGGCTCCGGTAGACCCGGTCGCGGGCGAAGTTGAAGGCCTGGTTGCCGGACCCCACCACGGGGAGGCCGGTGCCGGCAAGCTGATCGCCCTCGTAGTGGGCGTAGGCCACGCTGAAGTTGAGCTTGGGGGCCAGGAAGTCCTGGAGCTTCACCCCGGCGCGGTAGTAGAGCTCGTAGGTGGTCACGTTGGAGGGGTTGTTGGTGTACTGCGTCCGGCGGTAGGAGACCGCCCCGTCCAGGCTGAGACCGAAGAGGAGGGGATCGGTGGAAACCTGGACCCCGCCCTTCAGGGTGGTGTAGGTCGGGGCGCTACCCGCACCAGCGAAGCTGTGGTAGCGGAAGCCCGGGGAGAGGCTCAGGATGGCCAGCTTGAAGGGCTTGGCCAGGTCGGCGTAGACCTGGATGTCCGTGTGGCCGGAGACGTAGTAGGTGGCGTACTGGGCGGTGAGGTTGAGGGTGGGGATTAGGGCGTCCTCGGCCTTGCCGTCGTGGGCCACCCGCACGCCCCAGCTGGAGGAGTACTTCTGGTTCTCAATGGTGTAGTAGTAAGTCACACCCGGAGCAATGGCGTCCACAGCGGTGGTAAGGGAGAAGTAACCGTTACCACCGGTGTAGGCGGCGTTGTAGAAGCCCGTCAGGCTGAATCCCCGGAAGGACCCCAAGGTAGCGGCCACGCCCCAAGCGTCGTTGACGCTGCCCGGAGCCAGGTTGTAGTCCCCCTCGCTCTCGGCGTAGCCCTTGAGGGTAACGGGGCCGAAGCCCACGCTGGCGGAGACGCCCAGGCCGCGGGTGTCCGCCCCGTAGGGAGCGCCTGCCTTCTCACCGCCGTAGTAGGTGGTGTCCTCGTTCTCGGACATGCCCGCCTGGCCGTCGGCGTACTGCGGGTCCACGGCGTGGTAGTTGGCGGAGAGGGAAAGAGGCCCGAGCTTCGCCTCGGCCTGGGCGTAATACGCCCAGTCGGAGAGGGTGTTGTCAAAGAAGTCGGCGAAGGGGCTCCCGGGGGTCTGGGAGGAGACCCAGAGGCCGGAGAGCTTGGCGGGGCCGAGCTCCAGCCCGCCGTCCACGCCAATGGCGGAGCGGTTGCCCAGGTTGGTGGCGTAGTTCAGGGCCAGGTTGAGGGCGGAGAAGGGCTTGACGGCGGTGCGGATGCCGAAGTAGTTGCCGTTTAGGGCAGGAGCAGTATCCTTAGTAGCATCAGGTCCGGCCACCCCGGCCACCACGGTCACCTCGGGGGCAAGGGGGAACTTGGTGGCGGAGAAGGTGGCCACCATACCCTGGCGGGGGTTGGCCGGCTCAGAGTCGTTGTCGTTGGCGAAGAGGTAGTCGTTGAACTTGAAGCTGCTCACCGCCCGGCTGTAGACCACGCTGAAGGCCTGGCCGTCCACGTTGCCCTTGACGCTCGCGGCGTTGAGGCGGATGGTGGGAGCAGAGGTGTAAGCGGTCCCGAAAGCCGCGGGCACCTGGAGGGTGGCGCTGGCCTCGGAGACGTTCACCCCGCTCGTGCCGGGCTGGGCCACCTTCACGCCGAAGGTGAGGGAAGCGGAGCCCCCCGAGATGTTGCCCTGGTTGCTGTCCCCCGCCTGGACGCTGGAGGAGAAGGAGCCGTAGGTCCCCGTGGAGAAGGCGTTGCCCGGGAAGAGGCGGTCAATGTCAAAGTTGGTGCCGGTGTCGGTCACCACCGTGCCGTAGGTGGCGGAGAGGCTACCGGAGATGGAGTAGCGCACCTTGTTGAGCTCGGCCACCTGTTCTTCCAGCTTGGAGACCTTGTCGGAGAGGCCCACCAGGTCGGAGCGCAGGGCGGCGGCGAACTCCTGGACGGCGGCCACGTCCTCCTTGGTGGCGAACTGCTCCAGGTCGGGGAGCTCCTGGCCGCCGGAGACCATCTTCTCCAGGGCGGTGACCCGGTCCTGGAGGGAGAGGACGTCCTGGTTCAGGAGGACGGCGAGCTCGTTCAGGGCCTGGATGGCGTCGGCGTTGGCCTCCACCTGGCTCCTAAGCCCGGCCAGGTCGCCCTTCACGCCCTCCACGTCCTGAGCCAGGGCGTCCAGCCGCTCGGCGAGCTGCTGGGCCTGGGCGAGGGCGGTGTCGGCGGCGATGGAGGCGGCCTCCACCCGGTCCATGAGGTCCTTAAGGGCCGCCTGGTCCATGCCGGGCTCGGGCATGGGCTGGGCCTTGAGCTCGGCGATCATCGCCTCGAGGCGGGCGATGTCCTCCTTGGTGGCGGCGCTGTCCTCCAGGGCGGAGACCCGCACGCCCAGGGAAGCGAGCTCGGCGGCGAGCTCCTGGACGGCGTTCTTCAGGGCCTCGAGGTCCTCGGGGGCCAGGGCCTCCATGGTGGGGGAGGTGCCCTGGGTCTTCAGCTCCTCCTCAATCTGCTGCAAGAGCCGGTAGATGAGGAGGGCCGCCTGGTAGCGGGTGAGGTTCTCGTTGCCCCGGAAGGTGCCGTCCGGGAAGCCCAGGATGATGCCCTTGGCCGCCAGGGCCTCCACGGCCTCCTTGGCCCAGTGCCCGGCGGGCACGTCGGAGAACTGGGCCAGACCGAACCCCATGGAGAGGACGGTCAAGAGCCCTGCCAGTAGTGTGACCAGCCTTTTCTTCATATGCCTCACACCCCCTTAAGGGTCGTGGGCGGGAACCCGAGACGGGCGAGTTGCCGCGTTTCCTCTCCGACCAGGTCCGCCCGGTGCGGGGAAAACCCCCCGAAAAGGAGCCCTTTTTCCCCGCATCCGGCGCTATCATAAAAACCTCACGCGCCCTTGTCAAGCGGTCGGGGGCTTGCCTTGCAAAGGTCAGGAGGACGGGTGTATATCTCTCTCCTGATGGGCAAGCGAGGCTTCCTTCGCAGGGAGGCAAGCCCCAAGGAGGTCCTGGAACACTGCCTGCGCCTGGCCCGGGAGGTGGCCCCTCCCACCCCCAAAGGCAAGCGGGGCCGCCCCTGGCGCTACAGCCACGCCCTTTACCTGGCCCTCCTTCTCTTCCGCGCCTTCTTCCACCTCACCTACCGCGAGACGGAGGCCTCACTCCAGGACCTGATGGAAGGCCCCTTCCCTTCCCACCAGTCCCTGGCCCGCTACGCCCTCAAGCACCTGGACCCCAAACTCCTTGAGGCCCTCCTGGAGAGGCTTTCCCGGGAACTGGAGGCCCATCTCGCCCCGGAGTCCTCGCCGGAAGGCGAAGCGGCTTCGGACGAGGCGCCGGCACACCTGGCGGCGCTTTCCCCCCCTCTACCTCATGGACACCACGGGGCTGGCCTACCGGAGCAAGGACCGGCTTCTCCGCTTTCGTCGGGGGAAGGAGGTGCGGCGGGTGCGGGGGCACGCGCGGCTTCTGGCCCTGATGCGGTGGGATAGGGAGAGGCGGCTCTTGTGGCCCTGGGGTGGAGTGGTGGGGGAGGGCTACGCCCCGGACCCCCGGCTTGGGGGGGAGGTGCTGAGGCGGTTTCCTCCTTCCCGGGGGTGGCTTTTGGCGGACGCGGGGTTTGACGGGAAGGAGGTGTGGGGGGTTTTGGGGGAGGCGGGGGTGCGGCCGGTGATCCGGCTTCGGGGCGGGGGCGAGGCCAGGGAGGAGGCGCGGGTGCGGGCGCGGGAGGGGTGGGACCCCGAGGTGTACCGGTTTCGCGGGGTGGTGGAGGGGGTGTTTGGGGGGATGAAGACGCGGCTGGGTGGGGGGTACCTTTGGGAGCGGAAGCCTTGGACGGCCATGGCGCGGGCGCTTTTGGAGCTCATCGCCTACGGCCTTAGGGTTCTTCTCTCCCTTCTCCCGCCCCCTCCGGGGTACAAGGCGATTTACTAGGCAAGCCCAGCGGTCGGGCCTTAAGGTTTCTGTTATACTCCCCCCGGGAGGGAGGTGGGAGGCGGAAAGACGCGTCGGTGGAAGGCGGGAAGCGCAGGGGGCCATTGGCCTCACGAGGTGGCGGACCCCGCGAAGGGGATAACCGGCTTCGGCCGGGAAAGATCGAGGAATCCGCGGATGCCGCCCGGGGTGTGCCCGCCCCGCCCGCCTGCGAAAAGCCCCGAGGGAAAGCCGGCCCCGCGAGGGGCGGACAACCGAGGGGCAGGGCGTATCCAGAGGGAAACCGCCGGGAAGAAGGCGCAGCCCTTGGGGGCTTCGGCCCCTTCCCGGTGGCCTTTTGAGGCCATATGTGCGGGATCGTAGGCTACGTAGGTTTTAGGAACGCGACGGACGTGCTTTTGGACGGGCTCCGGCGCCTGGAGTATAGGGGGTACGACTCCGCCGGCATTGCGGTGCGGACCCCGGAGGGCCTCAAGGTGGTGAAGCGCTCGGGGAAGCTCTCCGCCCTGGCAGAGGCCGTGGGGAAGACGCCCCTCCAGGGGGCCTTGGGCATCGGCCACACCCGCTGGGCCACCCACGGGGCCCCCACGGACCCGAACGCCCACCCCCACACCACGGAGGACGGGAGGATCGCCCTCATCCACAACGGCATCTTTGAGAACTACCTGGAGCTCAAGGAGGCCCTGGAGGCCCGGGGGCACCGCTTCCGGTCGGAGACGGACACCGAGGTCCTCGCCCACCTCCTGGAGGAAACCTACCGAGGCGACCTCCTTGAGGCCCTGCGGGAGGCCCTCAAGGCGGTGCGCGGGGCCTACGCCGTGGTGGTGGCCCACGAGGACCACGAGGAGATCGTGGCCGCCCGCACGGTGAGCCCCCTGGTGGTGGGCCTGGGGGAGGGGGAGAACTTCCTGGCCTCGGACGTGCCCGCCCTCCTCCCCTACACCCGCCGGGTCCTCTTCCTGCACGACGGGGACGTGGTGCGCCTCACCCGGGAGGGGGTGGAGATCACCGACCTGGAGGGCAGGCCGGTCCAGAGGGAGGCGGTGGAGGTGGACTGGACCCTGGAGGCCGCCGAGAAGGGGGGCTTCCCCCACTACATGCTGAAGGAGATCTACGAGCAACCCTGGGTCCTGGAGAACACCCTGGGCGGGCGCCTGAGGGAGGAGGAGGGGACCGTGGAGCTCGGCCTCGCCCTGGACCCACGGGAGGTGGACCGGGTCCACGTCATCGCCTGCGGAACGGCGAGCTACGCCGGGCTTTACGGGAAGTACCTCCTGGAGACCCTGGCCCGCCTCCCCACCGAGTGGGACGTGGCCAGCGAGTACCGCTACCGCGACCCCGTGGTGGACTCGAGGACCCTCGCCCTCGCCATCAGCCAGTCGGGGGAGACCATAGACACCCTGGAGGGCCTGAGGGAGGCCAAGCGCAAGGGGGCCCGCTCCCTCGGGGTCATCAACGCCAAGGGGAGCACCCTGACGCGGGAGGTGGAGGACGTCCTCTACATCCACGCCGGGCCGGAGATCGGGGTGGCCTCCACCAAGGCCTACACGGCCATGCTCGCGGCCATGGCCCTCCTCGCCGTCTGGTTCGGCCGGGGCCGGGGCGCCCTCGCCCTCGAGGAGGCCCAACGCCTCCTCCGGGAGATGCGCCGCCTCCCCAGGCTCGTGGAGGAGGTCTTGGAGAAAAGGCCCCTCGTGGCCCACGTGGCCGAGAAGTACCACCAGGCCCGGGACTTCCTCTTCCTGGGGCGGCACGTCCAGGCCCCCACCGCCTACGAGGGGGCGCTGAAGCTCAAGGAGATCAGCTACATCCACGCCGAGGCCTACCCCGCCGGGGAGATGAAGCACGGGCCCATCGCCCTCATTGACGAGCACCTCCCCGTGGTCGTCCTCGCCACCAAAGGCCCCCTCTACGAGAAGACCCTCTCCAACATCCAGGAGGTGCGGGCCCGGGGCGGGAAGGTGATCGCCATCGCCACCGAGGGGGACGAGGAGATCCCGAGGCTCGCCCAGGACGTGATCTACGTCCCCGAGGTCCACCCCCTCCTCGCCCCCATCGTGAGCGTGGTCCCCCTCCAGCTCCTCGCCTACGAGATCGCCGTGCTCCTGGGGCGGGACGTGGACCAGCCCCGCAACCTGGCCAAGAGCGTGACCGTGGAGTGAGGCTTGGCCTTCCCGCCGGGGGTGTGCTATGATCCCCCTTGGCGGGGGCCGTTAGCTCAACTGGCAGAGCACCGGTCTCCAAAACCGGGGGTTGGAGGTTCGAGTCCTTCACGGCCCGCCAGGCTTTCCCCTGGGCCCCAAGGGCCCAGGGGTTAGGCTTTTAGCGTATGGCGGCGTACCAGGTCCTCATCGTGGGGGCAGGGTTCTCGGGGGCCGAGACCGCCTTCTGGCTCGCGCAAAAGGGGGTGCGGGTGGGCCTCCTCACCCAAAGCCTGGACGCGGTGATGATGCCCTTCCTGCCCCCCAAGCCCCCCTTTCCCCCGGGAAGCCTTCTGGAAAGGGCTTACGACCCCAAGGACGAGCGGGTCTGGGCCTTCCACGCCCGGGCCAAGTACCTCCTGGAAGGGCTTAGGCCCCTCCACCTCTTCCAGGCCACGGCCACGGGGCTTCTCCTGGAGGGAAACCGGGTGGTGGGGGTCAGGACCTGGGAGGGCCCCCCGGCCCGGGGGGAGAAGGTGGTGCTCGCGGTGGGGAGCTTCCTCGGGGCGAGGCTTTTCCTGGGCGGGGTGGTGGAGGAGGCGGGAAGGCTTTCCGAGGCGAGCTACCCCGACCTCCTGGAGGACCTTTCGCGCTTGGGCTTCCGCTTCGTGGAACGGGAGGGGGAGGTTCCGGAAACCCCCTCCACCCCCGGCTACCGGGTGCGCTACCTGGCCTTCCACCCCGAGGAGTGGGAGGAAAAGACCTTCCGCCTCAAGCGCCTGGAAGGGCTATACGCCGTGGGCCTATGCGTCCGGGAGGGGGACTACGCCCGCATGAGCGAGGAGGGGAAGCGCCTTGCGGAGCACCTTCTCCATGAGCTTGGGTAGGGGCCTCTTCCAGGGGTCCTCCCCCTCCCCTTCCCAAAGGGCCCCCCGCACCTCCACGCGAAGCCTCCGGTGGGTGAGGGCGTGGCGCACCTCGCCTAGGGGCCTAGACCTCACCCCGAAGGCCGCCTCCCGCCCGGGAAGCTCCTCAGGGGGAAAGAGGGGGACGCCGTAGAGGCCCTGGAAGCGCCCCTCAAGCCTTTCCAGGTGCACCCCCTTCCGCCCGAGGAGGACGAGGGCGACGAGGCGCTCCTCCTTCGCCCGGCGCTTCCTGGGCGCGGGGTAGCGCCCGGGGGCCTCCTTCCCCCGGCAGAAGGCCCCTAGGGGGCAGGCCCCGCAACGGGGCCGTTTCGGCAGGCAGACCGTGGCCCCGAGCTCCATGAGGGCCTGGTTCCACACCCCCGGGTCCACGCCCTCGGGGAGGAGGCCCTGGGCGAGGGCGAAAAGCTCCTTCTCCTTGGGGCTTTCCCGGGCGAAGAGGCGGGAGAGGACCCTCCGGACGTTCCCGTCCACCGCCGCCACCCGCTCCCCGAAGGCGATGGAGGCCACCGCCGCCGCGGTGTAAGGCCCGAGACCAGGAAGCCCCCGAAGCTCGGCGAAGCTCGGGGGAAGCTCCTCCACGCTTCGGGCCAGGCGGTGGAGGTGTTCCGCCCGCCGGTAGTAGCCCGCCCCCTGCCAGACCCTAAGGACCTCTTCCAGGGAAGCCGCGGCCAGGGCCTTCAGGGTGGGAAAGCGCTCCAGAAAGCGGCGGTAATAGGGGAGGGCCTGCTCCACCCGGGTCTGCTGCAGAAGGACCTCGGAGACCAGGACGCGGTAAGGGTCCTTCTCCCCCCGCCAGGGGAGGGGGCGGGCGTTTTCCCGGTACCAGGCGAGGAGGGCTTTCCGCCAGGCCTCCACGGCTAGAGGGGAAGGGGCCCCCGGAAGAGGCGCTTGTGCTCCACCATGAGGCAGCGGTCGGCCACCACGGGGATGCCCGCCTCCTTCAGGGCCTTTTCAAACTCCGGGTGGCGGATCCCCGACTGGAGCCAGACCAAACCGGGCCTCAGGGCGAGGACCTCCGGAAGGTGGTCCATGAGGGCGGAAGGGGGACGGAAGACGTCCAGGATGTCCACGGGCTCCTTCAGGTCCAAGAGGCTCGCCACCGCCTCCTCCCCGAAAAGCTCCTCCCCCTGGAACCTGGGGTTCACGGGGAGGACGCGGTAGCCCTGTTCCCGGAGGTATCTGGGCACGTAGTGGGCGGGGCGGGAAGGGTCCTTGTGGGCCCCGAGGACGGCGATGGTCTTGGCCTGGCTCAGATAAGCTCTGAGTTCCTGGTCGTTCATGGCCGGTAGTCCAAGGGCCTCAGGTAGAACTCCCCGATGGCGGTGGAAGAAAGTAGGGCCACCGTGGGCAGGGCCCTCTTCCAGTGGGTGCGGTTCACCCGCTCCTTCACCCGCCTAAGCTCCTCCTCGGTGAAGCCCAGGCCCAGGATGTACTGGTCGGAATAGCCCTTCAGGTAGTGCTCCAGGATCACGTCGGCCCGGAGGTAGCGCAACCCCAAATCGGCCTCGTCCGTCTGCCCGGGGATGAGGTCGGCGGTGGGGGGCTTCCTCACCACCTCCTCCGGCACCCCGAGGTGCTCGGCGAGCCGCCAGACCTGGGTCTTGTAGAGGTCTCCCAGGGGGTTCACGGGGGGCGTGTCGTCCCCGTGCCAGGTGAAGTAGCCGAAAAGCCTTTCCGTCTTGTTGCCCGTGCCCAAGGGGAGGGCCCTGTAGGCCTCGGACTTGTCAAAGAGGACGATCATCCGCGCCCGGGCCATGACGTTTCCCTTGCGGTGGGGGGTGAGGTCCGGGGTGAGGGCGGCGTAGCCCTCCACCATGGGGGTGATGTCCACCTCCTCCAGGGCGACGCCGAAGGTCTCGGCCACCAGGTAGGCGTGCTCCCGGGAGGTGGGGCTACTCTCCCGGTGGGGCAGGAAGAGGGCGTGGACCCTCTCCGCCCCCAAGGCCCGCACCGCCAAGGCCAGGGTGGTGGCCGAGTCCACCCCGCCGGAGACGGCCACGATGGCCTTCTCGTAGCCCCGCCAGGAAAGCTCCTCCCGGATAAACCGGGTGAGGAAGTCCGCCACCAGGGGCCAGTTGAGTTCCAGGACCTCCTGGGCTTTGGGCGCTTCAAGTATCCGCATCCCGCCTCCCTAAGACCCTTTGCAGGTCGGAAAGAAGCAGGGGCAGGCCCGCCTCGAGGTCGGAGAGGAGGGGGCTGTCGTAGCGCACCGGGGGGATCCGCTCCCGGTCCAAGGCGAAGAGAAGGGCCGCCTCCTCAAAGAGGGGGGCCTCGGCCAGGACCCGCCCGTCCGGCCCCACCACCAGGCTTCCCCCGCTCATCCCCTTCCCCCCCTCAAACCCCACCAGGCTCGCCACCACCACATATAGCCCGTGCTCCGCCGCCACCGCCTGGGCGAGGGTGCGCCAGCGGGCCACGTTCTCGGGATACCCCCCCTGGAAGCCCCGGGCCGGGCTCGCCGAAGGGACATAGATCACCTCGGCCCCGTCCAGGGCGGCGATGGTGGCGGTGATGGAGTGCCAGAAGTCCTCGCAGATGAGAAGGGCCGCCCGGCCGAACCGGGTCCTAAAGGCCTCCACCCGCCTCCCCCGGGCCAGGTAGCGCTCCTCGTCAAAGACCCCGTAGGTGGGGAGGAAGACCTTGCGGTGGACGTGGACCACGCGGTGGGGAAGCTCCAGGTAGGCGGCGCTGTTGTAGTAGGCCCCCTCGTCCCGCTCGTAGAAGCCCACCACCACGTCCAGAACCCCTTCCCACCCCACCTTCTCGTAAACGCCCACCAGGAGCTCCAATAGCTCGTGGCGGGTGAGGGCGAGCTCCCTTACCCCCCCCTGGAGGAAGTAGCCGGTGAGGGCGGCCTCGGGCAGGACCACCACCTGGGGGGCGTGGGGGCGGAGGGCCTCGAGGCGGGCCCTAAGCCGGGCCAGGCTCTCCCTAAGCCGGCTCTTCTCGGGGCGGAACTGGAGGACGGCGTGGCGCACCTCTCCCATCACGCCTCCCGGAAAAGGTAGAGGCGGGGGTCGGCCTCCGGGAAGGGATTGTCCCGCTCCTCCAAGGCCCTAAGCTCCTCGGGGGAGGCCCCCTTGAGGAGGTGGAAGAAGGCCCGGGCGTGCTCCTCGTACCGCTCCCGCGCGTAGGCCTCCGCCTGCCCCGTTTCCATGAGGAAGGGCCAGTCGGAGGCCTCGAGGAGCAAAAGCTCGCGCATGGCCTGGCGCAACACCCCCTCGGGGAGGACACCCCGGCGCGCCGCCTCCCGCATGGCCCCCTCCGCCCGATAGACCTTTTCCCAGTAGTCCAGGGTCTTCTCGTTGAGCCAGACCCGGTGGTCCCCGCCCCGGCCCCAGGAGCCCTCGGGGAGGGCGGTCCGCACCGCGGGGCCCTGCACCGCCTCCCGGGCGGTCACGGGCCGGACCTTGGGGTTCTGGGCGAGAAGCCTCAGGACGGCCTCGAGCCAGGCCACCCCCTCGTACCACCAGTGGCCGAAAAGCTCGGCGTCGTAAGGGGAGAGGATAACCCCCTCGGGGTGCCGCCCGGCGAGGCGCTCCAGGAGGCCCACGAAGTGGCGGGCGTGCTCTTCCGTCTTGGCGAAGGCCGCCTCCGGGTCGTAGGGGGCCTTCTCCGCGAGGTCGGCCTTGCGGTGGGTCACCCGCCAGTGGTGGAGGCCGGAGAGGGGGTCCTTGCGGTGGAACTCCCGGTAAAGCCCCTCCCCCGGGTAGCCATAGTCGGCGCTCCACACCTGGAGGGTGGTCTCCGGGTTGCGGGCGAGGACCCTAAGGCCCGACTCCAGCTCGTGGACGTGGTAGGTGGCCTCCTGGCTCTCCACGGGGCCCAAGGCGGCCTCCCCGTAAGGGGAGAGGGGCTCGCCCCCCTGGACCAGGTGGGCGTCCACAAAGGTGTAGCGGATCCCGGCCCGCATCAAAAGCTCGTCCACCCCGGGCCTCACCCCCTCCGGGGGGCCTTCCACGGGGGGCTTCCAGGGCCCTTTGGGCCGGTAGGCCATCTCCGGGAGCCAGAAGCCCGTGGGGTCCTTGGCGAAGTGGCGGCGGTAGGTGCTGACCCCGGTCTTGATCTGGGCCCAGAGGGCCTCGTCGTAGCCGAGGAGAGGGGAGTAGCCGTGGGTGGCGTTGGAGGTGATGAGCTCCACCTGCCCCCCCTCCTCGGCCTTGCGGAAGGCGGCGACGAGATCCCCGGAAAGCCTCTGGAAGTGGTCCAGGGTGAGCTCCCAGAAGGCCACCTGGTGCCGGGCGCTGGCCTCGAGGGCCGTGCCCCGGTAGCGTTGGTAGTCGCCCTGGGCCCTCTCCAGGCGGTCCTTGGCGTAGGCCCAGAACCCCTCCTTGATCCGGGCATCGGCGAGCTGCTCCGCCAGGATCGGGGTGATCCCCAGGGTGAAGGGGGCTTCCACCCCCTCGGCGCGAAGCCGCTCCAAGACCCGGATGAGGGGGAGGTAGGTCTCGGCCATGGCCTCGTAGAGGGTCTCCTCCCCGAAGGGCCACATCCCGTGGGCCCGCACGTAGGGGAGGTGGGCGTGGAGGACCAGGGCGAAGCGCGCCATGGTCCTAGCGTACCACGGTGCCTTCCCCGGAAAGGGCCCGCCTTATGGGGTTTTCCACCCGACCATCGGCGAAGACCACCCGCTTGACCCCGCCCTTCACCGCCTCCACCGCCCCCATGACCTTCCGCTTCATCCTGCCCTGGGCTAAGGCCAGGTACTCCGGGTCCTCTATCCTCTCCACGGGGATCTCCCGCACCAAGGAGGCCTCGTCGGGGTAGCGGGCGAGGAGGCCGGGGACGTTGGAGAGGTAGACCAGGGCCTCGGCCCCGTAGAGGGTGGCGAGGAGGGCGGCGATCTGGTCCCCATCGGTGTTGATGGCCTCGTTCTCGTAGCTTAGGGCGGGGGGGGTGAGGACGGGGAGGTAGCCCGCCTGAAGGAGGAGGTCCAAAAGGGCCTTGTTCACCTCCTCCACCGTCCCGGTGTAGTCCCCGCGGTGGACCTTCACCTTGCCGTTTTCCACGTACTTGACCGCCGTCTTCCTGCGGCCCACAAAAAGCCTTCCGTCCAAGCCGGAAAGGCCGATGGCGTTCGCCCCCTCCTTCTGCAAAAGCTCCACCAGACGCTTGTTGACCAGGCCGCAGTAGACCATCTCAAAGATCTCCAGGGTCTTCCGGTCGGTGAGGCGGCTCACCTGCCCCCCGGGGTGGGTGAGGAAGCGGGGCGGGTGGCCCAGGGCCTCCGCCACCTTGTTGGTCTCGGCGCTCCCCCCGTGGACGAGAAGGAGCTTTACCCCCTCCTTCCACAAGGAGGCGGCGTCCTTGGCCACGGCCTCGTAGTTGATCCCCTCGGCGCCTCCCACCTTGACCACGATCACAAGCTCACCTCCCCTGCCAAGCGGTTGGCCTTAGGGGTGAAGCCCCGGGAAGTCCAGGCCCAGGGTCTCGGGCCAGCCCATGCGGACGTTTAGGGCCTGGAGGGCGTGGCCCGCGGTGCCCTTCACCAGGTTGTCAATGGCCGTCATGACCACGAGCCTCCCCGTGTCCTCCTCCAGCTCAAAGCCGATGTCGGCGTAGTTGGTGCCCTGGACGAAACGGGGGTCGGGGTAGCGGTGGACCCCCTTCTTCTGCTTGACGAGGCGGATGAAGGGCTCCCCGGCGTAGGCCTCCCGGTAGGCCTGCCAGACGTCCCTTTCGCTCCAGCCGTCCTGGACGAAGCACTGGGCGGTCATGAGGATCCCCCGCACCCGGTCGGTGGCGATGGCGGTGAGGTGGACCTCGGGGCGGCCGGGGAGGTTTTCCACCACCTCGGCGGTGTGGCGGTGGCCCGTGGGCTTGTAGACCCGGATGGACCCGGCCCTTTCGGGGTGGTGGCTCGCCGGGCTCGCCTCGGCCCCCCCTGCCGAGGTGGAGATGAGGAGGGTGACGAAGATGGGGGTGGGCTTCAGGACCCCGGCCTTGAGGAGGGGGTAGAGGCCGAGAAGGGTGGCCGTGGCGTTGCACCCGGCCCCGGCGATCCAGTCCGCCCCCTTCAGGGCCTCCCGGTAGAGCTCGGGCACGGCGTAGACGAAGCGGCCAAGGAGGTCTGGCCTCGGGTGCTCCCCGTAGTACCTGCGGTAAAGCTCCGGGTCCTTCAGGCGGAAGTCCGCGGAGAGGTCCACGAGGACGGGGGCCAGGGCGCTGTAGCGGTCAAACTCCCGGGCGAAGACCCCGTGGGGCAGGGCCAGGACCAGGATGTCCGCGGGCTCCAGCTTCTCCGGGGGGACGAACTTGAGGTTCGTGCGTCCTCGGAGGTTGGGGTGGACGAAGTGGACGGGCTCGCCCGCGAAGCGCCTCGAGGTCACCTGCTTCACTTCCAGATAGGGGTGGGAAAGGGCGAGCCTCAGGAACTCTCCCCCGGCGTACCCCGAGGCCCCCACGATGGAAAGGGTTTTCTTACCGGTCATGGAGCCACCTCCTAAGCTCCGCCACCAGGACTTGGGCCAGGGAAAGGGCTTCCCGGGCCTCTTCCGGCAGAACTTCCAGGTCAGGGTAGCGGGCCTGCACGCCAAAGCGGGTCAGAAAGTCCAGATGGTCGGGGTTCAAGGACGCCTTCACCTTATCCTCCACCTCTTCCCAAAGGTAGGCCAGGTCGTGGGTGCGGGGCGGAAGGAGGCCAAGCTGCACCCAGACGGCCTTCAGCGCCTTTTCCACCGCCTGTTGCGCCAGAAAGGCCAGGACATCGGGGTGGCGGGAGGCCTCCAGGGAGAAGGCCGCGTCAAGGTCCTCGAGGGCCCGCCTAAGCCACCTTTCCGCTTCCCCGCGCATAGAGGCACCGCCCTTCCCGGAAAATCTCCCGGAGAAGAAGGCTCCCCTCCCCGAGCCTCTGCTCCACGAGGGCACGGGGGTAGACCAAGAGGTCCAGGGGAAAGCCCCGCCCCCTCAGGGCCCTGTACCCGCGAAGGGCGAGCTCCTTAGGGTCCCCTTCGTAGGGCACCACCACCAGGAGGTCCACGTCCGAGTCCGGCCCGGCCTCCCCCCGGGCCCAAGAGCCGAAGAGCCAGACCTCCTCGGGCGCCAAGGCCGCCACCAAACGCTCCACCGCTTCCCGCAAGGTCATGAGGCTAGGCTCCACGCGTACTTCAGAATTTCCCCCGGGATGTCCACCCCGGTGGTGTGCACGGAGTTCTTGAACTCCATGGTGTGGTTCACCTCGTTGACCAAAAGCCCCCGCTCCGACTCAAAGAGGTCCACGGCCACCACCCCGCCCCCAACGGCCTCCGCCGCCTTCACGGAAAGCCGGGCGACCTCCTCGGTGAGGGGGCAGTTCTCCGCCTGCCCGCCCCGGGCGGTGTTGGTGATCCAGTGGGCGCTTCTGCGGTAGATGGCGGCGATGGCCCTTTCCCCCACCACGAAGACCCGGATGTCCCGCCCGGGCTTCTCCACGTACTCCTGGATGTAAAAAAGCTGGTGCTGAAACCCCCCCAGGACCTCCTTGTGCTCAAGAAGGGCCTCCGCCGCGGCCCGGTCCGTGACCTTGGCGAGGAGGCGGCCCCAGCTCCCGATCACGGGCTTCAGCACCACGGGGTAGCCGAAGGCCTCCATGAGCCTTAAAGCCTCCTCCCGGTCCGTGGCCAAGGCGGTCTTGGGCTGGGGAAGGCCCGCCTTGGCCAAGGCCACGCTCGTGGCCCACTTGTCCCCGCAGGCCTCTATGACCTCGGGGCGGTTCACCACGGGGATGCCGAGGGCGGTGAGGTAGCGGGCGGCGGCGAGGCCCCGGCTCTGGCTCACGCACCGCTCCAGGGCCACCGTAACCCCTTCCAGTTCCTTGGGCCTTTCCCCCAGGACCATGGGGAGGGCGGGGACGTAGACCTTCTTGTAGGGGAGGCCCAGGGCCTCCGCCCGCTCAAAGAGCATCCGCTCGTCGGGGCGGATGCGGTCGTAGAGGATGGCCAGCATCTAGCCTCCGGGAAAGAGGGCGCCAGGCCCTGCCAGGGGCGCAGGCCGGCATGGGGTGGCGCCGCCGGGGCCCCCACGCCGGCCTAGGCCGGCGTGGGGTGGGATCACTCGCCCCAGTCTTCCGCCTCCTCCGGGGCGGGCTCGAGCCTCAAGGGGTCAAGCCCCACCACCTCAAGCTCCGCGCCGCAGTCCTCGCAGACCACAAGCTCGCCAAGCTCCGGGTTCTCCAGCCGCAGTTCCGCACCGCACTCAGGGCAGGTTCCTACCATTCCTCGTCCTCCTCTAGGTCGCTCCAGTCGGGGACAAAGCGGAAGCCGCACTCGGGGCACTCCACCTCCCGGCCCTGGTCCTCCTCGGAGAGCTCAAAGGTGTAGCCGCAGCGGGGGCAGTCCACGAAGAACCCCTCCAGGCCCTCCTCCGTGACCTCCACCTCCAGGGGGTCCAGGGAGACCACCTCCAGGAAGGCCCCGCAGGCCTCGCATTCCAGCACGTCCCCGACCTCGAGGTCCTCGAGGTCCTCCGCCAGCACCAGGCTGGCCTCGCCGCACACCGGACAGACGATCTCTAGGTCCTCCATGACTAGAGTCTACTCCCCCGGGAAGCGCCCGTGCTTCTTGTAGTAGTCCAGGAGGGAGCCCTCCTTGAGCGCCTCCAGGAGGAAGGGGGGCGGGGGACGGAGGAGGAAGCGCTCCTCCCCCCGGGTGAGCACCCCGCTTTCCAGGTCCAACTCCACCTCGTCGCCGTCTTTTAGCGCATCCACCACCTCCTCCGACTCAAAGGGGACGATCCCCAGGTTCACCAGGTTGCGGAAGAAGATGCGGGCGTAGCTTTTGGCGATGATGGCCCGGATGCCGAGGCGCTTCAGGGCCTCGGGGGCGTACTCGCGGCTAGAGCCGAGCCCCGCGTTCCGCCCGAAGACGAGGATGTCCCCGGGGCGCACCTCCTTGGCGAACTCGGGCCTCAAGTGGGCGAAGGCGTAGAGGTGAAACCGGTCCTCCCCCACCATGAAGGGGGCGTACTTTCCGGGAAGGATGTCGTCGGTGTTGATCTGGTCGCCGAACTTCCAGACCCTAGGCATGGACCTCCTCCTCTTCCAGCTCCTCTGGGGTGGTGAGGTAGCCCGCCACGGCGCTCGCCGCGGCCACGCGGGGGCTCGCCAGGTAGATCTCGGCGTCCGGGGCCCCCATGCGCCCCCGGAAGTTGCGGTTGGAGGTGGAGACGCACACCTCCCCCGGGGCCAAGACCCCCATGTGCCGCCCCATGCAGGGGCCGCACCCCGGGGTGCCAATGGTGGCCCCGGCCTCGAGGAGGGTGAGGAGGGTGCCGTCCCTGGCCGCCTCCTCCAGGACCTGGGAGCTCGCCGGGACCACCAAAAGCCGCACCCAAGGGGCCACCTTCCTCCCCTTTAGCACCTCCGCCGCCGCCCTCAAGTCCTCAATGCGCCCGTTGGTGCAGGTGCCGATGAAGACCTGGTCCACCCGCTTGCCCTTGACCTGGGCCACCTCGTGGACGTTGTCCACGTAGAAGGGCACGGAGACCCTGGGGGTGAGGGCGGAAAGGTCTATCTCCACCTCCTTGGCGTAGCGGGCGTCGGGGTCGGGATAGAGCCAGTCGGGCACCCGGTACATCTCCAGGATCTCCCCACTCGGCACCACGAGCCCCGCCTTGGCCCCCGCCTCCACGGTGAGGTTGGCGAGGGTCATGCGCTCGCCCCGCGTGAGGGCCTCCGCCCCGTCTAAGAGGTGGATCTCCACCGCCATGTAGGTGGCCCCTTCGGCGGTGAGGAGGCGGACCATCTCCAGGGCGGCGTCCTTGGCCGTGACCCCCTTGGGGAGCCTTCCCCGGAAGACCACCTTGACGCTCTCGGGCACCCTAAGCCAGGTGCGCCCGCTCGCCGCCGCCAAGGCGATGTCCGTGGCCCCCATCCCCGTGCCGAAGGCCCCCACCGCCCCGTAGGTGGTGGAGTGGCTGTCCGAGCCCACCACCACCCATCCCGGCTGGGCCAGGCCCTCCTCTATGAGGACCTGGTGGCACACCCCCCTTCCCACGTCAAAGACCCGGATGCCGTGCCGCTTGCCCCACTCCCGGATCTCCTTCTGCGCCTTGGCCACCTCCAGGTTCGCCGCCGGGGCCACGTGGTCTATCACGATGGAGACCCTTTCCGGGTAGCGGGGGGTGGCCTCCAGGTACTCCAGGCGCTTGAAGAAGCTCCCGGCGATGGAGTCCACCACCATCACCTGGTCCACCTCCACCACCACGAGCTCCCCCGCCCGCACGGGCCTTCCCACCTTGTGGGAGAGGATCTTTTCCGCTAGCGTCTGTCCCACGGACACCTCCTATACTGAGGGTATGCTCAAGTACACCGCCCTCCTCTACCCGGACCCGGAGACCCCAGGGGTCTGGATCGCCGAGTTTCCCGCGGTGCCCCAAGCCCACTCCTTCGGCCAAAGCCCCGAGGAAGCCTTGGCGCGGGCCAAAGAAGCCCTGGAGCTCGTCCTGGCCTATCTGAAAACCGAGGGGCGCCCCCTTCCCCAGGACGTACAAGCGGTAGAGGTAGGTGTGGATGCCGCCTAGACCGGAGGAGGTGGCCCGGAAGCTCCGCCGCCTCGGGTTCGTGGAACGCATGGCCAAGGGGGGACACCGGCTCTACACCCACCCCGACGGCCGCATCGTGGTGGTGCCCTTCCACAGCGGGGAACTCCCCAAGGGCACCTTCAAGCGCATCCTGCGCGATGCCGGGCTCACCGAGGAGGAGTTCCATAACCTCTAGCCTCACGCCGTGATCCACTCCCGGAGGATCCGGTCCAGCTCCTCCAGGGTGAGCTGGCCCCGGTCGGCCAGGGCCTTGATGTGCTGGGTGACCCGGTGGAGCTCCTCCTCCCCGTAGTGGAGGCCGAGCTCCTCCGCCCGCGCCTTGATGGCGTGCCGCCCGGTGAGCCTCGAGGCGATGATGAGCTTCCGCTTCACCCCGAAGACCTCCGGGGGGTAGGGCTCGTAGGCCTCGGGGTTGATGTAGATGGCCTTGAGGTGCATCCCCGCCTTGTGGCTGAAGGCCGTCTCCCCGGTGATGTAGTTGTTGAAGGGAATCTCCACCCCCACCATCCGGGCCACCATCCGGTCCAGCTCGGGGAGCATCTCCAGCTTGTACTTCCTGCGCACGTACTCAGGCTGGAGGGTGTACATGCGGGCGAGGAACCCCCCCAAAGGCGTGATCCCGTTCCTCTCCCCGATCCCCAGGATGGTGGTGTCCACGTGGGTGGCCCCGGCCTCAATGGCCTCATACGCGTTGGCGATGGCGCACCCGGTGTCGTTGTGGCCGTGGAACTCAATGTCCACCCTGGGCCCCACCACCCGCCGCACCTCCCGCACCAGGGCGTAGACCTGCCGGGGCGTGGCCACGCCCACGGTGTCCGCCAGGCCCACCCGGTCCACGTAGGGGGCCACGGCCTCGTAGACGGCGAGGAGGTCCTGCTCCTCGGAGCGGAAGGTGTCCTCGGCGGAGAAGCGCACCTCCACGTGGGGGGCCGCCTCGCGGATGTAGGCGATCACCTCTTTGGCCTCCTCAATGATCCTGGGGATGTCCCGCCCATGGGCGGCCCGGAGGTACTTGCTCGTGCCGAAGAGGAGGTCAATCCCCTGGACTCCCGTCTCCACCGCCACCTTGGCCGCGTCCAGGCGGCACTGGATGTGGGTCACCACCTTGGCCTTGAGGCCCAAGGAGGCGAGGACCTCGGCGTCCTTGCGGGACTGGGGGGAGGCCACCGGGGTGGTGACCTCAATGTACTCAATGCCGAACTCGTCCAGGGCCTTGGCGATCTCCACCTTGTCTTGGGTGGAGAAGTTCGCCTTTTCAAACTGTTCCCCTTCCCGTAAGGTGGAGTCAATAATCTTCCACTCCCGCATGCACCCCTCCCCAAAAGAAAACCGGCCCGAACCCGGGCCGGGGGATAAGAAGCCCTTGGAGGGCTACCCTACCCCCCGGCGGCCGAGTTTTTTCGCGCGGGCCAGCATCTTGCCCGTAAGGGTATACGAAACGCCGCGAGTTGTCAACGCCCAAACCGCCTCTCGCGGGCCTGGTAGCTCCTCAGGGCGCGCAGGAAGTCAATCTTGCGGAACTCGGGCCAGAGGACGTCGGCGAAGTAGAACTCGGAGTAGGCGGACTGCCAGAGGAGGAAGCCGGAAAGCCGGATCTCCCCCGAGGTGCGGATGATGAAGTCGGGGTCGGGAAGCCCGGCGGTGTAGAGGTGGCGGGCGATGTCCTCCGGGGTGAGGCCCTCGGCCACCTCCTTGGGGGAGAGGCCCCGGGCCTCCGCCTCCAAAAGGAGCCGCTTCACGGCGTCCACGATCTCCTCCCGCCCCCCGTAGCCCATGGCGATGTTGAGGAACATGCCCCGGTGCCCCTCCGTCCTCCGCTCCAGGCGCTCTATGGCCCGGACCACCTCCGGGGAAAACCCCTCCCGCCTACCGATGAAGCGCACCCGCACCTGGTGTTCCAGGATCCGGTGGTCCTCCGCCATCCGCTCGGCCTCCCGCAGGAAGAGGTTCATGAGGGTCTCCACCTCCTCCGGGGGGCGCTTGAAGTTGTCCGTGGAGAAGACCCAGACGGTCACGGTCTTGATGCCCATCTCCAGGCACCACTCCAGGACCTCGTAGGCCTTCTGCACCCCGAACTCGTGCCCCTTGGTGGGGGAAAGGCCCAAAGCGCGGGCGTAGCGGCGGTTTCCGTCCAGGATGAGGCCCAGGTGCCGGGGCATGGGGCCCCGCTTGACCTCCCTCAGGAGGCGTTTCTCGTAAAGCCAGTAGAGGGGGCGGGAAAGGGCGAGGAGGCGGCGGACCATACCCTTTCCACCCTAAGGGAGAAGGGCGGGGCGCGCTAGCGGTAGAGCTCCCGGGCGATGACGAGGCGCTGGATCTCCGAGGTGCCCTCGTAGATCTCCGTCACCTTGGCGTCCCGGTAGTACCGCTCCACCCGGTAGTCCCGGTGGTAGCCGTACCCCCCCAGGACCTGGACCGCCTCCCGGGTGACCTCCACGGCGGCGGCGCTGGCGAAGAGCTTGGCGGCGCTGGCCTCGAGGGTGAACCTCTCCCCCCGGTCCTTCTTCCTCGCGGCCTCGAGGACCAGGGCGCGGGCGGCGGCGATCTTCACGTGCATGTCGGCGATCTTGAAGGCGATGGCCTGGTGCTCCTTTAGCTTCTTCCCGAACTGCTCCCGCTCCTCGGCGTAGGCCTTGGCGATCTCAAAGGCCCCGCGGGCGATGCCCACCGCCTGGGCCGCCACCCCCACGCGCCCCGAGTCCAGGCCCGCAAGGGCATAGGCCAGGCCCCGCCCCTCCTCCCCGAGAAGGTTCTCCTCGGGGACGAAGACCTCCTCGAGGCGCACCTCGGCGGTGTGGGCCGCGTGGAGGCCCATCTTCTCCTCGGGGCGGCCGAAGGAAAGCCCTGGAGTACCCTTCTCCACCAAGAAGGCGCTGATCCCCTTCTCCGTGCGGGCCATGACCACGTAGAGGTGGGCGTGGCCAGCGGAGGTGATCCAGCTCTTGACCCCGTTCAGCACGAACCCGCCCTTGACCCGCCGCGCCTCGGCGCGGAGGCTTTTGGCGTCGGAGCCCGCCTGGGGCTCGGTGAGGCAGAAGGCCCCGATCCACTCCCCCCGGGCCAGGGGCACGAGGTAGCGCCGCTTCTGCGCCTCGCTCCCGAAGCGGAGGAGCATGTACTGGGGAAGGCCGCTGGTCACGGAGACGATGACGGCCACGCTGGGGTCGGCGGCGGCGAGCTCCTCCAGGGCCAAGGCCCAGGTCACGGAGTCCAGGCCCACCCCTCCCCACTCCTCCGGGGTGGTCATGCCGAGGAGGCCGAGCTCGGCCAGGGCCTTGAGCTGGGGCCAGGGGTACTCGGCCTTCCGGTCGTACTCGGGGGCGAGGGGGTAGAGGACCTCCCGGGCCACCCGGCGCACCGCGTCCAGAACCAGCCGTTGCTCCTGGGTGAGGGTCATCCTCCCTATCGTAACATCGCAGGTCGGCAAAAAAGCGTCACGTTTCCCCCCACCGGGGGGCGCGCTTCCCGGGAAGCCCCAGGTGGTCCAGGATGCGCTGGGTGACGAAGCCGAGGAGGTCCCTGATCTCCTTGGGGCGGTGGTAGAAACCGGGGCTTGCCGGGAGGATGGTGGCCCCGGCCTCCGCCGCCTGGACCATGGCCCTTAGGGTGGGGAGGGGCAAAGGGGTCTCCCTCAGGACGAGGACGAGGGGGCGGCGCTCCTTCAGGTGGACGTAGGCCGCCCGGGTGAGGAGGGTGTCGGCCAGGCCCGTGGCCACCTTGGCCAGGGTGGTGGCGGAGCAAGGGACGACCACCATCCCGCGGGTGGGGAAGGAGCCCGAGGCGATGGGGGCGCCCAGGTCCTGGTCCTTGTAGACCCGGTGGGCCAGGGCGTGGAGGTCCTTGGGGCTTAAGCCCATCTCCTCCCAGAGCACCCGCTTGGCCCCCTGGGAGAGGACGAGGTGGACTTCGGCGAGGTCCTTGAGCGCCTCGAGGAGGTCCAGGGCGTAGGGCATGCCGCTCGCCCCGGAAACCCCCACCACCACCCGGAAAGGCGCGTCCACGGCGCCATTCTACCGGCCCAAGGCGGGGCCCGCCCGGCGGGGCACCAGGGCGAGCTCGGGCCAGGCCTCAAAGCTCCGCCTCCAGGGGAAGGCGAGGCCCCGGAGGTCCAGCCAGAACCCGTCCAGCTCCACCCGGGGAAAGCCCTCGGCCACGGCCTGGGCCTCCTCGGGGAGGGGCTCGGGGAAGCGGGCCCGCACCCAGGGCCTGCCCACCTCCCCCCACCAGTACTGGAAGTAGGCCTCGGCGAGGCGCGAAAGCCGCCCCTCCCGGTCCTCGAGGAAAAGCCCCCCCTGGGCCAAGGCACTCCCCAGGTTGTTCGCCGGGGTACCCCAGGCGGCCTAGGCGGCGAGGCGGGCGTAGAGGCCCATCCCCTCCAGGTAGGCCATGAGGCGGGGGTCCCCCCGGTTCACCCGGGCGAGGTCGGCCAGGGCCACGGGGTGACGGGCCATGAGGCGGAGGAGGTCCAGGGCGGCCTTTCTCGGGTCCCCACCCCCGTAGACGTAGAGGACGAGGTCGGGGCCCTCGGCCAAGGGCACCGCCACCGCGCGGGCGCTGGCCAAGACCCCGGCCACGGTCTTTTCCAGGGGAAGCCCCTCGTAGGGGGTGACCCGGGCGCGCAAGGCCTCGTCCTCGTAGACCACGGCCACCCGGAGGCCGGGCCTAAAGGCCCTAAGAAGCAGGACCTGGCCCGCCTCGTCGGCCCCGGGGCGGGCGGGGTAGCCCAGGGCCCGGGCCTCCCGGGGGCCCGGGGAGTTCCTCAGGGCGTCGTCCCAAACCGCCTCCAGGTAGACCCCCCGAAGGCCCCTCCAGGAGGCGAGGGCCTGGAGGACCCGGAGGTTCCGCTCCCGCCTCGAGGCGTCCCACCTCGGGACGACGCCGAAGAGGTATAGCGCCCCGCCCCCGCGGGCCTTCCAGGCGAGGAGGGGGGCGAGGCGGGCCAAGGCGTCCTCCGGGGCGAGGGGGAGGTGGCGGCTTTGCACAAGCCCCCCGTAGGCCAAGGCGTCCAGGCTCGCCACAAGCCCCCGCCCGGGGGTGGCGAGGAGCCAGGCCCTCAAGGCCTCGAGGTCGGCCCCCTCCGGTCCCCGGTAGGCCTCCCGGGGCGGACAGAGGACCACCCCCCAGGCGCAGGGGGCGAGGTTGGGGGGGCGGTCGTCCAGGGGAAGGTAGAGGAGCTGGGCGAGGCCCAGGCCCCAGGCCACGAGAAGCGCCCAAAGGCGCGCCACGCCCGCCCTAGCCCTTGACCTTTTCCGCCTCCTCCGCCAGGTAGCGCTCGGCCATCATGGCGGCGCGGGTGCCCGCCCCCACGCTCGTGGTGAGCTGGCGGTAGATGGGGTCGGCCACGTCCCCGGCGGCGAAGATGCCGGGCTCCGAGGTGAAGACCTCGTCCCGCACGGCAATGTACCCGTCGGGCCGGAGCTCCACCACCCCCTTGAGGAAAGCGGTGTTGGGCTCGTGGCCGATGAAGACGAAGACGCCGTCCGTGGGGTAGACGTACTCCTCCCCCGTCTTTAGGTTCTTAAGCCGCACCCCCGTCACCTGGTCCTCCCCCAGGATCTCGGTGACCACGTGGGAGAAGAGGAAGTGCATCTTGGGGTTCTGGAAGGCCCGCTTCTGGGCCACCTTGTTGGCCCTAAGCTCGTCCCGGCGGTGGACCAGGGTCACTTTTCGGGCGAACTTGGTGAGGAAGATCCCCTCCTCCACGGCGGCGTCCCCCCCACCCACCACGACCACCTCCTTGTCCCGGTAGAAGAAGCCGTCGCAGGTGGCGCAGGTGGAAACCCCCCGGCCGTAAAACTTGTCCTCCCCGGGGACCCCAAGCCGCCTCGGGTTCGCCCCCGTGGCCACGATCACCGCCCGGGCGCGGTAGTTCCGCTCGTAGCCCCGGACCAGGTAGCCCCCCTCGGCCTTCTCCAGGCCCAGGACCTCGTCCATGACGATCCGGGCCCCGAACTTCTCCGCCTGCCGCACCATGCGGCTCGCGAGCTCCGGCCCGGAGATGCCCTCGGGGAAGCCCGGGTAGTTCTCCACCTCGTCCGTCTGGGCGATCTGCCCCCCGGGAAGCCCCTTCTCCACGATGACCGTCTTGAGCTGGGCCCGGCCGGCGTAGATCCCGGCGGTAAGCCCCGCGGGCCCCCCGCCGATGATGACCACATCGTAGGTTTCCTCCGCGGCGGGGGCGCTCCCTAGTGCGCTCAGGTTGAACTCCATTCTTTCCCTCCTCCTTGGACGCCAGTTTACCCCCTCACATACCTATAGGGGGTATGCCTCGCCCCATTTTGAGGGGTAAGGGGGAAGGGTGTCAAGAAAAAACCAACCGAGCCGCGGAAAAAACACCCCCGAAGGGGTGTTCCTGGTGACCCCAGGGGGATTCGAACCCCCGTCTCGGCCTTGAGAGGGCCGTGTCCTAGGCCTCTAGACGATGGGGCCATGCGCGGCTCGGCTGGCTTTGGTGACCCCAGGGGGACTCGAACCCCCGCCGCCGGCTTGAAAGGCCGGTGACCTAACCGCTAGTCGATGGGGCCAAAGTTTGGCTGGGGTGCGTGGATTCGAACCACGACCGGCGGATCCAGAGTCCGCTGTCCTACCCTTAGACGACACCCCAGCGATGGGCGCCCGAAGCCTCGGGCAGTCGTTATGGTACACTCTAAGGGGCGGATTGGCAAGCCCCTCCTATGGAACGCGAGGTCATAGAAATCCTCAGCGAGTACCTTTCCCCGCAAGCGGCCGCCAACCTCCTCGCCCGTGCCAAAGCGCGGCTCACCCCGACCACCCCCCAGGACTGGGCGCGGCTTTTGGAGGGGCCGCTTTGGGAGGAGCTACGGGCCATCCTCCCCTTCCGGGAGATGCCCCCCGGGCTTAAGGCCCTCGTCCGGCGGCTCAAGGCGGCCACCCCCCCTCCGCCTAAACCCCTAGGCGAGGCGGTGCCGGAGGCCGCACCGGCCCTCGAGGCGGTGGACCTGGCCGACCCCGAAGAGCGGGACCGCCTCGCCCGGAGCCTCGCCCGCCTCGAGGGGGTGACGGGGGTGGTGGTGGCCCACCCCTCGGGGAAGGCGGAGCTCCCCGAGGGCTTCCCCGTTCCCCTGGACACCGCCCACCTCCTCCTCCGCCGCCAGGGGTACGCCCTCTTTTACCTGCGCACCGCCTCGAGGCTCCTCCTCCTCCGTCCCGTGGGCGGGGGCTTCGTGGGCGTGACGGCCCGGGAGGAGGCCAACGTGGGACAGCTCATGCACAGGCTCAAGCGCCTGGCCCCCAAGGAGGTAAGCGGATGAGAAGAGGTCTGGTCCTGCCCTTCGCCCTCGTCCTTTCCCTGGCCCTGGCCGCGGGCCTCACCGAGCTTTACGACGGCCTGGAGGCCGCCTTGGGCCAGGTGCGCCTGGAAACCCGGCCCAAGCGGTGAACGCCCTCAACCGGGCCCAAAGCCTCCTCCGGGAGGAAGGGGCGCTGCCCCCGGTCCTGCGGGACGCCGCCCTCACCAACCTGCAGGAGGCCCGCCAGTTCGTGGCGCAGAAGAGCGCGGTGGACCTCGAGGCCCGCCTCCTCCTGGTCCGCCACCTCGTGGGCAAGGCCCTCTACGACGCCTTCCTCCAGGCCCAGGGGGAGGAGAAGGCCGCCTTGGGCCAGCGCCTGGCCCGGGCCACGGGCCTTCCCCCCGCCCTGGTGGCCCAGGCCCGCTCCGCCCCCCCCGAGGAGGCCCGGAGGCTCCTGGAGGCCCGCTACCTCCAGGCCATGGCGGAGGACCTGGGCCAAGCCCTCGCCGCCCAGAGCCGCCCCCAGGCCTACCTGGCCCTGGCCCGGGCCTACGCCCGCTACCTCATCGTCCAGGACAGCCCCCAAAGCCGCCTCAAGGCCCAGGACTTCGTCCAGGCCCTGGCCCTCGTCTCCACCGGCCAGCCCTTCCGCCCCGAGGTCCAGAGGCTCCTCGGCCAGATCCAGGCCTGGCGGCAGGACCTCCTCTCCTCGCTCCAACCCTCCACTCCGGTTCCTCCGCCTGCCCAGGCGCGGCCGCCGGAACCTGCGCCCTCCCCCCCTTCCGGCACCCAGGCGAGCCCAGAGGCCCCGTCCGCAGAAGCAGAAACCTTCTACACCCCGGGGTGGATGGACGAGCGCACCGCCCAAACGGTGCGGTTGGCGGCCAGGACCCTTGGCTACAACTACGACTTCCAGCTTCTGGAGGCCGTGGAGGAAGTGCGGGACGAGATCGGGCTTGCAGTAACCGCCCTGGGGCGGGGCGACGCGGAGGAGGGACGGTACCGCCTGGAACGGGCCTTCTACAAGTTCCGCATGCAAGTGGAACCCGTCTTCGTCCACATCCACCCCAGCCTCACAGAGGCGATCTCCCGATCCCTCAACCTCCTTTCTCAAGCCACCGGCATCCGCACCCTGGACGCGCTTACGGCCTATGAAGCCGTTGAGGCTCTCCGGCAAAGCTTCCTCCAAGGTCCAAGGCAGGACCTCTGGCTTAACCTCAAGCTCGCCCTGCTCCAGACCGCAGGCGTTCCCCGGGCGGTCTTCTTCCTTTTGGCTGGGGCCCTGAGCTTCTTCCCCCTTTACCTCCTCCGGCTGACCTTCGGCGGGCGGAACGTCTACTGGAACCTCCTCGGGCTGGCTTTCCTCGTGCTCCTCTTGCCCATCTTCGCCGAGGCCCTCTCTTATTTCGGCTCCATCCTTGCAGACTACGGCAACCTTCCGGCTCTAGCGTTCCTCAGCAACCTCTCCATCGGTCAGGGCCTCTTACCGTACTTGGCCTGGGGGTTCACCATCTTCCTCGTGGTGGCCCTGGCCGGGGCGGGCCTCCGGGGCATCGCCGCCCAGTTCGGACTCCTGCGGGAGCGGGAGCCCGAGGCCTCGAGGCGGGAGACCACCCCCACCCTCACCAGCGAGACCATCGTGGAGTGGGACGAGGAGTTCTGAAGGGGCCTAGTTGCGGAACACCACGTCCTCGCGCCCGAAGACCCAGACGGCCAAACCCAGGGCGAGCAGGGCGTAGACCAGGGTGGAGGCCCAGGTGAGCCCCACCTCCAAAGGGGTAGCGCTTCCCTTGAGGAGAGCATCCATGAGAAGGGCCACGTTGAAGAGAGGGAGGAGGTAATGCCAGGCCTCAATCTCAAGAAAGCCCCTAAACTGCAAAAAGAGCAAGGGAAGGAGGAACAAAAGCTGTAGGGGCGCCATGTAGCTTTGGGCCTCCTTGAAGCTTCTGGCGTAAAGCCCCAGGGCCACCATCACCGCCCCCATGAAGAGGGCGAGGAGGAAGGCGGTGAGGAAGAGGGCGAGGAAGCTTCCCCCATCCAGGCTCACCTGCCCTCCCAGGGCCAGGGTCTCGCCCCTCTCCGTGAGGACGCCTCCGCCAAAGCGGGCGCTCCAGGCCCCGCCCAAGGCGAGCCCCAAAAGCCCCGCCACCCCCGAGAGGAGGGCCATGGCCACCGTGGCCAGGGTCTTGCCCAGGGCCACCTGGACCAGGGGGACTGGGGCGGCCAGAAGGGCCTCGAGGGTCCCCTTCTCCTTCTCCCCCGCCGTGGCGTCCACCGCCACCACCTGGCCTCCGGAGAGGACGAAGACCACCAGAAAAAAGGGGAGGAGGAAGCCCAAAAGCCCTCCGGCCTTCTCCTTCGGGGGGGAGGCGTCCACCACCTCCACGGCGAAGGGGGAGAGGATCTCCTTGGGGAGACCCGCCCGCACCAGGGCCTCGGCCACCTGGGCCTCCTTGAGGGCCTGGAGGGCCCCCTTGACCTTCTCCACGACCACCTGGCTTTCCCCCAAACCCGAGGCCAGGCGGCCGAAAACGCGGTAGGCTCCTTCCCGGAACACCACCCCTGCCGGGAAACGGCCTTCCCGCACCGCCTCTTCGGGGTCCGGCACCGGCACGGGCTTGAGCCGGGCGGCCTCGAGGGCTTTTAGGGCCTCTTCGGGAAGCCCCGCCACCGCCACCTCCTGGACCCTTTCCGCCGCTCCCTGCAGGAGCCGGCTTAGGAAGAGGCTGGGCCCGAACATGAAGACCGGCATCAGCAGGACGGGCAGAACCAAGGTAGAGAAGAGGAGCTTTCGGTCGCGAAAAACCTGGATTAGCTCCTTGCGGAATAGCCGAAGCACCGCCTCCATCAAGCCCCCCTTACCTGGCGCACAAAAGCCCTTTCCAGGCTCCCTTCCCCCAGGGCCAGGGCCTCCTCCTTGGAGCCCTCGTAGACCAGCCGCCCGCGGTGGAGGAAGCCCACCCGGTCCGCCACCTCCTCGGCCTCACCCATGACGTGGGTGGAGTAAATCACGGCGTGGCCCAGGTCCCGGTAGGCCTTCACGAAGTCCAGGAGGGCCCTGCGGGCGAAGATGTCCAGACCCGCCGTGGCCTCGTCCAGGAGGAGGACCTTGGGCCGGTGGAGGATGGCCCGGGCGATGACCACCTTCTGCCGCATCCCGGTGGACATCTCCCCCACCTTCTTGTCCAGGGTCTCCTCCATTTCCAAGAGGTCCACCACCCAGTCCAAGGCCCCGAGAAAGGCCCGCCCTTTGAGGCCGTAGAAGCCCGCGAAGAACTCCAGGACCTCCCGCCCCGTGAGGCGCTCGTAGACCCGCATGCCCCCGTTCACCAGGCCGAGGTTGCGGCGCACCTCGAGGGGCTCCCGCACCACGTCAAAGCCCGCCACTAGCGCCCTCCCGGCGCTCGGGCGGACGAGGGTGGAGAGGAGGCGCAAGGTGGTGGTCTTCCCCGCCCCGTTGGGACCGAGGAGGGCGTAGACCTCCCCGGGCCCCACCCCAAAGGTCAGGCCCTCCACGGCCACGGCCTTGCGGTAGCGCTTGGTAAGACCCTCCGCCTGGACCACGGCGCGAGCTTACCAAATAATGGGGGCGTGAAGGCCATGACCTTCTGGGTGAAGCCCAAAAGCTCCATAGAGGCCCTGCCCGAGGCCCAGGCCCTGGTCCGGGACCTCTTGGAGCTTTTCTACGAGTACTTCCCGGAGTACGAGGGGTGCTTGGGCTTTTCCCAGTCGCCCAGAAGGCCCCGCTACCTCTTCCTCTACATGGAAGGCCCCTGCGGGGGGCTCCTTCCCGCCGCCACCCGGTTTTTGCGGGAGCTCCTCGAGGCCGCCTTCCCCCAGGCCGAGGTGCGGGTCTACGGCAAGCCCTGGCCCTAGCGGCGCTTCTTCACCAGCCACCCCTCCTCCTTGATCCCCTCCCGGGCGTTCACCACCCGGGCCAGGACGAAGAGGAGGTCGGAAAGCCGGTTCAGGTAGCGGATCACCTCGGGGTTCACCGGCTCCTCCCGGCTCAAGGCCACCGCCTTGCGCTCGGCGCGGCGCACCACGGTGCGGGCGAGGTGAAGCGCGGCCGCCGCCGGGTGCCCTCCCGGGAGGATAAAGCCTTGGAAGGGGGGGCTTTCCTCCTGGTAGCGGTCAATGGCCTCCTCGAGGGCCCTCACGTCCTCGGCGTCCATGCGGGCGATGTTCTTCTCGTAGGGGCTTCCCATGCGGGTCGCGAGGTCCGCCCCCAGGTCAAAGAGGGCGTTTTGAAGGCGCTCCAGGAGGTCGTGGAGGTCCCGGTGCTTCCCGGGGAGGAGGCTTCGGGCGAGGCCGATGGCGCTGTTGGCCTCGTCCACGGTGCCGTAGGCCTCCACCCGGGGATGGGCCTTCACCACCCGCTCGGCCCCGTAAAGGCCGGTCTCCCCCGCGTCTCCTGTCCTGGTGTAGATCTTCATGGCCCCATTCTAGGGGTAAAGCGAAGCCCCCTGGGGTTCTCCCAGGGGGCTTCGGCCTTTGGCGGGCCCGGGAGGATTCGAACCCCCGACCTGCTGATCCGTAGTCAGCCGCTCTATCCAGCTGAGCTACGGGCCCAAGCCAACCTCAACCATAGCATGCCGGAAAGCCCCTGTCAATAATGGAAGGCGTGCGGGAAAGGCGCCTGGAAGCCCTCCTCCTCCAGGCCCTGGGACAAGAGCGCACCTTGGAGGAACTCCACGCCGCCCTCAAACCCCTGCACCCGGGCCTCACCAAGGCCCGCCTGTTCGCCCTCCTGGTGCGGCTGAAGCGGGAGGGGAAGGTGGCCTTCCAAGGGGGTCGCTTTAGGCTAGCGGGGAAAGACCAGGGTGCGGACCCCTAGGCCGTCCGAGAGCTGGACCTCAAAGGCTCCGCCCTGGGGAAGCCCCTCCAGGGCGAAGCGGCTCTCCCCACCCCGGTGCCAGAGGCCGAGGGCGGTGCGGGTGCCGTCTTCGGCCAAGTGGTGAGGGAGGTGCTATCCTGGGCCTTAATGCGCCCGGGGCTTTCGGCCAAGCGCCTGGTGGTCAAGGTGGGAAGCGCCGTCCTCACAGGGGAAAGGGGCCTGGACCTCGAGGCCATGGCCGAGATCGCCCGCCAGGTGGCCGCCCTGAGGGAGGAAGGCCGGGAGGTGGTCCTCGTCTCCTCGGGGGCGGTGGCGGCGGGAATGCGACGGCTCGGGCTAAAGGAGCGCCCCAAGGACATGCCCAAGAAGCAGGCCCTCGCCGCCCTCGGCCAGCCCCTCCTCATGGCCTTCTGGCAAGAGGCCTTCGCCCCCTTCGGCCTTCCCGTGGCCCAGGTCCTCCTCACCGCCGAGGACCTCTCCTCCAGGAGCCGCTACCTGAACGCCAAGGCCACCTTGCGGGCCCTCCTGGACCTGGGGGCCATACCCGTGATCAACGAAAACGACACCGTGGCCTTTGAGGAGATCCGCTTTGGGGACAACGACCAGCTCTCCGCCCGGGTGGCGGCCCTGGTGGAGGCGGGCCTCCTCGCCCTCCTCTCCGATGTGGACGCCCTCTACGAGGAGGACCCCAAGAAAAACCCCCAGGCCCGCCCCATCCCCGAGGTGGAGTCCGTGGAGGCGGTTTTGGCCCACGCCGGAGAGGAAAACCCGCTAGGAAGCGGGGGGATGAAGAGCAAGCTCCTCGCCGCCCGCATCGCCGGTAGGGTGGGGATCCCCACCCTGCTTCTCCCCGGGAAGCGGCCAGGGGTCCTCCTCCAAGCCCTCTCCGGGGCCCCCCTGGGCACCTACTTCCACGCGCGGCGGCGCTACCGGGGGGAAAAGGCCTGGCTTTTTGGCCTCCTCCGCCCCAAGGGGGAGCTCGTCCTGGACCGGGGGGCGGTGCGGGCCTTAAAGGAGCGGGGAGCGAGCCTGCTTCCCGCCGGGGTTAAGGAGGTGCGGGGGAGGTTCTCCCGGGGCGAGGCGGTCCGCCTCCTCTCGGAGGAGGGCGAGGAGGTGGGGGTGGGGCTCGCCAACTACGCCTCGGAGGAGATCGCCCGCATCAAGGGGCGGCGGAGCGCGGAGATTGAGGCCGTCCTGGGCTACCGCTACACCGAGGAGGTGGTCCACCGGGACCACCTCGCCTTGAAGGAGGAGGCATGACGGCAACAAGCCTTTGGGAACTGGCGGAGCGCGCGCGCAAGAGGCTTTCCGAGATCGCGAAGGGGAACCGGGACCGGGCCCTTCTCGCCATGGCGGACCTCCTCGAGGCCCGCTGGGAAGAGGTCCTGAGGGCCAACCGGGAAGACCTGGAGGAGGCGGAAAGAACGGGGCTTCCCAAGGCCAAGCTGGACCGGCTGGCCCTAAAGGAGAAGGACCTCAAGACCCTCACGGAGGGCCTGAGGCAGATCGCCCGCCTCCCCGACCCCCTGGGGCGGATAGAGGGCCTGGCCAAACGGCCGAACGGCCTGAGGGTGGGCAGGATGCGGGTGCCCCTGGGCCTCATCGGCTTCATCTACGAGGCGAGGCCCGGGGCCACGGTGGAGGCGGTCTCCGTGGCCCTGAAGGCGGGGAACGCCATGCTCCTCAGGGGGGGCAAGGAGGCCTTCCGCTCCAACCGGGCCCTGGTGGCCCTCTGGCACGAGGCCCTGGGAGAGGCGGGCCTTCCCGAGGAGGCGGTCACCCTCGTCCCCACCACCGACCGGGAGGCCGTCTTGGAGATGTGCCGATTGGAGCTCCTAGACCTCCTTATCCCGAGGGGAGGGGAGGAGCTTATAAGGCTTGTCCAAAGAGAGGCCCGGGTTCCCGTTTTGGCCCACGCCAAGGGGGTGAACCACCTTTACGTGGACAAGAAGGCGGACCTCTCCATGGCCCTCCGCCTCGCCCTAAACGGCAAGACCCAGCGCCCCGCGGTGTGCAACGCCCTCGAGACCGTCCTGGTGCACGAGAAGGTGGCGGAGGCCTTCCTCCCCAGGCTGGAAAAGGCCATGCGGGAAAAAGGGGTGGAGCTCAGGGCCTGCCCTAGGGCCCTTCCCCTCCTCAAAGAGGCGGTCCCCGCCCGGGAGGACGAGTGGGACCGGGAGTACCTGGACCTCGTCCTCAGGGTCAAGGTGGTCTCGGGGCTGGAAGAGGCCCTCGCCCACATCGCCCGCTACGGCTCCCGCCACACCGAGGCCATCTGCACCGAGGACCCCAAGGCGGCTTGGCGCTTCCTGGAGGAGGTGGACGCGAGCCTGGTCCTCTGGAACGCCTCCACCCGCTTCAACGACGGGTTTGAGCTGGGGCTTGGGGCGGAGATCGGCATCAGCACCTCCAAGCTCCACGCCTACGGCCCCATGGGGCCCATGGAGCTCACCACCCTCAAGTGGGTGGCCCTAGGGGAGGGCCAGGAGCGCACGTGAGGCGGGAAGGCTCCGTGGCCCGGGCCTGGGACCCCGAGGGCGCGGAGGGGTAGGGGGCCTTGCTTAGGCGCTTTTACCGCCTCTACCAGGAGGCCCACGTCCCCTTCTTCGCCGCGGCCCTCGCCTACTACGCCCTCCTCTCCCTCATGCCCCTCCTCTTCCTCCTGGTGGGCCTCTTCGGCTTCCTTCTCTCGGGAAACCCCGCCCTAAGGACCGAGGTCTTCCAGGCCCTCACCGAGCTCACCCTGGCCCTCTTCCCCGCCCGCCCCGAGATGGCCCAAAGCCTCCTGGACTTCCTCACCCGGGGCGCCTTCCCCCTGACCTTGGGAAGCGGCCTCCTCCTCCTCTGGTCGGGAAGCAACTTTTTCGCCGCCCTGAGCTACGCCCTGGGCCTGATCTTCGGCCGCCCGCCCGGGGTGCGAAGCCGCCTCCTCGCCCTGGTCACGCCCTTCCTTCTGGGCCTAGGCCTCATCCTCCTCGCCCTCCTCGGCCTCGCCCTGGGGTTTCTCGCCCGCTTCCTCCCCCAAGGGCTTCAAGGCCTCTTGGGGCCCTTGGAGGAACTCGTTCCCTTATCCACCGCCTTCCTCCTTTTTCTCCTCACCTACGCCCTCCTCCGGGGCAGCGGAGGCCTTAGGACCCTCCCTCCCCTCGCCGCCGGGGCGGGGGTGGCGACCCTCCTCTTTGAAGGCATCCGCCTCGGGCTCCCCAGGCTCCTCCCCCGCTCCCAGTACGAGCTCCTCTACGGCCCCTTGGCGGGCTTCGTCCTGGCCCTGCTCGGCCTCTACCTCATCCTCCTCGCCCTCCTCGTGGGCGCCGTGGCGGCGCGGGTCCTGGAAGAGGCCCGCGAGGCGGGCTGAGCCCGCCTCGCGGGACCGGGCGCAAGCCGGCACGGAACGGCGCGCAAAACCCCCACCGCGGCCGCGGTGGGGGCGAAGGCGGGCAGGGGCTAAAGGGCCTCTCCCTCCCGCGCCTTCCCGTAGAAGACCCGCATGAGCACGTAGGAAACCAGGAAGGTGAGGAGGGGCCCGCCCAGGACCAGGGTCCAGAGGACGGCGTTCTCGCCCAGGATGGAGCCCTGCTGCTGGAAGTCAATCTTGTACCCCGCGAGGCTCGCCATGAGGAAGAAGACGAGGAGGGCCAGGACGGCGCTGGTCCGCACGGGGTGCTCCGAGGGAAGCTCCATGTAGCGCATCTTGTCCTTGCGGGTGTCCACGAAGGGGAGAAGGACCGCCACCAGGCCGAGGATCCCGGGGACCACGACGCCCCCGATGAACTCCGGCCCGATGGTGGCCCCGAAGAGGCGGAACTCCCAGCTGGAGGGGATGATCTGGAGCAGCCCGTAGAGCCAGAGGAAGTACCAGTCGGGCTTCACCTGGGGGGTCTGGGGCGTGGGCGGGCCAAAGGCCTCCACGGGGTGGGCCAGGAAGGCACCGGCGATGATGGTCAGGATGCCCACGTAAAGGGCGAAGAGGATGAGCATCATGACCATCTGCTGAGGGTACATGGGCACGCCCAGGATCTTCCCCGGGGCCACGCGCTCGGCGTAGCGGGGCTGGGTGTGCTTCTGCTTGATCATGATGGCGAGGTGGAGCCCGATGAGGGCCATGAGCCCGAGGGGAAGCCAGAGGACGTGGAGGCTAAAAAGCCTAGGGATGGACTTCTCCGAGCCCGGGAACTCCCCGGCGAACATCAGGTCGGCCAGGGCGCCCCCGATCCACGGGATGGAGTGGGCGATGCCGTAGCCGATGCGGGTGGCGGTCACGGCGTAGTTGTCGTAGGGCAGGGCGTACCCGGTGAAGGCGGTGACCACGGTGAGGCCCAGAAGGCCGAGGCCCACCAGGTAGTTGAGCTCCCGGGGCTTCTTGTAGGCCCCCGAGAGGAGGATCCGGAGCATGTGCAAAAAGGCCGCGGCGATCATCACGTGGGCCGACCAGTGGTGGAGGCTCCGGATCACGGCGCCGAAGGGGAGGCTGTCTATGTAGAGGACGCTGGCGTAGGCCGCGGGCACGGTGCGCCCGTCGGCAAGCCGCACCTCCCGGATGGAAGGCTCGTAGTTCAACGTGAGGAAGACCCCGGTGAGGACCAGGACCACGAAGGCGAAGAGGGTGATCTCCCCGAGGAAGAAGGAGTGGTGGACGGGGAAGGCCTTGCGCAAAACCTTGTGGTATAGGCCCCTGAGGTCTAAGCGCTCGTCAAGCCACCGGTACATGCTTCCCTCCTAGACCCTCCAAGTGTAGGCCCCGGCGCTCGCCTGGACCCCCACCGGACCCAAAAACTCCCCGGCCGCCACCAAGACGCCGTCCTCCACCCGCACGGGAAGCTGGGGGACGGGCCTGGGCGGGGGTCCGGCGATGACCTGGGCGCCGTGCCTGAGGTCGTACACCCCTCCGTGGCAGGGGCAGAGGGCGGCCTCCTCGTCCGCCACCCACTGGCTCACGATGCACCCCAGGTGGGTGCAGACGGCGGAGTAGGCCACCACGCCCTCCGCGGCGTGCTGGGCCACCTCGGGGGCAAGCTCCTCGGGGTCAAAGCGGGCCACCAGGAGGGTGTTCTTGGCCTCGCCGCTTTTGACCACCTTGGTCTTGGGGTCCATGGGGTAGGCGAGGACGAAGGGGTCCCCCGGCTTGAGCTCCTCGAGGCGGATGGGCTTGGGCTCCCCGCCCCCCTGGGCGTAGACCAGGATGTCCCCGGGCTTCAAAGGCTCCTTCTCGGGGGTCACCTCCTCCCGGGGCCTGAGGCTTGCCCCCACGTAGAAGGCGGAGACCAGGGAGAGGCCGATGCCGGTGCCGATGACCGTCTTCAGGAAAAGCCGCCTACGGGATTGGCGCAAGCGGACTTCGCGCTCGTCCATGCTTCACCTCACCAGGGAAACTCGCTCTTCTCCTCCTCGGTGATCACCTCTTCCCGGCCGAAGAAGCGGCGGTAGATCCCGAAGAGGGCCGCCACCACCAGGCTGATGGACCCGAAGATGAGGCCCTGGAGCCAGGTGGGGTTGTGCCCGGTCTGGGCGGCGTAGACGAGAAGCCGCACGAAAAAGCCGGAAAGGGCGGTGAGGAGGAGGACCAGGATGACGCCCGCGGCCACGGGGGCGGTGGAGGGGGTGGGAAAGTGGCGGCCCGGGCGGAGCTCTATACCCTCAAGCCAGTAGGAGACCAAGCCCATGAGCCCGTAGAGAAGCAGGACCGCCCCGAAGGCCATGAGCCCGATCTGGCCCACGGAAAGCTCCTGGGGGACGTGGCCCAGGAGGCGGGCGATGTGGCGGCCGTCCAGGTAGGCGGCGTAGAAGAGGCCGGCCGCCAGGATCAGGGCAAAGGTGGGCAGGATGGGGTCGTTGCGGTACATCCTCCCTCCTTTACTCCACGGGGCCGAAGCTGTTGCCGAAGCTGTTGCGGATGTAGGTGGCCACGGCGATGAGCTCCTCCTCGCTGAAGTTGGCCCCCACGGCGGGCATGGCCCCACGGCCGTTCTTGACGATGTCAAGGATCATCTGGGCGTCCTGGAGGTTGGGGTTGCCCGCCAGGGCGGGGAAGGCGGGGGGCATGCCCTGGCCGTTCGCCTGGTGGCAGGCGGCGCAGTTCGCCTCGTAGATGGCCTTGCCCTTCTCCATGAGGGCGGGGTCCACCCCCGCGGGCGCCGCCGCCTCCTGGCCACCCCCGTGGGCCTGGGCCTCCTGGGCGGGCGGGGCCACCTCCTCCGCGATCCGCTCCGCGGCCGGAGAGAGGGCGAAGTAGCTCCAGATGCCGCCCAGCACCACCACGGCGGCCACGGCGTACCAGAGGGGGTTGAAGCGGGGGGTTTCCACGGGGAGCTCCGGCTCGCCCACGTGCATGCGGAGCTCCACCTCCCCCGCCACCTCGCCCCCCTCGTCCACGCCGAGGACGAGGACGTCGGGGTAGTTATTGACGGTGAAGGGGATGACCCGGATCTCCTGGCCTCCGCCGCGGAAGTGGGTCACCACCCTCAGGGTGTGCTCCCCGTCGGGGAGGTTCCGGGTGTCCAGCTTCCACCGATAGGGGGGCTCTTTCAGCACGGCGACAGGCTCCGTCCCCTGGTCCAGGTAGACTTCAATACGGTCTACGATCATCTCGCCTCCCTCTCGTGAAAAGGGGCGCAAGACCCCACCTCACCACTATACGACCCCTCGGCCAAGGACAGATGTCCCGTCACGGGGCGAGGAGGGCGGCAAGCCGCTCCACGCTCCGCCGCACCCCCTCGGGGCCGCCCACCACCTCCAAGGCGGCCGTGCCGGAAAACCCCCGGAGGAAGGGGGCAAGCCCCTCCCAGGGGACGCGCCCCGAGCCCACGGGGAGGTGGTCGTCCCGCCGCCCGTGGTTGTCGTGGAGGTGGAGGTGGAGAAGCCGGTCCCCCAGGGCCTCGAGGTAGCGGAAAGGCCCCTTGGGCCCGAGCTCCACCAGGGCGTGCCCCACGTCCAGGCAGAACCCGAAGTGGGGGTGGCGCTCCAGAAGGCGGCGGAGTTCCTCCGGACCCCGGACGAGGTCCTGCTCCCAGAGGGCCAGGTTCTCCAGGGCCACGGGGATGGGCGGGTCGCGGAGGAGGGCGAGGGTCTCCTCCAGGGCCTCCCAGGCAAGCCGCTCCGCCACGGGGTGGCGCACGGGGATGAGGCCCGTGTGCAGCACCCCCACCTTCGCCCCCAAGGCCTCCCCGAACTCCAGGGCCCGGAGAAGCCGCTCCTGGGAGAGCTTGCGGACGCTCGGGATGAGGCTCGCCGGGTTCAGCTCCACGAAGGGGAGGTGGAGGGTGAAGCCCACGCCCAAGGCCTCCCCCGTGGCCCTAAGCTCCCGCGCCCCCGGAAGGGGAAAGGCTTCGTGGAGGTCGTAGGCCACCTCCAGGTCCAGGCCGAGCTCCGCCGCCAAGGGAAAGGCGGCCTCGTAGTCCAGCTCCGCGTTGAAGGGGGTAAAGCCGAGGCGCATCCTTCCCATGCTACCCCTTATAGGGCTCCAAGGCCTCGGGGAGGTGGTAGACCACGAGCTTGCCCACGTGCCGCTTCTCCAAAAAGGCGGCCTGGGCCTCCGGGAGCCGTTCCAAGGGCCAGACCCCGGCCACCACGGGGGAGAGCCTTCCCTCCTCCACGGAGCGCACCAGGCGGCGGAGGATCTCGGGAGGGACGAGGCCGGAGCCCCTAAGGGTGAGGTTGCGGAGGTAGAGGTCCCTCAGGTCCAGGTCCGCCTTGGGTCCGGCGATGGCCCCCGAGGTCACGTAGGCGCCGCCGGGGCGCAGGGCCTCGAGGAGGGCGGGGAACAGGGAACCCCCCACCACGTCGGCCACGGCGTCCACGTGGGGCCTCCCCGGGGCGGCCTCCAGGGCCTTTGGGAGGTTTCCGGGGCTCCGGGGAAGGCAGACGTCCGCCCCCAAAGCCCTCAGGGCCTCGTGCTTTTCCGGGCTCGCCAGGGCCACCACCCGGGCCTTGCGCAGCTTGGCCAGCTGGACCAGGAAGACCCCCACCCCGGCGCGCTCCAGCATCCCCTCCGCCGTGGTCCCGGAGCAGGCCAAGGTGGCGAGGGCCACGCTGGGAAGGGGGCTTTCCACGGGAACGACGTTCGCCTCGGGCACCACGCAGTGGTCGGCGAAGCCGCCGTCCACCTCGGAGCCCACGTAGCGGGCCTTCATGGGGTTCCAGGGCTCCTCGGGGTCGCGGATCCAGTTGTCCACCACCACCCTGCGGCCCAGCAGCCTGGGGTCCGCCCCCTCCCCCACCCGGTCCACCACCCCCACGATGTCCGAGCCCTGGATGAGGGGGAAGCGGACCCGGCCGGACCAGGTGCCCACCTCCACCCCGAAGCCCTCCCCCTGGGTGGGGGCCTGGACCTCCCGGGCGTACCGGCCCACCCGGGTGTTCACGTCCACGGTGTTCAGGCCGCAGGCGTGGACGCGGACCTCTTTGGGGCCGGGCTCGGGGATGGGCCAGCCGGTGACGAAGCGGTGGCGGTCTAAGCCTCCGTGGCCGGTGAGGAGAAAGGCCCGCATCACCGCATCGCCTCCGCCTTCCGCTGGGCCTCCTCCAGGGCCTTTCGCGGGGGAACCCCGCCCTTGAGGCTCCGCTCCAGGGCCTCGGCGAGGACGCGGGCCCAGGCGGAGAACTGGGAAAGACGGGGGCGCTCCTGGGCGTGGGCGACCTGCTCAAAGGCCACCTTGCGGAAGGGGTTCTCCCGGTAGAAGCCCTCGAGGAGGGGGAGGGCGCTTTTGCGCAGGGGCACGTAGTAGCTCGCCTCCACCCAGCGGGCCACGTTCTCCGGCTCCATGAGGTACTTCCAGAAGGCCACCGCCCCCCGCACCTGGGCCTCGGAGGCCCCCTTCAGGACCACGAGCTGGGCCCCGCCCATGGGCACCTTCCCTCCCTCCTCCCGGGGCACGGGGGCCACCCCCAGGGCGAAGGCGAAGGAGAAGTTCTCGGCGGCGGGCCAGTTGGCGATGGAGGCCATGACCATCATCCCCTTGGTGCGCACGAAGTCCAGCTGGGCGAAGGTGGCCTCGGCCATGCTGCGCACGGAAAGGGCCCCGGCCTCCTTGAGGCGGTAGAGCATCTCCAAGGCGGCCACGGCCTCCCTGGAGGTGAAGTTGGGCCGGTCGTCCTGCACCAGGCTTCCCCCCCGGCTCGTCACCATGGCCTCAAAGAGCCAGGCATGGGGGTCGGTGACGAAGATGAAGCCCTTGGCGGCGCGGGAGGTGAGGGCGAGGGCGGTCCTTTCAAAGGCCCGCCAGTCCCGGGGGGCCTCGAGGCCCTTCGCCCGGAACACGTCCAGGTTGTAGAAGAGGACCGGGGTGGAGGTGTTGAAGGGGAGGCCAAAGCGCCTCCCCCCCACCACCCCGTAGTTCCAGGCGGGCGCGAAGAGGTCGGCCACGAAACCGGGGTCCAGGTCCAGGTAGGCCTCCAGGGGAAGGGCCTGCCCCTCGGCCACGAGGCGGGGGAAGAAGGAGAGCTCCGCCTGGAAGAGGACGGGGCCGCTCCCCGCCCGGAGGGCGGCCACCAGCTTGGTCTCCGCCTCTTCGTAGGTCCCCTGGTACCGGGGAAGGACCCGGTAGCGGTCCTGCCGGGCGTTGAACTCCTGGGCGAAGGCGGCGATGAGCCTCCCCGCCGGGCCGTCCATGGCGTGCCAGAAGGGCACGTCCACCTGGGCGAAGGCGGAAAGGCCCAGAAGCGCCAAGGGAAGAAGCTTCCGCATGGCCCGGATTCTACTACCCTTCTCGGCTACAATGGGAGGGTCTCGGCTACAATGGGAGGGTATGGCCGCTTCCCACGCCCTCAAGCCCATCCTGGAGCTTCTCCCCGAGGAGCTTCCCGGCGAGGGCTACCGCAGGGCCCAGATCGCCCACTGGCTCTATGCCAAAGGGGCGCGGGACTTCTCGGAGATGACCGACCTGCCCAAGGCCCTGCGGGAGGCCTTGGCGCGGGAGTGGCGCCTCTCCGAGTTCAGCCTGGTCCAGGCCTTCCCGAGCCAAGACGGAAGCGTCAAGTACCTCTTCACCCTTCTGGACGGCAAGAAGACCGAGGCCGTCTACATGCCCTACGAGAACCGGAAGACCGTCTGCCTCTCCACCATGGTGGGGTGCCCGGCGGGGTGCACCTTCTGCGCCACCGGGGCTTTGGGCTTCGGGCGGAACCTCACCGCGGCGGAGATCCTGGACCAGCTCCTCACCATCGCCTACCACCAGGGCCTCTCCCCCAGGGAGATCCGGAACGTGGTCCTGATGGGGATGGGGGAGCCCCTCCTCAACCTGAGGAACGTCCTCAAGGCGGTCCGGATCATGCTGCACAAGAAGGCCCTTGCCCTAAGCCCCAGGCGCGTCACCCTCTCCACCGTGGGCATCCCCAAGGGGATCTACCGCCTCGCCGAGGAAGACCTCGGGGTGCGGCTCGCCCTCTCCCTCCACGCCCCGGACGACGAGACCCGCAGGAAAATCATCCCCACCGCCCACCGCTACCCCATCGCCGAGATCATGGAGGCCGTGCGCCACTACCACGCCAAGACCAAGCGGCGGGTCACCTTTGAGTACACCCTCCTCAAAGGGGTGAACGACCACCTCTGGCAGGCCAGGCTCCTCGCCAAGCTCCTCAAGGGCCTGAGCGCCCACGTGAACCTCATCCCCTTCAACCCCTGGGAAGGGGCCCCGGTGGTGGGGACGCCCAGGGCGGGCGTCCTGGCCTTCGCCGAGGAGCTAAAGCGCCTCGGCGTCCCCACCTCCATAAGGTGGAGCCGGGGCCAGGACGTGGGGGCGGCCTGCGGCCAGCTCGCCCTGAAGGTCCCCCGGCCCCTGACCCTCACACCGCTTCCAGGAGGCGCCGGGCGATGACCAGCTTCAGGATCTCGCTCGTCCCCTCGCCGATGCGGGTCAGGCGGGCGTCCCGCCAATAGCGCTCCACGGGGTAGTCCTTGACGTACCCGTACCCCCCCAGGATCTGGATGGCCTCGTCGCAGGCCTTCACCGCCGCCTCGCTGGCGAAGAGCTTGGCCTGGGCGGCCTCGAGGGTAAAGGGCCTTCCCGCGTCCTTGAGCTCCGCCGCCTTGAGGTAGAGGAGCCTCGCCGCCTCCAGCTCCGTGGCCGCCTCCGCGAGCTTGAAGGAGACCCCCTCAAACTCGGCGATGGGCCTGCCGAAGGCCTCCCGCCCCTTGGCGTACGCCAGGGCGTAGTCCAAGGCGGCCTGGCCCAGGCCCACGGCCATGGCGGCGATGCCGATCCTGCCCCCGTCCAGCACCCTTAAGACGTCGTAGAAGCCTTTTCCCCGCTCGCCCAAAAGGGCCTCCTCGGGCACGAAGAGGTCCTCCAGGATTAGCTGCGCCGTGTCCGAGGCGGTGAGGCCAAGCTTCTCCTCCTTCCGCCCCACCTTTAGCCCCCGCTCGGGGCGGAAGAAGGCGAAGGCGGAGATGCCCTGGTGCTTCCGCTCGGGGCTTGGAGGGGGGTCGGTGCGGGCCATGACGACGTAGACCCCGGCCACGCTCCCTTGGGTGATGAACTGCTTGGTGCCGTTGAGCCGCCACCCCCCCTCCACCTTCTCCGCCTTGGTCTTGAGGGCGGCGGCGTCCGAGCCCGAGCCGGGCTCCGTGAGGCCCCAGGCCCCCAGGGCCTCCCCCGAGGCGAGCTTGGGAAGGAAGGCCTCCTTCTGCGCTTCGCTCCCCGCGAGGAGGATGTGCCCCGTGGCCAGGGAGTTGTGGCTCGCCACGGTGAGGGCGAGGGCGCCGTCGTAATAGGCGATGGCCTCCACCATGCGGGCGAAAAGCCTGGTGGAAAGCCCCGCACCCCCGTAGGCCTCAGGCACCAGCGCCCCGAAGACGCCGAACTCGGCGAGCTTCCGCACCAGGTCCCAAGGGAAGGCCCCCGTCCGGTCCCGCTCCGCCGCCCCCGGGGCCACCTCCGCCTTTAGGAACTCCCGAAAAGGCCCCAGGACCTGCCGCTCCTCCGCGCCTTCCTCAAACCAGAGGCCCATGGGGGCATTATATAACTCCCAAACGACCGCCTGCAAAAAAGCGTCAGGTTTAAGGCCCCCGCCTCCCCGCCCGTGAGCCCCCGGGAACCCGCCGCGGTGGGGTACCTAGACCACGACCCCCGGGGCGTGCCAGCCGGCGTAGGCGTAAAACCGGCCCCGCTCCCCCCGCAGGTAGGCCCTCAGGGGCTCGAGGAGGGGGAGGTGCCCCTTGAGCCTCTCCTCCACCTCCTCCAGGGTGAAGAAGCGGGCCTCCACGATGTGCCCGTCGGGGTCCCTGGGGTTCAAGAGCCCCTCGTAGGTGGCCCGGAAGGCCATGGCCAGGGTGCGCTCGTTCTTGCGGCGGTCCTCCACCTGGATCACGTAGGCCAGGTGCTCCACGGACCGGACCCGAAGCCCCGTCTCCTCCCGCACCTCCCGCACCAGGGCCTCCACGGCCGTCTCCCCGGGCTCCACCGTCCCCCCGGGAAGGGTGTAGCGCACCCGGCCCCGGCGGCCCCAGTCGTTGCCCACGAGGAGGACCCGGCCCCGGCTGTCCAGGAGGATGGCCGCCGCCACCAGGATCTCCCGGCGCATCACCCTTCCGCCAGCGCCGCGAGCTGGCGCTCCTGGTCGGCCCGCTTGAGCGCCTCCAGGATGGGGGTCAGGTGGCCGGAGAGGACGCCCTCGAGGTCGTGGGTGGTGAACCCGATGCGGTGGTCCGTGACCCGGGACTGGGGGAAGTTGTAGGTGCGGATCTTCTCCGAGCGCTCCCCGGTGCCGATCTGGGCAAGGCGGGTCTTCCGGAGCCTTTCCGCCTCCTCCGCCCGCTTCATCTCCAGGAGACGGCTTCTTAGGATCATGAGGGCCTTCTCCCGGTTCTTGATCTGGCTGCGGGAGTCCTGGCAGGTGACCATGATCCCCGTGGGCAGGTGGACCACCCGCACCGCCGAGTCCGTGGTGTTCACCCCCTGCCCCCCGGGCCCCGAGGCCCGCATCACGTCAATGCGGATCTCGTCCATGTTGAGGGCGAAGTCCTCCTCCTCCGCCTTGGGGAGGACGGCCACCGTGGCGGTGGAGGTGTGGATCCGCCCCTGGGTCTCGGTGACGGGCACCCGTTGCACCCGGTGGACCCCGCTCTCGTACTTGAAGGTGCCGTAGGCCCCCGGGCCCCGCACCTCAAAGACCACCTTGGAGAAGCCCCCGAGGTCCGTGGGGTGGGAGTCCAGGACCTCCGTCTCAAAGCCCATCTCCTCGGCGAAGCGGAGGTACATGTTGAAAAGGTCGCGGGCGAAGAGGGCGGCCTCCTCCCCTCCCGTCCCCGCCCGGATCTCTACGATGGCGTCCCTTTCGTCCATGGGGTCCTTAGGCAGGAGGTGGCGCTCCAGCTCCTTCTCCAGGGCCTCCTTGCGGGCGAGGAGGGCCTCCCGCTCCGCCTTGGCCATCTCCTTGAGCTCGGGGTCGTCAAGAAGGCTTTCCGCCTGCTCCAGGTCCTCCAGCACCTTCCGGTACTCCCGGATGAGGCCGATCACCTCCCCCATCTCGGCGTAGCGGCGGGAGAGGCTCTGGTAGCGCCCCTTGTCCTTCAGCACCTCCGGGTCGGAGAGGAGCGCCTCCAGCTCCCGGTACTCTTCCTCTAGGCGGTCAAGCTTGTCCAGCATACCTGTTTCCAGGATAGCGCACCCGGCCCTTGACCCCGGTTTTAGGTTAGCCTAAACTCGGGGGCATGGAGCCCTTTCTCCTCTACGCCCTGCTGGGCGGCCTCTTCACCTGGGGCCTCACGGCGGTGGGGGCGGCGAGCGTCTTCTTCGCCAGGGAGCCGAGCCGTAAGCTTCTGGACGCCATGCTGGGCTTCGCCGCCGGGGTGATGCTTGCGGCGAGCGTCTTCTCCCTCCTCGTCCCCGGGATGGAGATGGCGGAGGCCCAGGGGAAAAACCCCATTTTCCCGGCGGTGGTGGGGTTTCTCCTGGGCGGGGGGCTTATCCGGCTTCTGGACCGCTACCTGCCCCACGTCCACCTGGGCCCCAAGGACGCCCCCGAGGGGCTCAAGACCCTCTGGCGCCGCACCACCCTCCTGATCCTCGCCATCGCCCTGCACAACTTCCCCGAGGGCCTGGCCGTGGGGGTGGCTTTTGGGGCTGCGGGGCTGGACCCCACGGGCGCCGCCACCCTGGGCGGGGCCATCGCCCTCGCCTTGGGCATCGGCCTCCAGAACCTCCCCGAGGGGCTCGCCATCGCCTGGCCCTTGCGGCGGGTGGGGATCGGGGCGGGCCTCGCCTGGTTCTACGGGCAACTCTCCGCCATCGTGGAGCCCCTGGGCGCGGTGCTCGGGGCCCTCCTCGTGGCCCAGATGATGGCCCTCCTTCCCTACCTCATGGCCATGGCGGCGGGGGCCATGGTCTTCGTGGTGGTGGAGGAGGTGATCCCGGAAAGCCAGGCGGAGGGAAACGGGGACACCGCCACCTTCGGGGTCATGACGGGCTTCGCCCTGATGATGGCCCTGGACGTGGCCCTGGGCTGAGCGCCGGGGCGAAGCCCTTAAAGAAGGGCCTGAAGGTCCGCCACCACCCTGTCCGTGGCCTCCGCCTTGTCCGGGCTATAGAGGAGGACGAGCCTCCCCTCCTTCACCACGAAGGTGGTGGCGGTGTGGTCCACCAGGTACTCCCCCGGGCCCCGGTACTGGCTCTTCTGGTAGAAGACCCCGAAGGTCTGGGCCGCCTCCCGAACCGCCTCCGGGCTTCCCGAAAGCCCGAGGAAGCTCGGGTGGAAGGCCTTGGCGTAGCGGTCGGCGACCTCCGGGGGGTCCCGCTCGGGGTCCACGCTCACGAAGATCACCTGGACACGCTCCTGGGCCTTCGGGGGGAGTTTCTCGTAGGCCCGCTTGAGGGCGAGGAGGGTGGTGGGGCAGACGTCGGGGCAGCGGGTGAAGCCGAAGAAGAGGAGGACCACCTTGTCCTGGAACTGGGAGAGGCGCACGGGGCCTTGGGGGCCTTCCAGGGCGAAGTCCACAGGCTTGGGGTTGAGAAGCCTCGTGCCGTAGAAGGTGTGCCCCCGGGGAAGGAGGAGGTAGGCCAGGGCCAAGAGGGCAAGGACCAGAAGGAAGGCGGGCAGGAGCCTCTTCATCGCGCCTCCACGGGAAGGACCACCTTAAGGACCTTCCCCCCGGCGAAGAGGAGGTCAAGCTCCACCTCCTCCCCTGCCTTTAGGGGCCGCTTCAGGCCGAGGAGCATGAAGTGGTACCCCCCGGGCTTGAGCTCCACCCGGCCCTTGGGCGGGACCTCGAGGAAGGGCACGGGGCGCATCCCCATCACCTTTTTCCCCTCCACCTCCCGCATAAAGGTCTCGTGGAGCTCCACCCGCTCGGCCACGGGCGTCCTCGCCCCCACGAGGCGGAGGGGGAGGTCCCCGGGGTTCTCCAGGGTGAGGTACGCCGCGGCGTTGGGGCCGGGGGAGAAGCGGACCCAGCCCTCCCGGACCACCTGGGCCGAGGCCAAGGCCAGCAGAAAAAGGAGTCCGATCCAGCGCCTCATGCCCCCCACTATAGGGAAGGCCCTTGGGACAAACGTACCTCCCGGAGGGGTGCAAGTAGGATGGGGGTTATGGAGATCCTGGTGTCCACCCTCGAGGCCGTCCCCGGGTACCGGGTCGCCCAGGTCCTGGGCGTGGTGAAGGGGAGCACGGTGCGCTCCAAGCACCTGGGCAAGGACCTCCTGGCGGGCCTCCGCACCCTGGTGGGCGGGGAGCTCCCCGAGTACACGGAGATGCTCCAGGAGGCCCGGGAGGTGGCCGAGGCCCGGATGCTGGAGGAGGCGAGGCGGCTTGGGGCCCACGCCGTCCTCGGCGTGCGCTACGCCACCGCGAGCGTCATGCAAGGGGCGGCGGAGATCCTGGTCTACGGGACGGCGGTCCGGCTGGAGCCCGCCCGGGAGGTCTAGTGCGCCACGCCGCCCTCTTCCTCATCCTCCCCTTCTTCCTCCAGCTTTTGGGCCTGGGGGACACCCCCTTGGGCGGGGGGCTTTGCGGCGAGGTCTTCCGGGTGCAAGACCCCGCCTTCGCCCTGAAGACCCCGGGCTTCTGGTACGGCCTCCTCTTCATGGTCCTCCTGGCCTTGGAGCTGGGCTACGGCCTTTCCCTCCTCCTCCTTCCCCTTTTGGAGGTGCGCCCGGGGAAAGGGTGGGTGAGGGCGGGGCGCTACCTGGTGGGGACGCTTTTTCTCCTCTTCCTCCTCACCCGCACCACCGGCCTCCCCACGCCGGGCCCCGGGGGCTGGACCCTGGAACCCGCCCCCCTAGACCCCCTCTCCCTCCTCCTCGTGGGGCTTTCCCTGGCGGGGGGATTGCTTCTTAAGGAGAATGGAGAGCATGGAGCGGCTTCTTGAGGTGATGCGCCGCCTGAGGGGGCCCGGAGGATGCCCCTGGGACCGGGCCCAGACCCACGAGAGCCTCGTCCCCTACCTCTTGGAGGAGGCCAGCGAGGCGGCGGACGCCCTCCTCGAGGGAAACCCCCAGGAGATGGCCGAGGAGCTCGGGGACGTCCTCCTGCAGGTGGCCTTCCACAGCGTCATCGCCGAAGAGGAGGGGCGCTTCACCTACGGGGACGTGGAGCGCGCCATCGTGGAGAAGCTCATCCGCCGCCATCCCCACGTCTTTGGGGAGGCCGAGGCCAGGACCCCGGAGGAGGTGAAGGCCCGCTGGGAGGACCTGAAGGCCAAGGAGGGCAAGAAGGAGGACCCCTGCGGCCTGCTCAAGGGGCTTCCCACCTTGCTCCGAGCCTACGAGCTCCAGCGGAAGGGGATAGACCCGGGAAGCGAGGAAGGCCTGAGGAAGGCCCTGGAAGAGGGCGACCTGGAGGAAGCGCTTTGGCACCTGGTGGGGCTTTTCGCCGCCAAGGGGATGGACCCCGAGAGCGCCTTAAGGAAGCGCTCCCTCAAAGCCTGCCGGCAGGGCTAGAGCCCCCGCCCGGCTTCCGCCTGGCGGCGGTGGCCGTGCCCCTTCTGGGGGAGCACCTCCTCTTCACCTTAAGGAGCCCCCGCCTCCCCACCCACGCCGGCCAGGTGAGCTTCCCCGGGGGGGTGGTGGAGCCCGGGGAAGGGGTGGTGGAGGCGGCCCTGAGGGAGGCCGAGGAGGAGGTGGGGCTAAAGGGGGTGGAGCCTTTGGGCTTCCTCTCCCCCACCTACTCCCCCCAGGGCTTCCTGGTCCAGCCCGTGGTGGTCTTCCGGGAAGACCTGCCCCCCCTGAAGCCCAACCCCGAGGAGGTGGCGGAAATCCTCCTCGCCCCCCTGGGGGAGCTTCTAGAAGTGGAGCCCTGGAGCGAGGTGCGATTAGGCCGCATTGTCTGGCACTTCCCCTGGCGGGGGGTGGACATCTGGGGGGTGACGGGGAATATCCTGAAGGCGTTCCTGGAGGTGTGGCGTGAAGGGAAAAGCCCCCCTCACGAGCTTCTCTAAGGGGGCTTCTGTAGTCCAATGAGGGGCCGGAGGTCTATCCCCAAAGGGGTGGCCTCCAAAGCTCAGGGTACTTCATAGGAACCGCTCACGCCGGCCTCTTGCCGGTCTAGGTTAGGGGTATTCGCCCGCACAATCCTTATGTTCCCACTTGTCGCCAGTATTTCCAAAATGTTCTGGGCAGAGAATAGGGTGCTTGCCGAGTAAGAAGCGTTTACTCCGGAGGGCGGTCGTGCTCCGTTGAACCCAACGCTAGACAAATCTGGGACAATGTAGCTATTCCGTTGGCCTAGCCACCCAAGCGAGGTGAAGGCGCTTATTGTTTGCCAGGAAGCGCTGGGATCTGGTTTCCAAGATACAGAAAAGTTATAGCCAATCAAACCCGTTCCATTGGCGCCCTTGCTTACCTCAAGGGGTGTATACCGGTTAAATCTGGTTTGAAGTCTTCTGGGCTTGCCTTGCAAAGGTCAGGAGGACGGGTGTATATCTCTCTCCTGATGGGCAAGCGAGGCTTCCTTCGCAGGGAGGCAAGCCCCAAGGAGGTCCTGGAACACTGCCTGCGCCTGGCCCGGGAGGTGGCCCCTCCCACCCCCAAAGGCAAGCGGGGCCGCCCCTGGCGCTACAGCCACGCCCTTTACCTGGCCCTCCTTCTCTTCCGCGCCTTCTTCCACCTCACCTACCGCGAGACGGAGGCCTCACTCCAGGACCTGATGGAAGGCCCCTTCCCTTCCCACCAGTCCCTGGCCCGCTACGCCCTCAAGCACCTGGACCCCAAACTCCTTGAGGCCCTCCTGGAGAGGCTTTCCCGGGAACTGGAGGCCCATCTCGCCCCGGAGTCCTCGCCGGAAGGCGAAGCGGCTTCGGACGAGGCGCCGGCACACCTGGCGGCGCTTTCCCCCCCTCTACCTCATGGACACCACGGGGCTGGCCTACCGGAGCAAGGACCGGCTTCTCCGCTTTCGTCGGGGGAAGGAGGTGCGGCGGGTGCGGGGGCACGCGCGGCTTCTGGCCCTGATGCGGTGGGATAGGGAGAGGCGGCTCTTGTGGCCCTGGGGTGGAGTGGTGGGGGAGGGCTACGCCCCGGACCCCCGGCTTGGGGGGGAGGTGCTGAGGCGGTTTCCTCCTTCCCGGGGGTGGCTTTTGGCGGACGCGGGGTTTGACGGGAAGGAGGTGTGGGGGGTTTTGGGGGAGGCGGGGGTGCGGCCGGTGATCCGGCTTCGGGGCGGGGGCGAGGCCAGGGAGGAGGCGCGGGTGCGGGCGCGGGAGGGGTGGGACCCCGAGGTGTACCGGTTTCGCGGGGTGGTGGAGGGGGTGTTTGGGGGGATGAAGACGCGGCTGGGTGGGGGGTACCTTTGGGAGCGGAAGCCTTGGACGGCCATGGCGCGGGCGCTTTTGGAGCTCATCGCCTACGGCCTTAGGGTTCTTCTCTCCCTTCTCCCGCCCCCTCCGGGGTACAAGGCAATTTACTAGGCAAGCCCAAGTCTTCTTGACACGCCTTTGGGGGTCGGGATATTATATTTTTCCTAAGGGAGGCATAAATATGGGGAAGCTTAACCGCCGCGATGTGATCAAAGGCCTGGGGATGGCTGCAGCCAGCCTTGCTGCCGCCCAGCGGGGCCTTCAGGCTCGCGCCGCTCCCTCCAGGATAGTGTGGTCCCCCTACGTGGTCTTTCTTAACGCCAACGCCAAGGCCTTCATCGTGGACACACGCACCGACCAGGTGGTGGCCAGCCTGGACACCGCTCGAGGGGCTACTTTGGGCAGCATGACCCCGGACGCCAAGAAGGTGTACGTGAGCGGGGCGGGGGAAGGGGAAACCCGGGTGGTGATCCTTGACCTGGAGAACCTGCGCGTGGCCAAGGTGCTAGAGACCGGAAACCGCCCCAAGCACGGCCTCGTGAGCCCCGACGGCCGCAGGGTGGGCGTGGATCACTGGGCTTTGAGCGGGGGTAAGCTTCGCCTGACCTTCATCCGAACCGAGGACGACACGATTGAAAAGGTTCTAGATATACCGGTTACCAACCAGCCCAAGGGCGTTACCTCCATGCACAACGCCTGGAGCTGGGACAGCCGGTACTTCTTCAGCGTGGACCGGGTGGACGACAGGCTAGTGGTGGTGGACACCGCCGACTGGTCGGTGCGGACCTTTTCCGCTCCCAGCGTTCCCCACTACCCCGTGGTAAGCCCGGACGGCAAGGAGCTTTGGCTCGTCCACGAGGGCAACGATCGGGTCCGCCCGGGTATCGCGGTCTACGACCTCACACGGCCCGACCTTCCCATCGTTGCCCAGGTGGAGATGCCCCTCATCGGGGAAGATGCCGTAGAGGCGCACCACGGGAACTTCACCCAGGACGGCCGTTACTTCATGGCTTTGAACCGGGGTCCTGGGAACAACCTGCGCGGCCGGGAGGTGGCCTTTTTCAGCCCCCGTACCAAGCGGTTGGTCCACCGCCTTACCTGCGCCAGCACCGGGGTGGGGCACGCCTACAACTCTCCCGACGGACGCCGGGTCATTGCCACTAACTATGGCAACAACGTTATCACCGTTATTGACCTCCTGGGTTTGCGCACCCTTAAGGACCTGGTCATCGGCAAGGGGCGCATGGGACATGTGGTCTTCACGCCCGACGGCCGCTTCGCTTACCTTTCCAATGCGGACGGCAATCTCTACAAGCTGGACATGCGCTCCCTAACGGTGGTCAAGGTCATAGAAACGGGCCAAACCAACGGGGGAGGGCAGGTACTCAACGTCTGGACCAACGTTTTTGAGGAGCTACCCCGGGGCTAGGAGGGGCTAAAGAGGGTGCCTCCTTCCCCTGAGAGAAGCCTGCGCAAGACCCCCCTCTCCCCCTTGGCCACGGCCGCCCAGGGGGCCCCCGCCCTGAGGGCGGCGAGGGCCGCCTCCACCTTGGGGATCATGCCCCCTTGGATCACGCCCTCCTCCTTCAGGGCCTCCACCTCTTTTGGGGTGAGCCGGGGGAAGCGGGTCTTCGGGTCCTTGGGGTTCCGGTAGACCCCTTCCACGTCGGTGAGGAAGACCGCGGGCCACCCCAAGGCCCCGGCCACGGCCCCCGCGGCGGTGTCGGCGTTGACGTTTAGGGGACCTTCCTCGTCCAGGGCGATGGGTGCGAGAAGGGGGGTGTAGCCCTTCTCTAGGAGGTCCAGGAGGAGGCCCACCTCCACCCCCACCACCTCCCCCACGCGGCCGAGCTCCGGAAGGGCCCTCCCCCTTAGGCAGAGGGCGTCCCGCCCCGAGAGGGCGAGGGCCTTCCTTCCCCTTCGGGAAAGCCCCCAGGCCAGGCGCTTCCCCGTGAGGTAGAGGGCCATCTCCACCACCTCCAACTGCTCCGGGGGGGTGACCCTCAGCCCCCCCACGAAGCGGCTCTCGTACCCCAGGCGCTTCAGCCACTCCCCGATCTCGGGGCCGCCCCCGTGGACCAGGACCAGGGGGCCGGGGTAGGCGGCGAGCTCCTCCAGCAGGGCCTCCGCCCCCCTCAGGCTTCCCCCCACCTTCACCAAAAGGGCCTCACTCAAGGTAGACCACCTCCTCGGGCAAACCCCCCTCCTCCTCGGCCTCCAGGAGGTCCAAAAAGCCCAGGAGGGCGTGGTCCGGGTGGAGGCCGAAGAAGTTGGCCAGGGCCCGGACGGCGTGCTCCGGGGGCAGGGCCTTGGCCCTTTCCAGGAGGGGCCTTAGCTCCTCCGGGGCCCGCAGGGCCTCCCCGAGCTCCGGGCCTTGCCGGAGCTCCGCCACCACCCCCTTCCCTTCCGCCAGGAGAAAGAGAAGGTCCTCCTCCGCTTGGACCCAGAAGGCCAGGGCCTTGCCCAGCCCGGAAAGCTCGCGCAGGAAGGAGCGCACCGCCTCGAGGTCTTCCTGGGCCTCGAGGGCCTCGTGGTAGAGGCTGGTCCAGGGGGGGTCGGGGACCAGGTAGACCCCGGCCCCTCCCGTGCGCCCCTTTACCCAGGCCGCCACCTCCTCCAGGGGGGCCTTGGCGTGCAAGGAGAGGAAGCTCCGCACCACGCCCTATACTAGCCCTTGTGAGCGCCCTCTACCGCCGCTTCCGCCCCCTCACCTTCCAGGAGGTGGTGGGGCAGGAGCACGTGAAGGAGCCCCTCCTCAAGGCCATCCGGGAGGGGAGGCTCGCCCAGGCCTACCTCTTCTCCGGGCCCAGGGGCGTGGGCAAGACCACCACGGCGAGGCTCCTCGCCATGGCGGTGGGGTGCCAGGGGGAAGACCCCCCTTGCGGGGTCTGCCCCCACTGCCAGGCGGTGCAGAGGGGCGCCCACCCGGACGTGGTGGAGATTGACGCCGCCAGCAACAACTCCGTGGAGGACGTGCGGGAGCTGAGGGAAAGGATCCACCTCGCCCCCCTCTCTGCCCCCAGGAAGGTCTTCATCCTGGACGAGGCCCACATGCTCTCCAAAAGCGCCTTCAACGCCCTCCTCAAGACCCTGGAGGAGCCCCCGCCCCACGTCCTCTTCGTCTTCGCCACCACCGAGCCCGAGAGGATGCCCCCCACCATCCTCTCCCGCACCCAGCACTTCCGCTTCCGCCGCCTCACGGAGGAGGAGATCGCCTTTAAGCTCCGGCGCATCCTGGAGGCCGTGGGGCGGGAGGCGGAGGAGGAGGCCCTCCTCCTCCTCGCCCGCCTGGCGGACGGGGCCCTTAGGGACGCGGAAAGCCTCCTGGAGCGCTTCCTCCTCCTGGAAGGCCCCCTCACCCGGAAGGAGGTGGAGCGCGCCCTAGGCCTCCCCCCCAGGGAGGCCCTGGCCGAGATCGCCGCCTCCCTCGCGAGGGGGAAAACGGCGGAGGCCCTGGGCCTCGCCCGGCGCCTCTACGGGGAAGGGTACGCCCCGAGGAGCCTGGTCTCGGGCCTTTTGGAGGTGTTCCGGGAAGGCCTCTACGCCGCCTTCGGCCTCGCGGGAACCCCCCTTCCCGCCCCGCCCCAGGCCCTGATCGCCGCCATGACCGCCCTGGACGAGGCCATGGAGCGCCTCGCCCGCCGCTCCGACGCCTTAAGCCTGGAGGTGGCCCTCCTGGAGGCGGGAAGGGCCCTGGCCGCCGAGGCCCTGCCCCAGCCCACGGGCGCTCCCTCCCCAGAGGTCGGCCCCAAGCCGGAAAGCCCCCCGGCCCCGGAACCCCCAAGGCCCGAGGAGGCGCCCGACCTGCGGGAGCGGTGGCGGGCCTTCCTCGAGGCCCTCAGGCCCACCCTACGGGCCTTCGTGCGGGAGGCCCGCCCGGAGGTCCGGGAAGGCCAGCTCTGCCTCGCTTTCCCCGAGGACAAGGCCTTCCACTACCGCAAGGCCTCGGAACAGAAGGCGAGGCTCCTCCCCCTGGCCCAGGCCCATTTCGGGGTGGAGGAGGTCGTCCTCGTCCTGGAGGGAGAAAAAAAAAGCCTGAGCCCAAGGCCCCGCCCGGCCCCACCTCCTGAAGCGCCCGCACCCCCGGGCCCTCCCGAGGAGGAGGTAGAGGCGGAGGAAGCGGCGGAGGAGGCCCCGGAGGAGGCCTTGAGGCGGGTGGTCCGCCTCCTGGGGGGGCGGGTGCTCTGGGTGCGGCGGCCCAGGACCCGGGAGGCGCCGGAGGAGGAACCCCTGAGCCAAGACGAGATAGGGGGTACTGGTATATAATGGGGGCATGACGCGGACCACCGACCTCGGACAAGAGACCGTGGACAACATCCTCAAGCGCCTCCGCCGTATTGAGGGCCAGGTGCGGGGGCTCCAGAAGATGGTGGCCGAGGGCCGCCCCTGCGACGAGGTCCTCACCCAGATGACCGCCACCAAGAAGGCCATGGAGGCGGCGGCCACCCTGATCCTCCACGAGTTCCTGAACGTCTGCGCCGCCGAGGTCTCCGAGGGCAAGGTGAACCCCAAGAAGCCCGAGGAGATCGCCACCATGCTGAAGAAGTTCATCTAGATGGGTCGGCTTCGGGGGCGCCTCCGGCGCCTCCTCCGGGCCCTTCTCGCCCAGGAGGCGCCGGACGACGCCTTCGCCCTGCGCTTCCTGGAGGGGGAGGAACGGGAGCTCTACCTCGCCATGGACCCCCGGGACCGGGCCCACGGGGTGCGGGTGGCGAGGAGGCTCCTTAAGGCCTACCCCGAGGCCCCGGGCTACGCGGTGCGGGCCGCCCTCCTCCACGACGCGGGGAAGGCGGTAAGGCCCTACCGGACCTTGGAGCGGGTCCTCGCCGGGCTCTTCGCCCCGCCCCTCCCCCCCTACCCCCTCCGGCGGGGCCTCCTCGGGGCCTTCCAGGTGCGCCGCCACCACCCCCTCTACGCCGCCCAGAGGATCCGGGACCCCAGGGTGCGGGCTTTGGTCCTCGAGCACCACGCCCCCAAAAGCCTCTGGGGGCGGAGGCTTCACGAGGCGGACCGGGAGGAATAGCCCTAGCCAGGCCGCCCCCTTTGGGGTAGGGTAAGCCCAAAGGGGGGAAGATGGAGGAGTTCACCTGGCGCGTGGGCGGCCCCCAAGGCGGGGGCATAGAGACGGCGGCCACCCTCTTCGCCCGGGCGGTGGGCAAGGGGGGGTGGTGGGTGGCCACCAAGCGGGAGTACCACTCCAACATCATGGGGCGGCACTCCTACCTGGACGTGCGCCTCGCGCGAAAACCGGTCCAGGCCTTCCGGGAGAGGGTGGACTTCCTGGTGGCCCTGGACGGGGAGACCCTGGCCCGGCACCTGGGGGAGGTGCGGGAAGGGGGGGTGGTGCTCTACGACCCCAAGGTCCTGGAGCTCACCCTGCACAAGCTCCCCATGCTGGACCACCGGGTGGCGGAGGACCTGGCCAAGCGCCTGGGCCAGGCCGACCCGTCCCTTAAGGAGGTGCTTCAGGCCTACGCCGAGGCCGGGGTCCAGCCCCTGCCCTACCCCTTTGAGGCGGTGGCGGACCGGATCGGGGAGGCCCTGGGGGTGCCCTCCCTCAAGGCCCGGCGCACCCTGAACACCATCGCCGTGGCGGCGAGCCTCCACCTCCTCAGCTACCCCTTAGAACCCCTCCTCCAGGCCCTCGCCCTCCAGTTCCGGGGGGAGGTGCTGGAGCTCAACCGCAAGGTGGCCGAGGCCGTGTACCGGGAGGAGGCGCCCAGGCTTCCCTTCCGCCTCGAGGTCCTGGGCCCCGCGCCCGGCCGGATCTACCTCACCGGGGCCCAGGCCGCCGCTTTGGGCAAGCTCGCCGGAGGCCTCCGCTTCCAGACCTACTACCCCATAAGCCCCGCCACGGACGAGAGCGTCTTCCTCGAGGCCCACACCCACCTCCCCGGGGCGGACGTGGCCGTGGTCCAGACGGAGGACGAGATCGCCGCGGTGAACATGGCGGTGGGGGCCGCCCTCGCCGGGGCCAAGGCGGCCACGGCCACAAGCGGCCCCGGCTTCAGCCTCATGGCCGAGGGGCTGGGCTTCGCCGGGATGATTGAGGCGCCCTTGGTGGTGACCCTCTACCAGCGGGGCGGGCCCAGCACCGGGCTTCCCACCCGCACGGAGCAGGGGGACCTGATGTTCGCCATACGGGGCGGGCACGGGGAGTACCCGAGGCTCGTCTTGGCCTCGGGGGACATCCTGGACGCCTTTTTGGATGCCCAGAAGGCCCTCGCCTGGGCCTGGCGCTACCAGACGGTGGTGGTCCACCTCCTGGACAAGTTCCTGGCCTCCCTGGCCCAAAGCCTTCCCAAGGAGGCCCTGAAGGTGCTTTCCCTGGACGGGGAAAAGCGCCTCTCCCCCCGGGAGGGCTTCGGGCCCTACCAGCGGTACGCCCCGGGAGAGGACGGCCTTTCCCCCTTCATCCCCATCGGCACCCCTGGGGGCTTCTACTGGATGACCTCCGACGAGCACGACCCCCTGGGCCACATCACCGAAGACGTGGAGCTCAGGGAGCTCCAGATGGAAAAGCGCATGGAGAAGCTGGAGCTCGCCCGCAAGGAGATCCCCCTCGAGGACCAGTACACCCTCTTCCGGGATGGGGAGGTGCTGGTCTTGGGCTGGGGGACGGTGAAGGGCACCCTCCTGGAGGCCCTGGACCACCTGGAAGGGGTGGGCTACCTCCACCTCCGCCTCCTCTGGCCCTTTCCCCGGATCGCCCCCCTTCTGGAGGGGAAGACCCTGGTGACGGTGGAGCACAACTACTCGGGGCAGCTCGCCGACCTCGTGCAGCAGGAAACCCTGAAGCGGGTCCACCACCGGGTGGTGAAGTACAACGGCCGGCCCATCACCCTGGAGGAGGCCGTGGAGGCCCTGAAGGCGGTAAGGGAGGGCCGGGCCCCGGAAAGGCTCGTGCTGAGGAAGGGAGTCTGAGATGCTGGAGCTCAAGCTTGCGGACTACAAGGCGGAAAAGCAACCCGACTGGTGCCCGGGGTGCGGGGACTACGGCATCCTCTCCGCCCTCCAGATGGCCCTCTTTGAACTGAAGCGGGATCCCAGCCAGACGGCGGTCTTCTCGGGCATCGGCTGCTCGGCCAAGACCCCCCACTACCTGAACGTCTACGGGGTCCACACCCTCCACGGCCGGGTGCTCCCCGTGGCCCAGGGGGCCAAGCTGGCCAACCCCCACCTCACGGTGGTGGCCGTGGGCGGGGACGGGGACGGCCTGGGCATCGGGGCCGGGCACTTCGTGGCCGCGGGGCGCAGGAACGTGGACATGCTCTACATCCTCTACGACAACGAGGTCTACGGCCTCACCAAGGGCCAGGCCGGGCCCACCCTGGGCCTGGGGGAGAAGACCAAAAGCCTCCCCAAGCCCAACCCCCAAAGCCGCCTCAACCCCTTGCTCCTGGCCTTTGCCGCGGGCTACACCTGGATCGCCCGGGGCTACGCCTACGACGTGAAGGGCCTGAAGGAACTCATCAAGGAGGGAATTGAGCACAGGGGCCTGGCCTTCCTCCATGTCCTCCAGCCCTGCCCCACCTACAACGACCTGCACACCAAGGAGTGGTTCGCCCCCAGGCTTTACAAGCTCCAGGAAGAGGGCTACGACCCCCATGTCCCCGCAGGGCTTTCCCCGGAGGAGCTGGACCGCAAGATGATGCTTTTCCAGGAAAAGGCCCTGGAGTGGGGGGAGCGGATCCCCGTGGGCGTCTTCTGGAAGGCCGAGCTGCCCACCTTTGAAGCGCGGCTTAAGGCCTACCTCCCCCGCTACCCCGAGGCCTACCCGGCCCGGGGTCCGGAGGCCCCCTTGGACCTGGAGGGCCTCCTCCAGGAGTTCGCCCTCTAAAGCTGGAACCGGGCCGCCCCTTCCTTCGGGCGGTAAGCCGGGTCCAGGAAGCGCCCGGGGGCGAAGGCCCGGGCCCAGGCGGGGGCCTCCTCCCCCAGGGCCCAGGCCGCCAGGGCCTCGAGGCGGCCCACGTACAGGTACCCCCGCCGGTTAGGGCGGGCCACCCCGGCGAAGGGCGAAAGGAGGTCCAGGCTCTCCCGGACCAAGGCGGCCAGGTCCTCGTCCCCGGGCCAGAAGAGGCGGTAGGCCTCCGTGGACTTGTCGCTGGTGCAGGAAAGGGGGGCCTCCCGCTCCAGCACCCAGGGCCTGAGCCCCCTTCGCGCCAAAAAGTAGGCGGCGGAAAGGCCGGCAAGGCCCCCGCCCACCACCAAAGCCTCCACGCGCCGCTCCATGCCCAAAGCCTCCTTCCGGGTTCGCGCCCATCGTACACCGAGGCGGTATCCTCTTGGGAAGAGGGGTGCCATGCTGGAAGAAGCCTTGGCCGCCATCCAAAACGCCCGGGACCTGGAGGAGCTCAAAGCCCTCAAGGCCCGCTACCTGGGGAAGAAGGGCCTCTTGACCCAGGAGATGAAGGGCCTTTCGGCCCTTCCCCTGGAGGAGCGCCGGAAACGGGGCCAGGAGCTGAACGCCATCAAGGCCGCCCTCGAGGCGGCCCTGGAGGCGCGGGAAAAGGCCCTGGAGGAGGCGGCCCTCAAGGAGGCCTTGGAGCGGGAGCGGGTGGACGTGAGCCTTCCCGGAGCAAGCCTCTTCTCCGGGGGGCTCCACCCCATCACCCTCATGGAGCGGGAGCTCGTGGAGATCTTCCGCGCCCTGGGCTACCAGGCGGTGGAGGGCCCCGAGGTGGAGAGCGAGTTCTTCAACTTTGACGCCCTGAACATCCCCGAACACCACCCGGCGCGGGACATGTGGGACACCTTCTGGCTCACTGGGGAGGGCTTTAGGCTGGAAGGCCCCCTGGGGGAGGAGGTGGAGGGGCGCCTCCTCCTCAGGACCCACACCTCCCCCATGCAGGTCCGGTACATGGTGGCCCACACCCCCCCTTTCCGCATCGTGGTCCCGGGCCGGGTCTTCCGCTTTGAGCAGACGGACGCCACCCACGAGGCCGTCTTCCACCAGCTGGAGGGCCTGGTGGTGGGCGAGGGGATCGCCATGGCCCACCTCAAGGGGGCGATTTACGAGCTCGCCCAGGCCCTCTTCGGCCCCGACTCCAAGGTGCGCTTCCAGCCCGTCTACTTCCCCTTCGTGGAGCCCGGGGCCCAGTTCGCCGTGTGGTGGCCCGAGGGGGGGAAGTGGCTGGAGCTGGGCGGGGCCGGGATGGTCCACCCCAAGGTCTTCCAGGCGGTGGACGCCTACCGGGAAAGGCTCGGCCTGCCCCCGGCCTACCGGGGGGTCACGGGCTTCGCCTTCGGGCTCGGGGTGGAGCGCCTCGCCATGCTCCGCTACGGCATCCCCGACATCCGCTACTTCTTCGGGGGCAGGCTCAAGTTCCTGGAGCAGTTCAAGGGGGTTCTATGAGGGTGCCCTTCTCCTGGCTAAAAGCCTACGTGCCCGAGCTGGAAAGCCCCGAGGTCCTGGAGGAGCGCCTGGCGGGCCTGGGGTTTGAAACGGACCGGATAGAGCGGGTCTTCCCCATCCCAAGAGGGGTGGTCTTCGCCCGGGTCCTGGAGGCCCACCCCATCCCCGGCACCCGGCTTAAGCGCCTGGTCCTGGACGCGGGCCGGACGGTGGAAGTGGTCTCGGGGGCGGAAAACGCCCGAAAAGGAATCGGGGTGGCCCTGGCCCTCCCCGGGACGGAGCTTCCCGGCCTGGGCCAAAAGGTGGGGGAACGGGTCATCCAAGGGGTGCGGTCCTTCGGCATGGCCCTCTCTCCCCGGGAGCTCGGGGTAGGGGAGTACGGCGGGGGGCTTCTGGAGTTCCCCGAGGACGCCCTCCCCCCCGGCACCCCCCTTTCGGAGGCCTGGCCGGAGGAGGTGGTGCTGGACCTCGAGGTCACCCCGAACCGCCCGGACGCCCTGGGCCTTTTGGGCCTCGCCCGGGACCTCCACGCCCTGGGCTACGCCCTGGTGGAGCCCGAAGCGGCCCTGAAGGCGGAGGCCCTTCCCCTCCCCTTCGCCCTCAAGGTGGAGGACCCGGAGGGCGCCCCCCACTTCACCCTGGGCTACGCCTTCGGCCTAAGGGTGGCCCCAAGCCCCCTCTGGATGCAGCGGGCCCTCTTCGCCGCGGGCATGCGGCCCATCAACAACGTCGTGGACGTGACCAACTACGTCATGCTGGAAAGGGCCCAGCCCATGCACGCCTTTGACCTGCGCTTCGTAGGAGAGGGGATCGCGGTGCGCCGGGCGCGGGAAGGGGAGCGGCTTAAGACCCTGGACGGGGTGGAAAGAACCCTCCACCCCGAGGACCTGGTGATCGCCGGGTGGCGGGGGGAGGAGAGCTTCCCCTTGGGCCTCGCCGGGGTCATGGGCGGGGCGGAGAGCGAGGTCCGGGAGGACACGGAGGCCATCGCCTTGGAGGTGGCCTGCTTTGACCCGGTCTCCATCCGCAAGACCGCCCGCCGCCACGGCCTGCGCACCGAGGCGAGCCACCGCTTTGAGCGGGGGGTGGACCCCCTGGGCCAGGTCCCCGCCCAGAGGCGGGCCTTAAGCCTCCTCCAGGCCCTGGCGGGGGCCCGGGTGGCCGAGGCCCTCCTCGAGGCGGGAAGCCCCAAGCCCCCGGAGGCCATCCCCTTCCGCCCCGAGTACGCCAACCGCCTCCTGGGCACGTCCTACCCCGAGGCCGAGCAGATCGCCATCCTCAAGCGGCTCGGGTGCCGGGTGGAAGGCGAAGGCCCCACCTACCGGGTCACCCCGCCCAGCCACCGCCTGGACCTCAGGCTGGAGGAGGACCTGGTGGAGGAGGTGGCCCGCATCCAGGGCTACGAGACCATCCCCTTGGCCCTCCCCGCCTTCTTCCCCGCCCCCGACAACCGCGGGGTAGAAGCCCCCTACCGGAAGGAGCAGCGCCTAAGGGAAGTCCTCTCCGGGCTCGGCTTCCAGGAGGTCTACACCTACAGCTTCATGGACCCCGAGGACGCCCGCCGCTTCCGCCTTGATCCCCCCCGCCTCCTCCTCCTCAACCCCCTGGCCCCGGAAAAGGCGGCCCTCAGGACCCACCTCTTCCCCGGCCTGGTCCGGGTGCTGAAGGAGAACCTGGACCTGGACCGGCCCGAGCGGGCCCTCCTCTTTGAGGTGGGCCGGGTCTTCCGGGAGCGGGAGGAGACCCACCTGGCCGGCCTCCTCTTCGGCGAGGGGGTGGGCCTCCCCTGGGCCAAGGAGCGGCTTTCCGGCTACTTCCTCCTCAAGGGGTACCTCGAGGCCCTCTTCGCCCGGCTCGGCCTGGCCTTCCGGGTGGAGGCCCAGGCCTTCCCCTTCCTCCACCCCGGGGTCTCGGGACGGGTCCTGGTGGAGGGGGAGGAGGTGGGCTTCCTCGGCGCCCTCCACCCCGAGATCGCCCAGGAGCTGGAGCTTCCCCCCGTCCACCTCTTTGAGCTCCGCCTGCCCCTCCCGGACAAACCCCTCGCCTTCCAAGACCCCTCCCGCCACCCCGCCGCCTTCCGCGACCTGGCCGTGGTGGTCCCCGCCCCCACCCCNTACGGCGAGGTGGAGGCTTTGGTGCGGGAGGCCGCAGGCCCCTACCTGGAAAGCCTCGCCCTCTTTGACCTCTACCAAGGCCCGCCCCTGCCCGAAGGCCACAAGAGCCTCGCCTTCCACCTCCGCTTCCGCCACCCCAAGCGCACCCTGCGGGACGAGGAGGTGGAGGAGGCCGTCTCCCGGGTGGCGGAGGCCCTCAGGGCCAGGGGGTTCGGCCTGCGCGGCCTGGACACCCCGTAATGCCACCCCATGCTGGCTTGCGCCAGCATGGGGGCCCCGGCAAAAGGCCCTCAGAGGGCTTTTCCGGATTAGCCGGGCGAAGGAACCGGGGAGAAAAGGTATAAGCTGGGGGCATGCTCACCTGGGTGGACCTCCTGGCCCTCATGGTTCTGGCCCTCTCCCTGGCCCTGGGGTACCGGGGGGGGCTTGTCCTCGCCTGGGTCGGGCTCCTGGGCCTTCCCCTCTACGCGGCCGCCCTGGCCCTCGGCCTCCCCGCCTTCTGGACCGCCCTCGCCCTGGGGCTCGTCCTGGGGGCCTTGGCCAAAAGCCTCCCCCTCTTCCTCTCCGAGGCGGCGGAAAGGGGCCTCGGGCTTCTCGGGGGCGGCCTCCTCGGCCTCTTCCTCGCGGCGGCCATCTGGACGGGCTTCCCCAGCGAGCCCGCCCCTTCCGGGGGGATCCGCTACCCCTCCCTCCGCCTGCCCACCCCCATCTACCAGGGGGTGGCGCAAAGCCCCTTCGCCCGCCGGGTCTTCGCCTGGGCCTGGGGAACGCCCTGGGCGCGGAAGGCGTTGGGCCTAGAGGGCCAGCACCTGCGATAGGCGCAAGAGGGCCCGGTTGATGTCCTTCCTGCGCTCCACCGCCTCCTTCAGGGGGGTGAGGTCCACCTCGCCCTCCACCTCCCCCACCATGACCCCGCTCGCCCCGCCCACCAGGGCCTCCACCGCGGCCGCCCCCAGGCGGCTCGCCAGGATCCGGTCCTTGGCCGTGGGGCTCCCGCCCCGCTGGATGTGCCCCAGGACGGTGACCCGGGCCTCCACCTGGAGGTGCTCCCGGATGGCGGCGAGAAGCCCCGCGGCCCCGCCGGGGTAGGCCCCCTCGGCCACCACCACGATGGAGCTCTTCTTCCCCCGCCTCTGGGAGGCCTCCAGCACCTCGGCCACGGCCTTGGGGTCCACGGGCTCCTCGGGGACGGCGATGACCTCCGCCCCGCCGGCAAGCCCCACGTCCAGGGCGATGAACCCGGCGTGCCGCCCCATGACCTCTATGAAGAAGACCCGCTCGTGGCTCGCCGCGGTGTCCCGGATCCGGTCTATGGCCTCGAGGGCCGTGTTCACCGCGGTGTCAAAGCCGATGGTGTAGTCCGTGCCGTAGAGGTCGTTGTCTATGGTGCCCGGAACCCCCACCACCGGCATCCCGTGCTCCTCCACGAGGCAAAGCGCCCCGCGGAAGGTCCCGTCGCCGCCGATGGCCACCAGGCCCTCAATCCCCGCCGCCTGCAGCTTGGCGTAGGCCTTGGCCCGCCCCTCCTCCGTGAGGAACTCCTGGCTCCTCGCCGTGAGGAGGATCGTCCCGCCCCGCTGGATGATGTTGGCCACGTCCCGCACCCCCAAGGGCACCATCTCCCCTTGGATCATGCCGGCGTAGCCGCGGCGGATCCCGATGACCTCCACCCCCAGGGCGTGGGCCTGGCGCACCACCGCCCGGATGGCCGCGTTCATCCCCGGCGCGTCGCCGCCGCTGGTGAACACCCCGATGCGTTTCATCCCTCTTCCTCCTCCAAGGCCAGTCGGTACGCCTCGTTCCGGGGAAGGCCCAAGGCCACGAGGGCCCGGACCAAGGCCCTCCCCGAAAGCCCCTCCTCCTTCAGCCTCCGGGCCAGGGCCTCGCCGTTTGGGGCCTCCAGGGCCTTGGGTCCCAGGACGAGGACGAACTCCCCCCGGGGCTCCTGGAAATGTTCCAAGGCTTCCCGGAGGCTTCCACGAAAGATCTCCTCGTGGAGCTTGCTGAGCTCCCGGGCCACCGCCACGGGGTGATCCGGCCCGTAGACCTCGAGGAGATCCTCCAAGGTCTTGCGCAGGCGGTGGGGGCTCTCGTAGAGCACAGCCGTCCTCCCCTCCCGGGCCAAGGCCAGGATCCGCTCCCTCCGCTCCCTTCCCCCCTTCGGCAGGAACCCCTCAAAGGTGAAGCGGTGGGTGGGCAGGCCGGAGGCCACCAGGGCGGGGATCAAGGCCGTGGGGCCGGGAAGCGCTTCCACCCGCCAGCCCCACTCCAGGGCCAGGCGCACGAGCTCGGCCCCCGGGTCCGAGATCCCGGGGGTGCCGGCGTCCGTGGCGTAGGCCACGTAGCGGTAAGGCGCGAGGAGCTCCCGCGCCCGCCCCACCGTGTGCTGGTCCAGGCGGAGGGTGGGGGTGGGAATGCCGTAGTGCTTGAGGAGGAGCCCGGTGCGGCGGGTGTCCTCGCAGGCCACCACCTCCACCTCCTTGAGGACGCGGAGGGCCCTCAAGGTGATGTCCTCCAGGTTGCCGATGGGCGTGGGGACCAAGACCAGCCGCACGTCAGCCCACCACGGGGCGAAGAAGGGCCAGGGCCTCCCGGAAGGGGAACTCGTAGACGGAGCCCGAGGGCAGGGTGAACTCCAGAAGGTCCGGCGCCCCCCGGTAGACGATGCGCCGGAGCACCAAAGGCCCGGGCTCAGCCTCCACGTGGACGGTCAGGTAGTCGGGCTCCCGGTTGGGCTCGTCCTCGGCCTCCTCGGGGGCCTCGTCCCCCACCCCCTCCTCCAGGCGGCGCAGGGCCTCGGCCAGCTCCGCCTTGGCCACGCGCACCCCCTCCTCCAGGGTCCCGTCGGAGAAGCGGAGGACGGCCTCCTCCCCGTCCCCGTAGGCCTCGAGGCCCCAGAGGGGCTCCTTCTCCCCCCCCGGGGGCACCACCACCTCCAGGCCCCCATCGGAGAGGAGGCGGAGGACCGCCCCGCAGGCCTCGCAGTCCACGAGGTCCCCCACCTCGTACCCTTCCAGCTCCAGCGCCTCGCCGCAGACCGGGCAGACCATGCACACCCCCCTGAATTCTAATGGGGCCGGGGCGTCCCCGGCCCGGAAAGCGCCTTTCAGCCCCTAGCCCTTGTAGCGGGCGATGCAGGCCCGGACCTCCTCCAAGGCCGCCTTCCGGTCCCGCCAGCCCGTGACCTTGACCCACTTCCCCTTCTTGGCCTCGAGGGCCTTGTAGGTCTCAAAGAAGTGCTGGATCTCTTGCTTCACGCCCTCGGGGACGTCCCCGATGTCCTGGATGTGGTCCAGGCGCTGGTCCTCGGCCACCACCCCGATGACCTTGGCATCCCCGCCCTTCTCGTCCTCCATGAGGAGGAGGCCCACCACCCGGACCTCCACCACCACCCCGGGGAGGAGGGGGTAGGTGGAGAGGACGAGGCCGTCCAAGGGGTCCCCGTCCTCGGCCAGGGTGGAGGGGATGAAGCCGTAGTCCCCGGGGTAGAACTGGGCTCCCGGCAGGACCCGGTCCAGCTTGATCGCCCCGAGGTCCGGGTCGTACTCGTACTTGTTGCCCGAGCCGCGGGGGACCTCAATGACCATGTGGACCACCTCGGGCGCCTTGTCGCCCACGGGAAGGCTCTTCAGGTTCGCCATACCGCCCCCATTATGCCGTATAGAATGGGGCCATGGGCAAGTATGAAGCCGAGCTCGCCCGTCTCGGGGAGCGCCCCCTCGCCCAACTGGAGGGCCCGGAGGGGCTTCTCGCGGTCACGGAAACGGCGCTCCTCTTCCTGAGCGACCAGGGGGTGCAACGCCTGGAGCTCGCCCGGATCCGGCGGGTAACCCGGGGGGAAGGGGGGACGGTCCTGGTCCAGGGCGACGCGGAGGCCCTCTCCATCCCCCTGAAGGCCTTCCCCCTGGAGGAACTCAAGGCCTTCCTCGAGGGGCTCAAGCCCCACGTGGCCCGGGCCAAGAAGGCCACCGCCGCCCCCAGGCCCGAGCCCCCCAAGCCCCCCGCCCAGGAGGCCAAGGCCCCCGTCTGGGAGGAGGAGCCCCCGGCCAAAACCCCCTCGGTGGAGCTCGCCCCGGAGGAGCCCCCTCCCGCCCCTACCCCCACGCCCCCTCCCCCGGCCCAGGGAACCCGCAACCCTTTGGCCCTACCCCTGAGGCTCCTCGCCCTCCTCACCCTGGCCTACGCGGTGGGCTTCGCGGCCACCCACCCGGACGCCGACCCCTGGGTCCTCGGGGGAGTGGTCCTGGGCGGCCTCACCCTGGCCTTGACGGCCTGGTCCTCGGCTACCTCCTCGCGGTAGCCCTCCTCGGCCTCCTCGCCCTCTGGCCCAAGCTCGCCCCCGCCCCGCTTCCGGTGCGGGTGGAGGCCCTGGGAAAGGTCGCCCCTTTGCCCCAAGCGCAAACCCCCGTGAGCCTGAACGAGGCGAGCCTGGAAGAGCTCATGGCCCTGCCCGGCATCGGCCCCGTCCTGGCCCGGCGCATCGTGGAGGGCAGGCCCTACGCCCGGGTGGAGGACCTTCTCAAGGTGAAAGGGATCGGCCCCGCCACCCTGGAGCGCCTCCGCCCCTACCTCCGGCCATGAGGCCTTCTTGGACCTGGGGAGTGGGGCTTGGGGCGGGGGCTTTGGTGGCCGCCTGGGGGCTTTTCGCGCCTTGGGCCTTCCTTGGGCTCGGCCTCCTTCCCTTCCTCCGCCTTCCCTTCGCCCTGGGCTTCGGCCTCGTCCTGGCCCGGGCCCTCCTCTTCCCCTTGCCCGAGCCCCCGTGGGGCGCCGCCGTGGAGGGGGTCTTCGCCGTGAGGGGCGGGTTCACACGGGCGGAGGGCCACCTCCTCTGGGTGAGCCACTATCCCCCTCTACCGGACGGCCGCTACCGCCTCCGGGGGCGCATCGCCCCGCCCCAAGGCCGGACCAACCCCGGGGGGTTTGACCAACGGGCCTGGCTCCTGAGCCGGGGGGCCAAGGGGGTGCTCCGGGCCGAAAGCGCCGAGCCCTTGGGGCCCCTGCCCGACTGGAGGGAGGGGTTCCGGGAACGCCTAGGGGCGGGCCTGAGCCTCGAGGCCCGGGAGGTGGTGGAGGGCCTGGTCCTCGGGGACAAGGGGGGCTTAGAGACGGCCTACCCCCTCTTCCAGCGGGCGGGCCTCGCCCACCTCCTGGCGCTCTCTGGCCTTCACGTGGGGGTGCTCGTGGGCTTCGCCGTCCTCGGCCTCTACCCCCTGGGGCGGTGGCGCTACCTCCTGGCCCTCGCCCTCCTCCCCTTCTACCTCCTCCTCGCCGGGCCGAGCCCCTCCCTGGTGCGGGCGAGCCTCATGGCGGGCCTGTCCCTCCTCGGCCTCTTCCTGGGCCTTGGGGGGGCCGGGGTGGTCCAGGCCCTGGGGCTCGCCCTCTTCCTCCAGCTCCTCCTCCGCCCCGAGGCCCTCCTCGGCCTCGGGTTCCAGCTCTCCTACCTCGCGGTGCTGGGCCTGGCCCTGGTCCTCCCGGCCCTGAGGCTTCCCCCGGGCCCCAGGGGCTATCTCCTCGGGGGCGTGGCCGCAAGCCTGGCCGTCCAGGCCTTCCTCCTCCCCCTCCTCCTCCACCGCTTCGGCTTCGCCCCCCTCCTCGCCCCCCTCGCCAACCTCCTCGCCCTCCCCCTGGTGGCCCTCCTCGTGCCCCTCGGCTTCCTCAAGCTCTTCCTCGGCGCCCTCCCCGCCCCCCTGGTGGAGCCCCTCGCCCGGGGGCTCCTCCTCCTGGCGGGGCTTGCGGCCCAAGGGCCCCTCCTCCGCTGGGGGGAGATCGCCCCCCCAGGCTTTGCCCTCTACTACCTGGGCCTTCTCCCCCTCCTTTTCGCCCTCCACCGCAGGCTTCCCTGGCGGCGCGCCCTCCTCCTCGCCTCCCTGCCCACCCTGGTGGGCCTCCTCGCCGCCCGGCCAAAGCCGCTGGACCTCTGGATGCTGGACGTGGGCCAGGGGGACGCCCTCCTCGCCCGCATGGGGGGCGGGGAGGTCCTGGTGGACGGGGGACGGGCGGAGAAGGGGGAGGCGGTGGTCCGGGCCCTCCGCGCCCTCGGGGTGGAGGCCCTGGAGCTTTTGGTGGCCACCCACCCCGACGCGGACCACTACGGGGGGCTTTTCCGGGTGATAGAGGAGGTTCCCGTGGGCCTTGCCCTCCTCGCCCCCGGCTTCCCCGAGGACCACCCCCTGGCCCAGGCCCTAAGGGCGCGGGGCGTCCCCGTGGTGCGGGCCGGGGCGGGAACCCGCCTTAAGGTGGGCCAGGGCGAGGTCCGGGTGCTCTGGCCCGAGGCCCTCTCCGGGGACGACAACCAAGACGGCCTCGCCCTCCTCCTGGACTTCGGCCGGGGACGGGCCCTCCTCCTCGCCGACCTGCCCCGGGAGGTGGAGGCCAGGCTTCCCGTGGGGGAGGTGGAGGCGCTCAAGGTGAGCCACCACGGCTCCCAAAGCGGCACCTCCGAGGTCCTCCTGGAAAGGACGAGGCCCCGGGTGGCCCTCATCGGGGTGGGGCCCAACCCCTTCGGCCACCCCCACCCCGAGGTCCTGGAGCGCCTTGAGCGCCACGGCGCGGAGGTGCGCCGCACCGACCAGGACGGGGCGGTGCGCGTCCTCTTCGGCTACGCCTGGTAGCCGAGGCGCCGCAGAAGGGCCTCCAGCTCCTCCAAGGAGCGGTACTGGATCACCACCTTGCCCTTCTTCCCCCCCACCACCCTCACGGGCAGGCCCAGGTGGCGGGAGAGCTCCAGGGAGAGGGGGGAGGGCTCAGCGGGGCGCTTAGGGGCCATGGCCAGGCGCTCCCTCAGGGCCTCCGCCTGCCGCACGGAAAGCCCCTTCTCCAGGATCTCCTTAAGCCCCCAGAGCCGGTCCTCGGGCTCCAGCATGAGGAGGGCCCGGGCGTGGCCCGCGGTGATCTCCCCCCGCTCCAGGGCCTCGAGGGCCTCGGGGGGAAGCTGGAGGAGCCTGAGGGCGTTGGCCACGGTGGAGCGGGCCTTGCCCACCCGCCGGGCCACCTCCTCCTGGGTGAGGCCCATCTCCAAAAGGGCCTGGTAGCCCCGGGCCTCCTCCACAGGGGAGAGGTCCTCCCGCTGGAGGTTCTCCACCAGGGCGAGCTCCAAGGCCTCCCGGTCCGTGAGGTCCTTGACCACGGCGGGGACCTCCTGAAGCCCCGCCATGAGGGCGGCCCGGTAGCGCCTTTCCCCCGCCACGAGCTCGTACCCGTCCCCCTGGGGCCGGACGAGGAGGGGTTGGAGGAGGCCCTTCTCCCGGATGGAGTCGGCGAGCTCCTTGAGGCTCTCCTCGGCGAACCGCTTCCGCGGCTGGCGGGGGTTGGGGCGGATGCTGGCGAGGGGCAGGCGGACCACCCCCGCCCCCGTCTTGGGGAGCAGGGCCTCGAGGCCCCGCCCGAGACCGCTAGGCTTCCTGGACACGGGCCATCACCTCCTCTGCCAGGCGGCGGTAGGCGTGGGCCCCGGGGGAGGTGGGGGCGTGCTGGGCAATGGTCTTGCCGAAGCTCGGGGCCTCCGCCAGGCGGACGTTCCTGGGGATCACCGTCCAAAACACCTTCTCCCCGAAGTGGGCGCGGAGCTGGGCCTCCACCTGCTGGGCGAGCAGGGTGCGGCCGTCGTACATGGTCACCAGGATGCCGAGGAGGCGGAGGCTGGGGTTGAGGCCCGCCCGCACCTCCTCCAGGGTGGCGAGGAGGCCCGCCACCCCCTCCAGGGCGTAGTACTCGGCCTGGACCGGGACCACCACCCCTTCCGCCGCGGCCAGGGCGTTGAGGGTAAGAGGGGAAAGGCTCGGGGGCGCGTCCAGGAGGACGAGGTCGTAGCCCTCATCCCGCAGGACCTCCCGCAGGGCGGTGGGGGCCCCGGCCAACTCCACCGTGGCCCCCACCAGGTCCGGGGTGGCGGGCAGGAGGTGGAAGCCGTCCACGGGGTGCACGAGCCCCTCCAGGGGCTCCCCCTGGAGGAGGTGGTACACCCCCCGCTCCGCCCGCACCCCGAGGCCGCTCGTGGCGTTCCCCTGAGGGTCCAGGTCCACCAGGAGCACCCGCTTGCCCAGGCGGGCCAGGTAGGCCGCGAGGTTGATGGCCGTGGTGGTCTTGCCCACCCCGCCCTTCTGGTTGGCCAAGGCGATGCGCCGCACCTTGGCCCTTAGCATAACGGATGCCGCTCGGGAACCCCAGGGCGCCGGGGGTAGGCGGGGGGGGTGGGGGCGGTCTTCTCCAACACCACCAGGTGGCGCGCCTCCCCGGAGAGGGGAAGCTGGAGGGCGAGGACCTCCCCAAGCCGCCCGCCGAGCCGCTCCAGAGCGGGGGGCAGGGGGGCGAGCTCCTCCTCCACCCGGGGCCCCTTCATGGCTACCGCCGCCCCGCCCACCTCGAGGAAGGGCAAAAGGAGCTCGGAGAGGACGCAGAGAGGGGCCACGGCCCGGGCCACCGCCCGGGCGTAGGCCTCCCGGTGGCCCGCCTCCCGGGCGAGGACCTCCGCCCGGCCCCAGAGGGCCCGGGCCCCCTTGAGCCCAAGGACCTCTATGGCCCGCTCCACGAAGGCCACCTTCTTCCGGGTGGCGTCCACGAGGACGAGCTCCAGCTCGGGGCGGACGATCTTCAAGGGAAGGCCGGGAAACCCCGCCCCCGTCCCCAGGTCCAGGACCCGTAGGGGCCCCTGCCAGAGGGGAAGCCTGAGGAGAGTCAGGGAGTCCAGGAAGTGCTTGACCACCACCTCCTCCTCACCGCGGAGGGCGGTGAGGTTGACCTTCCCGCTCGCCTCCTGGAGGAGGGCGTAGAGGCGGGAGAAGGCCTCCAGGTGGGGCTTTAGGTCCAGGCCCAAGGCCTTTCCCCCCTCCAAGAGCAGGGCCCGGCCCCTTTCGCTCAGGCCCCCCGGGTGTTTCCCGTGAAACATCAGGCGCCCCGCCGCAGGTGGACGGCCAGGGCCGTGAGGTCCGAGTCCCGCACCCCGGGGATCCGGGCCGCCTCGGCGAGGCTTTTGGGCCGGTGGCGGGAGAGCTTCTCCGCCGCCTCCCGGGAAAGCCCCGGCACCTTGGGGAAGTCCATCCCCTCGGGGATGCGGAAGGCCTCGAGGTCCTTCATCTTCTCCCGCAGGCGCTCCTGCCGCTCAATGTAGCCCGCGTACTTGGCCCGCACCTCCACCTGGTAGGCCTCCTCGGGGGAGAGAGGCTCGGACGGGGGGAAGCGCTCCGCCAGGGCCCGGTAGGTGTTCTCCGGCCGCCTAAGCCACTGGAGACCGGAGACCCCTTCCACCCGAAGGGCCTGAAGGCGCCTAAGCTCCGCCGCCACCCTGCGGTACTTGGCCTCCACCCGCTCCAGATCCTCTTTGGGCCTCAGACCCCAGGCCACGGCCAAAGGGGTGAGGCGCTCGTCGGCGTTGTCCGCCCGGCAGAGGAGGCGGAGCTCCACCCGGGAGGTCATCATCCGGTAGGGCTCGTCCGTGCCCCGGCCCACGAGGTCGTCCACCAGGACCCCGATGTAGCCGCTTTCCCGGGGGAGGTGGACCTCGGGAAGGCCCAGGGCGAACCGGGCGGCGTTGAGCCCGGCCAGAAGCCCCTGGGCCGCCGCCTCCTCGTAGCCCGAGGTGCCGTTCACCTGCCCGGCGCTGAAAAGCCCAGGCAGGAGGCGGGACTGGAGGCCCCGGGTGAGCTCCGTGGGGTCCAGGCTGTCGTACTCCACGGCGTAGGCGTAGCGCTGGATCACCGCCCGCTCAAACCCGGGGAGGGAGCGCACCATCTCCTCCTGGAGCTCGGGAGGGAGGCTTGAGGAGAAGCCCTGGAGGTAGACCTCGGTGGTGGAGAGCCCGTCCGGCTCCACGAAGAGGAGGTGGCTCTCCTTGTCGGCGAAGCGCACCACCTTGTCCTCAATGGAGGGGCAGTACCGGGGGCCGATGCCCTGGATGTCCCCGGCGTAGAGGGGGGAGAGGTGGAGGTTCTCGCGGATGAGGCGGTGGGTCCGCGCCGTGGTGCGGGTCTGCCAGGTGGGGAGCCTGGCGGCGTGGGGCCCAGGGTTTCCCGTGAAACTCCCGGGCGGCACCTCGGGCGGGACCACCTCGAGGCGCCCGAAGTCCACGCTGTCCGCGCGGATCCTGGGCGGGGTCCCCGTCTTGAACCGCCTCAGGGTGTGGCCCACCGCCTTGAGGCTTTGGGAGAGGAAACGGGCCGGGGGCTCCCCCTGGCGCCCGGCGGGACGGCTCTTCCTTCCGTACCAGACCACCCCGGAAAGGAAGGTCCCCCCCGCCACCACCACCGCCTTGGCGGGGAGGGTCCGCCCGTCCACGGTGCGGACGCCGAGAAGCCTCCCCCCCTCTACCCAGAGGGCCGCCACCTCGCCCCGCAGCACCTCCACGGGCCTTTCCGCGAGGATCTCCTGGGCCTTGAGGGCGTAGAGGTCCCGGTCCACCTGGACCCTAAGGCTTTGCACCGCAGGGCCCTTGGAGCGGTTCAGGACCCGGGTGTGGATGGCGGCGGCGTCCGCCGCCCGGCCCATGAGCCCGCCCAGGGCCACCACCTCCGCCACGAGCTGGCTTTTCCCCGGCCCCCCCACGGCGGGGTTACAGGGCATCATGCCGATCCGGTCGGGGTTCACCGTCACCAGGGCCACCCGGACCCCCAGGGCGGCCGCCGCCCAGGCCGCCTCGAGGCCCGCGTGGCCCCCTCCCACCACCACCACGTCGTAGCCCGCCATCCCATCTCACTCTAGCGGGTCCCGGGGTTAAAATGGGGGACCGGGACGACGGAGGGGGAAGGTTGTCGCACGAGGCCGTCTGGCAACACGTTCTGGAGCACATCCGCCGCAGCATCACCGAGGTGGAGTTCCACACCTGGTTTGAAAGGATCCGCCCCTTGGGGATCCGGGACGGGGTGCTGGAGCTCGCCGTGCCCACCTCCTTTGCCCTGGACTGGATCCGGCGCCACTACGCCGGCCTCATCCAGGAGGCCCTCGGCCTCCTCGGGGCCCAGGCGCCCCGGTTTGAGCTCCGGGTGGTGCCCGGGGTCGTGGTCCAGGAGGACATCTTCCAGGCCGCCCCCGCCGAGGCCCCCCGGCCCAAGCTCAACCCGAAGTACACCTTTGAAAACTTCGTGGTGGGGCCCAACAACTCCATGGCCCACGCCGCCGCCGTGGCCGTGGCCGAGTCCCCCGGCCGGGCCTACAACCCCCTCTTCATCTACGGGGGCGTGGGCCTGGGAAAGACCCACCTGATGCACGCCGTGGGCCACTCCGTGGCCAAGCGCTTCCCCCACCTGAGGATTGAGTACGTTTCCACGGAAACTTTCACCAACGAGCTCATCAACGCCATCCGCGAGGACCGGATGACGGAGTTCCGGGAGCGGTACCGCTCCGTGGACCTCCTGCTGGTGGACGACGTCCAGTTCATCGCCGGAAAGGAGCGCACCCAGGAGGAGTTTTTCCACACCTTCAACGCCCTTTACGAGGCCCACAAGCAGATCATCCTCTCCTCCGACCGGCCGCCCAAGGACATCCTCACCCTGGAGGCGCGCCTGCGGAGCCGCTTTGAGTGGGGCCTGATCACCGACATCCAGCCCCCCGACCTGGAAACCCGGATCGCCATCCTGAAGATGAACGCCGAGCAGCGGGGCCTGAGGATCCCCGAGGACGCCCTGGAGTACATCGCCCGGCAGGTCACCTCCAACATCCGGGAGTTGGAAGGGGCCCTCATGCGGGCCATCGCCTTCGCCTCCCTCAACGGCGTTGAGCTGACCCGCGCCGTGGCCGCCAAGGCCCTCTCCGACATCTTCGCCCCCAGGGAGCTGGAGGCGGACCCCTTGGAGATCATCCGCAAAGTGGCGGACCACTTCGGCCTGAAACCGGAGGAGCTCACGGGGAGCGGCCGCAAGAAGGAGGTGGTCCTCCCCCGGCAGCTCGCCATGTACCTGGTGCGGGAGCTCACCCGGGCCTCCCTGCCCGAGATCGGCCAGCTCTTCGGCGGCCGGGACCACACCACGGTCCTCTACGCCATCCAGAAGGTCCAGGAGCTCGCGGAAAGCGACCGGGAGGTGCAGGGCCTCCTCCGCACCCTCCGGGAGGCGTGCACATGACCCCTGTGGATAACCTGTGGATAACCCTGTGGATAACCGGGCTCAAGCTGTGGATAACCCTGTGGATAACCTGTGGAAAACTCCGGGGGGGCCGACCCCTGTGGATAACCCGCCCTTTATCCACAGGTTATCCACAGGCCGGGGCCAGTTATCCACAGCAGTTATCCACAGCCCGTTTCTCGTCCTGGAGGGCGTTTTCCCCCGCTTATCCACATTTCCACAGGCCCTACTACTACGACTACGGATC